>NZ_OY781873.1:2400000-3000000 GCF_963677075.1 uncultured Sphaerochaeta sp. | reverse complement strand
GGTAGGCGGTAGTGAGAGCGCAAAGAGCGTGCATGAGACAAACAGGGACTCAGTAATCTTAAAGCCATAGCGGCGTGCCATGAGCCATTCGCATAACAGTCCCGTTGCCCCTACAACTACCAAGATGGCGATAAAACGCCAGCCGAAAAAATAAATTGCAGCAAGGCAGAGTGGCGCAAGCGCATAAAGTACGGTGCGCATTGCTTGTTGTTTTTGAATTTTCACGGTTCCTCCCCTATAATGAGCCCATTATAAGCCATAATGAGCAGAAAGTAAAAATTTTTACGCATCAGATTCCTAGGCATATCTTTCTTCGTGGCTAAAAATAGCAATTGCCAAGGAGAAAACTGCGTAGTAAGATGAGGTCACAAAATGATGCTCTATGCGATAATTGCAAGTGTTGCATGTGTGACCTATACCTATCTAGGGATCCTCATTTTGCTATTTGGGAGCAATCCGAACTTCACTACCATTCCCGTTTTATGGATAGTCGCGATTTACTATGCAATCATACGGTTGGACTGAAGCTGTAAACCCCAGCGCTTCATACCAAAGTATGATTTTGCGCGGTTAGAGGGATGTTTTTTCAGAATCCTGCTATTGGTAGCATCTATTCCCCAAGTGTTACAGCTCATACCTCAGGCAGAGTTCCAGGGGTTTGTGAATGAGCTATAGATCTTGGATACTGAATAGAAAAATATGATACAACTCTTGTTTTTATAACACGTTATGGTTATAGATCCCGATTCCGCCCTTGCCGTGTTTCTTGATTTCATACAATGCAGCGTCAGCGTTCCTCAGCAATGCCTCCCCGTTATCTCCAGCCTCAGGATAGATGGAGATGCCGATGGAAGCGTTTATACTACAGGTTATGGTATCGATTGCTATGGGTTCTTGCAGAACGGAATGCACTCTCATGGCGAATTGTTTTGCCTGATTAGTGTCTTCGATATCCTGCATGATGATTGCAAATTCATCACCAGCCAATCGTGCCACGAAATCAGTTTCACGGACACAGTTCAGTAGTCGTCTCCCCACGGTAACAAGCACCCTATCACCAACTTCGTGGCCATAGGTGTCATTGATGACTTTGAAGGAGTCAAGGTCTATATAGAGGAGTGCACATTTTATTGCGTTTGTTTTGGCTTTTGAAACGATTGTTTCCAATTTCGTAAAGAATATCCTTCTATTGGGGAGGCCTGTAAGTGCGTCATAGTTGGCATAGACTTCCAGTTTTGCAGCAACTTTTTGGAGTATTTCTGTCTCATTATGGATTTTTATATTTTCATTCTCCAAGTCGAGCATGGCCAGGAATCTTCTGAAAGAGAAGAATACCGTGCCATAAGCGGACAAGGAGAGGGCAACCAAGAGGAGCATCGGCCATCGATTGATAGCCAAAGTTTCCATAATATCGTCTGTAACAAAGAAGAAGTAGGATAGGTTCAAAAAGATGCAGATCATCAATCCAGAGAAGACGGGCCAGTCGCTCACAACCGTTTGATAGGTCCTCAGGAAGTGTTTCCTGAACATGGTAATAACGAATAGGTAGAGGAAAAACCGGAAGACGGTATTGGCATATTGTGGATAGGGGAACAGTCTACCAAGATGAAAGCTGAGGATGATCATCATCGCAATATTGATGGTGGTGAGAAAGGTGAAACTCCATTGCATGAAACTCATTTTGGTAAATGACTTGATAAGAAGGCCAACCACGATGAACATCAATACAGTAAATCGGGACAACCCTGTGAGGTCTCCCTTGAAGTAAAACCAAAGGGTGCTGGTCATATTGATGACAAACACAAAGATTGCAATGCTGATAATACGCTTACGGTCGAATCTGGACTTTGTAAGGGTCATTAATAACATACATAACCGATGAGACACTGCCTCGTAGTATGTTGCTGATCAGTTCAGTCATCGAGCATGCTTCTTAAAATGTTTCCAGCTGCCCAGACTTGCCTTACTGTTCGTAGAGATTGTCTTTTCTGTACAGAAATCCGACTTCTACAAGCAGGACATTTTCACTGTAAAGTCTACCATACATTGCTAAATTGGCCTATTGCTTTTGCCAATATACGTATTGGATGAAGCCAAGAGCAGTACATGAGCAAATACTGGCAAGAGTTTAACCTCCTTGGTGATACCGAAAACAAGTTGCCTCATGGTCATTGATGATGCCCGCAGCTTGCAGGTGGGCATAGATGGTGATGGAACCAAGAAAGGTGAATCCCCGCTTCTTGAGGTCCTTGCTGATTATATCGGAGAGTTCATTCCTGGCTATAACGATACCCCCGTCTGCATGACCTGGATATTCCATTGTCTTGTTCCCGGTAAACCCCCAGAGATATGATGAGAATGAACCGAATTCCTCCTGGATCGGTAGGAATGCTTTTGCATTGGTAATGATTGCCCGGATTTTTCTTGGGGAGTGAATCATTCTCTCCATTTTCATAATCTCATCGACGCGTTCATCGCCATAGCCAGCAACCTTGGAGACATTGAAATCATCAAATGCCGAGCGGAGGGCTTCCCGTCTTTTCAATACCGTGAGCCAGCTCAGTCCACACTGCATAACTTCCATGCTCAGATACTCAAACTGTCTCTGGTCATCATGGAGCGGTACGCCCCACTCTTTGTCATGGTATTCTACCAAGAGAGGATTCTCGCCTGTCCAGCTACATCGGTTCATACAAATTTCCTTAACTTTCATTAGATGGTATTCACAGTGATTCTAGCATGGGAATATTCTTCAGTGATGAATAATGTGCCAATCTTCGATTGTAACTATGAGGAAAAGAGTTCTTGATGTACCTATTCTGAGGACATCAAGATAAATCTGTACGTATGCATTGAGGAGGATGTATGAGTTTCCAAGGAATACTGATCGGGGCAGCTGCATTTCTTATCATTGGGGTATTCCATCCAATAGTCATCAAAGGGGAGTATTATTTTGGCAAAAGGGTATGGCCGGTTTTTTTGGTAGTCGGAATCCTGTTGGTTATTCTCTCCCTTTGGATTGAGAACGCCACGTTATCAGCGGTGGTCAGTATTACCGGGTTCTCATCCCTATGGAGTATCCACGAGTTGTTCGAGCAAGAAGAGCGGGTTGCAAAAGGTTGGTTTCCTCGTAATCCAAAGAGATAAACCAGCGATAGGCTTTGGTTTTCTAGGTGATTGAGGGTTCTCTTTTGACTGAAAATACCAAGTGTTGCATATCCAATCCGCGGTAGTGCTTAATGAAGCTACCTCTGGCAAGCATGCCGTTTCGGATAGCAACATTCATTGAAGCAACATTACAGTCGCGTATGATGGAGTAGACTTCACTGCTGTTCAGCGTGCTGAAGGCATACTCCTTGCATGCTCTTGCTGCTTCAATTGCATATCCTTTCCCCCAGTAGCTGCGATTGAACAGATACCCAACTTCCAGCACATCTGATGACCCTCCTATGGATTGCCATGTCAGGCCAGCCTGCCCTATCATGGTACCAGTATCTTTCAGGATAACAGCCCATAGCCCAAATCCATCTGTTCTGTACCTGGCAAGATTCCTATCCAGCCAAGCCTGTGTTTCCTCTGCACTGAATGGAGATTCATATGCGTACATCGTCTGCTCATCCTGAAGAATTGCAGCAAGGGAGGGGTAGTCCTCCTGGGTCATCTCTCGTAGGAGTAATCGTTCCGTTTCAATCATTGTGTATCGTTCCTCACTCCACATTATATGCCCTAGAGCAGTTTCTTGTTCCCCTTGGTGAGATTAACCACTGCAAAAATGGAAGTGCCAAGAATGAGCAGGAATGAGATGGCATTGATCACCGGGGTGGATCCATCACGTACTTGCATGTACATGTTTATAGGTAGTGTTGCCTGTGAACCTACGAGAAATATGGTGGTGTTGAAGTTCTCAAAGGACATAAGGAAAGCCATCGCTGCCCCACCAATAATTGAAGGCCTCAGGTACTTGAGGGTGATGAACCAAAGCACTTCCGCCTTGTTTGCTCCCAGGTTGTAGGCGGCTTCTTCCAAGGTGTGGTCGAACTTCTTCAATCGGGCAGAGACGACCAACGCAACAATAGTAGAGATGAACGAGGACTGGCCGAGTACCACCAAAGGAAATCCAGGACCAAGAAATGAAACATAGATGCCCAGGTGGTTCTCGATGAACAGCCCTATGGTGTTGGAGAACATCAGGATGGAGATACCGAGGATGACTCCAGGAATAACCAAGGGGGCTATCATGAGAAAGTAGAGTGCGTTCTTGAACCGGAAGTTCTCCTGTTCAAAGAGAAATGCCGCACAAGTTCCGAGGAATGTTGAAACGATCATGACTGCTATGGCTACCTTGAATGAGGTGAATAGGCTTCTCAGGTTGGTTTGGTCGTGAAAGATGCCATATTTATCCGGTCCATTGCCAAAGAACCAGTCAAGGGTGAATCCCTGCCAGGGAAGGGAAGGGTACATGGAGTCATTGAATGCAAGAATCATTGTTACTAACAGCGGTGCAAAGAGGAAAGTAAAATAGAGGATGATGAAGATGGTGAATCCTCCACGATATTTCTTTGAGGAAGGTAAGCTTCTGATCATTTTACCACCTCCTTCAGGTTTTGTTTGGTGAGCTTGAGAAGAACCCAAATGATCAGCGATGAGAGGGCCAAGAGCAGGAACCCAAAGGCTGCTCCCTGGTTCCAGTTGAAATAGAGGATTATCTGGTTGTAAATCTGTTCAGTAAACCAGAGGGAGTTCTTGCCTCCCATCAGGTTAGGGGTCAGGTAGCTTCCTAGGACCAACATGAATACAATGATTCCTCCATTGACGAGCCCGGAAGCACAGTGGGGAATAATGATGGTCCTCCAGATGGATATCTTCGATGCCCCTAGGTCATAGGCTGCCTCGATAAGAGAATTATCCAAGTCATCCATTACACCCAAAACAGGGACCACCATGAAGAGCATGCTGGTATATACCAAGCCCATGATCATGGTGATGTCATTGTAGAGCATCTCAACAGGCTCTTTGAACAGACCTATTGAGACAAGGAAATGATTGAGGATTCCACTCTCCCTGAGGAGAATCATCCAGCCATAGACACGGATAAGTTCACTGACCCAGAAGGGTACCAGAATGAGGATCATCAGTGCTCCGGTCATTCGCCCTCTCGCTATCTTCGAGATATAGAATGAGACTGGGAGGGAAATGACCATTACCAGGAAGGTAACAATAATCGAATATCCTGCGGTACGTACAAAGGTGAGCCAGTAGATGGGCTCCTTAAAGAAGGCTAGATAGTTGTCCAAGGTGAATTTACCAGTATTTGCCTTGGAGAAAGAGAGCCTCAGCAACTCAAGGTGGGGGAGTACAATCAAGAGAAAGAGCCAGAGTACGACGGGCAGGAAAAAGAAGAGAAAACCCCATTTGATATGTTGTCTATTCTTCATCATATAACTTCCAATCACTGCGCTTGAAGCAGACAGTCTTATTCAGGTCCCAACCAACCTGTATGCGATCCTTTGAGCGGATATGGTCGTATTCCCTTGTCTGGGGAAGTGCAATCACTAATTCCTCCTCAGTTCCCAAAGGCTTGACCAAAAGACGGCTATTTCCTCCATCAAAGAGGATTGAGGTAACTTCTACAGGAAGGCTTTGGAAATTCTCTCTCCCTTCTCCGGGATTGATGATCACAGCCTCTGGGCGTATGAAGAGATCATATTCCTCACTATCAGTTGCGGTTTCAAATCTCTGGGCCAGACGAAAGTCATACCTATCAGCATATCTGGCTATGGTGTTGCCGCTTTGATCACTGTGAAGTTTTACCCGTAGTTTGTTGTTGTTTCCTACAAACTGGGCAACAAATGAGGACTTTGGTTCGTGGTAGAGCTGTTGGGGTGTCCCTATCTGTTCAAAATGTCCGTTGTTCATGACTGCAACCATATCACTCATTACCATGGCTTCACTCTGGTCATGGGTGATATACACAAAGGTTGTTCCAACCTGGGATTGCAGTGTCTTAAGTTCCACTTTCATATGTTCACGCAACTTGGCATCGAGAGCACCCAAGGGTTCATCGAGCAAGAGCACCGTTGGTTCCATGATCAGGCAGCGTGCAATGGCGATGCGTTGTTTTTGCCCACCCGAGAGTTGGTTGATCTGTTTTTTTCCTGATTCCGGCAGACCGACCCGCTCCAGTAATTCCCGGACCTTCTTGTCTACACCAGGTCCTTTCTCTCCTCTTCGCCGTAGCCCGAATGCAATATTCTCATGCACATTCATCATGGGAAAAAGTGCAAGATTCTGAAACACCAGGTTTACAGGCCGCTTATTGGGGGCAACCCCATCCATGTTTTTTCCGTTGAAGAGGATGGTTCCTCCGTCAGGCTTGTAAAACCCTGCAATCATTCGCAGGAGTGTAGTCTTTCCACAGCCCGACGGCCCTAGAATAGAAAAGAACTTTCCGTCCTCTACTTCAAATGAGACCTGGTCAACTGCAGTGAAATCACCAAATCGTTTGGTGATGTTTTGTACTGAGAGTGCACTATCCATACTGTTCTTTACCTTGATGAGATGCCAATAGCTGTAATGAAACAGCTATTGGCAATACGTTGATTATTTCTGCTAGCGAGCAGCCTTTACCTTGTCGAGGGTCTTGCCTTCCATCTCTTCAATTCCTGCTGGGACGGTCGGATACCAGTTGATGTTTGCCAGTACCTCAGGCGGTAGGCCACGGGTAAAGTTTGCCTTGATCTCGGGATCAAGATAATTCACAGCATCCTTGGAAGCTGTTCCATAGGTCTCCCGGTTGGTGAAGAATGCAGCATTCTCAGGTTCCAGCATGAAGTTGATGTATGCATATGCTGCATCAAGGTTTTCACTCTTTGCCGGGATGGCGAAGGTGTCGACCCAGGCAAGTGCTCCACTGGTTGGTGCGAAATAGTCAATGTTTGGGTTCTCAGCGTGAAGCTTCCATCCAGCCTGTTCCCATGCTGATGCTGCCCAAACCTCTTCAGAGCGGAGCGACTGCAACAGCTGGTCTCCGTTGTCCCAATAGGTTTTTACTGAAGGCTTGCCAGCGATGAGGACTTTCTCCATCTCATCAAGGAAGTCTTGATATGCCTCTGGGTCATTATAGAGCTCGAATGGATCGTAGCCGAGAGAGAATCCCATGCCTATAAGGGTAGGTCTCTTCAGGCGGTAGGATACTCTTCCTGCATACTTGGGATCGAGAAGATCCTTGAAATCCTTAACATCCGGTGCCAAGGCCTTGTTAACCACCAAGCCTTCAGTTCCATACACGTGTGGAACAGCGTAGGATTCTCCATCCACCGAGGTGTTTTTCTTCACTGCCTCAAGCAGGGAAGCATCAATCTGTTCGGTCTCGATCCTTGCATAGTCGATCGGCTGGTAGATGCCATACTGCTCAACGACAGAGGAGATGCGGTCCTGTGAGGGCTGGGCAAGGTCAAAACCACCGCCACGGGTTGCTCTGAGCTTGCTGATCATCTCTTCGTTGTTGCTGAGGGTCACCTCAACCTTGTAGCCGGTTTCCTCTGTGAACTTATCAAGCAGTTCCTGCGGGGCATACCCTGACCAGGTGATGATACGTAGCACTGGGTTTTTCGTTTCGGCTGATGCTTGGGCAAAGATTACACTGCCCATAACCATTAGGACCATGAGAACAAGAATGACTTTTTTCATACAGAATTCCTCCTTCAGGAATGTAAGATGCCTTCTCCTAACTCTGATTACGTCTATCTCCTTTTGTAACCAGCACCTTATAGGTATCGTAGGTCTTGACAACTCCAAAGTCAATTCTAATCTAGGAAAGATAAATTTGTTATGTATGAAAGATTTGTTTTGATTTCATGAAAGAGTGTGGTTTTGTGAGTTTTCTGTAAATCTGATGTGAGGTTACAGGAAAAATATTTTGGTGCAGCCAAGGAGCGTTTACTCGAGAGTGCGAATATAGCAACGCCTTCGTTTGTGTTGTTCGGTCTTGAAGCTCTTCCACTGCGTTTGCACATTCTCGTTGTACTCCAACTCAGGGCCGGTCTCAGCGTAACGGACCCCGTTTGCGAGTGCTGTCTTGATACCTTCCTGGAGGATGATGGCATTCACCCCTCTTCCCATATATTCAGGTTTGACTGCGATAAGGTACATATCCAGCACTTCGTGCTTCTTGAGTGACCTGAGAATCCGGACAAAACCAAGCGGAAACAGACGCCCACGCGATTTCTGCATTGCCAAGGAGAGGGAAGGGACCATGATTCCAAACCCTATGACCTTCTCTGTGGCATCCACAACGACGTAGATGTATTCAAGACTTACCAGGCTTAGAAACTGTTTGATTGCTAGGTTGATCTGTCCATCGGTAAGCGGGCAGAATCCATAGAGCTCGGCAAATGCTTCATTGTACATATGGAACATCTGGTGGGCGTAGGGAAGTACCTTTTTCTTGCTGGTAAAGGAGAGTAGGCGGTATCCATGACGTTTTTGTGCGATTTCACTGATTCGCTCGATTCTTGGATCGATTTTTTCAGGTACAAAGACCTTATATTCAACCCAGTCCACATCTTTGGTAAATCCCAGTTGTTGCAGGTGTTCATGGTAGTAGGGATGGTTGTACAAGGTGATAAACATGCTCAGCTGGTCGAATCCTTCAACCAAGAGTCCTTGTTTGTCGAGGTCTGAGAAACCAATGGGGCCGATGATGGTATCCATTCCCTTTTCCTTGGCCCACGAGAAGACTTTTTCAAAAAGGAGTTTGCTGACTGCAATATCATCAATTACATCATAGCGGGTAAATCGAATATACTTTTTCTGTTGGGCCTTGTTCAGCTTGTGGTTGATCAAGGCAGCAATACGCCCAACTACCCTCCCATCCTTCCTTGCAAGAAAAGCTGCAACATCAATATATTCGAATGCTGGGTTCTTCTTTGGATTGAAGTTCCATTTCTCATCGAGGATCAAGGTAGGTACGTAGTAAGGGTTGTCTTTATAGAGTTGGTTTGGAAATGCAAAGAATTGGTTCCATTCACGTTTAGAGGAGACAGAATGGATAGTAATCATGTTGCACTCCTCCTAGTATTTTTGCCTATTGTACTGCATTTTGGGTGGGGAGTAACTATAATTGAGCGTATTATTATTACATTTCTCATAAAAATGTATTTATGCTCTGTCCTTACCGCGAAATATTTCTGCTTCAATCTCCTGTTTGCCATACTATAAAGGATGTCTCTTGATGGTGTATGTTGTACTATGTCTAGGAAGATCTCTACCAAAAGGACAATGAGAATGAAAACACCCGTTACTGATACCTATGACAAGAACTTTCTCCTGAAGACGATGATGGGACCGAATGCGATGAGGATCACCGAGGAACTGGCAAGCTCGCTTCCCATTGCTCGAGGTATGCGTATTCTTGATCTCGGATGTGGTATGGGGATTTCGTCCATTCTGCTTGCAGAGAAATATGATGTGACCGTGTTTGCCGCTGACCTGTGGATATCTCCCACCGATAATGCCAAACGCTTTGCCGAACGTGGGCTTGATGCAAAGATATTTCCTTTCTTGGTGGATGCAACGAAAGAGATTCCCTTTGCTCATGAATATTTCGATATGATCATCAGCGTGGATTCCTATCATTACTTTGGCACGGATGAAAATATGCTCTCGAAACTTCTGCCCTTCGTGAGAAAGGATGGCTATATTGCGGTTGCAGTTCCTGGGTTTACTCAAGATTTCCCTGATGGCAAGTTACCAGAAGAGATACAACCTTTCTGGACTCCAGAGTGGTATTTCTATTCCCTTACCTGGTGGAAAGCCCTCTGGGAAAAAGAACCTGATATTGAGATAACCGAGTTCCGTGAAATGACCTCATGCAAACAAGCCTGGGATGATTGGCTGCAATCACCCAACCCCTATGCCAAAGAGGATCTTGTCATGATGGAAGCAGGGGTAGGGAAGTATTTCAATATTATCCAGATGGTAGGTAAGAAACGGTGACAAGATTTTTCAGGAAAGGACTACAATCACTGTACTCATAGATGAAGCAGAAGACTCCATACCCTCTCTTAGGTAATACATACCCCGTTTGGACACCAAGCCTGTGCTTGGAGGGGAAGTTGACCAATGAGGTCTGGAGGAACTATGAATAATTTGAACTCAGTACTGTTGGAAGGAAACCTGGTGAGGGACCCCGAGCGTGTAGAACTTGGGGAGAATACAAGCGCGATGACAAAGTTTGCTATCGCCGTTAACCGGTTCTTTCGTAATGCAAAAGCAGAAGCCGTGGAAGAGGTGATGTTCATCAACGTTCAGGCATGGGGAACGCTTGGTAAGAACTGCATGATCTATCTACAGAAAGGAAGAGGAGTGAGAGTGGTAGGAAGACTTCGCCAGGAGCGGTGGACTGACAAGGATGGAGGGAATCGGGAGCGTATCCTCGTGGTCGCTGAGCATGTTGAGTTCAAGAAAGAGCCAAATTCCACTCCCAAGGCAGATGAGCGTGAAGAACTTGATGAGATTGATCAGGAGATTGCATTCTGAGTGTATCGAGCTCACGTTGGATCCAAGGCCTCTCCTGAAGTATGCGGGGGAGGCAGTACTCTCTTACAGAGGCAGTCGAGGAAAAAGTCTCTCCAAAGCGTGCGCCGTCACTTGTAAAAGTGTAAACTATAGCGTAACCATTTCAAACCAATCCCTTGGTAGATTGCTTTGATGAAAATGTATATTTTGATATTGTGGGTCATATGGTAGATTACAAACCATTGATGATAGTGATTAGAGGCGCCAACTTTGTAGATGATAAAGATCGCATCAATGTTGAAGAGCGATTCAAACGGTTTCCACCGAAAATAAAGGTCACAGTGGTATGAAAAAGAAATCGGACAAAAGACTCATAATCAGAAACTCGACTGCCGAATTTTTACTATTCACCAGCCAAGCCGGAGAGGACGGAATTGAAGTTCGGGTTGAGGATGAGAATGTGTGGCTAACGCAAAAGCTGATTGCCAAACTCTTTGGTGTCGAGGTTAATACGATCAACTATCACCTGAAAGAGATTTTCAATTCGGGGGAGTTGGTGGCTGAGGCAACTATTCGAAATTTTCGAATAGTTCAAGCCGAAGGTTCACGTGAAGTTGCCCGCGAGATTGCGCACTATAATCTACAAGGGATTATTGCGGTTGGGTTTAGGGTCAACTCAGAACGGGCAACCCATTTCAGGAAATGGGCGGGGCAGGTATTGAAAGACTATGCCCTACGCGGGTATGTCCTTGATGATATCCGA
Organism: uncultured Sphaerochaeta sp.; assembly: GCF_963677075.1. Classification (NCBI taxonomy): domain Bacteria; kingdom Pseudomonadati; phylum Spirochaetota; class Spirochaetia; order Spirochaetales; family Sphaerochaetaceae; genus Sphaerochaeta; species uncultured Sphaerochaeta sp. The sequence goes on along the minus strand of NZ_OY781873.1, from coordinate 2,988,719 downwards.
TTGAAGAACGGTGCCTTGCTTAGTAAGCAGTATTTCAGGGATTTAATACTTGAGATACGAGATATCCGTGCGAGCGAACGGAATTTCTACCAGCAAATCACCGATATCTATGCGACGGCGGTTGATTACGACCTGCACGCCCCGACGACGAGGACTTTTTTTGCTACGGTCCAAAACAAGATGCACTTTGCAACCCATGGAAAGACAGCTGCGGAGCTTATCATGGACCGTGCAGACCATCATAAGGATCATATGGGTCTGAACACGTGGAAGAAGGCACCGGATGGTAAGATCTTGAAATCCGATGTGGTCATCGCCAAAAACTATCTGGATCAAAAAGAGATCAAGTCCTTGAATAGGATCGTTACCATGTATCTTGATTATGCGGAAAACCAGGCGGAACGAGGCATTCCGATGACCATGGAGGACTGGGCGGAGAAGCTGAATGCGTTCCTAAAATTCAACGAGGTTGATATTTTGCAGGATGCAGGAAAAGTAACAGCAGAAATTGCGAAGGCTTTCGCCGAGAGTGAATTTGAAAAATACAGACCGATACAAGATAGGCTCTTTGAATCGGACTTTGATATGGTAGTCAAGAAGCTGATCAAAGATAAAGGTGATGACAAGTGAAGTTGTAATTCAAACAACAACCCTATCAGACAGATGCCACCATGGCATTAGTCCGCTGTTTTAGGGGGCAAGGCAAGCGTTTCAGAAAGGAAGCATGGATCGTTGCGATCGGCTCTTTTCGTGTAGTTTAGTTATTCGAAAATTGGAGCAATACCGGGGGCAGTTCCCAATTTCTGATCTGCTGCATCGTAGCGGTTTTCTTTCCTGGAACAACCAGTGATTTGAGGATGTCCTTTTTCTCAGCCAGGCTCTTGGTCCTGTTCAGCAGCTTCCAAGCCTCCCAGGTGATGTACAGCTCAGCATTCTTGGTCGCAAAGCAAGCCCTGCTGTGTGATTTCTCCGAAATGATTGAGTGCAATGCGTTCACCAGCTGCAGGTTGTATGGTCCTTTCCTGGATTCCTTCCTTGAATCCAGCGCAAAATGAGTCAGTCCTGTGCTCTCGGCATACTTGATGCCTCCCTTGCTCTTGTCGGTGACCAGGATGGACTGTTGGTCGAGCCTGGATGAGAATGCATGCTCCAGTCCCTCGCTGCTCACATTGCCCCTGCCGATTGGCTTGCCGATCACGTTCCTTTCGTCGTCGATGGCAGTGGCGATACACACCTTGTCCCTGCTCAGGCCCCGCTTGCGGTCCTGGGAACCCCGCTCATGCGGGTGGTTCCTGAAGCCGTACTTGCGGTAATCAGGCACGACATCCGAATAATCCTTCTCTATACCGAGGTTGGCGGCCCCTTTCCAGTTCCCCTTGAAACTCGAGGGAAGATAGAACTCATCCTCCTGGATCACTCCCTTGAGGATCCTTCCCTCTACTGAGTTCGACACCTGGCTGAACAGTTTCATTCTCCAGGAATGGGCTGTGGACAGCGATATGTTGCATTTCTCAGACAGCATGGGCAGGGAATCATCGCAGAGCATGCCTTCCAGAAAGACATCCCAGGACTGAGGAGGAGAGTAAGTACCAGCGGTCAGCTTGCCCGAGGTGGGACCGAAAAAGGCCCCGCAATCCTTGCAGAGGAACCTGCTCTTGCCGTGAGCAGATCCGTTCTTTCCCACATGTTCTGAGCCGCATTTCGGGCAGACCAGGGCAACGGATTCAGATGTAGGCTTCTTCCTGGATGTCTTGAGCTTTGTCTTGGGCTCCCCAGCTGGAGAAAGACCGCTCTCCTCTATCAGGGTATTCACGATGTTCATGATCTCGGCCTTCTCGGACACATCCTCAAGGGTGTTGACCAATTGCTGGTAGATTTCCAAAGCCTTCTGCTCTTTTTCCTTGTCTGTCATGCTTCCAGTATAGCCGAGATTCTTGGACCTGTAAATCTAATTCACTTTATTAAACGAAAAGAGCCTTGAAATCCAAGGAAATTGAACAGAAGAAGATCAGCTATGCAAAAAGAAACACTCAAGAGCATTGGGGCTTGCGGATATAAGATATGACGTGACTGTTTTTGCGGCTGACCTGTGGATAACTCCCCCCGATTATGCCAAACGCTTTGCCGAGCGTGGGCTTGATGCAAAGATATTTCCTTACCTGGTGGAAAGCCCTCTGGGAAAAAGAACCTGGTATTGAGATAATCGAGTTCCGTGAAATGACCTCATGCAAACAAGCCTGGGATGATTGGCTGCAATCACCCAACCCCTATGCCAAAGAGGATCTTGTCATGATGGAAGCAGGGGTAGGGAAGTATTTCAATATTATCCAGATGGTAGGTAAGAAACGGTGACAAGATTTTTCAGGAAAGGAATACCATCACTGTACTCATAGATGAAGCAGAAGACTCCATACCCTTTCTTAGGTAATACATACCCCGTTTGGACACCAAGCCTGTGCTTGGAGGGGAAGTTGACCGATGAGGTCTGGAGGAACTATGAATAATTTGAACTCAGTACTGTTGGATGATTTATAGTCAAAATAATTGTATATAAGAGAACAAGAAGAATGGTTATGGACTCTTTTACAAGATCGTAGAGCTTGAAAATCCTTTACATGATTGATTGACTTTCTATAACCAAACAGCCCAATCACCGTATTCACATACACCGGTTCCATGATGCAGCTTGCCCTCGGTTTCAAGGTCCCGGAATGCATTTCGCATCCTTCCAAGAATCTCAGGTTTGATATCCAATGAATGGTGGGCTGGAAACACCCGTTCAACCGGCAATGCTGCAATCTTCTCAAGGGAGACAAGATACGCTTGGGGGTCTGTGGATGGGTAATAAGCAAACAATGTATCCTTATAAACCAGATCGCCAGTGAACAGATATCTTTTATCCTCTTCCCAGAAGCACATGTGCCCGGGAGAGTGCCCGGGCGTGTGCAATACCTTGATGATGCGGGCACCGAGGTCGATGTCATCACCATCACTGAGTATGCGGGTAGGGGTACCTTGAAAGAACTCATACGTATTCACATCATAGCCGACAGGGGCATCACAGCGGTCCATCACCATCTCTTTAATTTGTTCTAAGGTGAGAAAGAATCCACCGTTCAGCCAGTGCAGCTCGTCCTTATGAGCATAGAAATCGGGAAAATAGTGGTGGCCCCCGATATGGTCCCAATGTATATGGGTGGCGACGGCGATGACTGGTTTGTTCGATAGTTTCATCACTTCATCGTGGATATTGCAAATACCCAACCCAGTATCTATAAGAAGGCTGCAATTTGTGCCATTGAGAAGATAACAATGAGTTTCCTTCCAGTGTCGGTATTCACTGATTATGTATGTATCGGTGTCAATCCTATCGATGGTGAACCAATCGCTCATATAACCTCCATGTCATGAATTGCTGAATGCCACACCAAGATGCTGATTCTTATGAAAAAAAGGGAATATACTTTTCCATATAATAATATGCACCAGGAATGTCTTCTCTTCTCGATTGTTATTATTTGTTCACAGCATACCTCAGCTCAACCATTTCCTTACCCATCCTTTGGACGGATGTGAGCTGAAGAGTCGGATTGAGAACTTTTCGGGGGAACAACGGTTTTCCAGTTCCCAGCGTCACAGAACCGATTTGGACGATCATTTCATCCAAAAGACCTGCGTCATAGAATTGTCCCGCCAGATCTCCCCCACCTACAATCCAGATATTTTTGCCGCCAGTCGCCAGGCGCATCGCCTCGTGGACTGGTGTTACTTCTCCCCGGACAAATGTAATATCCGCGCCGTCGATAAGGGGAAGTCTTCGTTTGGAGAACACCCATGTCGGGAGGGAGTAGGGCCAAGTGGAACCAGCCTCTGCGCTTACCTTCTCAGCATTTCGTACTATCCATTCGTACGTGCTGGAACCCATAGCCAATGCGCCAACGTGGGAATAGAATTCTGGATAACTGCTGTCTTCCAGATCACCAAGGGGAAACAACCAGTCTAATGAATCATCTTCAGTTGCGAGATATCCATCGAGACTTGCTGCTGTGTAATATTGAGTTTTGATGTTTCGTCCTCCTTTGTCATGCATGAATCACCTGGTTTTATTATCCGATTGAATCAAGTTACGCATGACGAATCTTTCGGATCAATGATGGTATCATCATAAATATAAGTGGGAAATCAGACAATAGAAAGGCCAACTTCAATACAATATTGAAGCGAATACACACTTGAGGATCTTGATCGGCATTCCATCTCGTGCGACTTCACAAATAGATCCAATATAATGAATCTTTCCTTATAGACTTTAGCATCAGACGAACAATAACTCTTGTTAAAATATCAGAACTTGAAACAGAGTTTACCAATATGGTGCTGTTCAAGCATAGTATGTGCTCTCTGACACTCTGCCGGCTGGAAGGTGTTAGCAACATGAACATGTAAATTGCCATCGCATATCCAATGCCTCAAACGGTTTATAATTTCTGGATCAGGCTCTCCATTATAGGCTAGGTAATTATAACCCAAGGTATTTTTTGGAATTGGGAAAATACCATTTGGATAAGCAATGCGACCACCTTTCCGGATACACCGAACCAATGATTGGACAAGAGGACCTCCAGCTGTGAACAGAGCTGTATCGAAACCCTTTGGTGCAAAGCTGTTTGCGGCTAATATGAAATCATCGTTTCTTCCGTCCACTACTACATCAGCCCCCAAGCTTTTTACTGCTGCAACTCCGTCAGTTCCCGAAGCAATCGCGAACACCCGGGCACCTTTGTGCTTTGCAATTTGGACGCTTATATGTCCAATCCCTCCGCTAGCCCCCAAAATCATGATTGACTCGCCTGTTTGTAGGTGTAATACATCTTCAATACCTCGCAAAGCAGTAATGCCTACCCCCGACACTGCGCTTGCTTCCCTACTCGAGATTGAATCCGGGATATGCGTGACATATCGATGATCAATAGCAACAAATTCTGCGTAAAAACCTCCTTTTGGATTAAGAAACCCTGAGGCATAAACTTTGTCGCCAACAGTGAAACCTGTGACATTCTTTCCTATTGCATGGACAACTCCAGATCCCTCCGATCCCAACACATACGGAAATGTTGAATGAAGTCCCAGCATTTCATCATATCCGCCTTCTCTTTCAAAGATATCCCATTGTCCAATACCAGCATATTCAACCTTGATTAGTATTTCTTCGTTATCAAGGCTAGGTTCTGGAATGCTTTCCACAGCTAGTTCCATTGGCCCTCCAAATTTATTAATAATTACGGCCTTCATAATTTAATTACCCCCAATATTGATTTGAGGTTATGATATACTCTAAACATGACAAAATATGACATATTTTTAAAAGGAGAGGACTTTTGTCAAAAACAAAGATTTTATTTGATCTAATCACATACATCAATGCAAAGCGAATATTCACTGCTCAAGATGTTGCTTTTGAATTTGATGTTTCTGTTAGAACGGCATACAGGTATCTGACGGAATTAAGTGAAATGGGTGTACCAATTTATACTGAATCTGGTCGCCATGGGGGATATCGAATTCTTGATAACAGATTATTGCCACCCATAATATTCAATGAAAATGAAGCCTTTGCCATTTTCTTCTCCTTTCAATCTCTAAGGCATATTAGTTCCTTGCCTTTTGAAGTGGATATTGATTCAGTTTCCCGGAAGCTGCTTGTAAGGCTGCCTCCAGATACAAGGGAATGGTTGAACAACCTGGATACCGTTGTCTCTTTTTGGAATAAAAAACGGAACATCGAATCTCCATTCCTCAAGCAGATTATTGAGGCAGCGTTAGAAAAAACCGTAATCCTCATGGAATACCGATCAAAAATTAAGAATTCGACAAAAGATGTTTTACCTATTGGTATCTACATGTATGACGGGTTTTGGTATATGCCAGCGTATGACATCTTACAGAAGCAAGTTAGAAACTATCGGGTAGATCGCATTTTATCTCTAGCAAAAACACAAGCACCTTGCACCTTCGATATTGATCTTCATAAATGGCTTAACAATCTTACGACTCAAGAACCGTCTGATCCAATGCATGTGTATGCTGAATTGAATAGAGAGGGCATTAGGCTCTGTGAAGGTCAACCATGGCTGGGTCCTCATATGACAGTAACAAGTGAGGATTCTGGCTTTCTGGATATGGATGTTGAAAGGGGAGAAATTGAGTATATTTCAACATTTTTTGTGCAGTTGGGAGTGAATGCAAGGATTATTGAACCGCAAGAACTCATTCAAAATCTTTGTTCAAAACTAACGGCTACTCTAAGCCTCTATGATAAATGAACTTTTTTTCATCGAGATCGATGAGCATGGGAACAAGGTCCGTAAGAGCACCCATTACAGCTCCAAGAAGGCTGTGACCAAGGCAAAGAAGACCACCAAACCCCAAAACTAAATGGCATAAGAATCAACGGTATTGTTGAAAATACGAGTGTGCGTACCTTGGATAAAAATTGACGAAATTGAGTAGTCTAAATTATCAAAAAAAGATGAAAAACTGGTAAAATTCCAGAAAATTAAATGTTTGCAAAACAAACACTTGCAAAGGGTAATCTTGTATCATTGGTAAGTTGTCATTGATGAAGTATAGTCTAAATACATCGTAGGATTTGCGGAGTAAAGTGATTTCTGATTTTTACTGTTACTCTCTGTGATATGTTGTTTCTAAATCACAAAATCTGAAAAGTGTTTGTGATGATGGGGATCCTCTTCGTGTAAGATTACGCACTGGGTGTCCTGCATCCAGTGCGTAATCATAGTATAAACTGGAAGTATTACCGTTTCAAATTGCCACCATAAACAGGAAAGAAGCTTGCATCGCCATAATTCTCGATTTTCTTGATATTCGTAAGCGTATCCAAGTCCGCAACTGATATTGAGAAGTCCAGGTCGGCGTTGTTCCTCATATGAGCAGGATTGGCTGTTTTGGGGAGAGGAAGAAGCCCAAGATCCAAACAGTATCTGATTCCAAGTTGGGCTACAGATACACCATATTTCTGAGCCATCTCCTTCACTACTTGATTCTTCATCAACTCGCCATGGGCGACGGGAGAGTAAGCTTCCACAAGGATGCCTTTTTCCTTGCAATAGGCAATCAGCTCTTTGGGAGTGTTGCTGACATGTGCGAGTATCTGGTTGACCATGGGGGCAACGGTACAGGAAGAGAGAATGTTCTCGATGTCCTCTTTCCCAAAATTCGAGAGGCCGATAGCGCGAACCTTCCCGGATTTGTATGCATCTTCAAGAGCTCTCCATGCTTCCCGGTTTCCTTCAAAGTACGGGTCTGCTTCCTGATATTCCATCCACGGGCGGGGTGAGTGGATGATCATCAAATCAACATACTCAAGCCCTATGGTTTGTAGCGACCCATCGATGGAAGCTACAGCCTCGCCGTAGGATTTGACTTCTGCCGCAAGCTTTGTAGTGACGAAGAGCTCTTCTCGGGATACTCCGCAGGTTCTTACTCCTTCACCCACTCCTCGTTCATTCTGATAGGCTTGGGCGGTATCGATATGGCGGTATCCTAGAGTGATAGCATCCCTCACTGCCTGGGCGACGGTATCGTCACTTATGAACCATGTCCCGAGTCCGAGCTTGGGAATCTTGACACCGTTTGATAGCATATACGTCTCTTTCAACATGTGGTTTTTCTCCTTTGATATTTTCCAATTTTCATTGTTGCTGTACATTTCCCAACACTTCGGTCAGGGTTGCCAATACATTGAGTGCTCTTGGGAATCCAATATAGGGGAGGCATTGTGTGATCGCTGCAATGAGTTCATCACGACCATTTCCCACCTGAGTATTACCGTAGATATGTGATTTGACCTGGCTCTCACATCCCCCGAGAGAGATCAGGATAGCGAAGGTGAGGAGTTCCCTCGTCTTCACGCCAAGACTTCCCCGTGTATAGATGTCACCGAAACAAAAAGCCGAAAGGTAATCCTGGATGTGTCTAAGCTCTTCAGGTGCTCCGGCTCTCATCCTGTCGATTACCTCGCCGAAGATGGCTTTCTGAATTTTCAAGCCTTCAGGGAAACGGGTTTTCTCATCAACGCGTGCATTCGATTCGAGGGGAAGTGGAATGGATGCCTTTTGGAAGGTCTGCAAGACCACCCTCAACGCTTTCTCTGTTTGCGGGAACCCGATATAGGGAGCACACTGATACATCGCTTCCTGGATTTCATGAGGAGTGGTCCTGTTTTTCAATGCAGAGCTCACATATGAAGGGATTTCATCGAACATCCCGGTCGCTGTAAGGCTCACCAAAATGATTAGTATTTTCTCTGTGGTACTTAGACACCCTTGGGGATAGGCTTCCCCATACATGAAGGCATCACGAATTTTCTGGAATTCTGGGGCTTCTGGGAGAAAGAACGGATGAACGTCACCGAAAAGTTCAGAGATTGTCTTTTTGCTCACTTCGCATCTATTCATACTTGATCCTCGTTCAGCTGTTCGTATTCTTTCTCAGGTACCCGTTCAAGCCATTCAGTCCTTGTGTTGGTTCCCGGTATTTCAAGTGAGATATGGCTGAACCAGCTGTCCGACTTCGCTCCGTGCCAATGTTTCACTCCGGCAGGGATATAGATGAAGGACCCTTCCTCAAGCCGTTGTGCTTCCTTTCCCTCTTCTTGGTACCAACCCTCTCCAGCTGTGCAGATCAACATTTGTCCCCCACCGGATTCTGCATGATGAATATGCCAGTCATTGCGGCAACCCGGTTCGAAGGTTACATTTGCAAGAAAGACAGGTGCTTCTCCGGGTTTGACTAAGAAATTGAGAAATGACTTTCCCACAAAGTATTTGGAAAAGAAGTCATTCGGGGCACCTGTCCCGAACATGTTCGCTTTCTCAAATGCATCTTTATTTGTGTATTTCATGTAGTTGTCTCCTCCAACATTGGTTTCTTTACTAGTGAAGATAGGACATCTGAGAGGCTGTGGCGATATCCATTTCTCTAAATAGTTTGCCTAATCCTACAATTATCCAAAGAGTTGTATGTACTTTGTGGTAATATCATGCATAATACGGTCATGTATTATAAATAGTATGAGGATAGATATGTATGACCCGATTGACGAGATGAGATCAATTTTACAGAAATCTCTTCCTGTAGAGGGAATCCAGAAAACAGGTATAGATGGGTTGGTGATTTTCAGACGTGACGTCCCTTATAAGAAACGGCCACAACTGTACCTTCCCCAGATTATCATGCTTGCCCAAGGGAAGAAAAATATTTACCTCGGAGAGCAGAAGTTCGTGTATGACGCTTCAAGGTATTTCGTCCAAACCGTTCCTCTTCCTGTTGTCTGTGAGGCTGTCATTGAGCATGAGCAACCTATGCTCGGACTTGTGATTGCTGTGGACCCGAAGATTATTGGTGAGATTCTCTACGAAATGGAATTTCACACCTCCATACCCAAAAAGGTGAGTACTGGAGTCTATGATGCCCCCGTTACTGAACGGATGAGGGACTCTGTGGTTCGTCTCTTACGCACACTTGCCGATGATGACGAGAGGAATATCCTCGGTCCGCTCTATCTCAAGGAACTCTTGTTCCTAATCCTTACAAATGAGAAGGGGGAGATTCTTCGGGAACTCGCTGTCAGCAACAGAGGAGTGTATCAGATTGCGCGGGTGATCAGGGAGATACACGAACATTATGATATGCCGCTTGAGATTCCTGAACTTGCAAAGGAAGCCGGAATGAGTTCCTCAGGGTTTCATACCGCTTTCAAATCGGTAACCAGCACTTCTCCTCTGCAGTATATCAAACACATCAGACTCCATAAGGCTCGTGAGATTATCCAACGAGAGGGAGAGAAGGCGAACACTGCAGCTACCCGGGTAGGCTATGAGAGTGTTTCACAGTTCAGTAGGGAATATAAACGTACGTTTGGCATTAGCCCATCTCAGGATCGACAGCCAATCTCTGCCTTTTAAGGATAGGAAATAGAGATGAAACGGATTGGAATAATTATCATGATGATCTCTGCAATATGTTGTGTGGGGCTTCTCGCACAAGGGAGGCAGGCTAGTGATGAGCAAATCGGAGAGAAAGGAGTGGTTATGATTGTGATGCATTTTAATGAAGAGGAACTGCTGATTCACCTGTTCGATAATCCGACAAGCAGAAATCTTGTGCGGATGTTGCCACTCACGTTGACCTTCAAGGATTATGCTTCTACAGAGAAGGTCGCCTATCTTGCCGAGGAGCTCTCGACAGAGAATGCACCTGATGGATATGAACCCACAGCGGGCGACCTCACGCTCTATGCGCCATGGGGAAATCTTGCGCTTTTCTACAGGGATTTTTCATATTCCCGAGGGCTCATCCCTATCGGCACTATAGAAGTGGGGAGTGAGAAACTTCTGAAAATGAAGGAAGATTTTACTGCAATTTTGGATGTACAAGATTAGAAGGTACTTGCATTGCAATACACTCCTCATATCATCTCTGGTTCCATATCAAGGCTTATTGGCTGAATCGTTGATTCCCTGAGTGTTTCTGTCAGTGAATTTCAATTCAGTCAGTAAACAGTGAACAGCTCATTGTTCAAGGAAGTGTTAAGGTGTCAAATGGATTCAGATCCGATTGATTAAACGCCCATTTGCCAAGAACTCTTACTTGACCGTAATGAGCAATAAAAGTATCGATTCTAGGTCCAATCAAGATTGTTCTCTCAAATCTATCCATCCCTTTCCATTCGTGTTATAAAAACCCATGCCCGACGAGAAAAGAAAACCCATCATACATGTCATACCAGCCAGACGGCATTTCAAGCGTATGCGCGTGGCATTGTACTGTCGTGTGAGCACACAAATGGAGCGACAGCTTCATAGCCTCTCGGCCCAGATGGACTTCGAGAAGGAGGACATCCTGGATAATCCCGCTTGGGAATATGTCGGTACCTATATCGATATCAAGTCCGGTAGGACCATCAGCTCTCGTCCTGGCTTCCAGAGCCTCCTGGCGGACTGTGAGGCGGGCAAGATCGACATGATCTACACCAAGTCCATCAGCCGCTTCGGACGCAACTGCGTGGATTTTCTGGTGACGCTCAGACGACTCAAGGAACTGAAGGTGGATGTCTTTTTCTACAATGAGAGGATACACCTCCTCAGCCAAGCAGGGGAGCTGCTCCTTACTCTTCATGCAGGCATAGCCCAAGCGGAGAGTGAGAACAAGAGCGAAAACATCAAGTGGGGGCTTCGAAGAAGTACCATGGATCCTGACTCACCGGCATTTGTTAGCCTGCAAATAGTCCTATAAAGAAGAGCAAAGAAAATTGCAGATTGAGCTAGGAAGAAGGGTACCTGTATGGTAGGTTTGTTGCACATACTCCTAAAAGGAAAAGGAGAGGGCTTCCCGACCAAAGTTGTCCCTCTCCCAAATGCAAATAATGCTCTTAGAGGTTGCCATTGATCCGCAAATAATTCAAGTAGTGGAAGGCAAAGGTCCGCCGCCATCTTCGGTAACCGGAGAACACTTTTGTGCCCATTGCAACCAGAAGCTCCATGGGCATGGGTGGCGTAGGCGGTACTTCCTGGACAAAGCCTTGAATGCAGTAGTTCTCTGGATTCATCGGAAGCTATGTCCGTTGTGCAAAACTAGCTACACGTTACTTCCTACCTGGATGCATGCCTTCAAGATTTTCAGTATGGAAACGATTGTGGCTGCACTCACATACAAGGTGAAGAGGGGACGATTTTGTGGCTTCAACTGTATCAGCGGGTATTTGCAACGACAATGGTTCAAGCATTTTGACAAGCGCCTCAGGATTACAGAAGACTTTGTCGATCATCATCAGATGCTGGACGAATCACCGGCGTGCTCTAGGAATCCGGTAATCGATATTCTCGCTAGTATTGCAGTTATTATGGTACTTATGGGGTATATTGCCAGGACAAACAACGAGATTTGATCTGCGTTTTGGCTAAGCTTGGTATTAGAGTGTAGGGGAGAGACATGTTATCCTGTATGCTAATCAGCACTATTATCGTTTTATCTACCCTCTGGTTGGGAATAGGGACCCAACCAGAAGGACTATGAGGCTTTATACGGTCGGAGTTGCTTCCTTGTTGTCTTGCTGCAAGAGTTTTTTTACCGATCCATTCTCGGTCAATACGGGTGGATACACGATTCTCCTCAGTTGTGACTTCGGGTTCTTGACGCGTTCCAGGAATAGTTCGGTAGCCGCTGCACCAATTGCCACAATATTTGGTTCGACACACGTAATTTTTAGCTTGCGTACATATTCTTTACTTGAATCATCATTGCAGATTAACGAAACGTCATCGGGAATCGATAAGCCCTGTTGGATGACTGCATCGGCAAATCCTTCAGCCATGGTTCCTGAGATGGAGAATACTGCAGTTGGTCGTTCAGATGGCTTTATCTTCGCGAAAGTCAAACCAAATGCGAAACCGCTTTGATAGGTTCGATCACCATAAAAAATCTCTGTATTTTTGACTGTTAACTTGTATTCATTCATGGCATCTATATAGCCAAGAGTCCTGTTCTGACAGGTAATGGAATTCGACGGTCCTGCGATGTGGGCAATATGCGTGTGACCTTGATTGATGAGATATTGTGTCGACAGGAAACCACAACGGTAATTATCGACAGTTACGATGTCGGTATCCTTTGACCTCAAGTAGCGGTTTACCAGAATTACAGGAGATTCTATGGAATTGAGCATGCGGATGAGAGATTCGTTTTCGATGACATTAAGCATGAAAATCCCTGCAAATGCGTTGTCCTTTGCATATTGAAGATAATCGACTTCATGCTTAGTGTCATAATCAGTAAAAACCACGAATACTTTATATGAGGTGTTTTTCAATCCTTCCCTGATACCATTGATATAAGCTACCGTTATCGGATTCGATAATTGGCCCGCAATGATCATCACCGAGCTGATATTGCTTTTCTTCGTTGATTTGCGTCTTGCCCGATACTGGTAGCCGTGTTCGGCCAATGCCTGCTCAACCTTCAATCGAGTCTCTTCACGCACACTACTGTCATTGTTGACTACTCGTGAGATTGTTGCTGTTGATACTCCGATTTCATTTGCTATATCACTGAATGTGAGTCCCATAACGCACCTCTTTATACATGTAAATACATTATAAAATAGTTTCGAAAAAAATATAGTACTTTTAGTAAAAAATGTAATTACAATAATTAAAATGATAATTTTTCTTGACTTGCTGATGGTGTCACTATATCATTACGTTAGATTTTGAAATTTTTATAAGTTTTCGAGTGATACATAGATAATTTTGTATTTATTAGACACATTATTAATGTAATTACATGCAACTTTGAAGGGTTATTGAATGAAAAATATGATTTTTAACTGCCCGAATGGGACAATTGTTCGAAAACGTTTGCGAAACAAACCACTGTTGATGCAAGGTCATCAACAAACCGTAATCTTGCTAAGTTTCTCAAGTATAGGTGGTACTCGATGCATCATATGAAAAACAATAGCCGCATGCTTCAGGGTAATCGGAAAAAGGGGTCACCGTTGCCATATGTGTTCATTGCTCCTGCACTCATTCTTTTTGGCATGTTTACCATTTACCCGTTCCTTAGGACAATTTTACTGTCATTCACCCTGACCGATACCTATGGTAACCCAACGAAATTTGTTGGTCTACAGATGTGGAAGAGAGTCCTTACCAATGGAACCTTCTGGAATGTCATGGGTGTCACCCTCAAGATCGCCGCGATTAATCTTGTTGGAACATTTGTATTAGCATTATTCTTTGCGCTTCTTTCGACAGAGCAGGGGAAAGGATCAAAGATCTACCAAACCATGTTCGCGCTTCCTATGGCAATTGCTTCTGCTCCTGCAGCGGGTATATTTGTATTTATTTTTCGTCAGAAAAATGGCTTGTTGAACAGTATCTTAGGTACAACAATTGCTTGGCAACATGAAATGCAATATGCGATCTGGGTGGTATGTATTGTAACGATTTGGATGCACGTAGGCACCAGTTTCATATTCTTGCTTGTGGGATTTAGGAATGTACCAACGGAATTGCTTGAGAGCGCAGTTCTAGATGGAGCAAACACCTGGCAAAAAATCAAACATATACTCCTTCCTATTGCATCTCCCCAAATTTTCTTCGTGCTCTTTTTGAACATCAACAGTTCATTCAAGAGTTTTGCACAGATACGGCTACTCACAGGTGGAGGACCCGTCAACTCCACGAAGACTCTCATCTATTACATCTATGAAAACGCATTGATCAAAGGACGGTTTGAGACAGCTTGCATACAAGCGATATTCCTATTCCTGCTGATTTTCGTTATTACACGAATCCAATTTGCTCTTGAGAAGAAGGTGGTACACTACCAATGATCAGTCTAAAAACTAAGAAAACATCGATTAAGGTTGCATCGTTTATTATTAAGTTGGCAATTGGACTAGCATTTATTGCTCCACTCATTGTCGGGCTCATGTTCTCTATCCACTCTGAAAGAGAACTGTCCCAGTTACCGTTGCTCTTATTTCCCAAGATTCCGACACTTGAAAATTATATCAAGGTCTTCACGGGCGTTCCCATACTCCACTACCTGAAGAATTCGATTATCGTTTGTGTCGTGGCGATTCTCGGGCAAGTGATTTTCGGAAGTACTGCAGCATACGGATTTGTATTTTTCGAATTTCCGTTAAAGCGATTTCTGTGGGTAGTTATTCTCAGTACGATGATGATTCCTGGTGAAGTTGTTATCATTACGAACTATGTCACTATCCAAAATATGGGATTGGTGAATACACATGCCGGATTGTTTCTCACATCCTTGATTTCAGGGACGAGCATATTCATGATGCGTCAGTATTACAAACAGCTTCCAAAAGATTTCAAGGATGCCGCGACGCTTGATGGCTGTGGAGATGTCGGATTTCTTTTCAAGATTGCAATGCCGCTCTCAGTTCCAACGATCTCCGCCCTCGCAATATACCAGTTCGTACGCATTTATAATGCCTACTTTTGGCCATTGCTTGTAACGAACAAGGATGTATGGAGAACGGTACAAGTAGGGGTCTCGTATCTTGTGACTGGCGACGTAGAGGAGTATGGAAAGGTGATCGCTGCGGCAATGGTTGCAATGACACCTGCTGTTTTAGCTTTTATCTTTGGCCAGGATTACATCATCAAGGGAATGGTGTCCGGAGGTGTAAAAGGTTGATAAATCCCGTCAGTGAAAAAGGCGATGTTATCGCTTAAGAATTGAAAAAGGAGAGATGGATGATGAAAAAACTAGCTGTTGTTTTGATTCTTATTTCGCTTGTATTGTGTGCTGCCTTTGCCGGTGGAGCACAAGAGACCCCGGTGGTAGAGGAAACAAAACCGGAAGGGACAGTTGAAGTAGTATGGTGGACGTTCCATGGTGCTACAAATGTTGGGTATTTCCAAAACATTATCGATGCATTCAATGAAAGTCAGTCTGACTACCATGTTACCATTGAGTACCAGGGATCACAGAACGAACTCATTGCCAAGATGCAGTCGACACTGAAAGATGAGCTTCCTGCTCTATTTCACTGTGCGATAGAAAATATCGGCATGGTGATCGAGGCAGATTATGCAGTCAGCACTCAGGGGTATGTAGACAAGGATACTGCTGGATGGCCTGAACTCGCCAATACCTATGAAGCATTTTATGCTGCATCCTGCGATGGCGAAGGGAATCTCGTTGGATATCCCAGTGGAGTAAGTTACCCCACAATCTATTATAATGCAGACATGCTTGCAGAAGCTGGAATCGATCCCGCTTCACTTACATCTTTTGAAAGTGTTCTTGAGGCTTGCAGGATCTTGGTTGACGGCGGTTACACCCAATACGGAATTGGTTTTCACTCTGATGCAGGATATTATTTCAATGCAGCGCTTGCACGTGAAGGTATAGTGGCATACGACAATAAGAATGGTCTCGAAGGCCCAATCTCCGAGGTGTTCTACAAAGACGGTGGAGAAGTAGAATCCACAGTTGCCAAATATCTTAGCTTCTACAAAGACCTGTATAATGAAAATCTTGGAGTTCCATTCGGTGCAAACTATAGCTCGGAAATTATTCCCCTGATTGCTGCTGAAGATTGTGCCATGATGCTTGGTGTCATTTCAATGACAACGAAGGTCTTGACAGCAGTTGATGGAGCATTTGAAGTTGGTGTTGTCCCATGTCCTTCAGTTACTGAAGCTGGTGATCGTGCCGGTGAACCTTCTGGTGGTACGTGGTTGTTCATTGCCGACAACGGAAACAAGTGGGCTATGCAGGGCGGTTATGAATTCATGAAGTTCGCTAGCAAGGGTGAGTGGGCTGGTTACTTTGCTTCCGCAACCGGGTATCTTGCGCCAAGCACAGATGCGTTCGATAGCGATGTGTACCAAAACTATATGACAAATATTTTCCCTGGAATTTCAACGGTGTACGACAGCTTGAACAACAGTAAAGGCGATGCACTGATGCCGATTTGTGGAGTTTCTGCTGAAATTAAAAACGCGAATAAGCTTGCGGTTGAAACTGTGTGCAATGATCCTTCTGATGCAACGATTGCCAAGGCGATCAAAACGGCAAACGATCAGATCCAAGAAGCGATCGAACTGTACAATCTCGCTAACTTATAGTGTAGCGTGATTCCTACTATGCAAAGATGGGGCAGAGCCAAGCTCCGCCCCATTGAGTATCGATGGACTAACAATCCGACGGTTACACATATTCGTATAGTGGGGTGTTAACCCCTTTTACGGTTCATTGATTGTATTGGATTATCGTTCACTAGTGGAGAGCATTAATGAAATTCATAAAACTACTTGCAAGCGTGCTTCTTACGATGTTCCTTGTTGTGGGCTGTGCTTCAATGGCTGGGAGCGCCCCGAAACAAGATGCCGATGGTTCGTATACCTCAGTAGTGTTGGATACCTCACACAGTCTGGGTACACTGACTGCACACTATCTGTGCACCACAGGATCGAAAGAAACGAGTAATGATGTTTCCTATGCTGGGGATTGTACTGTTTTCACTTCTCCCGAAGGTTTGGTGATGATGGTTGATTGCAGCAATAGTTGGTGTTTTGAGGAAATTGACTCACAGCTTAAGGCTATGGGCATAGATAGAATCGATGTGTTTGTCATGAGCCACCCTCATGCGGATCATATCGGTAGCTTTGTGGAATTGGCGTCACGCTATGATATCGGGCGCGTGTATAAGAATGCTCATGAATATGAATCCGCTACATACGGTAATGCTATGGCAAAGATCAAGGAACTGGATATCCCTTGTGATATCGTGTATGAAGGTGATTCCTTTATGCTTGGTGACCATGTGAAAATTGCTGTGTATGGACCGGAGAAAGGTTCTGAAGAAGATATCAAGGCAGGGTACATGGATGCCAATGATTGTTCCTTGGCAATGAAAATAACCTATGGTGATTCCAGCTTTTGGACTTCGGGTGATATCTATATCACACAGGAATTGGCGCTTGTTGAGAAATATGGACAAGAACTGGATTCGGATATTGTTAAAATGAATCATCATGGATATGAGACATCCAATC
The DNA here is from genome assembly GCF_963677075.1 of uncultured Sphaerochaeta sp. Classification (NCBI taxonomy): domain Bacteria; kingdom Pseudomonadati; phylum Spirochaetota; class Spirochaetia; order Spirochaetales; family Sphaerochaetaceae; genus Sphaerochaeta; species uncultured Sphaerochaeta sp. Next base: position 2,971,101 of record NZ_OY781873.1, on the reverse strand, counting down.
GGAATGAGTATATCGAAGCACTCAGTCCTCTGGTGGCTATACAGCAACACAGTCTGATCACTAGCAAGACAGTAGCAATGAAATATCGTTATAAACACGGTGCATTGACTTTTTACACCAGTCAGGACGGAACGGTATCAGTATCGACACCTGGTGATGGGACCTATGAAATCCAGTCACAATATATCAGACAAATCACCAACATCTATGGAGAGGCAACAGAAAGCGGTCATTACTCTATTGGTAGGGACTAACGCTTTAGAGGAACGGTATGAGAAAGAGATTATTAGTATTTTCAGTTGATGCCTTGGTTCGAGAGGATGTCGATAAGCTCATGCAAATGCCGAATTTTGGATCGGTGATGCAGAATAGTTGTCAGATAAATCATGTCAGGACTATCTATCCATCGATTACGTATCCGGCACATACGAGTATCAGCACAGGTTGTTATCCGAGTAGGCATGGGATCGTGAGCAACTTTGAGTTTACTACTACGGACAAAGAGCAGAGCTGGGTGTGGGATCATAAGCATGTGAAGGTTGAGGATTTGTTCACCATCGCCAAGAGGGCAGGATTCAGCACCGGTGCCGTATTCTGGCCGGTAACAGGAAATCATCCTGATATTGACTACCTGCTCAATGAATACTGGATGCCATATGCGAATGATACGTTGGAAATGGCTTTTAGACGTCAAGGTTCAACCGAAGAGGTGATCAACATTGCCCGTAAGAACGAATACTTGCTTCCGGAAAGTCATTACAAGACAGGCAGAACAAATTTTATGGTGCAACCTTACATCGATAACTTCCTTATCGCCTGTGCGTGTGACATCATCGAACAGTATGCCCCTGAAATCATGTTTGTCCATGATGGCATCATGGATGGAACAAGGCACAAGTACGGAGTATTCAACAGCGAAACCGATAAAGCGATAGAGTTTGTCGATAAGCAGTTCGGCCTTCTCCTTGATGCGCTGAAGAAGGCGGGAGTGTATGAAGCTACGAATATTGCGGTAATCAGTGACCATGGACAGATGGATGTCAAGCGCATCATAAAGCCAAATGTGTATTTGCGAGACCATGGGTTTATCACAACAGACGATACTGGCAATGTTACCGACTGGAAAGCTTTCTGCCTCTCTGATGCGATGTCCGATCTGGTGCATCTCAAGGATCCTTCCGATAGAAAAACCTATGCTGCCGTGCATGCACTCCTCAAGGACATGGCACATGAGGGTATCTATGGTTTCCACGAAGTGCTGACCGCAGAAGAGGTTGACCAGCGTGAGCATCTGAACGGTGACTTTTCTTTTGTCCTTGAATCAGATGGATTCACCTCGTTCAGTGATGGTTGTACACGGCCAGCGGTAAAACCATTTGATAGTACAGATTATCGTTTCGGTCGGGCTACACATGGATATAATCCAGATCTAGGTCCACAGCCAGTATTCAACGCAGTCGGTCCTGATTTCAATGACGATGTTGTTATCGAACGAAGACCGATTGTTGATGAGGCGCCGACATTCGCGAAGTTGCTCGGGCTTGAAATACCTTGTGCCCAGGGGACGGCAGTCGATGAATTCTTACGATGAGTCTTGGGGGTGCCTTGATGTTTGAATGCAAGGAACAAGTTGCGATCTGTGGGCATCGCGGAGAGCGGGTCCATGGTATTGAAAACACGATAGCGGCAATTCGTCATGCAGCTGAGCTTGGCGTCGACATGATCGAAACCGATGTGAGAATGTCCAAAGACGGGTATCTGTTTTTGATGCACAATGTGCATCTCGAGGATCTCACCGATGGAAATGGATGTGTCTGGGACCGCACGTATGAAGAATTGCGAGCAATGAATGCCGCGATTCATGGGAGATCCTCAGAGGATTTTTCCGTACCTCAATTCGAACATATAGCGCTGTTGGATGAATTGCTGGATGTCGCTGCCGATTATCCCGATCTCATGCTTAATATCGAGCTAAAGGATCTGCCAGTACCCGGAAAAGAGGATTTTGCTCGTGAGTCTGCGCGCAAGGCTGCACACATGCTTGCGCATCGTGGTCTTGGAAACAGAACGTGGATCAATTCGTTTTCAGGCAAGATTGTTGAACAAACCTTCAAGGATTTTGGTGATACATTTCATTATCACGGCTTTTACCCATGGAATATCATGGGCGAGATGGAATTGGATCCCTCCGAAATCTGTGATGTGGTTTGTGTGCTCAACTGGATTGTTCAAGACGACGGGAGCATTATCAAGCAGCATACCACACCATGTCCGGAATCCTGGTATACGCTATTGCTCAAGAAAGGCATCATGCCGCTCACTGTCTCGTTCTATAGTGAATTTCAAGCATATATCGATGCCATTAGGCATGGTAGCAGAATCTTAATGGCTGACGACCCGAAAACAATGCTTTCCCGGCTCAGGGAGATGAGCCTTCATAGCTGAAAGCAAACGGATAGGTGGTATGGAAAATTTGAAAATAGTTTTTATTTCTGATATTCATCTTTCTCCTGGACAGGATTGGAGCGATTGCATCTGGAAGTTCACTCCGAATGAAGAAATCCCAGGATTGATTGAGCGCTTTGTCTCAATTGTCAATGACGAATTGAGACCGGATCTCATTATTGAGCTTGGAGACCGTATCATCGATGTCGATACCAACACCGATTGTAAAAACACCGCGACGATATATGAGGAGATCGATAGTAAGGTCAACTGTCCGGTATTCCATGTAGATGGGAATCACGATTTTGTACATGTCGGGAAGCCTGAACTTGCACTGTTGCTTAGGAATCCAGAACTACCCTATGTGCGAATATATAATGGATATAAGTGTATATTCTTCGATTCGTTGGATCCGATGATAGACGGAGTCGGAGGCGCGGTTTCTGAAAAACAGCTTGCATGGTTGCGCCATGAGATGAACTGTGATGATCTGCCGAAAATGGTGTTTAGCCACCACCCGTTGAATTATCATGAAATTCACAGGAATTTCCTCATTCCTAGCGACACGGTCCCGTTGATGAAAGTAGCGAATTGCGATGAAGTACGCAACATTCTGGAAGGGGGGAGGAATTTTCTATTTCATGGATCAGGACATTTGCATTGGTGGAGTTTTAGGGTTACGCCAAACGGGACCTATTTGGTGAATCCTCCGTTATCAGCAGCCCATCCTGAGCAAACAAATGCACCTGGATGGTTCATGGAAGCTGATATCTGGCCGGAGGGGAAAGTTGATGTGAAGATTCACAGCATAGCTCCGAGACGTGTTGTAGGAAATTTCGTGAATTGTTGAAGTATTGCTGCGCATGAAGAAGGATTATCCTTCCCCTTTTTTACATATCTAGGGGCTGCATATTGTAATTGTTTGTTTTTAATCGAGTAATCCATTTCATGGAGAATGGTGACGCCAAGTAATGTAATTACATAAAAATAACTAAGTAATATTACTTGACACTCTACATTTTAAGTGTTTTAATTGGGAAAGAGTAAATTTTAATTGTATTTACCGAGGTGAAAATACCAAAATTCAAAATAATGTAAATGTAATTACAATATATTAAGGTGGGAAACATGAGCAAGTTACCTGATAAGGAAAGAGCTCTCGGCATGTATCGACAGATGTCTTTGATCCGTAAATATGAAGAACGGATCTACTATCTGTTTCTAGAGGGAATCATGCCCGGCACCATCCATCAAAGTACAGGACAGGAAGCCTGTGCGGTGGGGATGCTGTACGATTTACGCAAAGATGACCATATGGCTTCAACGCATCGTCCAGCCGGTCATGATTTGGCCAAAGGTGTTTCGCTTACAAGCATGATGTGCGAAATGTTCGGCAAAGAAGACGGATGTTGTCGTGGTAAAGGCGGAGCGATGCATACCGGAGACATTGAGGTTGGCGCACTTGTAGCAAATGCCATTGTCGGAGGAAATCTTCCAATTGCAGCTGGGGTTGCCCTGGCGTATAAAATGCAGAAAAAAGACAATGTGATTGTTTGTTTCTTTGGTGACGGGGCCACGAATGAAGGCGCGTTCCATGAAGCTATGAATGCCGCCGCGATCTGGAAGCTTCCCGTTATTTTTGTATGTGAGAACAATCTGTACAGTGCCACAACAAGCATAGCTATAACATGCAATATGAAGAACCCCGCAGCTGATAGAGCCGCCGCCTACGCAATTCCATCTGAAATAGTGGATGGAAACGATGTCTTGAAAGTCAATGAAGCAGCGACAACGGCTATCAAGCGGGCACGTAGCGGTCAGGGTCCAACAATCATTGAATTGAAGACATACCGTCACGGTGGACACTCAAGGAACGATGCGTGCCAATATCGTCCGAAAGATGAAGAAAAGTATTGGTTTGATCATGATCCGGTGAAGAATTTCCGTGATTATATTATTGCCAATAAGTTGGCATCTGAAAAAGAAGTTGAGGAAATCGAAAATACCATCGAGGCAGATATCGATGAAGCAGTCGAGTACGCGCAACATGCCCCGTTCCCTCAGATTGAAAGTGCGCTTACTGATGTGTATTGGGAGGGTAAATAATGGCTTTGCTATCTATTGCTGACGCGTTGAAAAGTGCAATTGCTGAGGAAATGCGACGGGATCCGCTTGTGTTCTGCCTCGGTGAAGATGAGGATATCCCAGGCGGTATGGGCGGTGCGTTTACCGTTACGAAAGGACTTGGTGATGAATTCGGTTACGAACGTGTATTGAACACACCGATTTCAGAAATCATGCTGGCTGGTGTTTGTGTTGGATCGGCAATGCTGGGAATGCGCCCAGTAGCTGATTTGCAATATGGAGACTTCCTTTTCTGTATGATGGATCAGTTGGTCAACCAAGCTGCAAAAATGTGCTATATGTCCGGTGGAAAGGTTCACGTCCCAATGGTGATGCGGGCTCCGTGTGGCGCAAGCAATCGGGGTGCACAACATGCACAGAGCCTTGAAAGCTTCTTTACCCATGTTCCTGGCTTGAAGGTGATCTGTCCTTCCACCGCGTATGATGCAAAGGGATTGATGAAACAGGCAATCAGAGATGACAACCCGGTGCTCGTATTCGAACATAAGTTGCTTTATGGTAGCAAGCGTAAAGAAAAGGACGCGATTTCCACGGTCACAGAAGTACCTGAAGACGATTATGTCATCGAATTCGGAAAAGCCGCAATACGTCGGGAAGGTAAGGATATCACTATCGTTGCCAACTTATTGATGAGCTACAAAGCTCTCGAAGCAGCTCAGATTCTGGAGCAGGAAGGTATTAGCTGTGAAGTGATCGACCCAAGGACATTGGTCCCGTTCGATTATGATACGGTGGTTGCTTCATTGGAAAAGACAGGACGGTTGATGATTGTACATGAAGACAATTACAACTGCGGTTGGGGTGCCCAATTAGGATCTTGGATTGCTGAACACCACATTTTTCTGCTGGATGCCCCTATTGTTCGGGTGGCTGCCTATGACGTTCCGATTCCTTTTTCGCCCATCCTGGAAAACTATGTAATTCCTTCTAAAGAGCGGATTGTCGAGGAAGCAAGAAAATTGATGAAGGTGTGAGATGATAAAAGAGATACGTATGCCCAATGCAGGGCAGACAACGGATACAGCGGTGATTTGTCAATGGAAAGTCGAAGTGGGAGACAACGTCAAACGCGGAGATATCCTGCTGGAGGCTGAAACCGATAAGGCCGTTCTTCCAGTTGAAAGTTTTGCCTCGGGTATGGTCATAGATATTCTCGCCGGAGAAGGTGATACAGTTGAAGGCGGGGATATCGTGTGTGTGATCGGCGATGCAAAGGACCGGGATTCATATACAAAATCCAGTACTACCGACGCAGTGTCACCTGAACAACAGGGCGTGGTGGATTCGACTGAGCCGGATGGCGATTTCCTTCCCATCATGAAAAAACTTCCACAAGTCCCATCGGTGCAAGTAGCCAAGGGTAAGTATCCCGCTATGCCTAATAGCAAGCGTATGGCAAAAGAACTTGGTGTGGATTTGTCTCTGGTAACCCCCTCGAATGGTGTATATATCACACGCCATGACGTAACTTCCTACACCGATAGCCGTGAAGTTCATGCCAATGATTATTCAATTATGCCAATGAGCAGAATGAGGAAAGCCATTGCACGGAGGATGGTCGAAAGTGTTTCCACAGTTCCCACGTTCCAGGTTACCGTCTCAGTTGATATGCGGCAGGCGATTGATCTGAGAAAACAAATGGAAGTGCTGAAGAATGTGAGAATTTCTTATAACGATATTATTGTAAAAGCACTTTCAATAGTTGGCAAAGAGTATGCGTTGATCAACGCCCGATACGAAAAAGAGGAAATACGCATATATTCGCATACGAACATTGGATTGGCTGTCGCTATAGATGAAGGATTGGTGGTTCCTGTAATCAAACATGCCGATACACTGTCGCTCACTGAAATTGCCAAGGCCAGTCGCGCATTGATCGAAAAAGCACGCAAGGGAACCTTGACCACCGATGAGATGGGCTGTGGGAGTATTTCTGTTTCAAACCTTGGAATGTTCGGTACCGATCAGTTCACTGCAATAGTGAACCCGCCAGAAAGTGCAATCTTGGCGGTAGGAGGCGTCGTTACCAAACCCGTATGGGAAGATGACCAATGGAAACCTGTGGAGCTGATGACAATCACGGGTTCGTTTGACCATAGGATCATTGATGGTGCATACGCTGCCAAGTTACTCGACGCGTTGAGAACAGTAATCGAGCATCCATTGCTGATGTTTGTCTAATAGGAAGGATACGATGGAAACATATGATGTGCTCGTAATCGGGGGAGGACCTGCTGGATATGCGTGTGCTATTAAAGCAGCAAAAGCCTCCCTACGCGTAGCGATATTTGAAAAGGGAACATTAGGCGGCACCTGCTTGAATGTAGGGTGTATTCCAACCAAATATTTACTGGATAAGGCTGGGCAATTGGAAAAAATCAGACAGCTGACTTCAATTGGTATTTACAAAGATGCCGGTATGTTCAACTTCAAGGAAATCCAGCGTCAAAAAGCTCAAGTGGTTGGAAAACTCACTAAGGGGGTATCAGGATTATTGCGCCATCATAAAGTGACGGTGGTCACCGGTGAAGCGATCCTGAAAGCCAACAAGGTTGTGGAGTGCAACCGCACACAATATACTGCTGCCACTATCGTTATCGCTACCGGTTCCCGTCCTGCAACGTTGCATATTCCTGGTGCTGAACATGCAATTGACTCAACCGAATTGCTTGATGTCACTAGGATACCCAAACGTCTTGCGATTATTGGGGGTGGTGTGATCGGCCTTGAGCTGGCAAGTGCCTTCAACGCATTTGGAAGCGAAGTGACCGTGATTGAGATGATGGATTCCCTGTTGCCTCAAGAGCAACCGCAAGCTGTAGCATTAATGAAAAAATACTTGGACAAGAGCGGTCTTGCGATACACCTCTCAGCTCGGGTAGGTAAGATCGAAAAGAACAACGGGATGTGCAAGACAACCATCACTAAGCAAGGGACCGACCTGGTAATCGAGTCGGACGTTGTGCTGATGGCTGTGGGTAGAAAACCCAATATCGATTGTATCGCCGTCGATTCTGGAATAACTTTTGCGGACACTCGACATATCGTGGTTGATGAATACCTGCAAACGAATGTTGAAGGAATCTACGCAATAGGCGATGTGATAGGAGGTTATCAATTAGCCCACGCAGCATATGCAGAAGCTGAGCTGGTTGTAGACAATATCCTCATGAAAGAAGCGAGAAAAGCCTACGATGATTCTATCATGCCAAGATGCGTCTACACTATTCCATCCTTCGCAGCAGTTGGAGAAACATCTAGCAAGACAGGATCTGATACTGTAGTCGGATCCTTTCCCTATGAAGCAAATGGCATGGCATTGGCTGAAGAAGCCACAGGCGCGGTGTATGTCATCATGTATACAGAACAGAAGACAACCGTCGGTGTGCAGATTGTTGGTGAACATGCACCGGAATTAATCGCATTTGCCACGGCTGCAGTTGCCAAGCGATTCTCACTTGATGATTGGAAGCATTTGGTGGTCGCCCATCCTTCATTGTCAGAAATGGTCAAAGAAGCAGCTTTAGATGCATGTAAAAGTGCATTGCATAAAATATAGAGGATATCTGGATGAAAACGAGAATATACTTCGTCAGGCACGGCGAGACCGATTTCAATGTACAACACCGTTTTCAAGGCTCAACCGACAATCCGTTGAATGGACGCGGGCTCGAACAGGCCTCTTGCCTTTGGGAACCAATGAGCAACATCTATTTGGATAAGGTATATGTCAGCCCGTATAAGCGTACCACGCAAACAGCGGAGCAAGTGTTGGCAGGTAGGGCAATCCCATTGGTGTATGAACCAAGGTTGTGTGAGATCCATTGCGGACAGTGGGAAGGGTTGGACCGCAATCAGATTGAAACCCGATGGCCCGGAATGATTGATGTATGGGAACATCGTCCCGATGAGTTGCGGATGCCCGATGGGGAAAGCTTTCAACAGGTGCAGGATCGTTCGATAGAGGCATTTAAGGAGATACTTGAGAAAGAGGAAGGCAAGAGCATTGCTATTGTAACTCACATGCTGACTATTCAATTGATAATGTCCAAATTATTGGACATCCCAATTCGTGAAGTATGGAATATGGTCAGGTTGGAAAACACATCTATCACCACGATCGATTTTTCTTCGGATAAGGAATTTGAAGTGGTTAAGTGGGGAGCTGATTTCCATTTGCATGAACACTTGAAAAACCCCTATGTGAGAATCGCTGGGTTTGTTCAAAAAGACCGTGCGAAATATGATACGTCATTCGTCGAAGGCAAGCATCCGTTCAATCTTTAATTGACACATAAGGAATGATGGAATGGGACCAAAGTATGTCATTTCAATAGACCAAAGTACACAGGGTACTAAGGCAATGTTGTTCGATGATTTCGGGTATTTGGTAGCCAATGAAGTCATTGGACATCGACAAATTGTCGACAATCGCGGGTATGTTGAACATGATGGTATGGAGATTGCCAAGAATGTTTATGCTGTTATCAAGCAGGTGGTCAACACTAGCGGAATCGATAAGAACCAAGTAATTGGTATTGGCGTAGCAAACCAGCGTGAGTCGGTGATTATCTGGGACCGAATCACAGGGCTACCTGTATATCATTCGATCGTATGGCAGTGCAACCGAGCTACGCAACTTTGTGACAGGTTGTCTGATTCAGCTGATTATGTAAAAAAAACAACCGGCTTACGTCTTTCTCCCTTCTTCTCAGGTCCGAAGATCGCATGGGTACTTGAGAATGTTCCTTCAGCTAGAGAACGTGCAGACCGAGGGCAGCTCTGTTGTGGTACGATGGACAGCTGGGTTATCTATAACTTGACCAATGGAACTTCCCACAAAACTGATTATTCCAATGCTTCGCGGATGATGCTGATGAATCTCGCAAGCAATGATTGGGATGACGGCATGTGTTCGTTATTGGGGATTCCAAAGTCGATGCTCCCGAAAATCTGTGATTCAGATGCTCTGTTTGGCTTTACGGATGTTAATGGGTTTTTCGAACATCCCATTCCTATTCGATGTGCAGTCGGTGATTCCCATGCCAGTTTGTTTGGGCAAGGGTGTTTTGAAAAAGGTATGTGCATGACCGGGTATGGAACTGGCAGTTGCGTGATGATGAATCTAGGTGATCAGCCCCTGCTCTCCGAACATGGGGTGCTCACTTCAATTGCGTGGAAGACAAAGGGAAACATTCGCTACATATTCGATGGTGTGATCAACTATTCAGGAGCTGTCATTACCTGGATATGCAAGGAGCTTGGTTTGGCAGCATCGCCGATTGAGACTGATTCATTGGCAAAACAAGCCAATGCTGAGGACCGGACGTATCTAGTTCCCGCATTTTCAGGAATCGGAGCTCCACATTGGAGCAACGAATCAAATGCCGTGTTTTACGGCATGTCCCGCATGACAGGCCGGCCTGAATTGGTTCGGTCGGCGTTGGAGAGCATAGCGTACCAAGTATCTGATGTGGTATTTGCCATGGCATTGGATGCTCAGGCTGATATTCCCTTCATGAAGGTTGCCGGTGGTCCGACAAAAAATGATTATCTTATGCAATTTCAAAGCGATATCCTAAACTGTCCAATCCATATTCCGAACAATGAAGAAATGACCTGTTTCGGGGCTGCGATGATTGCTGGACAGGCATTGGGGTTATATGACGATCAGATACGGGAATCTTCCATAACGTATAGAATGTACCATCCCACCATGCTCAAAGAGAAACAAGAGCAATGCATTGAGGGATGGACTCGAGCACTGCGTTGTGTGCTCGCGAGATAACATAGGAAAGGATAGTTTGAGATGAACGAATTACTAGTCGGAAAAGTGGCGGTTGTTACGGGATCAGGGCGTGGAATCGGGGCTGCGATTGCCCGGCAGCTTGTACAACATGGTGCGAAGGTCGTGTTGACCGATATTGATGAGAACAGTATCAAATCACTTGAAAATGAATTTATACAAGCTGGTCATCAAGCGAAGTCCATGGTATTCAACGTTGCAGATTTTGCTCAGATACGTGATAAGATTGACAGCATCAAGAACCTATTCGGGCGTATAGATATTTGGGTGAACAATGCCGGAATTACCGAATCAGCTCCCATCGAGAGCATCACTGAAGCGCAATGGGACCGGATGCAGGATATCGATTTGAAAAGTGTTTTCCTCTGTTCCCAAGCTGTATTTGCTGTCATGAAGGAACAGCAATACGGGAGGTTGGTACATATTTCCTCCATGGCCGGGGAACGGGGAGGGAGAGGTTCTTCTGCTAGCTATTCAGCTGCAAAGGCGGGTGTGATCAATCTTGCGAAGAGCTTTGCGCTTAACGGTGGTCAGTATAATATTACCAGTAATGCAGTGTGCCCTGGTCGAACGCTTACTGAAATGGCGAAAGGGCTCAGTTGGCTCACTGATCCGAAAGATGATCCAAAACTTACCATACCGCTTGGACGGTTTGGAACGCCTGAGGATATCGCCAATACGGTGCTCTTCTTGGCCAGCGATCTCTCCAGTTATATAACTGGGGCTACAATTGATGTGAATGGTGGATTATACATGAGGTAAAGGCAACTCGTATGGAGTGGCCCTTACAAGATGCTTGGAATTCGGATCAAAAAGCGAGTAAAGCCAGGATTGCCCACAAGTTTTACTCGTTTTTGCAGCCGTGCTGACATTCTGTAGGAGCCACTCCATTTCCTGTATCTCTTTGTCTATGAAAATGGCTAGCCTTCAGTCTTCCAGAAGCTGCTTGTATGGGTGACTTCAGATACGAGGGGGAGGTTGGGTAGCTGGATGATTGACAACCTGTGCTTTGTCGTATATTTTTTGAAAAAGTCTTTTTGCACTGCATTACATTCCTGTTTTTCAGGATGTGAGATCAACAGTACAAACTGAGCAGGCGATGCCCGGAAGCGGGCGTGGGGCCGGGCCGTTTACGAACGGCAGCAAATTGCTGACAAGCATATTTGTGGGACAGCTGTATGTTCCATAGGTGTGCTATTTTTTTGCCTTATGGAACAGGCGAACTCAAATGGAGTGTCAAAATATCAACCGCAATCCATTGCTCAGGCTTTTGAATATTCTCCCTCATTCTTGGCAAACAGGAATCATTAGGAGGATTCTTCATTAGAGTAGGACATCAGTTCAGGAAAACAGGGTTTCTGTTCATGAAAGAACCATGATCACCTCTTCGACTTGAAAGAATGGAAACTTCCTCTTGTAAGATGATTGCAACTTCACCTTGCTGGCCTACCTAACCCTCAATATAAAACGTTCCTTCCGCAATGATGGATACATTTCCACTGACAATGATACAGCCTGTATCTTTCTCTTGTAGAACATGAAGTTCACTTGGTCTGTCAAGAAAACGTCCTTGATGAATGATGATTCCTTCACCTGTCTTGCATACGCCATGTGCACAGAGGTATGCTCCAACTGGTCCAGCTGCGCTGCCGGTGGCAACGTCCTCCAAACCATCAAAATCGAATGTTCTGCCTTCTTTTGCATCAATATCAAACACATAGGCAAACTTTGCACCGTAGGAGTCCAGCAGTGGTTCATAGTCCTTGCTAAACGTACCAGTTCTTTCAATACCGCTTTGAATGGGTATGAGCAGGTATGATAAACCGGTTGTCATGACCTGAAGAGGATACGCTGAGGCAAGATCGTCCATAGTAAGTCCTAGCGGTTCAATCAACCTAGGATAGTCTTCTGCAGGAATTTGTCCGACGGTCTCTGCTACCCCTTGGTTCATGCTGCAGACATACTCCCTTCGTTGGTTGATGGCAACGCTGGTGACCTTCACATCCTTACCATTCAGATGGAATTGGATTGCTTCCGTTTCTTTTTCATTGTGTAGCATATGTATCACCGCAGCAGCACCGAGGATTGGATGCCCTGCGAAATCCAGTTCCTCATCCTTCGTGAAAATTCTTGCCCTATATTCGTTATCCCGGAGCTTTTTAAGAAAAATCGTCTCATACTGCTTCATTTCCCGGGTAATCAGAAGCATGGTTTCACTATCAGGAAATCGGTCGCAAATCAGAACGGTCAGTCCATTTCCTGTCAGCGGTCCTTTTGAAAATACATCAACATGGTAGTACTGCATAAGCCTTCTCCCTGCTTGGTCTTTATCTTCGATGGTTATCTCAGATATTTTGCTTCCTGGACCACTGTTCTTTGGTCATGTAGTTTGTGTGACCAATCCTTGTCTCATTCATGAGGGGCACCGGTACCTCTTCACAGGTATGATGGTAGGTAAAACCAAGCTTCTCCTGAACCCTCTTGGATTGAGTGTTTCCCTCATAATACCCAATCCATATTGTGGTCATTCCCAGGTCTTCAAACCCATGGCGAATGAGTTCTGCTGCAGCCTCCGGTATATATCCTCTTCCCCAAAAGGGTTTACCAATCCAATATCCCAGCTCACACTCATCGTCACGCTCAGTCATATCGGTATACCCATTCAGTTTGAGTTCTATGGCACCAATTGCTCTATCACTGCCTTTCTCACAGATTGCATAGCATTCTGCGCCGGTGAGCACATTTCGAATGGCAGCCAGGCTCTCTCCTACACATGTATGGGCAGGCCATCCTGCAATCGGGCCAATATCAGGATCCTTGGCATATGTATATAAACTTTCGGCATCCGTCTCCGTCCAAGGACGAAGAGCGAGTCTTTTTGTCTGCAACATCACTCTTTCCTCATCTCCATATATGTACAGTACTCCCTTCATTGATACAGGAAGACGGTTTTTTCTCTTCCTGATACTGACAATCGTGTAGATGGTATTTTCTCATTTTGGTTCCAGTTATCCAAGCCATATAGTGCATAAGCAAAAACCTGTAATATGAAAGAAGTATACTCAGTCCATACTAATCGGATGATGATAGGTGGATGTTGTTGATCTGAAAACATCACCACTGGAATCGTTACTGTGATGATGCTCACAGTCATACAAGCAAGAAGTCTGCCCGTTTCTCCTCTTTGGACACACTTTTTATCTTGATGGTAACCGAGTCCCCCATTCGGTAGACCTTTCCAGTCTTGCGCCCGGTGAGGGTGAACTCCTCTTTATCGAAATCATAGTGGTCATCTTTGAGCTCTGAGACATGCACCAATCCCTCTATAACATAGTGTGAGAGCTCTACAAACATTCCAAAGCTTGCCATACCAGAGATGATTCCCTCGTACGTCTCTCCTACCTTTGAGGAGAGGAACTCCATCGATTTGATCTTGATGAATTCACGTTCAGCCTGGGTTGCGCGAATCTCCCGCTCTGAACAGTGCGTACAGATGGAATCCAGCTTCTTGGACAAGGTCACAGCTTCACCTTTCGTTGCTCCCTTCTTGTCTTTTTCCTTGCTCGCATAGTATTTCAACAAACGATGTACCACCAAATCGGAGTACCTTCTTATAGGGGATGTGAAGTGGGTGTAGGCGTCAAAAGCCAAACCAAAGTGCCCTTCATTTTTTGTGCTGTAGTAGGCTTTTGTCATGGATCTGAGGGCAACTTTCTCTATAAAGTACTTGTAGTCAAGGTTTTCTATGATGTCGAGGATTTTCCTGTAATCATCCGATTGCACTTCCTTGTCGAGTTGATATTTCAGTCCCAACCGTTCAAGGAGGTCAAGGAAGCTTTGTATTGACTCCTTGTCCGGCTTTTCATGTACTCGATAGACAAATGGCTTAGGATTCCTTTTAGTAGATTTTTTGGCAATATGACTGGCAACAATACGGTTTGCAACAAGCATAAACTCCTCTATCAACCGATTTGATTCAATTCTCTCGCGTGGCCTGATCGAATAGGGAACTCCCTGTTCATCAAGAGAGATTGCCGCTTCAGAGATGTCGAAATCGATAGAGCCCATCTCTTCCCTCGACCTACGAAGGATAAGGGAGAGCATCTGCATAAGATGAATGGTCTTTGCATGTGAATGCTTCTTTCCTTCAATGATTGCTTCAACCTCTTCATAGGTAAATCGGACAGCACTCCTGATAACGGTTTCCCTGATCCTATATTTCTGCACAATACCGCGGGAATCGATTTCCATGATCACGGAGAACGCAAGGCGATCAGTGTTTGGCTTGAGGCTGCAAAGATCATTGGACAGCCGCTCAGGAAGCATTGGTATTACGTTATTGACGAAATAGACGGAGGTTCCCCGTTCATATGCTTCCTTGTCAATTGCCGATCCCTCAAGTACATAATGGGACACATCTGCAATATGCACCCCCAGCTCAAAACGGCCGTTATCCAATTGGACAAGGGAGATGGCATCATCAAAATCCTTTGCAGATTCCGGGTCGATGGTGAAACAGGGGACTGAACGGAAGTCTTCGCGAATCCTCAGCTCTTTTTGCAGATCAAACTCAGGTAGCCCTGTCAGTGCCTTATTCACTTGAGGGGGGAATGGAATTGTCAGGTCGTTGTTCCGAGCAACCAAGAGGAGGTCCATCTCCTTGTTCTCTGGCTTCCCCAAGATATCGATGATCTTCCCTGTTACGGTATGGTCATTCTCGTTCCAACCTGTTCTCATGATCACGACAAACTCACCATTCTTTGGTTTTCTCCCCACCTTAGGCGAAGATAAGGAGTTCTTTGGAATGATGATAGGATTGTTGTATCGCTCATCGCTCGGGATGACCGATCCTCCTTCCTTACTGCTTTTAAAGACACCGATTATCTCGTTGTTCTGCAAGGTGAGGATCTTGAGAATTCTTCCTTCTGGATTCTTTTTAGGTACTTTTTTTACAATCTCAACTGAGACATAGTCTCCATCCATGGCATTCAGCATATGTTCCAAAGGGATGAAGATGTCAGTTCCTTTCTTTACGAGCACGAAACCGAATCCCTTTGCGTGGACAGAAAGGGTACCCTTTATCACTTTACCCTTTGTTTTTTGTGTTCGTGTGGATTTCTTGGTTCGTTTCACGTTGTTATTTGTGTCAGTCTTCTTGGGCACGGTGTTTGCTCCTTGGTTCCAGTCAGCTTGTTTTCAAGTATCTGTTTCTCTCATAGCCTGAATATAGTGTAGCATGCAAATTCTGCTGCATCATACCTTTCTTTCGAGTGTGGTGGCTGTAGCATGAGCAAGATGCATAGTGAATGGGAATGAACTCTCATGCACGCACCACCAAATTCATGTTCCACCAAAGAGAAGGAAATTTTCCAAGCTCGTCTCCCAATGACAGGGAACCCTGATTATGGTAGGGTGGGGCATGCACAAAACCCAAGATTGTCCCCTTTGCCACTATCCAGCAATTCCCTTGATACAGACTGGCCCGTCGTCCTATGCCCATTGCCCCATTTGTAAGGGTATATCCATGGACCGGGACCAGTTACTTGGTCCAAAAGAGGAGTGGGATTTCTATCTTGGGCATAACAATGATGTGCATGATCCCCGATATCAGAATTTTGTACGGCCTTTGGTGGATCTGATCGAATCAAGACAGAACCCTTCCCATAAAGGACTGGATTTTGGAGCCGGAAGTGGGCCTGTTATCTCTCACATGCTTGCAGAACGTGGGTACAGTATGTATCTCTACGATCCGTTTTTCCACCCCGATCTATCTGTCTTGGAAGCGCAGTATCGTTTCATTGTTGCCTGTGAGGTAATTGAGCACTTCCATACTCCCAAGACAGCATTTTGCCAACTCTTAGGATTGTTGGAACCAAGAGGAACCTTGTATTGTAGAACGACGTTGATTCCCGACCAAATCGGGTTCGATCGCTGGCATTACAAGAATGATGCCACCCACGTATTTTTCTACCATGAAGAAACGATTGCCTGGATAGCGAAAAACATCCTCTCCTGTGACTATACGATCATTGACCGTAATCTCATGTTCTTTTCGCGTTCATAAGGTCCTACTGGTTTGCTGTCCTTTTGCAATATCCTGGTGTATACTGGCAGGGAAAGGGAGGAAATGGATGAAAGCGAACGTTGTCTATCTTTCTCATGGTGGGGGACCGCTTCCCCTCCTGGGTGACCCTTCTCATAGAGCGATGGTACGGTTCATGAGACAGCTTGGAGAAGATCTGCCACGGCCAAAGGCCATCGTCGTGGTGAGTGCTCATTGGGAGGAAGAGATCCCCACACTTACTGCTTCCCCAAGCCCTCCATTGCTGTATGACTATTATGGCTTTCCTAAAGAAGCATATGAGATTACCTACCCAGCTATGGGTAGTCCTGCTCTCGCCAAGAAGATCGCAGATCTGCTCGGTAACGCTGTCTTGGATGAGAAACGTGGTTTTGACCATGGAATGTTCATTCCACTCAGCCTGATGTATCCTGATGCCTCCATTCCCACCATACAGATCTCACTTCTCTCTTCACTCTCAGCTGCTGAACACTGGCGACTGGGTGAGAAACTCAGGCCCTTGCTTGATAAAGATATTCTCTTTATTGGTTCAGGATTTTCGTTTCATAACATGCGGCAATTCTGGAGAGAGGATGATGAACAGAACCATGCATTCCAGGACTTCCTCATTGAGACTTGCTGTATGGATACTGCAACCCAGAACAGGAAGCAGGCATTGATCCAATGGGAAAGAGCTCCCTATGCCAGATATTGTCACCCAAGAGAGGAACACCTGCTGCCACTGCTCGTCTGCCAGTCCCTTGCCGGTGGGGCAGCTGACTTGATTTTCGATGACAAGATCATTGAACGCAGGGCGGTTGCCTTCCACTGGAGTTGATTGTGAGGATTCTCCCTTTCTTTTTTGTCTATTTGCCGCTACTATGCTAGCTAGATGAGGAGCAAAACCAATGAGTGAAATGATCGTAACTGACGACAACTTCAAAGAGGAAATACTCCAGGCTGATAAGCTGGTATTGGTGGATTTCTGGGCCCCTTGGTGTGGTCCCTGTAAAATGATCGGACCAGCGGTATCGCAGCTCGCGCAGAAGTATGCTGATACACTGAAAGTCGCGAAAGTGAACGTGGACGAGGCAGGAAGCCTCGCAAACATGTTCAATGTAAATTCAATCCCCACCTTGATGCTGTTCAAGGATGGAGAGGTGGTTGACCAGAGAATGGGCGCAGCCTCCCTTTCCGTAATTGAAGGATTCGTCAAACAACATCTGTAATGAGATGGGGAGGCAACTCCCCCATCATTCCAGGTAGCGTTCCTCTGCATTCCTTTTTCCGAATGATGCGTTACGCGTAGCGCAAATATACCAATCATCCAAGCTATTTGTATCTTTTTGACTGTCTCTGCACAGGGTCCTGGTGGCAGTGCTGTCACTACTGTTGATGGACCCTCCAGCATCCCTGCTGTTCCAATGTCCTTTCTCTGCAAGATACTGTACATGTTCTAGAAGTGATCTTGATCCAAACCCCTCATGGGTTTGTGTGGTATGGTTCCCCCATATGGCCGCATCAAGGAGAGTCCCATCCCACTGCGGACTTACCGCTAGTGTCAAGCATCCATTATTTGCACTCAATCCTGCCTGGCTTTCTGAGCGGTATGTTTCAGTGGGTATTTCTCCTTTGGAGAAGGCAACCACGAGGTAATCCCCCCTCTCGACCCACACCTCAGGGAAGATGATTCGGTCGGTGTACTCCTGTTCGGTTCCTGCAAATAAGGTTACCCCTCCAAGATTTCCGCGATTGGTCACGAATATTTCCACGCGGTCAGGGTTGTTCTCGGTTCCCTTGGTAGAGATTTCGTTGATCAAGAGAGAGGGAGGATTGGTGTTTTTTGCCCAGAGCAGGAGGGAGAAACTGGCACTGTTTCCTCTGTGGTCCTCAACTCTTCCTTCCAGGGGGAGAGCTTCGCCCAAGCTCATTGCATTCTTGAAAGTAATGGTCAGGGAAGCCTGTTC
Source organism: uncultured Sphaerochaeta sp. (assembly GCF_963677075.1). Lineage (NCBI taxonomy): Bacteria > Pseudomonadati > Spirochaetota > Spirochaetia > Spirochaetales > Sphaerochaetaceae > Sphaerochaeta > uncultured Sphaerochaeta sp. The sequence continues at coordinate 2,952,677 of NZ_OY781873.1, read as the reverse complement.
TACCAGCTTGCTTGCAATCCCATTTCCTCTAGTTTGGAGGAAGACCTCATGATCATCCAGGGGCTCATCAAAGAGAAGAAGTGCAGAATACTGGTCGAGAGAGCTTATTGCCAGCAGGGTAGGGGGCGTACTGTCTACTGCACCCAGTAGATTGATAGGACTAGGGCCTTGGTGGTCGCATCCACATCCAATGCAGAGAAAAATGGTAAGTAATATGGCAAGTACAAAATATCTCATAGTACTGAAGTCATGAATGATGTGTCTTTGCTTCAATTGACAGGCATGGTGATAGCCAATAGACTTTCCTCATTCATGGAGGCTGCACACACATGTCCAAGCTTTGGCAGAAAGATTATTCACTCGATTCCTTGATGGAAGAATTCACCGTCAGCAACGATTACATTCTGGACCAGCAATTGGTTATCGCCGATTGCCTGGGTTCAATCGCTCATGCACGAGGATTGCATCAAATAGGAATTCTGGATGCAGAGGAAATTGCATCCCTGGAAGAGGGTTTGCAAAAAATCATTTCCCTTAAAATGGAAGACTCATTTCCCATTACCAAGGAGAATGAAGATTGCCATACGGCTATCGAGGGGTTCCTGACCGAAGAGTATGGTGAGGTAGGAAAGAAAATTCATACAGGACGGAGTAGGAATGACCAGGTACAGACTGCCCTGAGAATTTGGATGCGTGAATTCACCCTAAAGCTCTGCAGGGCTACTGGAGAGCTCTGTGAGACTCTGCTCTCCTTTGCAGAGAAGTATGCAGAGGTTCCCATGCCGGGGCGCACCCATATGCAGATTGCCATGCCATCTTCCCTTGGTCTCTGGGCAGCAAGTTATGCTGAGGAGCTTTATGATGAGGCACAGCATTTGATGCACCTCTCTTGGCTGTTCGACCAGAGCCCACTTGGCTCTGCAGCCAGTTATGGTGTCCCCCTGCCGTTGGATAGGCAATTCACTGCCGAGCAGATGGGCTTCACCCGTGTGCAGAACAATGTCCTGTATGCAAACAACAGCAGGGGTAAGTTTGAGGCAATCCTTCTCGATGGTTGTGATTATATTGCACTTACCCTGAGCAAGCTTGCCCAGGACTTGATCCTGTTCACCCTCCCTGAGTTTGGGTATTTCTCCCTTCCCAAGGAGCTCTGTACAGGTTCTTCCATCATGCCACAGAAGAAGAATCCTGATGGACTCGAACTTGCAAGAAGTCGCTCCTCGGTGGTTTCCAGTTGCGCGGCAAGGGTAAAATCGATTATCAGGAGTCTCCCCTCCGGCTACAACCGTGATTTCCAGGATACCAAGGAGCCGCTGCTGACTGGAACAAAGGCCACATGGCAGTTGGTGCAGATTTTCGGCAGGATGATGGATGGACTACAAGTCAATGAAGATGCCTTGATCGCAGGTTGTACCCCTGAGCTGTATGCCACCGATGTGGTCCTCCAGGGAGTGCTTGAAGGAAAGAATTTCCGTGATACCTACAAGGATGTAGGGTTGCATCTTGAGCAGGTCGCTAAGGCTGATCCCCTGCAGACCATCATGAACAGAAGCAGTATCGGAACCACGGGTAACCTTGGCTTGGATGAAGACCAGCTCTTCGTCTCCCTGATGAAAAGCGGGTGTGATGATGTGCTTGCCAGTTTTGAGAAAGCATATCAGGAGCTTAGTGGACTGGAAGGGGTTGAGACTGTCCTGTACTAGGATACCAAAAGAGAATAAACAAGAAAAAAGGACCCCAGGGTCCTTCTTTCATATGGTCTTAAAAGAAATGTTTACAGGCTTGAAACACTCTTGTTACTGCGTTTTTGCAACATCGGAGTATGTTTCACTGCCTGGTGGTAGGCTTCGGCAATATTGGTGCAGTAGTCACCGATATGCTCAAGGTGCCTGATTTTCTCAAGGATCAAGAGCTCTACGCGTACATCAGCCTTTCCTTCACTCAGCCGTTCCTGGACGGTTTCGCTCAGCCGGTTACGGTAGCTGTTGATCTGTTCCTCATACTCATTGGCCATCTGCATCTCGGCTTTGGTAAGGGTCTTATCCATCCGGTCACGGATGTAGTCAAGGAAGTCCTGAACAATCTGCTGGTAAGCCTTGAGGTCCTTGTCAGTCTCCTCATCGAAGACCCATCCTTGGGCAAATCGTCTCTGGCTGAGCATGGTCAGGTTGAAGCAACTGTCGGTTACCGACTCCAGTTCATCCATGACTCTGATAAGGCAGTTGAGGGAAGATGCATTGGTAGGAGTTTGGGAGTCCTGCAGAAGGTGTACGCAGAAATCAGAAAGTTGTTCCTGCATCTGGTCGGCATACTCCTCGTCCTTTTTCATTGCCTGGATATCACTCTCCATGTTTGCGCTTGGGTTGTTGAACATACCACGATAGCGGGTAAGCATATTACAAGCAAGGTTTGCCATCTTCTTTATTTCATCTCTGATCGCCAACATGTAGATTTCAGGACTGTCAATGAAGATACCACCGATATATTTGAAGTGGTAGGTTCCTTCGTCATACTCAGCCTTTGCAGGTACGAGGCGCTTGATGAATCTGGCATATTGATTAACGAATGGGAAGAAAATGACGGTGTTGATAACATTGAATACCGTGTGGAACATGGCAAGAAAGAGTGGCAGTTGACTACTGAGGGCTGTGCCGGATAGTGCATAGATATTGCCGGGCGTAATCCAATTGACAAACGTCAATAGCGGGTGGAATAGGGCCAAGGATATCAAGCTACCAAAGACGTTGAAAATGATATGTGCCCAAGCAGCACGTTTTGCAGTAGTGCTCGTTCCGATGGAAGCGAGGTACGCGGTGATGGTTGTTCCGATATTGGAGCCAAGAATCATGGCAGCCGCTGCAGTAACACCAAGCCATCCGTTGTATGCCATGGTAAGGGTCATTGCCATGGCAGCTGAGGAAGACTGAACAACAATGGTAATAACAGTTCCAAGAATGATACAGAGAAGATTAATCCAGAGCGTATCATTGTTGATCGCAGACAGGAATGCCAAGGCATCCACATTACCGGTAATGTCCGGGATTGAATGGCTCATGAAATTCAGGCCGAGGAAGAGAATGCCGAATCCCAGTAAAACGTCTGCGATGTCACGCTGCTGTGCTTTCTTGCTGAACATCAATGGACCGGCAAAGGCAATAGAAATGAGTGCCAGAACGGTGATATCGAGCTTGAATCCCAACAGTGCCACCAACCAACCGGTAAATGTGGTACCGATGTTTGCACCGAGGATGACTCCGATGGCTTGGGTAAGCCCCATCAGTCCTGCGTTGACAAAACTTACTACCATGACCGTTGTTGCTGAAGAACTCTGGATGATTATGGTAATGAGAATACCGGTAAGGATGGATACCAACCGGTTTTTAGTCATGAGTTTAAGGACTGCCTTCATCTTGTCACCGGCAGTCTTCTGGAGGCCTTCACTAAGGAGTTTTATTCCAAACAGGAAAAGACCCAAGCTGCCGACAATCTGGAAAAAGATCACAATGGTATTCATATCATTGGTACCGTACCAATTTTTTGTCTCGTTGGTAAAGTAGAACCCTATCTATTAGATGAAAATCGTTTGTTTGCGGTGGTGCTGCAATCTCATAATGGATTGAACTTTCAGCGGTGTTGTTGTATGGTTCAGCCATGAGCATCATCAAACCCCATAAACTTGGGATTATCTCGGGCCCAGGTTCGGAATATTTTACGGGAAAGGTGGTAAAACACCTCCGTCGTCTCTATCTTGAACGGTATGAAAAACTGTCCAGTGCATTGGCTAAGCGTCATGGTATGCGTGAGGATGAGATTCTCAAGACCGTCACATTGATGGATGACTTGAACAACAAGCGAATACCAAGAAGCAAATGCCCGACGACGTTCCAGTGTCCTGATTTTACCATCAAGGTAAAATATACCAAGTTTGCAAATGGGGAAGAGAAGGCTGAGATTCTTGATGCAGTCAGGGGTTTAAGAATCTTCATTGTCTATGATGTATCCAATATGGAACCTGTTAAGGTTGCTGGCTCTGATGAACCGGTCAGCCTTTCGGTCAATGACCATCTTATGTTCCTCTTTACCACAATCAATGCACTCCAACTTGCAGGAGCTGAGAGTGTTACCTTGGTACTTCCCACCTACCCTTATTCACGGCAACATAAGAAAGGTGCACGTGAGGCACTCACTGCTGCCATGTTTGGCCACATGTGTGAGATGTTGGGAGTTGAGCGTATTATTACCCTTGATATCCATAGCCGAGAGATTGAGAACAGTTTCTCAAAGCTTCATCTTGAAAATCTGCATGCTTCTTACCAGGTTCTGATTGCGCTTCGCAAGATTATAGATTTCAGTGATCCTGATCTTGTGGTGGTTGCCCCCGATACCGGGGCTATCAGCAGGAACAAGTTCTATGCCCAAGCCTTGCACCGCCCATTGGCAATGTTGTACAAGGAACGCGATTACTCCATTGTAAGTCGTGATGCTAAACACTCCAATATCAAGAGCATTAACCTGCTTGGTGATGTGAAGGGCAAGACTGTGCTTATTGCCGATGATATGCTTGCAACCGGTGGAACCATGATTATCGCAATGCGTGAATTGATGAACCTTGGTGCGAAAAAGATCATCTGTATGGTAAGTCTTCCTTTCTTCAATGCAGGAGCTGTAGAAGATTTTGACATGGCCTATAAGGAAGGTATTTTCTATCGGATCATCGGTACAAACTCCGTATTCCACGGACGTGACCTGCTTGATAAAGAGTGGTATGTGCAAGCTGATATAACCGAGCTGTTTGCTCGTGTTATCAGCCGTTTGCACCACGGCCGTTCCATCAGCCCTCTGCTTGATAACCGCAAATTCATCCAGATTCTTATCGATAACACGCAAGCTCAGGCTCAGGCCCAGTCGCAAGAGCCAAAACCGGGAGCTAGCGCTAGTAACCCGGAGAGCAAGTAGATCTTGTTGTCCGGGTTACATCTACCTCCCACCATCTGATCGTTCATCAGGGGGTGAGTTGTACCTTAATTTTACCATCTGGAGTTATTACCATGCACATGTCACATAGGATCTCTGCCTTTCAATGCTCTCCCATTCGTCGTCTCTCCCCATACGCTCGCGATGCAGTGAACAGGGGAATCAAGGTCTATCATCTGAATATCGGACAACCTGATATAAAAACCCCTCCCCAGGTTATCGAGGCAGTTCAAAATTATGACCAGAGTATTATTGCCTATGGAAATAGTGAGGGAATGCAAGAACTTCGTGAAGCCCTCCCTGCCTATTATGCAAAGTATGGTCTTAATGTTGATACAGAGGATATTCTTATCACGACCGGGGGGAGTGAAGCCCTTCAGTTTGCATTCATGACCCTTTGTGATCCGTATGATGAGATTATCATTCCTGAACCATATTATACCAATGTTTCCTCCTTCGCTCACTCTGCCATGGTTGATCTGGTCCCTGTTACCAGCAATATGGAGGAGGAGTTCTCCCTTCCCGATATCAGTGCGTTTGAGCAGAAGATTTCCAGGAAGACTGGGGCAATTCTTCTGTGTAGTCCCAATAATCCCACTGGACATGTCTATACGAAGGATGAGCTGTTGCAGCTTCTGAATCTCTGCAAGAAGCATGATATTTTCCTGATCGTCGATGAGGTGTACCGAGAGTTCTGCTATGACGGGAAGGAGTTCACCAGTGTCCTTTCCTTTGAGGAGTTCAGTGACCGGGTCATCTGTGTTGACAGTTTCTCAAAACGATACAGCATGTGTGGAGCTAGAATTGGTGCCTTGGTGAGCAAGAACAAGGAAGTCTTGGAGAATGCACTCAAGCTCTCCCAGGCTCGCTTGTGTCCTCCTGACATTGAGCAGGTAGCTGCTCTTGCTGCGTTAAGTACTGATGACTCATATCTTCGTGAAGTAAAGATTGAGTATGAGAAGAGAAGGGATTTCATTGTTGATGCGTTGCAGAAAATCGACGGGGTGAAAGTGAGCAACCCCAAGGGTGCTTTCTATCTTGTGGCAGAACTCCCAGTGGATGATGCAGAGTCATTTGCTACATTCATGCTTCGTGACTTCAATTTGAATGGGGAGACGGTCATGGTCGCCCCCTGTGAGGATTTCTATGTGACCAAAGGGTTGGGCCACCGACAGGTAAGAATTGCCTACGTGCTCAACACCGATGATCTGGCAAGGGCAGCAGCCTGCATTGAAGCAGGCCTTGCTGCTTACCGCGCTCAGATGTGATCTATTCTCCGATGATCTTGATGAGGACATGTTTGTCTCTCATGCCATCAAAATCATAGTAGAAGATCTCTTCCCAAGAGCCAAAGTCGAGTTTTCCTCCTGTAATTGCAATGACCGCCTCTCGCCCCATGACCGATCGCTTGAGGTGGCCATCTGCATTATGTTCCTTTTCTGTGTTGTGGTTGTACTGCTCGTAGGGCAGTTCGGGGGCCAATTTCTCCAGCCAGATCTCGAAATCTTCATGCAATCCCGTTTCCACGGCATTGATGAACACGCTACTGGTAATGTTCATCGCATTGACCAAGACCAGTCCTTCTCTAATTCCGCACTCATCAACTGCTTCCTGCACAGCATCAGTGATATTGACGAGTCCTCGTCGTTTGTTGAGGTGAAACCAGAGTTCCTTTCGATAGGTCATCATAGGCGCCTCCTCTTGCATAATTAGTATACCACCATTAGTTGCAGAGCTGAAGCTTTAAGGATACACTGCCAGCCATTATGGATGAACCTATCGTTGTGTTGCCGAGGGCCCGTATACTGGGCCATCTTGCGGTGATCAGTACCATGACATTCTGGGCTGTTACCTTTGTTTCGACTAAGTTGCTCTTGGTTGCCTTTACTCCTGCCCAAATCCTGATGGTCCGCTCTCTGCTTGGGTTGGTTCTTTTATTTCTCATAAATCCCAGAAGCGTGGGATACTCCTCACGCAAGGACCGGGCACTGGTGGCAGCAGCTGGAACGATGGGAATCTTCCTCTACTACTATCTGGAGAATACTGCTCTGGTCTATACCAGTGCGAGCAATGTAGGGGTAATTGTTGCTACTGCACCGTTTTTTACCCTCATGGCAACGCATTTTTTCTTGAAGGAAGATTCCTTGAAGAAAAACTATTTTCTTGGGTTTGTAATCTCAATGGCAGGAATAATCTTGCTGACTGTTGGGGATGGGACAGCTCTGGATATCAATCCTTTTGGGGATTTCCTTGCTTTGGTGGCCATTATGATGTGGGGACTCTATACCGTGCTGACACGTTTGGTTGCGCGAAGGGGATACTCGAATCTTCTTGTGACGAGGGACATGTTTTTCTATGCGCTCATCATCCAGGTGGTGGTATTGCTTATTGAGGGAAAACCTTTCGACTTTCAAGCAATGGTGACAGCTCCCTATCTTTATCATTTGTTGTTTCTTGGATTTATTGCTTCTGCTTTCTGTTTTGTGTCCTGGAATTATGGTCTACGTACCATTGGTGTGGTCAAGAGTTCCTTTTACCTCTACCTGAGCCCGATTATCACAATTGTGTTTGCTTCCTTGGTACTTGGGGAGACCTTTACGGCAATGGATGCAATTGGAACTGCATGTACCTTGGCAGGTCTTCTGATAAGTGAATATCGAAGGAGGTAAGCACTTGTCAAACTACTATACTGATGTTACCCTCTTTCTAGAGGGGACAGGGTATGGATACGCAAAGCAAATTGGATATCTTGAGTCGTGACGCCCAGTATGATCTTAGCTGTGCCTGTGGGACAAAAAACCCTGATGAACACCGTAAACGGAACAGCAAGGGTAGTGGATGGCTCTATCCTACCACAACCGCAAGTGGAGGACCTGGTATCATTCTCAAGACATTGCTGGGAAATCGGTGTACCAACGACTGTAAGTATTGTCCACTCAGAACAGGGCAAGACTTTCGTCCTGTAGCACTGTCTCCTTCAGAGATGGCGTCCTTTTTTTATGATTTCCAGGCAAAAAGGCCGCTTCTTGGGTTGTTCCTCTCCAGTGCTGTTATGGGAGATGCAGGAGGGACTATGGAGATGCTAGTTTCCACTGCCAAAATCTTGAGGAACCGTTACCATTACAAGGGGTATATCCATTTGAAGGTAATCCCGGGATCGACCAAGGAGAGTATTGATGAAGCTCTCAAGTACGCAAGTGCACTTTCCTTGAATATCGAAACACCGGGGGAGAAACATTTTTCCAAGCTTACTGATGCCAAAAACTATATACAGGATATTCTGGAGCCTCTCAAGTATATTGCCAGTCAGACAGCAAGAGGTAGTCAATATCAACGAGTACATACCTCCAGTCAGTTCATAGTTGGCGCCAGCAATGAGCTGGATAAGGAAATCTTGTTGTACACAAGTCGTATGTACAAGGAACTGCATATGGGGAGGCTCTATTTCAGTGCCTACCAGCGGGGGTTGGGGGACCCAACACTCCCCGGTGAGCAGATTGCCATTCCAGTCCAGGAACAACTGGAACTGTTCGAGGAGATGCCCATGGCTCCTGTTCAGGATCAAGGGCTGCTGACAAGGGAACACCGACTCTACCAAGCCGATTGGCTCTTACGGAAATATGGGTTTGATTTTGAGGAGTTATCCTTCGAACAGGAAGGCAATCTCAGCCTCCATGATGACCCTAAGCTTGCTTGGGCAAAAGCCAACATCGATTTTTATCCACTCTCTATCAAGCGCTCCCCAAAGGAAGCTTTACTCCGGGTTCCCGGTCTTGGCCCTATCTATGTGAATCGAATCATCGATAGAAGGCGTAATACTCCTATATCGTGCCTCGAAGATTTGCATCTTCCTTTCTCAACCTTGGAAAAAGCTCGGCCATTTATCACCATGTAAAGAAAGGCCTTGTTGTCTCTCCTGCAAATCCCTACAATGCATCCATGGTCAGTCTCTATGCATCCTTCTTTTTTGTATTTGGCATCATGGCAGTGGTCAATCCGTACCTGCAGGTGATGATCAGAAACCTTGGTTACTCACATGATGTTGTGGGGTTTCTTCTTGCTGTTTTTGAAACTGCTGGTATTGTCGGACCCTTGTTGGTTGCGCGTCATGTCGATAAGCATGGATCTGGCAAGAATACGATACTTCTCGGTACAGTCCTATCTGCCTTGGGTGTGTTGCTGCTGATGTACTCCACTTCCATTTGGATGACGATGTTTGCATTGATACTTCTGGCTTTCTTCCTCCGGTCTCTGGTTCCCGTTATTGATAGCTATGCGAACAATCGATTGAATGGTGATGCGCAGAAATACTCCTTTCTCAGAAGTGGTGGCACGATTGGTTTTGTACTGTTCTCATTATTACTGGCGATAACCGGTAAACCAGATCTTACCAGCAATAGCAGCATAGGCTTATATGCCTTGGTAACATTTTTCCTATTTATGTTGCCGGTATTGGCTTGGAAGAGGGATCCAAAACGAAGGGAGATGCCACCTGCTACCTCAGATAATGCTGAAGGGAAGTGGTATGATCTTGCATTTGTGATTGGCCTGGTGATCATTGGTTTGAACCGTATCAGCATGTCCTCCATTGCCAGCTTCTTTTCGTTGTATCTCGTGGAGGAGTTGGGGGTTAATGCTATCAGCTTGATGAATGCAATTGCATCGAGCAGTGAGTTTGGTGCCCTCATCCTTGCTGGCTATCTACTACAAAGAAAAAAGGTACTTCCTGTCCACCTATTGATGATCAGCAGTGCTGCAATGGTGGTTCGTCTGCTCATCTATGCGCTGGTCCCAACCTTTGGGGGTGCATTGGTTGCCCAGTTCCTTCATAGTCTTTGTTATGGATTTTTCCATCCTGCTGCAATTTTTCTGGTTGCTCGAAGGGTGAAGCGTTCTCACAGGACGCTTGGTATGTCTATGTATGTTTCGCTTGGAATAGGTCTGCCTACCGTACTTGGATCCAGTCTAGGAGGGCTTATTCTTGAACAGTTTGGATATCGTGTCCTGTTCATGGGGTATTCCCTGTTTGCATTGGCTTCTGTTATGGTAGGTCTTGGTACTTATAAACGTATGACCTCAAGTACGCTGGAATCTATATGATTTGGTCTTATGTCCATAGGGGTCTAAGTTTGAATGAGAGAGAAAGGTGTGATATGCTCTACTACGAGGAGAGGCAACAGTGAAAACCAGTGAGGGTTGGGATTTACTTTCCATTGGAGAGATTTCGACTGAGAAGGTACAGAAGAATCTCAGGGAAATCTCCGTGTTTCTTTCCAATGATATTCGGAACATCAAGGATATTGTATTCCAGTACCACCCGTTGGAGGTGGTCAAGTTTGCATTCTGGGAACAACATAGGCTGTTAAGAAAGAAGAACTCCGACCTCTTCGCTCAGCAAGTGGCTTCCCGCTTGGTTGCCTACCTCTCCAGCCTTCTTCCCTACTGGGAGAAAGACTATTCCCTAAATGCTGACATTAAACCGAAAGATTGGAAGCGAGTAAGCCAACTTTTTGAAGATCTTTGCAAGAAAAGCATCCGCTATGCCGACAATTATACCTTGCTGTTACGTAGCCAGGGTATGTTTGGATCAGATGACGAAATGTTGTCATTTCAGGAAGAGGCGAGCGATTTTTGTCTTCCTCCGGTAGCTGAAGAAGATTTGTTGCAACAGAAATTGACTGCATTGCAGTATAGATTACAGCCATTCAACGCTCTGGTTAACCAAGTATTCCCAGCAAAGCTTGATGGATTGCTCTCTGCATTCCTACAACTCTCGAAGCGAGCCTTTGAAGGAATTGATTCTTTGCTTGAGGACAACGCTACATTCAAGCAGGCAAGTATGTTGCAGCTCGAGGTCCTCAAGAGCCGTGGAGAACGTGTTGATGACCTTGAAGCGGTCATGAACCGAATAATCAAGGAACAGGGTTGGGAGTCTTGGGTAGAAAGTATTGTTGATCGCAGAGATAAGTTTCTTCTCTTTGATGTACTTGATGATACGAGTCTCAATGAGCGTGATGCGTATTTACTCTCAGATGCTCTTGCCTCAAGGGACTATGATGATTCAAGTCATTTACTGATTGATGGTTTGGACAGTGATGAGCGACCATTCCTCCGCGTGGATGCATCATTCTATTGTTTTGTAGGTCATTCCTTGCTCGATAAGGCATATGGGTATATTAAGAGAGCTGTTTGTTCGCAGGATGAGGAACTTGCAAAAGAGTGGAGTACTATTGAAGCTGAAAAGCGGACTCTGGTGCCGGTAACCTTCTTTACTGCAATGTTGGGTACCCTGAATTATACCTCAAATGTTGATTTTAGGGATGGATATCTTGATGCTCTCTATGAAAATGAAGAGAAGCAGGTTGTTGTTCAGGTTCCTTCCAGCCATGGAGAGGAGGTAGAAGAAAATCCTTTTCGTGATTCTGAGCAATATGTCCAAAATTTGCAGAAAACCATTGCAGCCAGTAAGCTTGCCCAATCTCATCCTGCAATTTCAGTTCTTATCGATACAAAACACCCTACGCTCTATCCCTTGGAAGTTCAGGAGGGTGTGTTGAGACTCTCGTTCCTGCAGCTTGCCAACCTAGCATCCAGCTGGGAAGGAGTTTCAGAGCTCAAGGAGTTGTTGGGCCTTTCCCCATTTGCAGGAGTACATCATCATGACAATGAAGAGAAAGAAACTGTTCTTCCAATAGAAGATGATATTCCCTCGGAAGATGATATTCCCTCGGAAGATGATATTCCCTCGGAAGATGATATTCCCTCGGAAGATGATATTCCCTCGGAAGATGATATTCCCTCGGAAGATGATATTCCCTCGGAAGATGATATTCCCTCGGAAGATGATATTCCCTCGGAAGATGATATTCCCTCGGAAGATGATATTCCCTCGGAAGATGATATTCCCTCGGAAGATGATATTCCCTCGGAAGATGATATTCCCTCGGAAGATGATATTCCCTCGGAAGATGATATTCCCTCAGAAGATGATATTCCCTCAGAAGATGATATTCCCTCAGAAGATGATATTCCCTCAGAAGATGATATTCCCTCAGAAGATGATATTCCCTCAGAAGTGCCCTTCACTGGTGCTTCCTACTTCACAGCACGCGATGCCACTGTAGATGAAGAGCAAAACCTTGATGAAAGTGAATCTGACGAGTATGAAACAGCAGGTGATATCGTCCTTGGAAGTGAGCAACCCAGTCTTTTTGATCTCGATGAAGAGAATATGTTCGATCCTTCAATGGAAACTGAAGAAGACAATGACAATGATGAGTATGAAACGGAAGCGTACTGCATTATTGATGATGCTTCATACGAAAATGATATAGATTATGAAGATGAAGATTTTCTGATCACAGCAGATGCAGACATGGAAGATGAAGCTGAAGAAGATAGTGAGATGTTCCATGCGAGCTATACGAGTGATGAAGATGATGAAAATGATTTTGAGAATATGCTCTTGGAAGAAGAACATGATGAAGACGAAGCTCCTGCCAATCCGTTTTCATTCTTCGGGCATCTCTCAAATATTGTAAAAGGGGTAGATGATGGACTTTCTCCCATAGAGGAAGAATCTCCCGTAGAGGAAGAATCTCCCGTAGAGGAAGAATCTCCCGTAGAGGAAGAATCTCCCGTAGAGGAAGAATCTCCCGTAGAGGAAGAATCTCCCGTAGAGGAAGAATCTCCCGTAGAGGAAGAGACTCCCGTAGAGGAAGAGACTCCCGTAGAGGAAGAGACTCCCGTAGAGGAAGAGACTCCCGTAGAGGAAGAACCTCCCGTAGAGGAAGAACCTCCCGTAGAGGAAGAGACTCCCGTAGAGGAAGAGACTCCCGTAGAGGAAGAGACTCCTGTAGAGGAAGAACCTCCCGTAGAGGAAGAATCTCCCGTAGAGGAAGAGACTCCTGTAGAGGAAGAACCTCCCGTAGAGGAAGAACCTCCCGTAGAGGAAGAAAAACCCTTCCATCCTGATAATCGTCTTGCTTTACCTCCTGAATATAGAAAACAAGAGAAGGTTGTATCTGAATCAGCAGTAGTGGAAGATGAAGTTGGAGAGGATGAAACGACGGGTATTCCGCGGTTCTTACTTGCCGATACCATTGCAAAGACTGCTGAGAAGCCACAACCGCAAAAAAAACCTGAGCAGAGATTGGGTTTTTCAGGGTTCCAGCAAGAAACTGTAGCAAGTAGTGTGGGGAGGGACTTGCCGTCTACACTTCGGGATATTTTGGAAAGATTGAATCCTGAGTGGGAAAGCGAGAATCCTTTTGTATCATTCTGCGAAAAGGCTGAGCCCCAACTTTTGATGGGTACAGCTGGTTTGATTGAACAAGCAAGACAATCACAATTGAGTGATAAGAAAGACAAAATGTTTACCATTCCCGGATACGATATAACTGTGGTATTGATGGCAGAGAAAGGCGATGTTCTAAGGGCTTGGGATAGAAAAAAACATATCGGAGCCATCATGTACATGCAAAACAAGACCATCTGGAATGTTCTCTATCTCGAATACAACATGAGTGGGAAACTATTGGAAGCAGAAGAACAAGTAATCCGGTATGAGGATTTTTCCCAACCTGATTGGAAATATTCAGTGAATTTGGGTGACAGGATCCTTGAGAAGAAGAGAATGAGATGAATCAAGAAAAATATATAGCGCACCACCTTGAAGTAGCCTTGCAGGCAGCCAAATCAGCTGGGTCCTTGGTCCTGGAGGCTGGTAGGGCGAAACATATATCAGTGAGAAGCAAACAAAAGAATGATTTTGTTACCGAGACTGATCAGGCAGCTGAGCATCACATCATCAAGATACTCAAGGAGCAATTCCCTGATGATGCAATTTTTGGGGAAGAGAGCGGAAAGACAGGGACGCATGAGATGGGTCGCTGGGTGATAGATCCCATAGACGGTACAACCAATTTCTTTCGCTCAATCCCCAATTATACGATCAGCATTGCTTGGGAAATGGAACCGTTCAAACCCCTGGTAGGAGTGGTTTATAACCCGAGGCAAGAAGAATTGTTCTGGGCAAGTAAAGGCCATGGTGCTTTTCTGAATGGACTACCGATCAGGGTAAGTGATATCGATGATGTCTCCAAAGCCTTGATGGTCTGCGTGCCCCCACATCGCCGTCATGACCTGGCGGATGAATATTTTGAACGTATGCGGAGAATCTTCTTGGCTACCAGTGATTTCCGTTCCCTTGGTTCCTGTGCTTTGGAGCTTTCCTATATTGCTGCTGGAAGGTTTGATGGATACTTTGAACGATGTCTGGGATACTATGACCTTGCAGCAGGGATGATTATAGTCCAAGAAGCAGGGGGGAAACTGGAGAGTGCAGACCCGGGACAACCGTTTACTGATGAGAGGTGTGATCTTGTAGCCTCAAACGGCTTGATACAAGATTGGATTTTGCATATGGTGCATGCATGAACTTCAAACTTGCAATTTTTGACCTTGACGGAACACTCATGAATACCTCTCCAGGGATATTCGCTTCGGCTAATGCCGCGATAGAAAAGCTGGGCTTACCTCCAGAGCATGATGTGAACCAGCTGAGTAAATTCATAGGGCCTCCCATCACGCAATGTTTTGTGAAAGTATACAATCTTGACCCCTCCCTGATAGATGAAGCAATCTCTCTCTACCGGGTTGAATACGACACTCATGGACGCTTCAATGCCCATCCATATACAGGTATCCCGCAACTATTATCCACCTTGAAAAAACGAGGGTATCTGCTTGCAGTGGGAACCTTGAAGTATGAACTTTTAGCGAAACAGATGATGGAACATTTCAATCTCGACGGGTATTTCGATTCAATCAGAGGCGCTGATTTGGATTCAACACTCTCAAAGGCAGATATCGTAAACAAGGTGCTCGATGACCTTTCGATTGAAGCAAACGATGCAGTACTTATCGGCGATACGTATCATGACCAGAAAGGTGCCACTGAAGCAAAGGTTCCCTTTATTGCCGTAGACTGGGGCTTTGGTTTTCCCAAAGGGCATATGAAGGACGAGACAACGCTTGCCGTTGCCCGAAGCCCGGAAGAGTTGCTCGATTTGCTATAAGAGCATGACTTTCCATCCCTAAACAATGCAAATCTTCTCATTTTATGATACGCTGTGTTGGTCAGTAGATGTATCAGGAAAGATACGACTGATAAACATATCTTTTATAGAAAGAGGAGAACTTATTATATGATGTTTCAACTGAAAAAAACACAAGTTTCCACTGCTAATGCTCCTGCAGCCATTGGCCCATACAGTCAGGCTGTTGTAGCAGGTCCCTTCGTCTTCACGAGTGGACAACTTCCTGTCGATCCAACAACCAATGAGTTGGTAGGTGGGGATGCAGCGAATCAGGCAAAGCAAGTATTCGAAAACCTGAAAGCGGTCCTGGCAGAAGCTGGTACCGATCTCTCAAAGGTCGTTAAGGCAACTGTGTTCCTGAAAAACATGGATGACTTTGGATCAGTCAATGAGGTTTATGCATCCTATTTTGGTGAAGGAATCCTTCCAGCTCGTTCAGCGGTACAGGTCGCAAAGCTGCCCAAGGACGTTTCTGTAGAAATTGAAATGATTGCCTTAGCATAAGTAAAGGATAGCCATGAAACACACACCACTGTATGAGCGATACAAGAACTATCCAGGGGTCAAGTTGATCGACTTTGGAGGTTGGGAATTGCCTGTGCAATTTGAGACAGGCATCCTTGGTGAGCATAACGCTGTAAGAGAACGTGCGGGACTGTTTGATGTCTCCCACATGGGTGAGTGCAATGTAAGTGGGGAGACAGCAGCCTCCTACCTTGATTATCTTTGCACCAACTCAATCAGTGATATGCAGGTCGGCCAATGTCGCTATACGCTGATGTGTTATCCTGATGGAACGGTGGTTGATGACTTACTCATCTACCGCCGCTCCGATATCTCTTTCATGGTTGTAATGAACGCATCCAATTGTGAGAAGGACCTGGAATGGATCAAGCAAGGCAATCCTAAAGCAGGGGATTGCCCAATGGTACAGGATATTTCTGATGCAACGGTTCTATTGGCTTTACAGGGGCCCCTTGCTACCCAGATTCTCTCTACCTTGTTGCCTGATTGTGATAGCTTGCAAACCTTCCGCTTCCGCAGTCAGTGTGAAGTAGGGGATGTGATGGCACTTATCAGCCGAACAGGGTACACAGGGGAAGATGGGTATGAGCTGTATTGTGCTGCTGAGGATGGACCCCTGCTCTGGGATATCCTGTTGGAAGCAGGCAAGCCATTTGGCCTTATCTGTTGTGGACTAGGAAGTCGTGACACCTTGCGTATGGAGGCAAAACTGCCGTTGTACGGCCATGAGATCAGCGATACTATTACCCCATTGGAAGCCAATCTTTCCATGTTTGTGAAACTAGAAAAGAGTGATTTCTGTGGAAGGGATGCTTTACTTGCCCAAAAAGAGGCGGGTATTCCCAGAACGCTGAGAGGCATAGAGATGGTGGATAAGGCCGTTCCCCGTAGTGGTTACCGCGTATTTTTGGAAGATGAGGATATCGGATATGTTACCAGTGGGACAAAAAGCCCCACCTTGGGTATCTTTTGTGCCTATATCCTGATTAAACGAGAGGTCGGACTCAAGTTCGGCGATACCGTGGACATTGAAATCCATGGGCAACGCAAAAAGGCAAAGCTGGTGAAGACGCCTTTCTATAAGCATGGAGTGAAAAACAGCGAATTACAATGAAACGCATCCAAAATTTTGCACCTGAAGGTTTCATCGCTCTCGATAACTCTGCATTGATATATCCTCCCACTGAGGCTGTTTTCAATGCGAATACATTCCGTGTCTCCATGGATTTTTCATTCACCATAAAAAAAACGATTCTTGAGCAAGCCTTGCACGATCTTCTGTATCGTTGTTCCTATGCGAAGGTACGGTTGCATACTGGTTTCTTCTGGTACTATCTCTCTCCCAATGATGCAGAGCCAGTGGTCCATGAAGAGGGAAGTTATCCCAGTGGAAGATTTGCGTTCAAGGAGAACAATGGGTACCTTTTCAAGGTACTCTATAGTGAACATAGAATAGCATTGGAATGTTTTCATGCACTTACAGACGGTTCTGGTGCAATGAACTATCTTAAGCTTTTGGTTGAGCGGTACTGTCATCATGCAGGAATGCAACAGGTGAAGTTCTCCAGTGGATTGAAGTATCGGGAGCGACCCAAAAAGCAGGAATTCAGTGACCCCTTCCAACATCTGTATGATAAGCATGTCCCCTCATATCCTACAATCAGCAAAGCCTACCATCGCAAGGGAAACGGATCATTTGATGATCGGGTAAAGGTCATCAGCGCAACTATTTTGACTGAACAGATAAAGGAGCGGGCAAAAGAGCGGTCTCTTACCATAGGAGAGTACCTCTCTTCAGTCTATCTCTACAGTCTTCAGCAATTGCAAATTGAAGAGATTTCTATTCAAAAACAGCGCAAGCCTATACGTCTTTCTGTCCCTATGAATCTGAGAAGAATATTCGGCTATGACACGATGAGGAATTTTACCCTGTTTGCCGTTGTCGGTATCGAGCCAGCATTAGGCTTCTATGAGTTTGATGAGATTGCCACTGAAGTTCATTTACAGATGGTCCAGGCGCAGTCGAAAAAGCGGTTGTTGAGCCAGATCAAGCGAAATGTATCCGGGGAAAGAATCCCCATAATTCGTTTTGCTCCTACTGCCTTGAAAAATCCCCTATTCAAGCTACTCTCGGATTTTCTGGGCGATGACCAGTACAGTGGAGTAATCTCAAATCTTGGGTATGTTGCTCTACCTCCTCAATTGAAAAATCAGGTGGTGCGTTGTGATTTCCATCTGAGCCCCGGGTTGCTGAACAAGATAAGCTTGTCGGTCATTGGCTATCTCGATAGGATTGTGGTGAATTTTAATAGTTTCTATGCAACAGACACCTCCTTGGAGCGGATCTTCTGTACCTTCTTGGTAGAAGATGGTATCCAAGTCGAAATTGCAACCAACAGGGAAGATACGAGGTAAATACAACCATGGCATATTGCGTACGATGTGGAGTCAAACTATCTAGCGGGGCAAAGACTTGCCCATTATGTGGGACAGAGGTCCAGCTTCCCCCAGGAATGGAGGAATCCTCCAGTGAACCCCTCTTTGCAAAGAAATTACCCCCAGAGGGAACTCGTGGTATTACCAAGGCAAGAAAAGGCTTGGTTGAATTAATCGTGGCCTTGTTTGTGGTCAGCGAGATTACCGTTGGGCTCTCCCTCTTCTTTTCTGGAGCATTGGCATATGCCTTCATTCCCCTGTTCTGTATAGCCATGGCTGCCATAAGCCTTGTTTCCATCGTTCTGACAAAACCCCATTATATCAATCATGCAAGTTGGCAAAGCCTGAATGCTGCAATCTTGCTTCTTGGGCTTGATGGGTATGATCTTACGTGGGCTTGGTCACTTGTTGCAGCCGGTGGTATTGCAATGTTCTGGATGTATGGGGTGTTTCCTTGGACCAGATGGGCAAAGAAGCATGCGAAGGGAAGTGTAGCACTGAGTGTGTTGACCACTCTCTTCTATGTAGCGCTTATTAACGTGGTTGTCTCTGGTTCCTTTACTTGGTTCCTTCCAGTAGCCATTCCAACACTCCTCGCCCTTTTGGTTGGATCCTCTCTGTTCCTCTTCTGGTTTGCCAATAGAAAGGGAAACAGGATTCCCATTGCAGATATTGTGCTTGGGTCAATGGTAGTTCTATTCATTTCCAGTGCAGTCTTTGATGGTGCTCTAACCCGCTACCAAACAGGTGCTGTCTATCTTCGTTGGGCAAGCAGTCTTTTGGTATCGGCAATCGTTATCCTGGTGTTCATGGTTGCCGTCTCTCTTTCCCTGCGCCTCAGAAGATATTTCACCAGTCATAATAGGCATGACTAAGTAAAGTCTGCAAAATGTCCTTGTGTTGCTGATAATAGGTCTTCCGGTTTGATTTTCAGCTGCAGGCCACGCATTCCTGCACTCACATAGATATACGGTTCTATCTGGGCGACTTCCTCGATGAAGGTGGGGAATTGCCTTTTCATTCCCAAGGGGCTGCAACCTCCACGTATATACCCGGTTACAGGCTGTAACCGGTCAAGCTTCAACAACTCTATATCCTTGCTACCCGTCAAGGCTTTCACCTTCTTCAGGCTGACAGAGAAATCTGCAGGAAGGCAGAATACAAATATCTGTTTCTCACTATCTTCCAGTACGATAGTCTTGAAAACCTGTGAAGGTTCCAAACCTGCAACCTTACTCGCATGCACTGCATCCAGGTGCTCTTCATCCCACGTGTATGCCACTACCTCATAGGGAATGGCTTGTGCCTCCAGGATTCGCATCGCGTTAGTCTTTTTCATGGAAGTATGGTACTTGTTTGCAAGCAGGTGTGCAAGCAAGGAGAAGGGGACCCGAAGGTCCCCTCTTGATGACAGATTGATCTAGGTGATTATTTGTCGTCTATGGCAAACGATGTTCCCAATGCAGAAGGAGAGGCAAATGAGCCTTTTTTCTTCTGATTGATGATAGTCATGGCGGCCAATGCAACAAGTGTAATCAGATACGGCGAGAATCCAAGGAACTGGCTTGGGATGACCATCTTCAGTCCAGCAGCCTGTAGGCTGAACTGCAAACTGGTGATACCACCAAAGACCAGTGTTCCGATTACTACACGCGCAGGATTCCAGGTGGAGAAGATAACCAAGGCGATTACGATCCAGCCTTTGCCTCCAGTCATACCTTCATTCCAGCTGGGAGTGAAACTCAAAGAGAGACAAGCACCACCAAGACCAGCAAGCATACCTCCAATTACGGTGTATAGATAGCGGATCTTGGTAACCGAGATTCCCATCGAAGCAGCTGTTCTTGGATTTTCTCCTACAGCACGGACAACCATGCCATGCTTGGTCTTGTACATGAAGAACCAAGCGAATGGAATGAGAGCGTAGAGTGCGTAGGTAAGCAAACTCACATCAAAGAGGGCTCCCAGGATGGGGATATCACTCAAGAAGGGGATTGCAATGTTGCTGAACTTGTCAGGGATGTTCATGCCGGTGAGGTTGTACCCATTGGATGCAGGGCCAAGACGTTCCCCCAGGAAGTTGGCAAGACCAGTACCGAACATGGTGATGGCAAGACCTGCTGGAACCTGATTAGCCCTCATCGTAATACAGAGGAATGCATGGATGAGGCTGAAGAACCCGCCCACCAGCATCGCCATCATCAGGGCTAGATACAAATTCCCGGTATTGAATGCTGTGGTGAATCCTGCAAGAGCTCCCATAAGCATGATGCCTTCCATTCCAAGGTTCAGTATCCCTGTCTTCTGGGTATAGACCTCTCCCAAGGTTGCATACGCAAGGGAGGTCCCCATGGCCAATGTTGCCGCTAGTAGTTTCGTGATGAAATCAAGCATGTTCATGCGGTAACCTCCTTACGGGTTTTGATGACGAGCAATCGGTATTCGATAAAGATATTGCCTGCCAGCAATGGTATAAGTATCAGGCCCTGGAGGACCGCACCCATTGCATTGGGCAGTTTCATGGTCATCTGCAAAGCATCACTACCCGTTTCGAGTGCGGCCATGATAACTGAGACCACAATGGATATGAATGGATTGAGACCACTCATCCAAGCAATGATAATACCGGTGAATCCGTATCCTGCATCCACTCCCTTGGTCAACTGGTGCGTTACTGCTGCTGCATCGATAACACCAGCCAAACCAGCAATTGCTCCACTGAGCAACATGGCAAGGATGATATTCTTCTTGATCGAAACTCCCTGGCACTCTGCTGCCCGTTTGTTCTTGCCGATCATATTCAGCTCGAACCCCCAACGTGTCTTATACAAGACAAACCAGAGAATGCCTACAAGGATCAGTGCAAAGAAAATGCCTCCATGTACTCGGCCCCAGATTCTGGGAAGCCAGGCTTCCTTGGGATAGAGTACCGTCCCCATATTCCCCCTGGGAGCCTTCCATGCATTGAAATACAGGTATTCTGCAAAACCGATGATGATATAGTTCATCATCAGTGTGGTGAGTGTCTCATCAACACTCCACTGCGCTTTCAATACACCGGGGATACCTCCCCACAAGGCGCCGAACAGGATACCGACGACCATACCGACCGGTAAAAGCAGTGCGGTTGGAAGGAAAGTCCAGAACTGCATGACCCAGGTAATACCGATAACGCCACCGACATACTGCCCTTCAGCGCCAATATTCCAGAACTTCAAACGGAATGCTATTCCCACGGCAAGACCGCAGAGGAGCAAGGGGATGGATTTAACCAGTGTGTATTGCAACTTTGTCTGGCTGCCGAATGCTCCCTTGATCATAGCTGCATATGCTTGAAATGGATTTGCATCAGAGATAAGCAGCACGATAGCTCCCAGAACAAAGGAGACCAGCAGGCTGACTACAGGGACGAGTACCGCCATTCTGGTGGATCGGTAGTCGCGCTTTTCCAAGCGGAATTTCATATATCCCTCCTTTCAACACCTGCCATCAACATGCCAAGTTCCTCGGTTTTTGCATCCTTTGCCTCTACGATGTCCATAATTCTTCCTTCAAACATAACTGCGATTTTGTCTGCAACCATCAACAGTTCTTCCAGTTCCTCACTGACCAGCAGGACTGCACACCCTTTGTCCCTCTGCTTGATCAGGTTTTGGCGTACTGCTTCTGTTGCACCGACATCAAGTCCCCTGGAAGGGTAGACGGCAACAAGGATACCTCCACAGGAGTCTATCTCTCGTGCCAGAATCGTTTTTTGGATATTCCCTCCACTCAGGAATTTCACCGAAGTATCCTGGTTGGGGGTCTTGATAGTGAATAATTCAATGAGGCGGTCTGCAAACTTCCGGACCAAGCCCCGCTTGATGATATTGTGTGCGGAGAGTTCAACCGTACGGTATTTCTTCATCGAGAGATTGTCTCCGACACTCATGTCTCCAACCACACCCATTCTTCCGCGGTCGGCTGGGATA
Source organism: uncultured Sphaerochaeta sp. (assembly GCF_963677075.1). NCBI lineage: Bacteria > Pseudomonadati > Spirochaetota > Spirochaetia > Spirochaetales > Sphaerochaetaceae > Sphaerochaeta > uncultured Sphaerochaeta sp. The sequence goes on along the minus strand of NZ_OY781873.1, from coordinate 2,930,671 downwards.
TGACTTACTCCAGTCTTGATGATCTGCAATGGAGTCTTATTCGTCATGTCCTTTCCGTTGAGGTGAATGGTTCCACCGTTGACTTTCAGAAGCCCTGTGATGGCCTCAGTCAACTGTTGCTGGCCATTACCTGCAACACCAGCGATACCAAAGATTTCCCCACCACGAATTGAGAAGGAGATATTGTCCAGAACCGGTTTTCCTCCCCCTACAGGCAGAGCAAGGAGGTCCTTCACTTCGACCTTGACTTCCCCTGGGTTGTACGGGCCACGTTCCAAGGAAAAGAGCACATCACGACCTACCATCATATTGGCCAGGTCCTGTACCCGTTTAATCGATTTGGTAGGACAGACTGAAACACTTTTTCCCCGTCTCAGTACTTGGACGGTATGGCTGAACTCCATTACCTCATCCATCTTGTGGGTAATGAAGATAGCGCTCTTGCCTTCTGCAAGCATCTTCTTCAGGATCTCATTCAAATCTCTTGCTTCCCCAGGAGTAAGCACTGCTGTAGGTTCATCAAGAATAAGAATGTCAGCCCCTCGGTAGAGCAACTTCAATATTTCTACACGCTGTTGTTCCCCAACTGAAAGATCCTGAATTATCTTATCCGGATAGACCTGCAAGCCATAGCGCTTGCTCAGCTCCGTTATCTTTTCGCGTATTTCAGCCATGGGCGGTACAAAAGGAAGGTCCTTCATGCCCAGGACAATGTTCTCTGCTACACTCATGTTCCCTACCAGCATGAATTCCTGATGGATCATGCCAATCCCTAGGGCCATCGAGTCCTGCGGAGAGTTGATGTCTGCCAGCTCTCCCTTTACATAAATTTCCCCACTATCGGCCTGGTACAGTCCGACCAACATATTCATCAGGGTACTCTTGCCGGCGCCGTTCTCACCAAGTAATGCGAGAACCTCTCCGCGGTGCAAGGTCAGGTCAACTTGGTCGTTAGCCAGTACTCCAGGGAAGTGTTTGGTTATATTGACCATTCGCACGACGGGTGTTTCGTCGGTGGTTATTTCACTCATGTTCTGTCCACTTACGTTTGCCTCAGAAACAAGGCAAGAAAAGTCTTTAATCAAGTAGAGGCGGGCAGTAGCCCGCCCCTATCCAATAGGAAATCCTAAAATCAGACGCTACCGATAACGCCTTCAACAAACCAGTCCATGGTGAGCATTGCATCGTCACTCATCTTCTCGCCTGCTTTCTGGCGGACAGCACCGGTGTTGTCCTTAAGATTGCCCCAGAATACGTCCCATTCGCCATCATGGATCTTGTCCTGGACAGCCATGACTTCGTCGACTACATCCTGTGGTACCAATGGGGAAATCGGGGAAAGATGGATCATCTCGTCCTCGAGGCCACCCCAATAACTCTGGCTTTCCCATGTGCCATCAAGCACACTCTGTACAGCAGGAATCATATAGTTGCCCCAGTTCCACATTGGGGAGACCAGAACGTGGTCATCGCCAACAATCTTGCGGAAGTCAGCATTGTAACCGATTGCGTACTTGCCGCGTTCGATAGCTGCCTTTGCAGGTTCAGTGGTATCCTGATGCTGTGCAATAACGTCACAACCCTGGTCAAGCAAAGCTACTGCGCCCTGACGCTCGAGGGAAGGGTCAAACCAAGTGTTGGTCCAAACAACCGTCACTGTTGCAGCGGGATTCACAGCGCGTGCACCAAGGGTGAATGCGTTGATTCCACGTACAACTTCAGGAGTGTCGTAAGCACCTACATAACCAATCTTTCCAGAAAGAGACATTTCAGCAGCGATCATACCGGAGAGGTAACGCATCTGATACATTCTTCCGAAGTAGTTGGACATGTTGTCAGCGGAGAGGTATCCGGAGCAGTGCTCGAAGTAGACGTCAGGATATCTCTCGGCAACATTCAGCATATACTGCTGGTAGTTGTAAGAGTTTGCAAAAATGACTTTGCATCCTTCATCGATGAGGCTCTCCATGACACGTTCGCTACTCTCATTCTCAGGGATACCTTCCATGCGAATGACCTCGACCTTGTCCCCGAAATGCTCTTCCATAGCAATAGTGCCCTGGTCATGCATGTAGGAGTACCCCATATCTCCAGGGGGACTGATGTAGATGACACCTACCTTGAGGGGTGCATCTGCAGCATCGGTGGCCTCTTTTGCTCCCTGTGCAAATACAAAGGAAGTGGCCAACAGCATGATCAACAGAAAGACAATGCTCTTTTTCATGTTTCTCTCCTTACAAAAGATTGCGTGATGTCGTTGATGGTACTCGAAGAACCTCAACTGTTTCAAATTATACGGGACGTTTTTCCTGCTGTCAAAACATTATTGATAAACCTTTAGCGATGGAAAACGCATTAAACTTAGTACAATTCTAGGTAAATTTAAAAATGTAGTGATAAAAATTCATTTTACCGAAATATGAGTTTTTTTATGATTTTGTGCAAAAAGTATGGCATTGGTGGCAGTATCTGTTGCAAAGTGCATGAATTGTTGCATAATGGTGCCAAAAATGTCGCAAAATAAGCTAAACGAGCAATTGTTGCATGGTATATGCAACAAAAAGACAGCGAAATTTGCTTGGAAATAGTGTTGGCAAGGAAGCATATGGACGCAAAATGAGACTTGTGCCATAGAACCGCAAGTGATAGGATATATCGACTAGCTTTTCCTGTTTGTATGTTGCCTACTCGTTATGAAGGATTATTGCATGAATAAAACTCGAGCACATATAGTAATTGTACTCATTCTCTTGATGTGTTGTACATTCTCATTGGGGGCAGAAGAAACCGGTTTGGTTATACGCAGCCCCTTGTTTGGACCTCAGGAGAAAGTATTCTCCAGTGTGGAAAATCTAGAAGTCCAGTCATTTTCTGCCCAGCTTGGGCTTCTTTCCGAGGTCCCTATATATGACGAAGAGCAACGGTTGCTGAGTGCTGTAAGCAATGGTTCATATCCTGTTACTCCTGGCGACACCTTCCGCTTGGTCTATCTGGATGGTATGAAAAGTGTAACGGTTGACTTGCAAGTGGATGAGTCGAGTAGTGTCTCCATTCCAGGCCTTGGAACCATTGATGGAAAAGATAAAACCTTTTCACAGGTCAGGAAAGCCATCTATGATATGGTACGTACCTATTATAGTTATTCCAATCCACAACTTGTTTTCATACGAACCGGTTCCTTCATGGTTTCGGTGGTAGGAGAGGTGGTAGGAACAAGAGTGGTCCCCGCTTGGGGGCTTACGCGTCTCTCGGAAGTGCTCCAAAATGCAACCCCCTATGCTTCAACCAGGGATGTCCGCATTCTTCACACTGATGGTAGTGAGGAAGTGTTTGACCTGTACAAAGCAATGCGCGAGGGTGTTCTGGAGGAGGATCCGCTGCTCAGAAGTGGTGATGTCATTACCCTTGAGCGTTGTGATACTTTGGTTATGCTCAGCGGCCGGGTATATGAGGAAGGTACCTATCAACTCTTGGATTCGGATCGCCTGGAAGATCTTTTAACTACCTATGGAGGAGGACTCCTCTCATCGGCTGATGTGCAGAACATCAGGATTCAACGGTATAACCCGGATAGCGGTGCTTGGTATGTACAGTATGTCAATTTGCTTGAGCAACCCGATTATAGACTATCCCATCTTGATCAAGTGATTGTTGACGCGCAGCAACCCAGCCTCCAGACAGTCACCATTGAAGGAGCCGTTTCCTCCAGTGAGGTATATGATTCTCTTTCCACCACTGCGTTGGTTGGCTATCCTTCTGGAAGAATTTTTTACCAATTCTATCCCGGAGAGAGTATGAAGCAGATGCTTAGCTCTCTCTCTTCCCGGTTTCTTGCTGTAAGTGATCTGGAAGGAGCCTACCTGCTTCGTTCCGGCAATCGCATTCCTCTCAATATCCAGAGCATACTCTATGGTGAGGATGAGAATCAGTCGATGCAGATACAGAGCGACGATACACTTTTGATTCCCTTCACACAACGCTTGGTGACCGTCAGTGGTGGGGTGGTCCGCCCCGGGGTATTTGCGTACGTACCGGATAAAACAGTGAATTACTATCTTTCCCTTGCTGGTGGGTTGAGTGACGATGCCGCTTACCCGTCAGAGGTGAAAGTGCAGGGTCCTGATGGCAAGACCATTGCATTGGGAGACCCAATTCTCCCAGAGACCACTATAGCAGTCGCTAAAGAGACCTTGGCCAGGGACATTGCTCCTACGGTCGCCATCATAGGCTTGGTAAGTTCCATCCTGGGAATTGTTGCCACGGTTGTGAACATTATCTTGGATTCCAAGAGCCTGTAGGAGAAGCAGATGAGTCAGCAGGAAGAGTATACACAGTCAATTAGTCCCTTTGATGCAGGGGAAGAGGGAATTTCCATTGCAGAGCTGCTTCACATCTTTCATAAGCGTCTGCGCTGGTTCTTTGTAGGCTTTATCCTAGTTGTAGGGCTTGCCTTCGGCTATTTGCAGGTTGCCATTCCCCAGTATGAGTCGGAAGTGTCTGTCTTGGTAGATCCTATCCAAACTTCCTCTTCTTTCGAATCATTGATGGATATATCGGCTTCAAGTACGAAGATTGCCACGGAAGTCGAGTTGATCACCAGTCGAAGCAATATCGACTATGCCCTCAGTACGTTGGATTTATCGCAATACACGAATTCAGATGGCTTTGATTACCGGGATAAGCTTGTCTTGGGTAATCTTAAAGAGCGGATTGTGGTTTCCACGGTCAAAGATACCAACATTGTGAGGATCAAGGTTACCGATGAAAACCCCGCATTCGCACGTGATTTCGCCAATGCACTTGCCTCAAGTTATGATACACTTCTGACCGGCATTGCCAAGAACTCAAAAACTGCACAACGTGAGTTTATCGAATCCCAGATTCCCATCAACGATCAAGCACTTACTGCTGCAGGGGATGCCTTGGGTGACTTCAGGGAAAACAGCGACATCATTCAACTCACCGACAAGAGTTCTTTATTGGTTGAACAGATTTCCTATTACACGCTACGCCTGGAACCCTTAAAACTGCAATTGCAGGAAGCAATGGTGTTTCTGGATGCATACAACGAAGGGCTTCGTGAGTCAGGTGTTGAAGGAGTCCTGTCTCTTGATGCAATACGTAAAGATCCTGTAGTTGCAGATAAGCTGAGCGATCTTGCGGCATGGAAAACAGAATTGACCATGTATGAATCCCTGAGCAACCCTTCAACAACCCAAACGCAGGTCTCTATGCCCATGGATTCTTCCTCCCGCACCTATGTGATCAGCAGTGCGATAAATCAATTGAATAAGGACCTGCTTGACCGTGTTTCCCTACTAACCCGGTCATACGGGAATGAGAATAATACACAAGCAATTGTGCAAGCGCTCACCACTGAGGTCGGTATCCAGATATTGGAGGAGCGTGGAGCAGTATTCATCTCCGAGCTCTCCCAACTACCGGTCTTGGAGCGACGGCTCTCTGAGTTGCAGAGGGATGTCCAGATCTATGAAGCTATAGGATTGAAGCTACGGGAGATGTTGGAAGAAGTGAAACTCATCGAAGCTTCGGTAAGCGGTAATGTCACGGTTGTTGATGAGGCAATCCTTCCACGTAATCCTGTCAGCCCGAACAGGCTCTTGATCTTGGCTGTTGCAGTGTTGCTGGGGGCGGCCTTCGGCCTTTTGCTTACCTTGGCCATTGAGGCCTTGGATGTATCCATCCAGACAGAGCAACAGATTCAGAAAATTGTAGGCAAGGATGTTCCAATTTTGGGGTGGATCCCCATGATGAAGGTCTCTCCTCTCGATCTGTATCCAACGCTTATTGTACATAATGATCCGCTCTCCTTTGAATCAGAGCGGTTCAAGCTGGTAGCAAATATGCTCTACAACCGGAGCGAGAAACATGTGTTCTCCATTACTTCCTGTTCCATGGCGGAAGGGAAGAGTACCATCATTGGGAATATAGCCATCGCATTGGCCCAAATGGGAAGTAAAGTGTTGGTGCTTGATGGGGACCTTCGTCTTCCCAGTATGGAGCGCTATTTCCGTTTAAAGCACCGTGAAGTGGGCTTGGTGGATTATGTTACCAAGAAGGCAACGCTTGAGGAGTGTATCCTCAGGCCAATTGAAAAGGTTCCCGAGCTGCACTTGTTGCCTCCAGGCAATGCCCCCTTGGTGCATGCCGGCATCTTCTCCAATCCACGGTATACTCAACTGATTCACTACTTGGAAAGTGTCTATGACTTTGTCATTATCGACGCACCTCCATTGGACTCTGCCAGTGAGTTGCTCTCCATCAGCAAACATGTTGATGGCCTGATCATCACTGTACGTGCAGGTATCACCAGCAAGGGATCTCTCTTCGATCTGATCAGTAGCTTGAGAACGGCAAATGTCCCCATCAGTGGTGTAGTCTTCAACGGTGTTGTTCCCGGCTCGGTTGGAACGGGATACCGCTATGGATACGGCTACGGATATGGCAAGGGCTACGGATATGGTTCCTACGCATCTAGGTACAGTGCTGAGGGTACGAGTGGAAAACTGAAAAAACGTCGAAAACACCATATTCGTAAACGATCGAATGGTTGGTATCGAAAAATGTACAAACGTGATTTGAAGAATCGTGGTAAGATTTCTCCAGAACAGTTTGATGCAGTGCTTGCTTTTGGCCCTGATTCAGCATATGAGACTATTACAGAGTGGGTGGAAGCAGAACGCGAGAGTGCGAACACGCAGCCCAAGGAGACCAAGCGAGTGGAGGTCCCTGTTGCAAAACAAGAGGACCCTCAGAAAACGACAGCTCCAGTGAAAGAGGATTTGATGAGTCTCTCTGACATCGAGAATGACACAGATGCTGTTGGCAAGAAAATTGAGGAGTAACCCTAGACAGAGAACCTACTCTCTGTTATGGTTTTCCAGAAGTTATAAGTAGGAGGGAGCTCATGGGCAAGAAACGAAACAGTGTTGCGTGTAACGCTCTGGAATGGGAATCCCCTCAATATGATAGTGTAGTGAAGAGTCGGTCGTAGGGCCGGCTTTTTTTTTGAAGGAGTCAAGATGGAAAAACAGAATGCATTTGCAGGGCGATCGTTGTGTGTTATTGAGGATTTTTCCAAGGAAGAACGTATGTATCTCTTCGAACAGGTACGTGTTCTCAAGCAAGCGATGGAGATAAGAGATGAAGAGAAGCTCGCTCCTTTTAGAATTGATGATAGGGATTTCGGTATCTATGAAGTGTTCCTGGAAGACAGTACCAGGACCAAGGAATCTTTCAAGAATGCAGCCAACTTCCATCATGCAAAAGTTTCTGAGCTGAACAGCGACAGTTCTTCCTTCAACAAGGGAGAGAGCTATGCCGATACCTTCAATACCCTGAGTGGATATGAGAATACCATCTTCATCATCCGCAGCAAGGTTGAGGGTGTTACCAGGCATCTGGAAGAGGCCTGCGCCGCTTATGCAGAGCGAAATAAACTCTATCGCAAACCGGTATTCATCAATGCAGGGGATGGGAAGCATGAACACCCTACCCAGGAATTGCTTGATGAGTTCACCTTTCTTGAAGACAACCAATGGAGTAACGAGGAATTGCATCTTGCATTGGTAGGGGATCTCTTCCACGGACGAACCGTGCACTCAAAAGCTGATGGTCTGAAAATATTCAAGCAGGTCAAGGTTGATTTGGTAGCCCCCGTAGAGCTGGCAATGCCGGAAGTCTACGTGAACAGGATGGAAGAAAATGGTTACCAAGTTCGCATCTTCTCTTCCATCGAAGAATACCTTGAGCAACCTGATGTGGCTTCCAAGTGGTACTTCACCCGACCACAACTGGAGCGAATGGGGGACAGGATCCTCCAGCGGCAGGAAGAGCTACGTCGTTCCATTACATTCCGGGAAGAGTTCCTGGACAGAATCAAGAAAGGTACCACCTTCTATCACCCGCTTCCACGGCACAAGGTAACTCCTACAATTCCCACCTTCCTTGATGACACACCCCTCAATGGGTGGGAACGACAATCGATCAACGGTATGTATGTAAGGATTGTATTGCTTTCACTGCTTGCAGGAAAAATCGGCAGCGAATTTGTCCCAGTGGCTAAAAAGGTAGTGTATGAGAGCGAAGACTACATTACAGAGGTAGACTTGCACTCCCGGGAAACAAAAGAGAAGCGGGTGAGTGAAGGCGTGCAACCAATTCGAAATGGCTTGGTTATCGACCATATTCTCAAGGGAGACAGCCCAGGCGAGATCAGGAGGCATATGAGGCTTATCAGCAGTGTGCTTGGCTTGGACGCCTACAAAGGTGGAGAGTGGGTAAGTACCAGTGGCCAGGAAGACATCTTCAAAGGAATCATCTTTCGCCCCGGTGAGTACAGTCTTGACCGTAAGCAACTCAAGCGTTTGAGTGCAGTGGCTCCTGGTTGTACGCTGAACCTGATCAAGGATGGGAGGGTCATCAATAAATTCCGCTTGCATCTTCCCCCCCGCATCTATAACTTTGAGGATCTGGCTTGCACGAATGAGGCATGCATCTCCCACCCTGACCAGGGAGAGGGGGTTCCAGCCATGTTCCATCGAACCAAGGACAACACCTTTGTCTGTGCATTCTGTAACAAGACACACACCTTCAAGGAAATCTGGAAGCGTGGAAATAAATAGGCTACACTGGAGATACCATGAAACATATTGAAGATATTACAAACCATTATGGACCGATTCTGGCAAAGAAAGCCTTGGAGCTTGGCGCAATCCGACTCCAAGTGCAAGATCCTTTCACTTGGGCAAGCGGCTACCGTATGCCCATTTACAATGACAACAGGCGACTGCTTGCCGAAAGTGGAGCCCGAAAGCTGGTCAGTGAGGCTTTTGCTGCAATGCTGAAGAGTCTTGATTTTGACCCAGATAACATCGCAGGAACTGCAACTGCTGGCATTCCTCATGCAACCACCTTGGCAGACCGACTCGAGAAACCATTGAGCTATGTACGAAGTTCCGGCAAGGACCATGGGCTTGGTCAACAGATCGAAGGGCTTGGGCAAGGAGGTACCTATGCTGGTGCCAAAGTGCTCCTTATTGAGGATTTGATCTCCACCGGGGGATCTTCCATCAAGGCAGTTCAGGCGATTGCTAAAGCAGAAGGTGTTTGTCCCTATACCTTGGCAATCTTCACCTATGGATTTGCCACAGCCCAGGAAGCCTTTGCCTCCTTGGACCCTGCATGCATATTCTTTACCATTCTTGACTATGATGTAATGGTTGCTAGTGCCCAGGAGACAGGGTATGTGAACAGTGAGGAAGCAAGATTGCTTACCTCGTGGAGGGAAGATCCCTTTGGCTGGGGTGAGAAACAGGGATTTCCCAGAGTAGATCGGTAAGGAGAGATAAGCGTGAGTTATCAAACATTATTGGCAGAAAGTGCTGGAAAAACTGGAAATATTGCTTGCATGGGATTGGATCCCATTGTTGAATCCCTTCCTGTGTCCAGTGGGAATATTCGCAGTGACCTTAATAGTTTCTTTCAACAGTTATTTCGGAGAATGAGCCTCGCTGGATTGGTTCCTGCAGCGTTCAAACCGAATCTTGGTTACTACCAGTGCCTCGACCATCCACGTGATGAAGACTTCTCGGGTAGTTCTGCCCTTGCCGATGTACTGGATATGCTGGAGAGTTTCTTCCCAGGAATTCCTGTCATTCTTGACAGTAAGCGCGGTGATATTGCCAGAAGCAGCATGAACTATGCCAAGGAAGCCTTTGACGTGTGGCAGAGTGATGCCGTAACCGTTGCTCCTTATATGGGAAGTGACTCGGTAGAGCCTTTCATCAGTTTCCCTGAAAAAGGGGCATATCTGCTTAATCGTACCAGCAATCCTGGTGGGAGAGACCTGCAAAATCTGCTTGTTGTGAAAGAAGATGAGAAAAAACGTTCTCTCTACCTTGAGGTAGCCAGCCAGATTGTCGCCTATAACCAGAAGACAGGAAGTGTAGGAGCAGTGGTCGGGGCGACCAATCTCCAGGAGTTGGAGGACATTGCTGCCTTTTACCATGACCAATCAGTTCCCTTGCTTATCCCTGGTGTAGGAAGCCAAGGAGGTTCTGCAAGTGAGGTTATGACAATACTGAAAAAGGCTGGGTACCCAGTAGCGCTTGCCAGAATAAACAGCAGCAGTGCACTGACCCATCCATGGAAGAATAACCCAGCACCGGAAGACTGGCTTGATTTGTGCATGAAGAACCTTCGCTCCCTGCTTGAGGAGACCTCTGTATGAAGGATGTGATGGAACTCCTGTCAAAGAGACATCTCAATGCAGATGCTCCTGTCCTGTTGGGAACTGTCAGTGGTGTTGCTTCCACTAAACCCAGACTGATCACTTACTTTGACGAGAAGGTACATGCTATCAGCATTATTACCACCAAGAGTTTCCAGGTGGAAGTAAATCCAGGGAACCGTGAGCCGGTGATCTGTGAGACCTCAGTCGGTAATTTTGGGAACTCTGTCGGGTTACGCAACCCTGGGATGGAACAGGCCCTGTATGAACTGAGGAAACTCAGGGCAGAGCATTCCTTTTCCAGCTATCTGAATGTATCGCTCTCGGCAAACAGCGTTGAAGATTTCATCACCTTGGTAAAAGCCTTTGATGAGGTGGCAGACCTGGTGGAATTGAACTTCTCCTGTCCTCATGCATCGGTTGGCTATGGGGCGTCAATTGGATGTGACCAGAATATTGCATCTGATTATGTGCGATTGATCAAGGAAGCAACCAAGGAGTGCAAAGCGCCCTTGTTTGTGAAGCTTACCCCAAATGTTGATGACATTGGCATGATAGCCAAGGCCGTAGTGGATAGTGGTGCCGATGGCCTGGTTGCAATCAATACGGTTGGCCCCATCGTCCACAAGGATCCAGGTTCAGGACTTCCCATCTTGCAGAACAAGCTTGGAGGAAAGGGTGGCAGCAGCGGGCATCATGTCTATGAACGAGCACTTTCAGCCATTCGGGAGATTCGCGAAGCTTGTGGCGATGATGTGCCGCTTATCGGTATGGGTGGAGTGAGCAGTGGAACGGAAGCTGCAGCACTGATAGCCTGTGGTGCTGATGCAGTCGGTATCGGTTCAGCCCTTGGTACTGTCGACCAGAAAGCATGGCCTGAATACCTCGCTGCGGTGAAACGAGAGGCAGAGGCTATTCTAAGCGGAAAAGATCCTGCGAAAAAGCAATCTACCTCCTATATCATCAAAGACCGACAGATGGCATATGAGAAACATCAGGTGGTGAAGAGTGAGCAGTATGGTAAGGATACCCGTATCATCACACTGGATGGCACGCTTGACTGCAAGGCGGGACAATTTGCATTCCTTTGGATTCCAACCATCGGGGAGAAACCCTTCTCTGTCGCTCATAACGATCCATTGACCTTCATTGTCAAGAATCGGGGACCTTTCTCAGCCGAGCTTTGTGCCTTGCAGGTCGGAGATGATATCTATGTACGGGGACTTTACGGTGCACAACTGAACAATGAGAAGACCAAAAAAGCACTCTTGTTGGGTGGTGGTACCGGGGTGGCGGTACTTCCCAGTCTTGCCGACCAGTTGCAAAGCCAGGGAACTGAAATGAGTATTCTTGTAGGAACCAGTGAGAGTGTGGAAGGAAAAGCCTTGCTTGAGGAGCATCTCTCATCCTATGGATCATTCACTTGTATTGCTGATGATGGCAGACCAGGAAGAGTACTGGACCTTCTGGACAGCATTCCTTTGGAAGAAGAGCAGGCCTGTTATCTGGTAGGTCCTGAGGTTTTCATGGCTATCGCCTGTCGCAAGTTGTTGGCTCGGGGAATCAAGGAGCATAATCTATACTTATCGATGGAAAGAACCACGCTCTGTGGTATTGGGATGTGTGGAGAGTGTGCCTGTGGTGACCGATTGACTTGCCGTTGGGGCACCTTCATGCAGTACGAATATCTGGCGAAAGAGGCGCCTGAATTAATTGCCTATGATTGACCCACATGTACATCTCCGTGACTGGAGTCAGAACGAGAAAGAAACGCTCTCCCATGGATTGGGTGTTGCGCTCGCTTGCGGGATAGATGAGGTATTTGATATGCCTAATACGCAACCAGCCCTCACTGAGCGTGAAAGTATTCTCAGGCGTCTCCAGGATGCTGAACAGTGTGGTCTTGGTGTTCGCTATCACCTGTATGCGGGGGTAACGTCTTCTGCCGAACAGATTCGGCGAGTGGTCTCCATTGCACAGGAGCTCTTTCCCCAGGTAGTGGGGCTTAAGTTGTTTGCAGGTCATTCAACCGGCAATATGGGGCTCATACAGGAGAGGGAGCAGTCTCTTGTATATCATACCCTGAAAGAGTGTGGTTACGAGGGGGTTGTTGCCCTGCATTGTGAAAAAGAGTCCTTGTTGCATCCTGAGCTGTATGATCCTGCTGATTTCTCCACCCATAGCCTTGCACGGCCAGTAGAGGCAGAGGTTGCAAGTGTCTCAGACCAGTTGCAATTTTCACAGGAGGAAGGCTTCAAGGGACACCTTCATATCTGTCATCTGAGCAGTATTGAAGCCCTCCATGAAATCGAGAAAGCAAGGATGAAGGGAGTTCGCGTCAGTTGTGCGGTCACCCCTCATCATGCTCTTCTCTCCAGTGAGGATGCAAAAGAGCGGACGCTGTACGCCAAGATGAATCCTCCTCTTCGCAGTGAAACCGAGCGTAGTACTCTCTTTGCTGCACTGTTGGAGGGAAGGGTAGACTGGATAGAGAGTGATCATGCTCCACATACGCTTGAAGATAAAGAGGCAGGAGCAAGTGGGATTCCTGGGTTCAGTGGGATTTTGCTCTTGGTCAAGCGATTGCTCGAGCAAGGAGCAACAAGACCCTTGTTGGAGCAGTTGTTGGGTAGACGGGTGCAGGAGGTGTTCAAACTCCCCATCCGAGACGTTTTTGTCCCTGCCTATGATGACCTGGAATCGCTTTCGCTCAAGAGTGCTGCCGAGTATCCTTGGGACAGTTACCGAAACTTACGATTGCGTTAGGATAAACCCTCATGTATACTAGTGCAACCGGGAGGGAACCTTGATCGATTTACGGAGACATTCAAGCAGACATTTGGAGACGAAGCTCATCTTACCGATCCCTGAGACCAGGAAGTATGAGCGGGAAATTCACTATTATCTGTTTTCTCCTCCCCAATTGTATGTTAATCGTTCTACATACAATGAAGAACGAATTCTTCACAAATTCCAGAGCCATGGAAGGTACTCCTCTCCTGAAATAACGCTTGAGGAGTTGCTTGATGACGAGAATTTGCTCAGCCCCCTTTCCATTCTCAAGCAGTACACCAAGGATCTCCTGATTGACCTGAATGCAGTACCTGAGCGGAAAGTAATCCATGAATTGCAGACCGTAGTAAACTCAGTACGCCATGAGACAAAGGCGTGTCTGAAGGATTGCAAGGATATGGTGAAGCTTGGTATGCAGAGTGATCTGAATACCACATTGACAAACTGGTATATGAATGCCTCAATGCTTCTCAAAGTGCTCAGAGGTATGATTTCTGCAATTCAGGAGAAAGTAGCCGAGGAGAGCCGCTTGCTGCTTGCCTTTCTCTGGACGGATGAGGCCACGAGTCTGATCTGTGAAAAACATGCCCTTGACCTCTATATGGCTTCTACCCCGATGAGGGATGAGATGCATAAGCAGATACTTGCAAAATTGATGCAGTTCTCCCGGGATGAGATGGAGTACCGCAGCAAGATGAAGTATCCAAGTGGCAGTACCAATGCAGAGACAGTGCAGTATAGAAAGGCGGTGTTAAAGAAATGGACCCAATCCAGTCTCTATCTCGTCCCCAATATTTCCAGGTGGCCAAAGCGGGTTTCTGAGATCCTTGCAGGAATTGCGGCCGGCGTTGCCATGGCCTTTGCAACCCTGACAACCATATTTGCGGAAGAAACATTCATAAGAAACTCCTTCCAGTGGGCACTGATTGTCATCATCGGTTATGTATTCAAGGATCGTATCAAGGAATGGCTGAGGCTCTTCTTCAATGCGGTGCTTCCAAAAATGATGGCAGATGAAATCTCCTCGTTTCTTTCCCCAAAGACCAATAAGAAGATATGCTCGAGCAGGATCAGGCTCAAGTTTACCACTCCTGATGAGATTCCCTCAACAGTGAAGGAGATACGTAAAGATAAGAACAATCCCTTCATGGATATGCTTCCCAAGGAGGACATCATCCATTATGTACGAGACCTAGCCATGCACCCGCTGTCCAAACAGGGAATGGCGAGGGATAGGTTTCCCAGGGAGAATAACTTCACCTTGGTTACCAGGATACGCCTCGATGATTTTCTCAAAGAGATGGATGATCCCAATGATGTGGTCTTCAGGATGGACCCGGATGCAGATGAACTGGATCAGCTCAACAGTGAACGTGTCTATCACCTGCACCTGGTCATACGTGAATACTCAAAGAAAGAGGACTTGGATATCTATAGCCACTACACGGTTGTACTGAACAAGAGCGGTATTGTCCGTCTTGAACAGATGCCGCTCGCCTAAAGCCCTATCTTGCTGGAGGCACCAGCCATCGCTTCTATGGTAAGCGAAATGATGTGATTCATCTCCAGGCCGAGCTTTTCAGCCCCTTGGGAAATGATATCCCGGTTCACTCCTGCGGCAAAGGCCTTGCTGGACCATTTTTTCTTAACCGATTTAACCGTCATCCCTTCCATCTTTGAAGGTCTCATCAATGCTGTTGCATACACCAAACCGGTCAACTCATCAATGGTGTAGAGAACCTTCTCCATGAAATGCTCAGGCTCTATGGTGCAGCAGATACCGTATCCGTGGCTGCAGACTGCCCTGATAAAGGCATCGTCCAATTCGATTTCCTTCAATAACCCGGGTGCTTTCTGGCAATGCTCATCAGGAAACATACCATAGTCGATATCGTGGAGGAGCCCTACCAACGACCAATATTCCTCGTCGTATCCGTACTCCTTGGCGAACCTTCGCATGGTCTCCTCAACACAGTAGGCATGATACACCAGCGCTTCGTTAGGATTGTATTTTCTCAGCAATGCGTCTGCTTCTTCTCTTGTAACCATCATTTCCCTCCTTGTTGCGAGTATAGAATGTTTATACTGTTTCGAAAAGAGAGAAAAAATGCAGGTAACCCCTTTATTAGGCTAAACTGATTGTGGTAGTATTGCTTTGGTGCTTGCCAGACTGGTAGGCCATCTTGTTATGAGGAGGATCCCATGTCTACAGTAGACGACGGTGGCAGTATAAACCCCCTGCCTAGAAACACCCGAACGGCATTCTCCTATCCCCAATACCGGAATTAACAAGATTCTTCCTGCAAGGGGCTGGGTATGGATGCAAACACAGCCATGGAGGAAGTATGATCACCATCAGAAAGAATCTTATGAGCCAGATTCCCGGAGAACCCATCCAGGAGGCTCCCTACACTTGGGTCGATGCAAGGGATATCAACAGAGATGATATCACCCAGCTCGAAGAGAAATATGCCATTTCCAGTGAATTGCTCGCAGATATCATGGACCAGGACGAACAGGCCCGCATTGAACGTGAAGACGACTATGTTGCGTTAATCATGCGTCTGCCCGCCCTGGCCGATGATTGCAAGGGAATAAACCAGTATGCAGTGCCGCTTGGTATCGTGCTGGTTCGTGATACTGTCATCACCATCTGCCAGAGTGATAGTATCGTACTTGAAGATTTTGCAAAGAACCGCTACCGACAATATCCCGTTCAGACAGCTGAAGGGTTTGTGATCAGCATTCTTGGCCGTGCGGTCATGGTCTATATCCGGCTCCTCAAGTACATCAACCGCCAAAAGTCCCAGGTTGAGGAACAACTGCACAAGAGTATCATGAACTATGAACTGATCCAGTTGCTGCAGATCCAGAAATCCTTGGTCTATTTCTCCACCAGCCTGACAACCAATGAAGCATTGATGGAGCGAATGCAACGTACCCCGTACTTCCGTCTTGAGAGTGAGGAAGAACGTGATTTTCTTGAGGATATCATTACAGACAACAAGCAGGCCATCGAGATGGCGAATATTTACTCCTCAATCCTGACTGGCACAATGGATGCATTTGCTTCGGTCATCAGCAACAATATGAACGTTATCATGAAACGATTGACCATCATTTCGATCAGTTTGATGATCCCGACGTTTGTCACTGGATTCTATGGAATGAATATTGCCTTGCCTTACATGCATAGTCCTTTTGCCTGGATTGGTATCCTGGCATTCTGTGGTACCAGTGCATTGATCGGTGGTTGGGCGCTCTCTGACCGGAGGAATGCACGGCTGGTCCAGCGCTCGGTTCAGGGATCTCGTCAGGCCGAGAAAGAACATCGCAAGAAAAAACGAAAAAAACGTGGTCTTCCTGATTGATTCATAGCCATCTGTAATGGTAATATCCGCTCCGTTCTAGGGAGTACATCACAGATGGACAGCATTAAAGATCTCATGATTGCGTTCGAAGGAACGTATGTAGGCCAGTCTATGGCTGGCTTGGTCGAGTTGTATTCGACTATCGAAAACCAGACGAGTGTTTTCTGCACACAGTATAACATCGCTTGTGGAAGTGGATGTGGGACATGCTGCGAGCATTTTATGCCCGATATAACCGTGAGTGAAGCTCGATTGGTTGCAGCATATCTTCTCTTTGTCAAAAAAGATGAAACCCTTATCGAGGCACTGAATAGTGCTAGGGGCAATACCAGTGGACCTTGTCCCCTCTATAACCCTGACTCCCCGTATCACTGTACAGTTTATCAAGCAAGACCGCTTATCTGTCGGTTGTTTGGAGCCTGTTCCAACCAAGGAAAGGATGGAAGGGCAGTGTTCAGGCGATGTAAGTATAATGTGGAACAAACCATGCCATCCTCCTTGATCTTGGATGAGGATGTACCGGTGATGCAGGACTATAGTTATGCACTGCGTTCCTTGGATGATGGCAACGGCAAGGTAGGGTACCTCAGTGATATGGTCTCAACCCTGGTTGAGCAGCTGCGATTTCTCGCAAACATGCTCACTCTGGACGATACCAACCCTGACGATACCCCAACCCCCCTTGCAAGTTAGCGGATAACCCTCAGCAGGTACCCATTGAGGTATTCAGATTCCGGGAAGGAAATCCTGATCGGGTGGTCATGTCCCTGACCGAGTTTCTGAAGAATCTGGATTTCGACCATTGCATCCTTTGCACTCCAGGCAAGAATCATACGCAGCTGTTCTGCGCTGATGGCCGAGCTACAGGAGAATGTTGCTATGATGCCACCGTCCTTGATCTTCTGCATTGCAAGACGATTCAGGTCCTTGTAGGCTTTCTGGGCTCCTTCTGCCTGTGACTTGGTCTGGGCAAGCTTGGGAGGATCAAGAATCATGAGATCGTAGTGGTCCTTCTCGATATGCCGCATCTGTTCAAAGATATCACACTGGGTGATTTCCACTTTCTCCCGGCTTCCCTCTGGAATGGTCTTGAGGTCCTGGTTGATGTGGATATGGACCAAGGCTTGTCTCAGGGCCTGTTCACTGGAGTCCAGAAGATCGACATGCTTTGCTCCTGCTCTCAGGGCGTGGAGGGTGAATGCACCGGTGTAGGAGCATCCATCGAGTACTACAGCATCCTTTGCGTACGGCTCGATAACCCGTCTACTTTCCCGTTGGTCACAATAGAATCCACTTTTTTGCCCCTTTCCTGGTGCAACTTCATAGTAGAGGTTGTCTTCACGGAAACGGACAGGGTCCAGTTTCTTGGATGGAGTGAAGTATTGACCATCCTGGTAGTAGAGCAGGGTTTCCTTGAGGTGTTCTGCAGAGGCGAAAGCACTGTCTGTATTCAGAATGATCAAGGAAGGCTTGAGCAGTGATTCCAATGTCTCCACGATGAGATCCTGGAAGTGATGAGCTACACGGCTGCTGATGATAATTCTCAGCATGGTGCCGTATACATCCACCACCAAGCCTGGCAGATAGTCGGCCTCGGAGAAGATGATACGGAAGGTAGTGGTTGCCCCTGCCTTGTCCTCGAAAAACATCTTTCTGCGTAGAACACTCTGGGCAATGGTTTGCTTCCACCAGCGTTCATCTATAGTTTGGTTCTCGTTCCAAGAGAGAAGTCGGAGGGGAATATGACTTTCCTTGTCATACCACCCCCATGCAATGAATTGTCCTTCATCTGTTTCTGCTCTGGAGACTCCCGTTTCTAGAAGGGATATGTCATTTGCGATAGCGCCGCTGAAGACCCATGGATGGTGACGTAAGAGTTGTTTCTCCTTGCCACCTTTAATTGTAATGGTTTGCATGGGTACACAATAGCGGAGAGTACTTCTTTTGTCAAAACGTAGGGTCTTCCTTTTATCGAAACGTTTGTTGACTTGCCACCGTTCTATGTTCGATAATGGCGATATGTTGAAACCGTTGCAAAAGGCAATCCTCTTCGATATGGACGGTACCCTCATTGATACCATTGAGGATATCCGTAGTGCTTTCAATGCCGCTCTTTTCTTGGAGGGACTGCCTCCCTTCTCTGTGACATTGACAAAACAGGTTGTTGGGCGAGGTCTCTACAATGCACTCAAGGGTGCTCTGTCCTACTATAACCACCCCGTTGAGGAAGCTCGGTTTGCATTTCTCTATCAGTCAATGATGGACCATTATCAGGCACACTATGCTGATAAGAGTCATCCCTATGAAGGCATCCTTCCTCTTCTTGATAAATTAGAGCGCTCTGGGATAGCTCTAGGTATTCTTTCCAACAAAGAGGATATCCTTACCCAAAAAATTGTACAACAACTCCTTCCCCAGTATTCTTTTGCATCTGTAAGAGGATTGGTAGAGGGTTCTCCCAGAAAGCCCGATCGATATGCCATTGACCTTTTTTGCAGCAGGCAGGGTGTAAACGTAGGAGAACTCTGTTACATTGGGGATAGTGAAGTGGATTATCAGACTGCCCAGAATGCTGGGTGTTCTCATATTTTGGTCTCGTGGGGATTCAGACCGAAGGAAGAACTGCAAGCACTTCCTGGCTCTGTGGTTGTCGATACGGTAGATGAATTGGAGGATGCAATCTATGGCGTACAATGAGAAAGATCTAAGAAGCAAGGCTGAAGCTTATCTACAAGCAGAGGACCAGCAGGTATTCAAGGAAGCTGTTGAACAAGAACTTGCAGGTGGTGACTGGGAATCGCTGTATGATCGTTTCTATACCAGTCTTTCCTTCGGCACCGCAGGAATGAGGGGGGTCATTGGAGGTGGCACCAACCGAATCAATACCTACATGATTCGTAAGGTTACCCAAGGCTTGAGTGAGTATCTCTGTGAGGCTTCCAGCAACCCTTCTGTGGTCATCGCATACGACAGTCGTAACTATAGTGACCTGTTTGCCAATGAAGCAGCTCTGGTACTTGCAGCAAATGGGGTCTCTGTTTTTCTCTATCCGGTACTGCACCCCGTTCCGATGCTCAGCTTTGCGGTACGCTACCTGCAAACCACTGCTGGTATTGTGATCACCGCCAGCCATAATCCGTCTCAGTACAACGGCTATAAAGTCTACTGGAAGGATGGAGGGCAGGTAACACCTCCCCATGATTTTGGAATCGCTGAACGCGCAAATGCGGTGAAAGCAAAGGATATCAAGAAGATCAGCGTTGAAAGTGCTCGTTCCAAGGGTTTGCTCGTCCCTGTTCCTGAAAAGGTTGATCAAGCATACTTTCATACTGCGTTGCAGAATCTCAGACGGCCTGCCTTGGTGCAGAATAACCCGATTACGGTGGTGTACACCCCCCTGCATGGTTCAGGCAATCTCCCTTTGCAGCACCTGCTCTCCCAGGTTGGGATCAAGTGTGTGGTTGTGGAGGAACAACAGGAACCGGATGGGAACTTCCCCACCGTTCCCTTGCCCAATCCAGAACATCCAGAGGCGATGAAGATGGCCTTAGCGCTTGCCAAGCGTGAGAAAGCTGACATCGTACTGGGAACCGACCCTGATGCAGACCGACTGGGGATCGCCATTCCACTTTCGGAAAAGAAAGATGTCTATCATCTACTCACGGGTAATCAGATTGCTGTATTGCTTGCCGATTACCTGATGGGGGCTGATCGTGAGAATCAAGAGAAGAAAACCCCTCTGGTGGTGAAGAGTCTGGTTACCACTGACTTGGTGAAGCGAATTGTCGAGAGCCAGGGGGGAAGGTGCAAGGATGTTCTCACCGGTTTCAAATATATTGCAGAGGAGATTGCTTCTCTGGAAGGTCCAAAAGGAGAGCGTGAATATTTCCTGTTTGGATGTGAAGAGAGCTACGGATACCTGACCCTTCCCCAGGTACGTGACAAGGATGCCATCAGCAGCGCTCTGATGAGTGTTGAGATGATGTGCCACTGGTCCAGCAAAGGACTGACCCTCAAGGATCGATTGGATCAGATTTATGATACATGGGGGTTCTCTACAGAATCGGTCTTTGCAAAGGACTATGAAGGAGCATCAGGGAAGGATAAGATGGCTCAGATAATGGCTGGGCTGCGAAAACTCAATGTGGGTGATGAGCTGGCCGGGCATACAATTACCAGCAAGCAGGATCTGCTTGACGGGAAACAAACAGAATTTCCTCCCAGTGATGTCCTTATCCTCTTCCTGGAGGGTGGAGACAAGATAGTGGTACGACCAAGTGGAACTGAACCAAAAATCAAATACTACTTCTTCTTCTCTGCGGAGGGAACAGACCGTACCGAGTTCGAACAGAACCTGGGTACACGGATAGACGCATATAAGGCGGCCCTCTCGTGATTACTTGCTATTTACTGCAACGACAGAACAAAGAAAACCTCACACTCTCTCCCTACCTAGATACCACCCGGGTAGGGAACTGGAGTGAAGATGAGCAGGTTGTGCTCAAGAGTAGTGGAATGCTGACAAAAAACCAGAAGGATGAAGTTTCCTATGCACTCTATGCTGCCATTGATTTCAGTGTCGATCGCTGGATCCAGAACAAGCAGTACATCCCAAGGCTCTTGATCTCGGCAGTTGTATTCACTGCTTCCTATTTCTTCATGTCATTGGCGATCAGGGATCCTCTTCCCATGGTTGATGAACTGCTTATCAGCGGTGGTCTGGTTGTACTTGCCTGGAGTTACCTTGCCAAGAAGGACACTCGCTCCTCTGTCGCACAAAGAAGGCGCTATGAGCTGAAGTTGCGCTGTGGGGAGAGAGAACAGGAAATCGATGAACAGTTGTTTGCTGTTGAATCGTTCCTTGATGAAGCTTCTTCTGCCGATCCGCTTGAACTTTGTAACAGTCTTGCCTTGGTCTCCTCAGAGCCTCTTAAACCAATCAGCTATGATGGTTCGAATGAGACACTGAAGGAAATTGGAGAATTGTTGGCACGATATCTACGTATCTACAACAAGAGCCTCTACAGGATGGCACTGAAAGTTCACAATCAACGGATGCAACGTAAGAAAGATGAGCGTCTTGCTGCCCGTCTGTTTCACCAGAGCATGCAGAAGAGACTTGATATTGGACTGCTTGCCTTGTTGGTCTCTCTTATGGAGCTGTAGCTGAAGCAAAATGCAACCCGTGGGGTCTTCCATGTATATGGAAGACCTTTTTCATCCATTGAAACTCTTGCTCCCTCTATTCACACTGGCTATCTATTTGGCCTGTCGTGGGTCATTTCTTTTCGCCTATCCCCTGCTGGTGGGAGTGGCCTTGGGTGTCCTTGTGCTCATTGCGGCCCCATTCTTTCCCTCCTGCTCAAGATCCTTGATCATACTCACATCCCTCGTGTATTGCTTTTACCTGTTGTTGGGTAGAGGCATTGCCAGCAGTACTCCATCCTTTGCAATTCCTCAAGATAGAATCGTGAGCTTGGAAGGAACCTTGCAGGAGGATTCATCACTGTCCCGTAGTGGAGATCAGTTGCTGCGTCTTATATTGACAGGGTGTGCATCCAAAGGGGGCTATGGGGGAAGTGCTTCCGGTGTTATGCCGGTTTTGGTTCCTGTAGAAGAGGTATTGGTAGCTTCCAGTACTGTCCAGGTTTGGGGGCAGTGGGACGATACCGGTTCTGTCTTCTATGGGGGGGATATACAGGTACTTGTGATACCTCCGTTTGCACTTGGGCGTCGAACCATGCTAGAACGCTTGCAAGGACGCCTGGATGTGTGTATTGAGGATGCAAATGTAAGGGGTCTTGCTTCCCTTCTGCTTTTGGGTCAGTTGAGCGGGGAATCCTTCGCTCTCAAGGATAAGGCAATCCTTTGTGGATGTGCCCATATCCTTGCCCTGTCTGGAATGCACCTGCATTTTTTTATTTTGCTTGCAGGTATAGGGGCCAAGCGTCTCTTCGGTCCCTACTGGGGCAAGCGTTTTGCACTCATCGTCCCCTGCCTCTATGTAATGGCTGTGGGGCCGAAACCTTCATTACTCAGAGCATTAGGTATGTATTTGTTTCAATTGGGACCGTTTGCGAAACAATTTCCCTTGCTCATTTCTTTCTATCTCACGGGGTTTCTGCAAGTATGGCTTTTCCCGAACTCGGTTATGCATTTTGCGTTTCTCTACAGTTATGCTGCCTTTGCCATGATACTCTTCGGCAGTGGTCTCCCTTCATTACCCCTTATAAGCACAGCGCTTGCTGTTCTTGGCACAGGCCCTGCCAGTATGATGCTTACAGGTTCCTGGAACCCAGCAGGCTTGCTCTACAGTGTCCCTGCAACCCTCCTGATCAATCTTGCCATGTTGTTCAGTTTCCTGGCACTCCTGTTCGGCACCTGGTGTTCATGTCCTCTTAGCCTTGTGTATCGGGGAGTAGATGCATTGCTCACCTTTGGTAGTGAGCAGACCTGGATGCTGTCATGGGGGAGCTATGCGCTCTTTGTGCTTGTTCTGTTGACCTCGCTTATCGCAATTGGCTATGCTAAGCGAGTCTTGCAAACAAAACGAAGGAGAGAGTATGCGTTGGAACTTTGCCTACGATTCGCCACATGCGATCAGCGATCTGCTGCAGAGAGAGGGTCTGGCGATGACCAAGAAATTTGGACAGAACTTCCTGATCTCGAAACCGGTCCGTGAACGCATCGTCTCACTCCTTGAACCGCTGGAGAATACTACGGTTTGGGAAGTTGGCCCTGGGATTGGCTCCCTTACCGCGTTGCTTTTGGAAAGAGGAGCAGAAGTTACTGCTTTCGAGATTGACCATGGGTTCTGCAGGATTCTCAGGGAGCATGCATTCGGTGAGGACCCTAATTTCCATCTTGTTGAAGGTGATGCCTTGAAGACTTTGCCAAAGACTTTTGGGGAGCAATCTCTACCTGAAAGAATCTGTGGCAATCTTCCCTACAATGTAGGGTCAGTGGTGATCGCGAAAATCCTTGAGGAAGGGTATCGTATCCCGCAGATGGTCTTTACCCTGCAAAAAGAGGTGGTTGACCGTCTCTGTGCATCTCCAGGGTCAAAGATGTGGTCATCATTTTCGCTTCTTGCCCAGATGGATTATGAGGTGACCCAATCGTTTGTCATCAATGCAGGAGCATTTTTCCCTAAACCCAATGTCACCAGCAGTGTAGTGCACTTTGCACTGCGAGAGGAGAGTTTGGTCAAGGATGAGTTGCGTCCACATTTCTTGTTGGTCATCAGGGACTTGTTTGCCCAGCGCAGAAAGACGGTGAAAAATAATCTGATGGGTGGAAAGATTGGTGCACTGCTGGGTAAGGAAGGCGTTGCATCGCTGCTTGCTGAGAGCAATGTTGATCCGTCCCTCAGGGCTGAAGCCCTTTCTTGGCCCCAGTTTCTTTCCCTTAGTGAGTCTCTCTCCAACTATCAAGCCACGTAAAACGGCGATACCGTACAAGACAGATGATTCCCCTGATATTCAGGTCAGCGACCATTGCAAGCCAGATACCCATGAGTGCAAGATTGGTTGTGCTCAGCAACAGGTAGGCAAGGGGAAGTCGGATCAACCACATCCCGGTTACCGCAATATGAAAGGGCCCTTTGGTATCGCCCGCACCACGAAGTACCCCAAACACAAGAATGGAGAGGCCGAAGGCAGGCTCAGCGAAGGCTTCCAGACGCAATACCCGGGATCCAAGTGCAATGACCTGGGCATCACGGGTAAAGAAGCTCATCAGAAGTGGGGCAAACAGGTAGAGGATTACTCCCATAAGTGTCATCAGGAGTGTTCCCATAGCAACGCAGGTGCTGGCAAAACGGCGGGCAAGTTGTTTGTCTTCGCTGCCAAGTGATTGGGCCACCAGTGTGGTGGCTGCGGTGGCGAAGCCACTTGCCGGCAGGTAGGTCATTGACTCTGCATTGATCGCCAAGAAGTGTGCAGCAAGGGCGGTGGTTCCCAATGTTCCAACCATTTTCGTGTAGACGATCTGGCCGAATGAGAGCGTCGATCGTTCAAGTGCCATCGGAAGAGCCAGACGGAGTGAGCTCTTGAGAATGGCGGCATCGAATTTCCAACTCCCTTTCAGTGAAAGGCGGATAGGGTTGCTTGTTGTAAGCAATATCCCAAAAAGCAGGATGCTGGTGACTGTGCAACTGATACTGGTTGCCATTGCAGCACCCCTCACCCCGAGTCCAAGACCAGGAAGAGTAACTACTCCCAGAGGGATGCTTGGGAAGATGAAGAAGAGATTGAGAAGGATATTCATGAGGTTGTTCAGGCCATTGAGATAGAGCGGTGTCCTGGAGTCCCCACTGAGGCGAAGCAGGGTACTGATGAGAATCATGAGTAGGTTCGGAAGGTATCCCAAGGCGATATAGTGGAAGTACTGCTGTGCCAATGGTTCCACCGCTGCCTCAGCACCTATCCATGAGGGAAGTCTTCTTGCAATGATAAGGAAAGAGAAGGTCAGGAACAATCCAAAAAAGAGAGAAGATAGGATTGCCTGTCTGGTAATGAGACGGGCTCTGTCAGTCTTTCCGCTGCCAAGGTTACGCGCCATCAACACAGAGAAGCCGATGGCAAATGCGTTCATCCACCCATTCACCAGCCAGATGGTTGAGGCTGGAACCGAAACTGCTGCAGTTGCCTGGGCACCCAGCGATCCTACCATGGCTGAATCGACATAGGTAACGGTGACTTGTAGGAATTGTTCAAGGATGGTAGGCCAGGCGAGTGCCCAGATGATGGTTCTCGCAGGAAGCGATCGATCGAGAAGATTCAATGGTTTTGTACTTCTGAGCATGCCTTGTCTACCCTTGGAGACGAGGCAATCGTATAGAAAAGTATGGAACGTGGCAAGGGCGGGAAAATGAAACTCCCGCCCTCTCCATGAAACTTAGATGCTTGCTGCCTGTGCAAGTGTGATTGCACTGGTTACCACGATATCCTCAACGGAACACCCACGGCTGAGATCACTGATCGGCTTGGCGAATCCCTGGAGGATTGGGCCATAGGCCTCAGCTCCAGCAAGACGCTGTACAAGCTTGTAGCCGATATTTCCAGCCTGGAGGTCCGGGAAGATCAGGGTATTGGCACCACCGGCGACGGTGGAATCAGGAGCCTTGCTCTTGGCAACACTGGGAACAATGGCTGCATCGAGCTGCAACTCCCCGTCAATCTGCAACTCAGGAAGTTTTTCCTTGACCAGATTGGTAGCGGTAACCACCTTGTCGACCAAATCACCCTTTGCAGAGCCCTTGGTTGAGTAGCTGAGCATGGCCACCTTTGCCTCGGTGTTGAGGAAGGTTTTGCAGGATAATGCAGAAGCTTCTGCAATCTCAGCCAGCTGTTCAGCTGTTGGGTTGGGGATGGTGGCGCAGTCAGCAAAAATGAATGAGCCGTTTGCCCCATATTCGCTCTTGTCTGTTGCCATCACGAAACATGAGGATGCAAACTTGATCCCAGGCTTGGTCTTGATAATCTGGAAGGCAGCAAGAAGCACATTGCCGGTGGTATTCTCAGCACCGGCAACCATTGCATCAGCCTTTCCCAGGCGGACCATCATGGCTCCCCAGCGAAGAGGATCGATAATACCCTGGTAGGCTTCATCCTCGCTCAATCCTTTATGCTTTCTAAGCTCATGGTATTCCTTGGCAAAAGCCTCACGATCTTCACTGGAAGATGGGTCTACAATTGAGATCCCTTCAAGTGAGGTCTTTACTGCTTCTGCAGCTTTCTTCACTGCATCCACTGCCCCAACCAAGATGACCGATTTGGCCAATTTTTCATCGATAATCTTCCTTGCGGCCTGGATGGTTCTGCTCTCAGTACCCTCGGCCAGGACGAGATTTTTCTGGGCCTCAATTGCTTGGGCCTTCATTTTTTCTGCAAACGTCATGGTTATGCTCCTTGACAGGTTAGATTAGATAGTACCAAATCAGTGTATCACGTTAGAATCTCTTAGAAAAGGCTCGATGGTTGGTCATTCCAGTCTCCTCCTTGCCCGTTTGTTTGCTTTCCAGTACAATGCGGTTCATGAAAGAGAGCATGCGCATCGGAGTATATGGCTTGGGACGATTTGGATCCTTCTGGGCCAAGGAGTTAGCTGGACATGGGTTTGAGGTAATCGCCTACAGTAGACGGAATAAAACCGTTCCCCCAGGGGTGCGCCTCGGGAGTGAGGAGGAAGTCCTTACCTGTTCTGCTTTGTTCTACTGTGTTTCCATCAGCGCCTTCAAGGACGTACTGACACGTACCGCTGGAAATATCGGGAAGGACACTGTGGTGATGGACACCTGTTCGGTGAAGCTGTATCCGGCAAAGGTTATGCAGGAGCTGCTCCCTTCCTCTGTGCAAAGCATAGCAACCCACCCAATGTTTGGCCCTGATTCCGGCAAGAATGGACTGAAAGGCCTTCCCTTGGTAATCTGTCCGGTCAATTGCGAGACCGAGACGCTTTCATGGTGGGTGGATGAATTTGCCCGTTGGGGCCTCGATGTTATGCATATGAGCTGTGACCAACACGACCGTGAGGCTGCCTGGTCTCAGGGGATTACCCACTTCGTGGGGCGTACGCTCTCTGAACTCTCCCTTGGCGATACCAAACTGGCGACCAAGGGATACAGGACCCTTATGAGTGTTGTGGAGCAGACCTGTAATGATCCAATGCAGCTGTTCTATGACCTGCAACGCTACAATCCGTATGCAAAGCAGATGCGTATGGGGCTCAAAGGGGCCCTCGATACGGTCATGGAGGTCCTGAAGAAGCAGGAGGAAATTGAGTGAATGTGTGTGTATATACCTTGGGATGTAGGCTGAACCAGTGCGAGAGTGAAGCCATCGCCGATTCATTTTCCAAGGAAGGATTCACCGTGGTTTCTGAAGACCAGGGTGCAGATTTATATATTGTCAATACATGTACTGTTACCAGCAAAGCAGAACAGAAAGCAAGAAGAATGATCCGTAAGTTTGCAAGGATTGCACCTACTCTTGCCACGGGTTGTTATGCCCAGGTCAACGAGGAAGAGCTCAAGGCACTTAGTGACCAGGTAATAGTGGTTCCCCTGGAAAAGAAGGCGCATCTTCTTCAGCTTGCAAAGCATCTGAAAGCCTCTCTGGTCTCTGGTATGAGCATGAAGGAGGGGTGCCTCTCCTTCAGTGACGGGGAAGCTTCCGTCTTTGATTATGATGCGGCCTCTTTTTCCTACCATAGCAGGGCATACCTGAAAATTCAGGATGGGTGCGATAACAGTTGTGCCTACTGCCGGGTGCATATTGCAAGAGGCAAGGCAGTGAGCCTTGATCCCACTCTGGTCATTGAGCGTGCTTTGGCACTCGAGGAGGCTGGTTTCCAGGAGATCATGCTCACCGGTGTCAACCTTACCATGTATGACCATCAGGGGGATGGCTTGGGAGGGTTGCTTGAGAAGTTGCTCAGAGCACTTTCTACAAATGTGAGGCTCCGCCTCAGTTCCATGGAACCAGACCATATCGATGGTCGTCTGTTGGAAGCCTTGAAGGACCCAAGGATGCAACCACACTTCCACATTCCAGTTCAGAGTGGGAGCGATCGGGTTCTTCAACTCGTTGACAGGCACTATACCATCAGTGAACTGTCCTCAATTTTGGAACAGCTCAAACAGTCGAAGGATGACCCATTCCTGGCAGCTGATATCATTACCGGTCTTCCTGGGGAGCGTGAAGAGGATTTCCAGGAAACTAAGCAGTTCATACTCAGCCAAGGATTCTCCATGTTGCATGTGTTTCCATTCTCACCCCGACCCGATACCCCGCTGTATCATGCAAAACACCGTGTTCCTGAGAAAATACGTGATGAACGGGCCCTTGAGCTCAGGGAACTCTCAAAGCAGTTGCACGACGCGTACAGAGAGAGACAACTGGGAAAAGAGAGTGAGGTAATCCTCCAAAACAGGAAGGGGGGACACTGGTATGGTTTGAGCGGGAACTATCTGGAAGTAAAAGTGATTGATGCTCCTCCCTTCGCAAGGGAAGGGATGTTGATAAAGGGACGCTTCAGTGACAAGCTGCCCAAAACAGGAAAAATGGAGTTTATTTCCTATGAAACGGCTATTCGCTACTGAACGTCTTGACGCTTATATCATTTCCAGATCGCTTGCTGGACCGTACCTGGCATACGAGAAGAGGAACCGGGAATTGTTTCGTCCCTACTCAATTGCGCAGAAGGAGAGTTACTACACCCTGGGTTCATTCCAGGATGTGGCGGACCGTCAGTATGCACTCTATGAGGAGCATAGAATGCTCCCCTTGTTGTTTTTCGAGAAGGATAAAAGAAAACATGTTATTGCCTTGGTGAGCCTGAACCAATTGGTATGGGGACCTTTTCGATCAGGAAAGCTCAGCTATAGTGTAGATGGGGACAAGCTGCGTCAGGGCTATGGAAGAGAGGCAGTGAAGGGAATTATCGACTTTGCGTTTGGAGAACTTGGGTTGCATCGCATCGAGGCCCATATCCAACAGAACAATAGTGCAAGTCTTGCTTTTGCTGAGCATATGGGATTCCAAGCCGAGGGAGTGGCGAAGGGCTATCTATACAGGGATGGGGCGTGGGTTGACCATCTGCGCCTATCCCTGCTCAATGAATCTCTGGATATGCGCTCCTTCAGTTAGGACGACTTCTTAGTTCCCTTACCGTTACCTTGGGTTCCTGGATGGTGACCATGGTATTGGGAGCAACCGATTCCTTGATCCAGACGTTGGAGCCTATTACTGCATTTTTCCCGATGGTAATATCTCCAAGGATAGTTGCGTTGGAATAGATGGTTACATTGTCTTCAATTGAGGGGTGTCTTTTTGCTCCCCTGATCAGGCTTCCACAAGCATCTTTTGGAAAGCTCAGTGCACCAAGGGTGACCCCTTGGTAGAGCTTCACATTGTTCCCGATAACCGTGGTTTCCCCAATGACTACACCAGTTCCATGGTCGATGAAGAACGAAGCCCCAATCTCAGCACCGGGGTGGATATCGATACCGGTCTCCTTGTGAGCATACTCATTGAACATGCGAGGAATTAGGGGAACATCCATCTTGAACAGTTCATGTGCAATACGGTGTATGGTAAGTGTCTTGATGCAGGGATAGGAGAGGATGACCTCCCTGATATTCCTTGCAGCAGGGTCTCCATCGAACGCTGCCCTGGCATCCTTTTTCAGTTTTATACGGAGTTGGGGCAAGAGTTCACATACCTTTTTGACCGTACTATCGGCTTTCTCCTGTGCTTCACATTCATCAAGCGAAGGGTCATCGTACCGGTATGCAAGAAAAATCTGGCTCTTCAGTTGCGTACAGACTTCCTGCATCTGTACGCTCAGAATTTCTTGTAGTCCCAGTTCAGCGCGGTCGCGCCCACAACGGCCAGGAAACATCAGTTCAAGAAATTCATTGGAGATTTCCCCAATGGAGAGCATCTGTGGCAGTGGTTTCAAACCATGGAAATTCGCATTTCCTGCAACACGGTCGAAGGTCCCGTAGAATGCATCCACATAGGATGAAGCATCAAATTGTTGGTCTTTGCACGGTTTCATACAGCTACCATACGGTTCTTGTAGGCTTTTATGCAAGCACTTAGCCTAGGAACTGTGCAATCCTTGTATGTAAGGTGCCCGCCAGATGTGTGGCAATGGCCAATTTCAATAGATCACCAAGAATGAAAGGAAGCATACCTGCCTGCAGTGCTACCTTCCAGGAGAGGTTTCCCACAACTTTCAGGTAAGGGACTCCTGCAAGATAGATTACCATTGTAGCCCCAAGGCCAAGGAGAATGCATACCAATCTGAATCTTCCTGGGTACTCGTCCTTTCTGCGGTAGTTGCCGGCAAGACCTGCGAGAAAGGAGGCAGGAAGCAACCCGAAGAGAAATCCCCCAGTGGGGCCAAGGAGGACTCCCAAGCCGCCACCACTACTGAATACCGGTAAACCAATCGCTCCCAGCAGCAGGTAAATTGCCGTGCTGCCCAGACCGACGGCCGGCCCACCGAGAAATCCTGCGAGCAGAACAAAGAGTGTCTGCAGGGTGATGGGGACAGGAGGAAGAGGGAACCTGAGATAAGCTCCAACGATGATCAAGGCACTAAAGAGAGAAGTAAGCAGTAATCGTTTTTGTTGCATGGGGGGAGCGTAGCACAGCACGTTTTTAATTGTAAACAGCAAACAGGTTGACAATTGAAGAAGTGCACACTACCATCGGTCGCATGAATCATGCCCAAACATTGCTACACATTCTTTCTTCCAATCGGGATCGTCACCAGAGTGGTCAACAACTTGCTGACGAGATGGGTGTAAGCCGTACGGCTGTTTGGAAAGCTATGGAAACCTTACGTAACCAAGGTCATGTAATCGAGGGAATTCCAAACCGAGGATATCGCTTGCTCACTTCCACCCTTTTATATTCCAAGGAACGTCTACAGGCCCTTCTTCCTTCCTGGGAGCTTCATCTATTCGATTCAATTGACTCAACCAATCGATATGCAAAAACATTGAAATCCAGAAAAGCCTTGGTTCTTGCCTGTCATCAGAGCGAGGGGAGGGGAAGGCTCTCAAGGAGCTTCTACAGCCCGCAGGGAGGTCTCTACCTCAGCCTCCTCTTTCCTGCAGTATTTCCGCTATCTGATGCCTCCCTGATTACCAGTGCAGCTGCGGTGGCTGTAAGTGAGGCCATCGAGGAGATGTGTGGGAAGTACTGCCAGATCAAATGGGTCAATGATCTGTTCTATCAGAACGAAAAGTCTGCGGTATCCTTACTGAAGGGGTGCTGGGAGTAGAGAGTGGACGACTCACTGCAGTGGTGGTTGGTATCGGTATTAACCTGTTCACCAAACGGGAAGCATTCGAGGATTCACTCAAGACAATAGCCACTTCTCTCTATGATGGAGAGGATTCCCTTCCCACTGGCTTCTCTGTGGATGCTCTTATTGCATGCATGGTAAAAAAGCTGGAGGATTCCTTGGCTACCTTATCTGGTCGCCCCTTCCTCTCTGCATACCGCGATAGATCTTTGGTGATAGGACATGAGGTGCGCGTGCATGCAGGATCTGAGGAGTATATGGCCAGAGCCATTGCAATCGATGACGAAGCCCATCTGGTGGTTGAGAATGAGCATGGGGAGAGGAAGGTTCTCTCCAGCGGGGAAGTCAGCATCCACCTTGAAGTCTGACTTTGGTTTGTTGTATAGTCATTAGCTACAAATAAAGGAATGAAATAATGCTAGAAGCGGTACGTGAAACTTGGAAGAATCTTATCGAGCAGCAGTTGTCCATCTATGCTGCTGAGATGTTGGGCGATGCCCCTGAATTGCCAGCATTGGCAGTACAGAGTCCTCCGAAGCCTGAGCTTGGTGATCTTGCTTTCCCACTCTTTGCCTATGCAAAGGTCCTGAGGACTGCTCCCCCTAAGCTCGCCTCTGAACTCAAGACCCGTATTGAACAGCTTGATGATCGTCCCTCTGGTGAGATTCTCTTGAGTGGACCTTACTTGAATGTCCGTATTGACATGGGTTCTGTTGCAACCGCTCTTTCAGAGCGTATTGCACAGGAGAAGGAGCGCTACGGAAGTAGTGAGGCTCTCAAGGGCAAGAAGGTTACCATTGAGTTCAGTTGTCCCAATACCAACAAACCTCTCCATCTTGGCCATATGCGTAATGACAGCCTGGGAGAGAGTGTTGCCGCTATACTGAAGGCCAATGGTGCCGAGGTCCGCAAGGTAAACCTTATCAATAACCGCGGGGTGCATATTTGCAAGTCAATGCTTGCTTACCAGAAGTTTGGAGGCGGTGAGACTCCCGAATCCAGTGGTATCAAGGGAGACCACCTCGTTGGTAAGTACTATGTCAAGTTTGCTTCTTGGGCAAAAGAGGATCCCTCTGCTGAGGGGCAAGCCCAGGAGATGTTGCAGAAGTGGGAGAGTGGGGACCCTGAGGTGATGGCACTTTGGGAGAAAATGAACGGATGGACACTCGAGGGCCTCGCTGAAAGCTATGAGAAGATGGGAATCAGTTTTGATGCCTATTACTATGAGTCTGAGACATACAAGTATGGTAAGGATGAAATCCTCAAAGGTCTTGAAAAGGGTGTATTCTATCGTGAGGAGGACGGATCGGTATGGGTTGACCTGGAGCCGATCAAGTTGGACAAGAAAGTGCTCCTGCGCAAGGATGGGACCAGCTTATATATGACCCAGGACGTGGGAACAGCCATCATGCGACACAAGGACTGGCCTTTCGATTCCTTGATCTATGTGGTTGCCAGCGAGCAGAGGTATCACTTCATGGTGCTCTTCTATGTATTGCAGACGCTGGGTTACTCCTGGGCTGATGATCTTCATCACCTCTCCTACGGCATGGTAAATCTGCCTGATGGAAAGATGAAAAGCCGTGAAGGAACCGTTGTTGATGCCGATGAGTTGGTTGATACCCTCACTTCCCTTGCACGTAACGAGATCCGTGAGAAAGAGCGTGAGGACCTTGTAGATGATGTGGACAAGACCAGCAGTGCCATCGCACTCGGTGCGCTGAACTACTACCTGCTGCAAGTCTCCCCGACCAAGGATATGATCTTCAATCCTGCTGAATCCATCTCTTTCAATGGGAATACCGGGCCCTACCTTCAGTACATGGGTGCGAGAATCTCGAGCATGCTCAGGAAGTATCAGGATGAAGAGTTTGCCGATTGCCATAAGATGAGTTTCGACAGCAGCTTGCTGACCCTCCCTGATGAGCGGGAGCTTATCAAGCAGCTTGCACGGTATCAGGAAGTTGTTGAGAGGGCAGGCAGTGCATATGATCCCTCGGTTGTTTGTAGCTATCTCTATGATATCTCAAAGTTGTTCAGCCGTTGGTATCATGACAATCCGGTCCTGAAGGCTTCTTCCCGCTCGCTGGTCCGTTCCCGTATCGAACTGGTAAGCATGGTCTTGCAGGTGATCAAGAATGCCTTCAGCTTGATTGGTGTCCCCTTCCTCGCTTCGATGTAAGGGTTTTACCTACTTACTATAGAGTGAGCAGAAACGGTTGATGAACCGTTCCTCTTCCCACTCAATGTCAGGATCGTCGTCCAGGAGTATCCTATAGAGGAAACGCTGGACGACGCTGCTGAAACTCTGGATCGCAAGATCCAAATCCTCTATATCCAACCTACCACTATTGCTTAGACTCTCCAGGAGAATACTGCTCTGGCCTATGAGCATCTCGTCCAGTGTGCGTTTGATGCTTGCTGCTTCCCCGTGGGTCAGTGCCTCACTCTCTATAATACGGTAGAAAGAACGCATAACCTCATCCTCATATAAATGGTGCCAGTGAGCCATTGCCCTGCTCAGTACCTCATTTGCACTACCTTCCAGGCTGATGGATCTCTTCTGTTTGTAGGCAAGTGTATTGCAGTAGGAGAAAAGCTCTGCAATCAATGCTTCCCTGCTCTGGAAGTGGTGGAAGATTGCAGCCTTGCTGATATTGTTGTGCTTTGCAAGTGAGCTGAGCGAGACCGCCAGGAGACCTTTTTCTGAACCCAATTCCAACAGGGAAAGTATAAGTTGTTGCTTCGTTTTGGTAGTGTGCATACAGTATAATAACCGAACGGTCGGTAAGTTTTCAATGCCTTTTTCTTTGTTTTTCAATCAATTAGATCAAAAAGGTTGTTGCAACAGATTTCCATTTTTGGTATAAGGGACAAGACAAATCAAATTGAAGGATGAATATCGACATGTACGCACTTGTAGAGATTCTCGGAAAGCAGTACAAGGCCGTCGAAGGTGAGACAGTCCAGGTTGATTATATCAGCCAGAATGAGGCCGGTTCCTCCCTTGAGTATGCCACCGTTCTCGCCATTGTGGATGAGAACAATGCAACGTTTGGCACCCCCTATGTAGCAGATGCCGTTGTGAAAGCAACGCTTGTCGAGCATATTAAGGGTGACAAGATCAGAGTGTTCAAGAAAAAGCGCCGAAAGGGCTATACGAGAACCCAGGGTCACCGCCAGCGGTACTCCCTGATCACGATCGACAAGATCATTGCATAAGGAGGGCGAAAGATGGCACATAAGAAAGGTGGCGGTAGTTCCCGCAATGGTCGCGACTCCAATGCCCAGAGACTGGGTGTGAAGCGCTTTGGTGGACAGTTGGTCAAGGCAGGAGAAATCCTTGTTCGTCAGCATGGGACTAAGTTCCATCCTGGTGAGAATGTGGGCCTCGGTTCCGATTATACGTTGTTTGCAAAAGCTGAAGGTACCGTGCTGTTTCACAGCCGGAAGAACCGGAAGTACATCAGCATCGTAACTGAGTAAGTTAAAAAAGTAGAAGTAAACGAGATAATGTTTGGATTTTCAGACGAAACCTATCTTGATGTTGCCTCCGGAAACGGGGGCAACGGTTGTGTATCCTTTCGAAGGGAAAAATATGTTCCCAAGGGAGGCCCGGATGGCGGCGACGGCGGCCGTGGTGGGGATGTGGTATTCGTCGTCAAACATAATCTGAGAACCCTGGCCCATCTGAAATTGGTCCGTACCTATCGTGCGGAGAATGGAAGGAATGGCCAAGGAGACCGCTGCTATGGACGTGATGGTGCAGATATTGAGATACCGGTTCCGCCCGGGACTGTGATCAAGGATGCCCAGACTGGTAAGATCCTCAAGGATCTGACCGACGAAGAGCGGTGGGTGTTTCTCCAGGGTGGCAGGGGTGGCCAAGGCAATTGGCACTTCCGTACTGCAACCAGGCAAGCTCCCCGTTTTGCCCAGCCGGGTGAGAAGGGCGAGGAAATGCGCGTTGGTGTTGAGCTGCTTGTCATTGCCGATATCGGCTTTGTCGGCTTTCCCAATGCAGGAAAGTCAAGCTTGTTGAATATCCTGACCAATGCCCGCACCAAGGTGGCAGGTTACCCGTTCACCACAAAGATTCCCCAGTTGGGTATGATGCGATACGATGAACATGATATTGTATTGGCTGATATCCCTGGTTTGATTGAAGGTGCCAGTGAAGGTTCTGGAATGGGAATCAAATTCCTCAGACACATCAGTAGGACCAAGGGACTTGCCTTTCTCATTGACTTGAGTGATGAGCGATATCTTGATGCCTATGATATACTATGCAAGGAACTGGAGGCGTTCGAACCCGAACTGCTGAACAAGCATCAGGTAATCATCGGAACAAAGACTGATGAACCTGGAACAGGGGAACGGCTGGAAGAGTTGAAGCAGAAGTATGCAGACAAAGAGGTAATCGGACTCTGCGTGTATCTGGATCAAGGAGTTGATTCGGTCAAGCATGCATTCATCCGGATGGTGGAAAAGCAGGAATCGGCAAAGGATATATCTGCTGCTGATGAGGGTGGATTTACTGCCACCGTTGATCATGATGCTTACTACCCAGAGGACCCAGACGAGCTTTAGGAGGAACCCTTGGCAGAAGCAGTACCCACGGCACTCGTGGGAGGCAGTTTTGACCCGGTTCATCTTGGTCACCTGCACTTGGTACATACGGTGGCTTCCTCCACTGCATATAGACGATTTATCTTTGTCCCGGTTGCTCGGAACAACTTCAAGCGAAATGCAAATCCAGCGTCTGCAGAACACAGGATGGAGATGCTCCGTTTGGGTTTTGATGCTTATCCTGGGCTCTATCCTGAGGACCCTGAGATGGAATTCATCGCCGATGATTGTGAGATCAATCGTGGCGGAATATCCTACACCTATGACACCGTCAAGCATCTGTATCTCCAGTACAATATCAAGGGACGGCTTGCAGTGGTCATGGGTGATGATCTACTCGGTGATCTCCAGAAGTGGCATGCCTATGAGCAGCTCAAGGAGTTGGTGACCTTTGTAGTCATCAGACGGGAAGGGGAGAATGCTCCCTTCAATGATCTTGCCGCAGATCTTGTGTATCTCGAGAATCCCCGGGTGGAAGATAGTTCAACCCAGATACGGGAAGCAGCCGGGATACTTGGAGAAAAGGATTCATTGCCAAAACATATTTCACAGCTAATGCCTGAGGAGGTAGCTCACTATGTCGAGTCATTTCGACTCTACCGTACTTGAGCAAGAACTGTCAGAAACATTGTCTGCAAAGCGATACCAGCATAGTGTAGCTGTAGGGGAAACCTGTGTGCGTCTTCAGCATAGATATCATGAGACCTTTGATGAGAGGGAACTCTACCAATGTGGTTTGATGCATGATATTGCTCGGGATTGGAATGCCAAGTCGCTTACCCAATTTGCTGATGAGCATCATCTGCCATTGGAGAGCGAGGAGAAGGGCTGCGCTGTTCTGTTGCACGCTCCAGTAGGAGCAGCACTGCTACAGGAACGTGGCTTTTCCAAACAACTCTGTATTGCTGTTCGCTATCATACAATCGGAAGCATATACATGGGAAGAATGGGCTTGCTTCTCTACATCTCTGACTATATCGAACCGAATAGGATGCACCTGGATGATGAAAGGCGGGCATCCTTGCTAGCTGAGCCGACCCTTGAGGCTTTATGCATCAGGATATTGGAAGCAGAGCGAGCACATTTGCTTACCAAGGGAAAGGCGTTTACCCAATCAGGGATGGAGTTGCTTCAATTTCTCCAGGAAGGTGGAAAACTGTGAGAAGAACAGTGGCACTTCTGTTCAGCCTGGTTGTTCTCTTGTTTGCTGGATGTGCGCATGATTCATCCGAGGCATATTATGGATTGTTCGAGGATGAGGCGGCCTTGATTGCATTTGAGGATAAGGGAACGCTGTTCCTTGTCATCTTGCCTTGGTCGGTGGTTAAAAACCAGGCTGACACGAGCGGTAGCCCTCCCTCAAGGGTGTTGATGGAGCTAGGGGAATTGGATCCATTGATCGTAGTGGAAGGGCAAGGAGAGGAGCTCTCCAGAATTCGGTCACTTCTGACCACACTGGTCGTCGATACTACCGATCGTACGCGCGAGGAGGTGGATGGGCAGGCAAGGTTGGAAGCACTGAAAGCAGGCGCTCCCTACTTGAGGAAATCTGGTTTGGCAGATACACTTTCCACCACCTGTCCTGGCTTGGATCCCTTCTTGTTGTTGCAGCGGATGAAACAATTTCGTGTATATGATTTGAGAAGTGTACTGGAAGAAGAAATGGTTGTTGATTGGCAGCAACTGAAAAGCCATATGGGTCTGTATCTTGAACAGATGCAGACTGCACGATGAAACGTGTAAAGAACGAAACGTAGGAGTTTGTAGGAATGAATGATTTGGTACAGGCCAATGCGAATACTATTGGCCAGTTTCTGGAAGATCATAAGTGTAAGGATGTAAACATCCTCGATGTAACGCAGGAGTGCTCATGGGCAGACTGCTTCATCATTGCAACAGTAAGCAGTGTGGGGCATCTACGTGGTGTAACCCATGAACTCTGGGGTGCTTTGAATGAACTGGGATTGGAAGTGACCAACCGGCACAAGAAGCCTGCAGGTGATGGTTGGGAGTTGATCGACTGTGGTGATATCATCATCCACTTGATGAGCAGTGAGCTTAGGGATTTCTATTCCCTCGAGAGACTCTGGCAGAAAAGAGAAAAAGAAGAAGAACAGGAGGAGTAGACTACTCCTCAATATTCTCCCGTATCTTGATGATGGTCTGGGTGATGGTGTCAACAATTGGATCCTGCTGATTCATCAATTGGTTGAACAGTTTTTGGATGGCATCATACCCTTGTCTCTCTGGTTGCTGGCAGATGGTAAATGTAATAACCCCTTCTTTTACCAGCTCTCTGGTTACTGGAACGTCATCAAAACTGAAGGTTCTCAGTCTATCCTGCCTGCCAAGGTCCTTGACCGCCTGGCAGGCGCCCTGTACCCCGGCAGCCGTCAGATATATGCTGTTGATGTCCTCATGCTGTTCCAGACAGGAACGCGTTCGCTCATAGCCGATGGTATCATCGTCAAGACTTTCCACGGTATCCACCACAACATAGTCTGCTCCATGTTCCTGCAGTCCTTCTATGAATCCCCTGATACGCTCTTGGTGGCCTTTCATGTTGAAGGAACCGGTAACGATAAGAATGCGTTTCTGGGTCTTTCCACATAACTGTAAGAGACCGCTGGCTGTTTTACCTTCCAGATAGTAATCTGGTCCCACATAAAAAAGACGGTGTGAGCTATCAATATCAGTATTGACCGTCACCACTGTGGTTCCACTTTCTGCAATCCTGTCGATAGCCTCAATCACTGGCTGTACATCAAGGGTTGTAACACAGACCCCGTCATAGTGCTTTGCTTCCAGATGTTTGAGCTCTTTCAGGTGTGCATCGAGATCGAATGATTTGATCTGGATTATATCCAGGATTACGCCAAAGTCACTCAGCTCACGTTCTGCTTGGCGAAAGCCTGCGATGACATCGTCAAAGAATGGGTTGCCTATACTTGGCAAAAGACACCCAATTCTTAGAGGCTGTTTCCTTCTTGCAAGTACTTTTCCTGCAAGGTTGGGGGTGAATCCCATCTCATTTGCGATAGCCTGCACCCGTTTTGCAACCTCTTCATTCACCCCTTTTCGTTTATGGAGAACTCGATCGACGGTTCCTCTTGATACTCCTGCCTCTTTTGCGATATCTCTAATTGTAACAGCCATGGTAGTCCTTTTGCATGAGGATATGCTGACAACGTTGCATGTGCAAGTGTCCTCAGCTGGATTTTACCCGCTTTTTGCTTAAAACATCAAACACCACAGCTGCAAGAACAACGATACCCTTGACGGCTTTCTGCCAGTTAGCATCAATTCCAAGTATCGACATACCGTTGTTTAAGACACCCATGAAGATAGCGCCGATGATTGCTCCACCAACGGTCCCTGTTCCACCGTATGCTGAAGCTCCTCCGATGAAACAAGCTCCGATAGCATCGAGTTCATAGTTTGTCCCCGCTGTCGGGGCTGCAGAGTTGAATCGTGCCACTCCAACCAGGGCGGCTACACCGGCAAGAAAGCCCATATTTGCATAAGCAAAGAAGAGTACCCGATTGGTATTGATACCCGAGAGTTTTGCTGCCTTCTCATTGCCGCCCAATGCATAGAGATGTCTTCCTGGGACACTGCGAGAAGTGAAGTAGCTATATCCTAGTACGATTACTGCAAGCAGGATTAGAACAACAGGAATTCCTTTATGCTGACCAAGCAAGCTTGCTATCAGGAGGATAGCTGCAGAGAGGAAAATGATTCGTGCGATGGTAAATGCCAGGGGTTCAATCTGATACCCTTTTTTCTTCTTTGTCTGTCGATTGAACAGCGTATATGCTATGACGATCAAGCAGATGATGACACCAATGATGAATGTGATGGCGAATACCTTCGTCTTGTCGTCTGTGTTTGGCAGGAAGCTGTTGAAATAATTCAAATACTCTTCCGGGAACGGGGAGATGGTCAGCCCATTGAGAATAAGCAAGGCAACCCCTCTCCAGAGAAGCATTCCCGCCAAGGTGGTGATAAAGGGAGGAATCCGTACATAGGCGATCCAGAAACCTTGCCAAGCCCCGATTGCCAATCCTGTAAGCAAACAAACGAAAATGGAAAAATAAATATTCCAGCCGAGGTTCACGATCAAGGTTCCGGCCAAAGCTCCAACCAAGGCAACGACAGAACCCACTGAAAGGTCAATGTTTCCACCGGTAAGGATACAGAGCAACATACCTGTTGCCAGAATGACTACGTAGGAGTTCTGGCTGATGAGGTTTGAGATGTTTGCTGGGACGAAAAGGGAACCTCTCCCACTGGCGCTGATCAAGCCATTGAAGAGAATCATTGTTGCGATGAGGACCAAAAGCATGGAATTCTTCTTCATAGATTCCTTGATCCCGAGGCTCTGTCTCATGATGTTCTTGCTCCTTTCTGGTTCTGGATAATACACGTCATAATTGCTTCCTGACTCGCTTCAGAGCCAAGCATTTCCCCCACAATTCTACCTTCGCTAAGTACATAGATTCGGTCACAGATACCGAGGATCTCAGGCATTTCGGAAGAGATGACGAGGATGGACTTCCCTTCTTCAGCCAGTTGGTTGATGATGGTGTAGATTTCATATTTTGCACCCACATCAATACCTCTTGTTGGTTCATCAAGCAGGAGAATATCTGGTTCGGTAAAGATCCATTTACCCAGCAATACCTTCTGTTGATTGCCTCCCGAGAGGTTGTTGACCTCTTCAAATACCGAAGAACATTTCGTTCCAATTTTTGCCACCATATTCTTGGATACCTGGATTTCCAGGTCTGGATCTATGATCTGGTGGTTGCTGATCGACCCCAGGTTCGCAAGGGTGGTGTTCTCCATGATGGGTTTTGAGAGAATAAGCCCATTGGTCTTGCGGTCTTCTGTCACATAGGCAATCTTGTTCTCTATTGCCTGTTGTACGGTGTTCAGGTGAACTTCCTTTCCATTGACTCGGATGGTACCGCTGATGTCCTGCCCATAGCTCTTCCCAAACAGGCTCATGGCAAACTCTGTTCTGCCTGCACCCATCAGGCCGCTGATTCCTACCACCTCTCCTCTATGGAGTTTGATATTGATATCGTCACAGATCTTTTTTCCTGGGTTGAGCGGGTTGTAGACATTCCAATGTTCAACCTCAAGACTGACTTCTCCGATTGTTGTGTTCCGTTTTGGGAATCGGTCTTCAATACTTCGACCGACCATTGCCTTGATGATCTCATTCTCATTGAATGCTTTCTCATGCTTATCCATGGTGGTGATAACCTGACCATCACGGATGACGGTAATCCTATCGGCAACATAGGAGACCTCGTTGAGTTTGTGTGAGATGAGGATACTGGTCATTCCCCTCTCTTTGAATTGCAGTAAGAGATCGAGTAATTTTTTTGCATCAGAATCATTGAGTGAAGCGGTTGGTTCGTCGAGGATCAGTACTTTGACGTTCTTTGCGAGTGCCTTGGCGATTTCAACCAACTGTTGCTTGCCAACCCCGATATCCTTGATGGCAATCTTGGAAGATTCCTCAAGTCCGACCAAGGAGAGCAGTTCATCTGCCCTGTTGTACGTTTTATCCCAATCAATACGGAAGTAGGAGCCTCGCTCATTTCCCAGAAACATGTTCTCACCGATGGTAAGATAGGGGACGAGGGCAAGCTCCTGATGGATGATGGCAATCCCTTTTTGCTCACTCTCCCTGATGGTATGGAAATGACAGGATTCCCCGTGAATGAGGATTTCTCCCTCAAAAGAGCCAGAAGGGTACACGCCACTGAGAATGTTCATCAGTGTAGATTTACCGGCTCCGTTTTCTCCCACAATTGCGTGGATTTCACCTTGTCTGACATCAAGATTGACGTCATCCAAGGCTTTTACCCCAGGGAAAAGCTTGGTGATGTGTTTCATTTCTAAGAGTAGGGTATCCAAAATTATCCTCCAAGAAGGCGGGCAACAGCTGCTGCCCGCCTCTTTCAGAAAAAGGTCAGACCTGAATGTCGGCTTCGGTATAGTATCCGCTGTCGATCAGCAGTTCCTTGTAGTTGTCCACCGTTGCAAACACAGGCTCACAGAGGTAGGACGGGATGACGCCAGTACCGTTGTCGTAGGTGGTGGTGTCATTCACATCGACTTCCTCACCCTTTACGATGGCATTGACCATTTCCACAACCTTGCTAGCCAAGGTGCGGGTGTCCTTGAAAATGGACATAGCCTGTAAGCCCTGCAACATATTCTTGACTGCTGGCTTGTCACAATCCTGACCAGTGATGATCGGGAAGTTGTCCTTGGTGTAGCCTGCTGCTACCAAGGCATTGGTGATTCCGTTGGCTACTGAGTCATTGGAGGAATAGACTGCATCCAGGCGTTTCCCGTTCGGGCCGTATCCGTTTGCAGTAATGAGGTTCTCCATGCGCTTCTGGGCTTCCTCAGTTGACCAGTTCAGTGTTGCCACCTGAGCCTTTTCGGTCTGTCCGGAAGGAACGACAAGCTTTCCGCTCTTGATGTATGGCTCCAGAATTGACATGGCACCACCAAAGAAGAAATTGATGTTGTTGTCATCAGGGGAACCGGTGAACAGTTCAATGTAGTAGGGGCCTTTTGTGCTGTCCAGCTTAAGAGCATCACGAATGAACTCACCCTGGATTGTTCCAACCTTGAAATTATCAAAGGTTGCGTAGTAGGTGACTGCATCACTGTTCATAATCAAGCGGTCATAGGCGATGACTTCGATGTCATTTTCCTTAGC
Source organism: uncultured Sphaerochaeta sp. (assembly GCF_963677075.1). Lineage (NCBI taxonomy): Bacteria > Pseudomonadati > Spirochaetota > Spirochaetia > Spirochaetales > Sphaerochaetaceae > Sphaerochaeta > uncultured Sphaerochaeta sp. The sequence goes on along the minus strand of NZ_OY781873.1, from coordinate 2,888,055 downwards.
TTGCTTGAGCACCTCAGTGAGAGCCGAACCATCAATGGAGGCGATAACGAGTACATCACATCCAGTGACAATCATGTTCTCGAGTTGTGCTACTTGGGTAGGGATATCATTATCCCCTGCATACTGCAGATCAACCTGGTAGCCTGCGGCTTCGAGTTGCTGCTTCATGTTGGCACCATCCTGGTTCCAGCGTTGAAGGCTCTGGGTGGGCATTGAGACACCAATTTTGGCGGCTCCGCTTTGTTCTTTTGTTCCGGCGGCGAAGAGAGATGTTGCAACCAGCAACACAATCATGAGCACACTGACACACTTTTTCATATACAACTCCTTTATCTGGATTTCTCCAGTGATATGCATAAGCTGTGGAGGGTATACGTAGTACTAGAGCAGGGGTAATCAAGCAAAATATATCATTTCCTGCGTAGTGCCCGGGCACGTTCAAGTATCATGATAATACCTTTTTTGTATTTGTAAAGGGAAAGATGTTCTGTAAACAAAGTTTTTTAAAACATTTGCAGATGCGGTTCTAGATTACTCGCTTGGTCTTCCATTTCCCACGGGCAAACCGGGTGATGAAGCAGATGCTTCTTATGATCCAGTCAATATACATGCCAAACCATACCCCGTAGATGCCCCAGCCAAAGAGTATTGCCAGAAGGTAGCTCATTCCAACCCTGCTTGCCCACATACTCACCATTGATACAACCATGGTAAACTTGGCATCTCCTGCGGCCCGCAGGAAATTAGGCAGGGAGAATGCTGTTGGCCAGAGAATGGAGCTGAAGATCATGGCTGAGCGAATAACGTTTGATGCAAGTTCAGTCGCCTCAGCTGATAGATTGAAGATCAGAACGATTTTGGGAGCGTAAATGAAGACAGGGATTGCCACAATGATCATGGCGATATATGCAGCAAGGAGCAGCCTCTTGCCGTAGAAGACCGCCTGGTCTGGACGCTTTGCCCCGACTGCCTGTCCGATAACGGTGATCGAGGCCAAACCGATTGCCCCTCCAGGGATATTGACGAAGGAGGCGACTGAGTTTGCAATGGCATTGGCTGCAATGGATGCTGTACCGAAGGCAGCAATGAACCCTTGCACCAGTAGTTTCCCAATCTGGAAAACGGAACCCTCAATCCCATTGGGGATACCGATATGTAGGATTCGTTTGATCATATCCCAGCGCAGGGACCAATGGCGATAGTTTCTCACTGAAATCTGATTGGTTGGATTTGTCAGTAATGCAAGGATGATTGCACTACCAATGATACGACTGAGCAGTGTTCCTAGGCCTGCCCCTATTACACCCAGATGCAAGGCAAAGATGAAGTAGGCGTTTCCTGCGACATTCACCAGATTCATGACCAAGCTCACCCACAGTGAGATCTTGCTGTTCCCCATGGAACGGAACAAGGCCGCCGATGCGTTATATGCAGCGAGAAAGGGTAGGGAGAGAAGAATATAGATGAAGTAGGTTGCTCCACCCTCGAGAACCGATGTTTCAATCGATCCAAAGATAAAGTTGATAATCTGCCTCCTAAACGGCATGCAGAGTATGAGGAGAGAGATCGAAACAAGCAGAGAGAGCAATATCAGTTGCTTGGCTGCAGCATTGGCCGATGCATTATCCCTGTTTCCCAGGTATTGGCTTGCAACCACTGCTCCACCGGTGGCGAAGGCTGCAAAGAGCTGGACAATCAAAATGGTGATCGAATCCACCAAGCTGATGGCACTTACAGCGCTTTCTCCGGCCGATGCAATCATGACTGTATCAGCCATACCGATGGAGACCATAAGTACTTGCTCGATGATAAGAGGAATAATAAGAGTATACAGGAAACGGCGGGAGAACATAGGTTCCAACGCCGTATCCTGAATGGTGGGTTTCACTATACTACCTCTTGCCCCTCTCTCTTGGTGAGGGCAACGCTGACAACCAGTTAATCGGTAAGCAGTCCTTCGTCATTGTCAAAGTTTTTCTTGCGTAGGTTCTTGAACCTGCGTACCAGCTCTTCCACGGTAAGGCTTGCCTTCTGTTCGCCGGCAACATCGAGGATGATGGACCCTTCATCCATCATGATCAGACGGTTACCGAAGTCAATGGCAAACTGCATATTATGCGTGACCATCAGGGCAGTGAGTTGGTACTCCTTGATGTACCGCTCGGTCAGGTCCATGACAATCTGTGCATTCCTTGGGTCAAGGGCGGCAGTATGCTCATCAAGCAAGAGCATCTTGGGTTTGCTCATAACCGTCATCAACAAGGTGAGTGCCTGTCTCTGTCCCCCACTGAGCAGTCCAACGTTGTCCTTGAGCCTGTTCTCCAGACCAATGGGCTTGAGTAGCTCTCTGAATACTTGCCTCTTCTCATTATTCAGGCTTATACGCAGGCCCTTCATTCCCTTTGTCATGGCTGTAATCATATTGTCCTCAATGGACATATTTGCAGCAGTTCCCTTGGTTGGGTCCTGGAAAATTCGACCTATGGTCATTGCCCTGCGATACTCGGGGCTACTGGTGATATCCACCTCATCAAAAATGATCTTTCCATTGGTGACGGGGTAGGTACCGCTGATGAGATTGAAAAGCGTGGATTTGCCACTGCCGTTTGAGCCAATGACACAGATGATATCCCCTTTATTTACATGGAGGTTTATGTTTTCCAAGGCTGTCTTTTCATTGACAGTACCGGGATAGAAGACTTTGGTAATATTACTCAGATCAAGCATTGGTTGCATCCTCCTTGTCGCTCATGGTTTTTGCCTGGGAGCGTGCGATGGCTTTCTTTTTTGCCCCAGCAGAGCTCGCAGCACTGCGTGTCTGTGCAATAAACAAGCTGACGATGACCAATATACCTGTGAGCAGTTTGAAATCGTTTGGGGTGATGTTGACCAAGTACCCGTACTTTCTGCCGAAGAACATCAGTGCCTTATAGATGATGGCTCCAAAGATGGCGCGCAGTGTAAGCAGTGATATTCGGTTGGTAGAGAAGAGGAACTCGCCCAACATGATAGCTGCCAGTCCCTGGACGACCATGCCGATTCCCAGGTTTGCATCAGCAAAGCCTTGGTACTGGGCGAGCAGTCCACCAGAGAGAGCGATCAAACCATTGGAGAGCCCAAGGCCGATCAACTTCAATACCTCGGGATTAATGCCTTGGCTGATTACCATTTGCTCGTTTCCTCCCATTGCACCGAGAGAAACACCAAGGTCGGTACGGAAGAATATATCAATGAGCACCTTTACAAAGAGTACCACCAGCAAGGTTCCCACCAGACTGGCCCATTCAGGCGGAAGGAACTGGAATGCCTCAGGGAGCTTGGAGTACAAGGTCTCTACACGAAGCAAGGGGACATTGGCCTTGTTCCCCAGAATTCTCAAGTTGATTGAGTAGAGCATGGTCATGGTAAGAATACCTGCAAGCAAGCCAGGAATTTTCAGTTTATTGTGTATGGCGGCGGTAACCATGCCGGCAAGCACTCCTGCGAAGAATGAAAGCAACAGTGCAACAAAGATGGGAAGGCCGGCTACAATGGCCATGGTGGCAACTGCTGCACCGGTAGCGACCGATCCATCGCAGGTAAGATCGGCAATATCGAGAATCCGATATGAGATTAAGATTCCAATGACCATGAGTGAAAAGATCAGGCCATCTACAAAAATTCCTTCAAGCATGTATTACCCCTTACACAGAAAAAACCCGCCGGCTCAATACAGTTCCGGCGGGATTGCAATTGACCCAATTACTGGGTAATTTTCACACCATCCTTAATGAGCACTGCTGCTGCATCTTGCAGATCCTGCGAAATAGTATACCCAAGCTCGTCCGCTGCATCAAGATTGAACCACAGCTGGAATTTTGTGGGATCAGTGATATAGACTGTTCCGATGTCCCCGGCTTCAGTGCCTCTGAGAATCTGTTCAACAATCTTGCCTGTTTCAACACCGATGTTGTAGTAATCAAAGCCAAGACTGACCAGGACATTCAGACCATCGATACCGCTTGCATCAGCACTGAAGAGTGCCTTTCCGGCCTTCTTCGCAACATCGTCAACCGAGGCGATGGCACTGATGACTGTGTTGTCAGTGGCGATATAGAGCGCATCAACACGGTCAATGATTGACTGAGTAGCCATTTTAACTTCGCTGGAGTTTGAGATGGCAGCGGAAACAAATCCAACACCATACTTTTCACAAGCGGCCTTTGCCATCTCCATGAGCAGGACACCATTGGCTTCACCTGAAGCGTAGACATTACCGATGGTCTTTGCACCAGTGATGTCGATCAGGAGTTTGATCTGTTCTTCGACCGGGTTCTTGTCAGATACTCCGGCAATGTTTGCTGCCACAAGGCCGGCTTCACTTGAATCGGTGACAGCGCTGAATACTACCGGGGTGCCGGAGTTTTCATTAAACACCTGGGCAAGTGCCTGGGCGGCAGGGGTCGCAATACCGACGGCCACATCCACCTTGTCGCTCTTGAATTTCTGGGCAATGGAGGAAGCGGTTGAAATATCACCGTTTGCATTCTGATGATCATAGGTCACCAGAAGATCAGTTGTTGCCAGGTGATCCATCATACCCTGTTCAGCTGCATCGAGTGCTGCATGGGTGACCAATTTGGAAATACCGATTTTGTACGGTTGTGGGCCGGTTTGTTCTGCCTGGCCAGCACTGAAGAGTGGAAGTGCAACACAGAGCAGCAGAGAGAGAGCGATGAGCATCGGACGCTGTAGTTTTTTCATAATCATTCCTCCAAGCGGATAATCCTTTTCGTTTGCAAAACTATAGCTGGAATTTCTGGATTTGTAAATCCGAATATACAAAATAATGAATAATAATTCATATAATATACAAGCGTTATCTGGATTTACCCATAAAAAGGAACCTGCCCCCGAAGAGGCAGGTTCACACTACAAGGAGAATCTACGTCATTATTGTAACTGCTTCTTTCCGTCCTTGATGATCACCTTTGCATTGGCGAGCAACGACTCGTCGATGGTGATACCAAGTGTATCAGCGGTATCGAGATTGAACCATAGTTCAAATTGGGCTGGATCCTCGAAGAAAATGGATCCGATATCCTTGGGATTTTCGCCCCGAATGATTCGCTCAACCACTTTTCCTGTCTCTACTCCAACGGTGTAGTAGTTGAACCCCCAGCTCATCAGGAAATCGATATTCTCACTGCTGGTGGTGTCAGTGTTGAAGAGCGGTACTCCTGCCTTCATGCATACCTCACTTACGCTTGGAATGGCACTGACAACGGTGTTGTCGATTGCCACGTACATTGCATCCACGCGATCGATGATGGATTGGGCAGCCATCTTTACCTCGCTTGAGTTGCTGATTGCTGCTGCTACGAATTTGACTCCATTTGCTTCGCTGATTTCTCTGGCCATCTCCATCTGCACCACACCATTGGCTTCGCTGCTGGTATAGATCATTCCCAAGGTCTTTGGTTTGACAATGGAAAAATAGGTCTCCAGTTGCAACTCAAGAGGGTTCAGGTCAGAGACTCCGGCAATATTCGTCTCTTCAGTCTTCGTATAGTCAACGACCAATCCTGCTGCCAGAGGGTCGGTGATTGCCCCGAATACCACTGGCTTATCCTTGATTATCTGGGCAAGTGCCTGAGCCGCCGGGGTAGCGATACCAACCACGATATCCTTGTTGTCACTCTTGAATTTCTGGGCAATAGCAATTGCTGTGGCAATTTCACCGTTGCAGTTCTGGTTATCAAACGTTGCAGAGAATTCACTTGCCTCAAGATGATCCATGATTCCCTGTTCAATTGCATCGAGGGCAGGGTGACTGACCAATTTGGAAATACCGATGGTATAGGTTTTCTCTGTCCCTACTGCCGGATCTGTTTCAGTGGCAGGTTGTGCGATCAGGTGGGTTCCGATAAGCAAGAACGTTAAAAGCAGGATACTTATTCTTTTCATGGTCAATCTCCTCTGTGATGACGTTACTATATATAGAAACTCAGAAGAGTGCAAGTATCTATACGTAGAAACATGAACTTTTTTTGTAATGAAGTAAAAAGAAACTCCCCGGGGAGTCCGGGGAGGGATTTTTCAGGGTCAATCTGGATTAGATAAAGTCATCATCTTCAAATGCGTCCGTCTCATCGAAATCGTCATTTTCGTCGTAAAACTCATCCTCGTAGGACTCATCTCCATCGACCATGAACCCATCATCGAGCAATTCGTCGTCTTCTTCATCCTCATCGAGCATTTCATCATCGTCATCACCGAAATCAATTACCTCAGGAGCATCAAATAGATCGGCAAGATAAGCATCTTCCTCATCCTCTAGCCTGCTGAAATAACGATCTTCCTCATCATCGAGCTCATCTTCTTCATCACGGTATTTAGCCATGTCGTTACTCCTTGAAATCAGATTCAAATCCCACACCTCCAACATAAGAGAAGGTAATCAGGTTGTCAATTGGTTGTATCGGTTTGTGTGTATGGACAGGTAAGAATCACACTGCTATGATGCGAATATGGAAACAAAACGATGGTATCTGGCTGTCCCTCTTGGGGACCCAGCAGGGATTGGTCCTGAGATTGTGCTGAAGGCTATGCAACGCGTAAATCTTCCTCCTTCCATGGGGATGGTGGTAATAGGCGATGTCCCTCTCTTGAAGAAGGTATCTACTGATCTGGGCATCCCTTCAGATTTTGATGCTGTGGTTGTTGATGACAATTCCTTGGTTCGTGCAATCGAAAGCGGCAGTCGTCATATCCTTTACTCCCAGAATATCTTGGATATGCATCGATTCAGCTATGGAGAGATACAGGCAATGTGTGGCCGTGCTGCCTATCATGCAGTGGAGGAGGCGGTCCGTTTTGTTGGCTGCGGATATGCTCATGCTTTGGTAACACCACCACTTCATAAGGAAGCCTTGAAAGCCGCCGGTGTAGACCATATTGGATATACCGAAATTCTCAGTGCGCTTAGCGGGACCAAGCGTGCAATAACAATGTTCGATACGCTTGGATTGAAAATATTCTTCCATAGCAGGCATCTCTCATTACGCCAGGCATGTGATGCGGTGACAAAGGAGACATTGCTGAAGACCATTCTTGAGTGTGATGCAATAACGAAGAATCATGGTGGCGCATTCAGAAATGAGCTCAGCCTTGCCGTTGCGGGTCTGAATCCGCATTGCGGGGAACATGGCCTCTTTGGTGATGAAGAAGAGCGAGCCATCGAGCCTGCCATCCTGGAAGCCAGAGACCGTGGGGTGGATGTTGCCGGTCCCATTGGAGCCGATTCAGTCTTCTACCAAGCAAGGGTCGGCAAGTATAGGGCAGTGATCTCCCTCTATCATGATCAAGGACATATAGCTGCAAAGACCTATGATTTCAACCAGACTATCTCAATCACCTGGAACCTTCCGTTTTTGAGAACCAGTGTGGATCATGGAACTGCCTTTGACATTGCAGGGAAGAATCTTGCCGATGCTGCTGGCATGGTCCGAGCATTGGAGGCAGCAGCAGACTACCTCCTGGCAGAAGGAGAGAGATAATGAAGCGATTGGCACCAGGGTTACTGGTTCTTGTTTTTGTCTTGGTCCTCAGTGGTTGCGCAACCTCGGTGAGGGTTCGTCATATGGTACCGGGTGAAGTGGACCTACAGGGAGGAAGGAGTCTCGCCGTCTCCTCTACATCCATGTACCGTTTTCCCTACGGCAGACCTGTGAGTCCCTGGGTCAGTGGCTTGCAGGAGACTGATTTTACGCTCTCCACCGGTTACGACCCTAATCTTTCAGAGCGTGTTGCCTCTCTTGCAACACGGAAGATTGTACAGGCTGTGAGTGATACCCGCTATTTCTCAATACTGGCCCCGGAGGCTACCGATGCCTATCTCAGTCTTTCCAAAGCAGGCGAAGATAGTATTCGCTTGATGCGTGATAAGGGGTTTGACCTGCTCATGAGCAGTGAAATCTCCTATATGGATATGGAAGAGCGCGTAGAGGGGACTGATAGACGGGAGTTTGTTACCGATAGTAGCGGTGTAAGCAGTGAGCAAGTCACGAAGCGAGAGTATTGCCTTGTACAGGAAGCCACCCTTGGGCTCTCATACACCATAACCAGTTTGCGAGATGGTAGAATATTGGCAAGTGATAGCTTTACAGACAAGGAAGAGGAGCAAACCAAGATTGGGACACGATACTATGCCCCGGATGGCAGCTATCGTGATGAGAGGAACTACAGCAGTGGTCTGGCTCCCTCTTTCGATTCTCTCTTTTCCCAAATAATCGAGCGTGCAACAGACAAGATGGCACTCCAGTTGGCTCCCTCTTGGGAGACAAGGTATCTTTCACTTATGAAGAACAAGGAAAAGCTCGCTTCAGCAGATACAGCACACCAATTTGCCAAGGATGGCGAATACCAAAGAGCGTACCAGCAATTCCTGTCTGTCTGGCAACAAACACGCCAACTTAGTAGTGGATACAATGCATCCCTGATGCTTGCAGCATTGGGAAATCTTCAGGCGTCTGTAGATTTTATGAATGATGTGTATAACTCAACGGGTGATAAACGAGCCCATGATACGCTCTTGATTCTGCAACAAGCATTGAGTCAGGACCAACTTGCCCAGCAGCAGATAAGCGGGGACTCGGTGGATGATGGACAGGGTGTAACAATGACTCAATACATGGTAATGGAGTAGCAATTGAAAGCAACACAATCCTCTCTGATTCTGGTTTATACGGGAGATGGGAAGGGGAAGACCTCTTCTGCAATGGGACAGTTGATTCGTGCCTTGGGCCACGGTGCACGTTGTGCAGTTGCCCAGTTCATCAAGAAGGACCCCGCTCTCCTGGATAATGGTGAATACCGCATCCTCAAGCAGCTTGAGGTGCCTTGGAAACAGTTTGGTGCTGGTTTTTCCTGGGAAGGGGACAACAATGCAAAGAATGCTGAGTTGGCTAAGAAAGGATGGCAGCAGGTAAAGCGTTGGATATCTTCCGCTTCCTACGATCTGATTGTCCTCGACGAATTCACCTACACCCTTTCCCTTGGATACCTAGACTGTGAGGAAGTCTGTCACTGGCTTGCAGATCATAAGAACAAGGAAGGGTTTCCTCATATCGTTATTACCGGGAGAAATGCTCCACCCCAATTGATATCTGTCGCAGACATGGTCAGTGAACTGACTGAGATAAAGCACCATCTCTCTGGTGCAAAGCGCTCTGCACAAGCGATGATTGAATTTTAGTCACTGTTTGATAGCCTAATTCCTTGCAAAGCTCCTTTTATCCTTTCACATTTTCAAGATTCCGGATATAATCACGGCAAGGAGTTTTTCTATGGGTATCTGTGATATGCATTGCCATCTTCTGCCTGAGATTGACGACGGCTACCTTTCACGAGAACAGTTCATCCGTATGCTGAATCTTTACCAGCTCTCTGGCGTCACAGCAATAGCATTTACTCCCCATATCTACAATCCTTATGTGACTACAAACATCGCTGGGCTCAGAGAGACCTACGAGTGGGCAAAGAAAGAAGCGGAGGCTTTAGGGATACAGACCTACTTGGGCAGTGAGCTTTTTGTAGGTGAACAGGAGACCCTCAAGTCGGTTCCCATCGATGGGAGGTTTGCGTTGGTGGAGTTTGGGCTCTCCTTGCCACCGCCCAGATTGTTGGAACGGTTGCAACAACTCACAGAGAAGCACTACCGTCCTCTCTTAGCGCATGTTGAACGATATCTTTGGTTGAACCCAAAGAGTGCAATGTTGCAACGTTTGCGTTCTCTCGGTTGTTTACTACAGACAAACGTTGAAGCTGTGGAGAGCGGACTCTCGCTTCCCTATTTGGAACTTGGCTTGATTGATGTGATCGCCACGGACAATCATGGCGATGAAACCCTTCCATCTCGCTTGATGGATGCCATCGAGAAATGGCCATCAGTGGGGCGGAGTATGCAAAATCTTTGGTGAATCCACCTATGGGTATGAGGAGGTAGCGTATGCTGCTGGATATGACTATTGCGAACTTCAAGTCCGTAAAGTCTGCGCAAACCATTTCTTTTGAAGCGGTCAGGGATAATAGGTTCCCTGAGTCAAAAGTTGTCGAAGTCACTGAGAAACTGAAGCTGATCAAGACAGCAGCCATTGTAGGTCCCAATGGAGCAGGAAAGAGCTCTTTCGTTCGTGCTCTTGAAGCATTGAAAGGTATTGTATGTGCAACAGAGGAGACGGAGAACCCTCTCCAGATTCTCAGTGGTACATCATTCGCCTATTCCGAGGAGAAGGGACAGCCCGCAACCATTATCATCAGGGTACTAGTAGACCGTGATGAAGAGAGTGGGGAACCAACCATTGCTCAGTACACATTGGTCAGCGACCGGGAAAAGATTTTCGAGGAATCCCTCTACCACCTCATTGGTCGTTCAAAACGAATGATGTTTGAAAGGAAGGTTGACGAGAACAGTCTCCTACTCGATGAGCAAGAACTGACCTACAAGTATCGATGGGGCAAGATGTATCGTGGTGATAAGAAGCGATTGGTTGGGAAGGTAGATGAGAAGCACTCATTCCTGGCAGCATCTGCCCAGAAGGGCAGTGATACCACCTCTTTGCTCTATGCTTGGTTGAGTGACAGCTTGCATCTGCTCCCTATGGGTGTTTCAAACATCAGTGAGAAATATCTCATCAACCGCTTGAGTGAACATCCTGAGTGGGTCCAGCAGTTGATCAACTTCCTTTGGAGTGTCGATATCACTGATATTCGTGACATCAGGGTCAAGGATGAGAGAATCATCTTTGTCCATACCAATGTTACACAACACTATGCCTCCTATTTTTCCCTGGAGAGTTTGAGTCTTAGGCGCCTGTGTCTGATGGGTGTTGCATTTTTTGATGCCTTTACCCGGAACCAGACACTGGTGATCGATGATTTTGGCATGCTGTTACATCCTGATGTTCTCTGTCACATTGTGGATATATTCGAGGCAAGCAACCTTGGGTATGGTTCCCAGATGCTTGTGGTTGATTGCAACCCCTCCCTCCTCAAGCCGGGATTGCTCAGGCGTGATGGTGTCTACTTTGCTGAGAAGAACAGTGAGAGTGCCACCGTATACTTCAGTCTGGCCAATTTCAAGTATTCAAGAAGTAAGGACAAGACGCAGAGTCAGTACATGAATGGAGCATTCGGAGCTCTTCCGATTCTCTCGGAGTTCTCTTTTGTGGACACAAGCAAGGATAAGGAGGAGTAATAATGGCACGAAAACGCATATCCCAAAAACCACGCAGGACCGTACTGGTGGTGACAGCAACAGAGGCGGAAGCCCTCTATTTTTCCCAAATGCGCAAGGACTGCCGCTATGCAAATATGACGGTGGTATGGGAACCTAATTACAAGGATCTTTCCCACTTGATCACCTTGGCTGGGCAGATGCGGAACAAGGAGAAATACAGCAGTGTATGGTTGGTCTTCGGACTTGTTGACCTGAATGTCTCCGTACAGGACGTAAAGAAAGCAATGCCCCTTGCAGAGAAGAAAAAGGTTCGTCTGGCTTGGAACAATCCATCCCTGCCTCTTTGGTATCTGCTGCACCTGCAGACTCCCAAGGGTTTCGTGAATGATCCTGCTCTGATCGAGAGCGCACTCTCCAAGCAATTCCCTGCCTTTAGAAGTGATGCCTCCTATCTTTTGGATGAAGGACTTGACCTGCATCTCAAACTCTATTCAGCGAAGTCAAAGGCTGCCGTGAATGCATCTTCCTATAATGCGCTCGTAGCTGCGCAGGTAGGGTTGGCGCCTACCAATATGGTGGCATTGTTGAATGATATCACCGATATTTGCGGGTTGGCTGATCTTACACACAATCAGAAGCGCCTGGGCCTCAACAAGAATAAAGGATAGGACAGTGAGCGGAATCCTGCTACTGGTCTACATGCTTGCGTTCGGTCTTGGTTGTATGACATTGGCCTTGGCCATCGTGTACCGCCTTGCGAACGCAAAGCGTTGGGCAACCTATTTTATTGTCTGTCATGCATCCCTTCTGGGATGTATGATGCTCTTGGCACTACAGGTTCTCAGCCAAATGTTCCTCAGTGGAGTTGCCTATACGGTAGTTTCGATCATTATCACTTCAGTATTTCTTGCTGATCTTGCCTTCCTTATCGTCTTTATCCCGTACTTTACAACCTGGGTGATAGCCCACCCATGGAGAAATCCATACAAAGGATTGTTTTTTTCCCTAGCTGCCACCTATCTTGGATTGGGGATAGCACGAGAGATTACGGGAAAGATGGTATTGGACCAGGCGATGCTTTTTGTGTTTGTTTTCGTCATGGGCTTCAGTTTGATAGTCATGTTGCGGAACATCAAGACGATTGAGAACAAGACTGCCAGAGCTTCAGCGCTTGCCATCATTATCGTGAGTGCTTCAATGGTACCGGCAATTCTGTTGGCTCTCTTCTTTCCTGCGCTTAAGCCCTTCCTTTTTGGTGTTTACTTCCTTGCACTTTCCATCACAATTATGACATTCTTGTTCATCACATTCGTAAGGATTGGCCGTGATGATGGGGCTAAGAAGCCAAAGAGTGAATTGAGCCTTGATGATCTTGAGGAGTATCATATAACGGAGAGGGAATTCTCGGTCATACAGTTGATCAGCAAAGGTTTGACCAATAAGGAGATTGCCAGTGAGCTGGGGATCAGCGCAAATACGGTGAACAACCATGTGGCAAACATCTATGGGAAGACCCAGGTAAGGAGCCGCATAGACTTATTGAACCTTTTGAAACAGAGTTGGTAGGAGGAAGCTTTATGCATATAACCTATGAAGTACCCGATTTTTCAGCAAAGCACTATCAGGACCAGTCTCCTGTCAGAAAAAGTGCCAGGGCATGGGCAATGGTCCATGACGAGACAACAGAGCAGGCAGTGTTGCTCTGTCATGGATACACTGGGTATCCTGGGGAGCTGATCAGGCCAGGTATTGATCTCTTCGAGAAGGGGTATGATGTCTATTGTCCCCGTTACCCGGGTCACGGTACAAGCAACAAGGATTTTCTCGCTTCCAAGGCAGAGAACTGGATTGGAACTGCTTATGATGCCTATGCTCATCTTTCCAGTAGATATGAAAAGGTTTCCGTGGTTGGTCACTCCATGGGAGGAGCCATCGCCACCATTATTGCTGATGCCTTTTCTGCCGACACGTTGGTTTTGCTTGCTCCGGCTCTGGTGATTCCCGCTATTCCGAGGAAGACCATTTGGTTGCTGAAGCATTTTATCAAGAAACGCAAAGTCTCCTGGCAGGGTGATCCAGAATATCACTTCTACTATGAGGGAGATCCCGATGACGATGCATATCTGGGATCCCAGTATTGGTCATATCAGTTTCCATCAGGAATTTGGGAGTTGGAACGGGTTCGAAAGCAAGCGGTTGCCTGCATCGATCACCTAGGATCAGATACATTGGCTATCAGCGGAGGAAAGGATCCCACCATTCCCCAGGAAGCCTGTATGTTGGTTACCAGCAAGAGCAAAGGGGTAAACAAACACCTGCATATTGAAGATATCGGACACCTCATGCCTTACGACAAGAATCAGAAGGCCCAGGATAGGGCCATGGCTGAGGTGGTTTCCTGGATAGAAGGAAAACGTTAGGAGCGTTTGAGTCCTAGGGAATATTCGTAGACTGCAGCAATCTTGTCGCTGAGACTTACGATGAAACTCTCCCGATATCTGGGAAGAGAGAGGGTCTTTGGGAACATATGTTTGACAATGATGTCAGCTTCCTTTGCATTCACTGTGAAGTACTTCTGTGCATTCTCCAAAGCGATATAAGGGTGTTCCTTTCCGTGGGATGAGCGCTTCTCATCCTGGCTCTTTCGTTCCCTCCAGTCATAGAGGAAGAAGTCATGGAGCAAGCCTCCCCGTGCTGCAGCGTGATAATCCAGCCCTAAAGCCTTGCTGATACGGTATGAGATGTAGCTTACCCTGGTGACATGGTCGTAGATATGACCTGCATGATGATGATACGCTTTCAGTTTGAGGAATTCCTCATGAGCAAGAATATCACTTACCAGCAGTTCATGCTCTCGCAGATAACGCGGTCTGCAGGTTCGTTGGATGTTGTATGCGAGTAGAAAACTGATAAGGGAAAAGAGTAGGAACAGCAGTTCAGTTGGAAAGCTGGAGAACTGATTGAAAGGGCTGAGATATTTGGAAGTGTATAACGTAGTAAATAGGGTAACAGGCAACCTAAACAGGTTTGTGAGGGAGGTGTTTCCCCCTGCAAAAAAGGCTGGTATCGTTGGGTTGATCAGTATTGTGTTCCTCCGTTCAATTGAGTGTACCGTATCGAAATACGGCAAGAAGGTCAACAGGAGAGCCCACTATTGGGACACGTGTCTAAATACTGGACTCCTGTCCTGTCATCTGTGTTGCTATAATCTCTGATTTACGGTACAACAGTAGCATTGAGAGGAGTGTATCCTGATGGAAGTACGAGTACGCTATGCACCTTCTCCGACCGGTCTGCAACATATCGGTGGGGTAAGGACCGCATTATTCAACTATTTCTTTGCCCGTGCAAACGGAGGCAAGTTCATTTTACGTGTGGAAGACACCGATCGTGAACGTTACAGTGATGAGTCCTTGCAGGACTTATATGACACGCTCGATTGGTTGGGTGTTACATGGGATGAGGGTCCCGTAGTCGGCGGAGATTATGGTCCCTATATCCAAAGCGAGCGTTTCGACCTGTACAAGCAGTATGCTGAGAAACTGGTAGATGAAGGCAAAGCCTATTACTGCTACTGTACCCCACAACGGTTGGAAGCCTTGCGTGAACAACAACAGAAAGAGAAGAGCAAGCAGCAGGGATATGACCGCCACTGCCGTAATCTTACTGCCGAACAGCGTAAGGCGTATGAGGATGAAGGCATAAAACCCGTCATCCGTTTGAAGGTGCCCTCTGAGGGCAAGACAACCTTCCACGATGTGCTCATGGGTGATATCTCTAGAAAGAACAAGGATGTCAGTCCTGATCCTGTACTGCTCAAGAGTGACGGATTTCCCACCTATCATCTGGCAAACGTCATTGATGACCACATGATGGGTATTACACATATCATGAGAGCACAGGAGTGGATTCCTTCCGGTCCTCTGCACATCATTCTCTATGAAGCTTTTGGTTGGGAGCCTCCCATGTATTGCCATCTGCCGATGGTTATGGGCAAGGATGGGCAGAAGCTCAGCAAGCGTCACGGCTCGACAGCTGTGAGGGAGTTTCGTGAGAAGGGATACCTGCCTGAGGCCTTGATGAACTATGTGAGCATGGTAGGATGGTCCTACGATGGACAGAGGGAGTTTTTCAGCAAGGAAGAACTTGAACAACTCTTCACTCTGGAGAAGATCAATAAGGCTCCTGGGATATTTGACTACAAGAAACTTGATTGGTTCAATGGACAGTATATCCGTCAGAAAGGTGATGAAGAGCTCTTGGAAATGTTGCTTCCCTACATGGAGAAAGCTGGATTTGTCACGCTTCCCCTACAGGAACATGAGAAGCGCGACATGCTTGCTCTCACGGGAGTGAGTAAGGAGCGGCTGAAGGTACTCAGTGACATTGTAGATCTGAGTAGGTTCCTTTTTGAGACACCCGCCTATGAGGATGTGAATTTGTTCGCTGCCAAAAAGGTGGACCTGGCTACTGCAACCCTCGCCTTGGAGAGAGCTTATGCAAAGCTTAAGGAAGGGTTTGATACAGGCAAGAACCAAGAGGAAATTGAAGCGGAGATTGCTTCCCTGGCCGATGAATTGGATATCAAGGTGAATGGGGTATTCATGCCCTTGAGGGTTGCCCTCACCGGTAGTACGGTTAGCCTTCCATTGTTTGACTCGATCAAACTATTGGGCCAGGAAGAGACATATAAACGAATTGAAACAGCGTTGGACGTGCTGAATAGAGAGGTATAAGCAAATGGCAGAAGTAACGATGGATAAGATTGTCTCCTTATGTAAGCGACGTGGATTTATTTTTCAGTCAAGTGAAATTTATGGTGGTTTGAATGGTGCCTATGACTACGGGCCACTGGGTGTTCAGCTGAAAAACAATATCCGCGATTTCTGGTGGAAAGAGATGACCCAGATCCATGATGATATCGTAGGATTGGATGCCTCCATCCTCATGCACCCCCGAGTCTGGGAAGCGAGTGGACATGTGTCCAACTTCAGTGACCCCATGGTTGACTGCAAGCAGTGCAAGTCTCGATTCCGTGCCGATCAGATTGATCTCGGCGGTGCTTGTCCCACTTGTGGTACTCGCGATAGTTTTACAGAACCAAGAAATTTCAATCTTATGTTCGCGACTCACATTGGCGCAAATCTTGACGGAGGCTCAACCATTTACCTTCGACCTGAGACTGCCCAGGGAATCTATGCAGATTTCAAGAATGTGGTATCCTCAAGCCGTGTGAAGGTTCCCTTCGGAATTGCACAGGTAGGCAAGTCCTTCAGAAACGAGATCACCACGAAGAATTTTATCTTCCGCTCCTGTGAATTCGAGCAGATGGAGATGCAGTGGTTCTGTAAGCCTGGGACTGACGAGACATGGTTCGGCTATTGGCGTGAACAGCGGATGGCTTTCTATCATAAGATGGGTATCAAGCCAAGCAGCCTCAGGTGGCATCAGCATGGCCCAGACGAGCTGGCTTTCTACGCAAAGGATGCCTATGATATTCAGTTCCTCTTCCCCATGGGCTGGCAGGAACTTGAGGGTGTCCATAACCGGACCGATTACGACCTTGGACAGCATCAGAAGTTCAGTGGGAAAGATCTTACGTATCTTGATCCTGAGGATAACCAGCGCTACATCCCTTATGTTGTGGAAACCTCAGCTGGCTTAACCCGTAATGTATTGATGGCACTGAGCGATGCATATGAGGAAGAGACCTTGGAAGGGGGAGATGTCAGGACGGTGCTGCACTTCCATCCGAACATTGCTCCTGTAACTGTTGCGGTTCTTCCTCTGGTCAAGAAAGACGGAATCGCGGAATTTGCTTCCAAGCTTGAGAAGGAACTGAGAGATGACTTCTCAACCTTCTTCGATATTAGTGGCGCGATCGGGCGTAGATATCGCAGGATGGATGAGATTGGAACCCCATACTGTGTTACCGTTGATTACCAAACTCTGGAAGACAACACGGTCACCCTACGATACAGGGACAGTATGGAACAGAGCCGTGTGAGCATTGCAACTTTGGTTGCAACGATCAAGGAAGCAAACAAAGCATACAAGCGAGTGGAGTAGTACAATGAATAAAGCCCTACAGACCCTGATAGACCGAGGGTTCGTCAAAGCATGTACCGATTACGATGCGCTCAGTGACCTGATGGATGCAGGTCCTGTTACCTTCTATGTAGGTGCAGATCCAACCGGTAAGAGTCTTCATATTGGTCATATGGTGCCGTTTTTTGCCATGCACCATCTGCAGAACGCAGGTCATAACCCTATCGCACTTGTCGGAGGTGGAACTGCCATGATTGGGGATCCTTCAGGAAAGACAGAGATGCGAAGGATGCTCACCGTTGAGCAGATTGAGAAGAACTGTGCCTCCATCAAGGAACAGCTCGGAACAGTTGTTGACTTCAGCGAGCAGCCGGAGGGTGGAAAAGGAAAAGCTGTTGCATTGAATAATGCAGACTGGCTCAATGGATTGAACTATATCACCTTCCTCCGGGAGATTGGAAAGCATTTCTCGGTGAATAGGATGCTTACCTTTGAATCATACAAGCAACGCCTCGAGCGTGGGCTCTCCTTCATTGAGTTCAACTATCAGCTTCTGCAGTCCTACGATTTTCACATTCTCAACCGTGATCATGGCTGCCGCCTGCAGATCGGAGGGGATGATCAGTGGGGGAATATTGTCAGTGGCATCGAGTTGATCAGAAAACTTGGTGGTCCTGAATGTTATGGTTTGACATTCAACCTGATCACCCGCGCAGATGGACACAAGATGGGCAAGAGCGAGAAGGGTGCGGTTTTCCTCGATCCAGAACTCTTCAGTGCCTATGATTTCTACCAGTACTGGAGAAATGTCAACGACGCAGATGTGGTGAGGTTCCTTAAGCTCTTTACCTTCCTTTCTCTTGAGGAAATTGCTCAGTATGAGGGCGAAAACGTCAATATCAACGATGCAAAGGACCGTCTTGCCTATGAACAGACAAAGATCATTCATGGCGAAGAAGAGGCCGAAAAGGCCAGAACTGCAGCAAAAGCGATGTTCAATGGTGCCAATCTGGGCATCGATGGGCGTGAAGGAATGCCTTCACTGACCATCAGTAAGGCAGAGCTGGACTCAGGTATTGGAGTGTTGGATTTGTTCAGCCGGACTGACTTGGCTGCAACCAACAGTGATGCCCGACGATTGGTAACAGGTGGAGGTGCATGGATCGGGGAACAACGTGTTGAGAATCCCAAGACACTCATCGACTCCTCCTATCTGGATGAGTATGGGGAGTTGATTCTCCGTGCTGGAAAGAAGCGGTATTTCCGTATCAGTGTAGAATAAGTGAAGGAGGGGGATTACCCCCTCTTTCCATAGGGAGATATGTGATGAAACACAAAATCAGTCTTGTTTTCGTAGCCTTGCTTGCCATGGTGGCAATCGGGGCACAGCCGGTTGCTGAGACTCCGGTTGACTCGCCATTGGAAGTTCAGTTCGCTGTCATGGCCGGACCTACTGGATTTTCTTCTGTTGCCCTGAATGAGAATGGTGGAAGAATCACCGAGGACATTCAGATTGCAATGCAGGTATTCCCTTCTCCCAATGAAGTGGTAGCCCGCCTGGCCAATGGGGAGCTCGATTTTGCCTGTCTTCCTTCCAATCTTGCTGCGAATATCTACAATAAGGGAGTCAAGATCAAGCTTGCTGCAGTTATCGGTAATGGGATGCTCAGCGTAGTTTCCAGTGATGGATCGGTTCAAGGTGTGGACGATCTACTGGGAAAAACGGTACATGTACCCGGTGCTGGATCCACTCCCGATCAGATGGCCCAGCTGTTGCTCAGGGAAGCTGGTCTTGAGGCTGGAGTGGATGTAATCCTTGACTATTCTGTAGCCAGTCCTGCACAGCTTGCACAGCTGACCATTGCTGGAAAGGTGTCCCTGGTCATGTTGCCACAGCCGTTTGTTTCCATGATTCTCAATGGAAGCAAGCGTGCAAAAGAAGTTGTTGATGTACAAGCGCTCTATGAGGAACTTTCTGGAGTTGCAAACTATCCAATGAGTGTTATGGTGGTAAGTGAACAGTTTGCAGAGAAACACCCGGAAGCACTAGAGGATATCCTCGATGCCTATGAAGATTCTGTAACATGGGTCAACGCAGAACCCCAAGCAGCTGGAAAGGCAATTGAGGAGGCAGGGATCATGAAGGCTGCATTGGCTACTCCTTCCATTCCTTTCTGTAACTTGGTATTTGTGCCCAGTCAAGAAGCGAAAGAGGAAGTACAGGCTTATTACAGGTTCCTCCATTCCTTCAGTCCAGCAGCCATCGGTGGTGCGGTTCCTGCAGACAATTTATATCTGTAAGGAGTAGCACATGCGTTATGTGAAGCGGGATCTGGTACTTCTTCTTGCTTCGGGAATCCTGCTCATCATTTGGCAGGTTGCCTCCATGTGGCTCGATAGTCAGATTCTGCTTCCCAGTCTAGGACCGGTTTTCACTACCTTGCTTGGCTTGGTACGTGAACCGGTCTTTACTGCAAATGTGCTGTTCACTGTTCTCAGGGCATTGGAGAGTTTCCTGATCATTCTTGTGAGTGCTTCAATCCTTGGGGTGCTTGCTGGTAGGTTCACCTTGCTCTCCACCTTCTTGAAACCGTTTGTCACGACACTGAAAGCGGTACCGGTGATGAGCGTTATTCTGCTTGCCTTTATCTGGTTCTCCAGTGGAACGGTACCCTTGTTCTCAGCCTTTCTTATGGGGTTTCCGGTAATGTTTGTACAGATGGAGATGGGAGTAAGGCAACTTGATTCCAATCTCGATGAGATGTGTGACCTCTACGGATTCTCAAAACAGACAAAGCTGGTACATTTCTTTATTCCTTCCTTGGTTCCTTTCTTTGTCACTGGTGCAAAGACTGCGCTTTCGATGGTTTGGAAAGTGGTAATTGCTGCAGAGGTATTGACGGTCCCCCAGTATGGTGTTGGATCGAGGATGCAACTTGCCCAAGTACAGCTGGAGACTGACAGGGTGCTCTCCTGGACCTTGATCGCCGTTTTCCTTACAGCCTTTGGAGATCTGGTTTTTGCCTTCGTGGTGGATGGAATCGGCGCTCTGAAGCATCGCCTCGATGCGAGGAGGGTTCCATGCGTTTCTTGAATATCTCCAAGCGATACGGTGAGAACCAGGTTTTCGATCGTTTCAGTCTTGAGGTACCTCCTTCAACGATACTCTCTGTTGTCGGGCCATCAGGTGAAGGAAAGACAACCTTGTTGCAAATGGCTTCTGGATTACTGCAACCAGATGAAGGGACAATTGAAAAGGAAGATGGTGAGCAAGGGGTAATCAGTTATCTCTTCCAGGAGCCAAGACTACTTCCCTCCAGTACCGTATATGAGAATGTCGAGCTTGCCCTTCGCTCCTCCTGTAAGGAGAGACATGAGAGAGAAGAGCGTGCTTTGCACTATCTTGATCTTGTTGGGCTGCAGGAGAGTTTATCACTCTATCCTCATCAGCTCTCAGGTGGAATGAGGCAGCGTGTTGCGATTGCAAGAGCCTTTGCTCACCAGTGTAATCTCATGTTGCTCGATGAGCCTTTCCAGAGCTTGGATATCAAATTGAAGTATGCTCTTGTGCATGCTTTCATCAGATTATGGGAAGAGAGTCCAAAAACTACGCTGTTTGTTACTCATGACCCTAAGGAAGCCATCTTGCTTGGTGATGCAGTGTGTTGTCTGGGTGACCCAAAACAACCACTGTTGTACCAAAAAATAGATATTCCCCGCAATGCGAGGAATATCGGTGATGCATCACTGTTGGCTTTGGAAGCCAAGCTGGTGGAAACGTTGGTACAATCCTAGAGATCGACCTTCCAGAGTCCATGTAGGTTGCAATACTCGTAAACAGCAACAGCCTTGTCCTCATCGAGGGCAAAGGTTGCGTGTGGCTTTCCGTCAACAGGGAGAGCCTTTCTCATGCCACCCTTTTCAGTCTGGACATAGATGAACTCGATGTGGTGTTCCTGGGTCATTGGATGATCCACGGAACCTACATTCACACTCAGCTTGTTCCCTTCAATGCTTACAACAGGAACATGCTTCTCCTGGGCTGCATCAACGGTGTTTGCCTTCAAGGGGGCCATCTCCTCGCCACAGCAAGAGAGTTTCGGACCTCTGTCAACAACCTTCACAGCAATGTTGCCACAGTGCTTACAAATGTAGAAAATCTGATCTTTCATAGCTATTCTCCTTGCCTTCCATGATACCCTAAATTTCGCCGGTAGTACAGTGGGTTTTATTCCTAATAGGGTACAGGTAAAAATAAGGCAGGCTTTTCAGCCTGCCGTAAAGTGAAAGCATGAATTTATTACACATATCCTTGGGCAATCATGGCCTCGCTTACTTTCAGGAATCCAGCAATGTTTGCACCATCGACGAAGTTGTCCTGTGTGCTGTACTTATCTGCTGCCTGGCTGATGGAAGCGTAGATGTTTTTCATGATCTGTTGAAGCTGCTGGTCGACCTGTTCAGGAGTCCATTGGAGCTTCTGGCTGTTCTGTGCCATCTCCAATCCAGAGACTGCAACACCACCGGCATTGGCTGCCTTACCAGGAGCATGTAAAACACCTGCTTCCTTGAAGATATCATCGGCTTCCAATGTCGTAGGCATATTTGCACCTTCTCCTACCAATGAAATCCCATTAGCTACCAAGTTTTTGGCATCATTCCCATTGATTTCATTCTGGGTAGCACAAGGGAAAGCATAGTCAGCTTTTACATCCCACAGAGGATTGGCATCGTTTGAGCCATTGTGGGGGATGTAGGTTGCTTCCTTGAACTGCTGGGCATACTCGCTGATTCTTCCTCTTCTTACATTTTTCAGAGTCTTGATGTAGGCAAGTTTCTTCTCATCAATTCCGGAAGGATCGATGAGAATACCCGATGAGTCGCTCATGCTGATCGGTTTTGCACCCATGTGCAACAGCTTTTCAGCGGTGTATTGTGCAACGTTTCCACTGCCACTGACAAGACAGGTCTTTCCTTGAAGGCTCTTTCCCTTGCCTTCCAGAATAGCAGCTGAAAGATAGACCAATCCGTAGCCCGTTGCTTCCGGACGGATATAGGAGCCGCCAAAGGTGGGTCCCTTGCCGGTCAAGATACCGACAGAACGATTTTTCATCCTCCTGTATTGCCCGTAGAGGTATCCGATTTCTCGACCCCCGACCCCGATATCACCTGCTGGAATATCAGTGTCCTCACCAATATGGCGTGAGAGTTCGGTCATCATGCTCTGGCAGAAACGCATGACTTCGTTGTCGCTCTTTCCCTTGGGGTTGAAGTCACTTCCGCCCTTACCTCCACCCATGGCTAGGCCAGTCAGACTGTTCTTGAAGGTCTGTTCGAATGCAAGGAATTTCAAGATCGACAGGTTAACTGAGGGGTGGAATCTCAGTCCACCTTTGTAGGGTCCTATTGCACTATTCATCTGAACACGGAATGCGCGGTTGATCTGCAGCTGTCCATCGTCATCTACCCAGGGAACGCGGAACGTGATGACACGTTCAGGTTCAACCATCCTATCAAGGACCTTGTGATATACAATCTGAGGCAGATCATCAACCAAATGATCGATTGAGGCCATGAATGAGGTTACAGCTTGAAAAAATTCCGGCTGGTTGGGATCGACTTGCTTTACGTGGTCAAGGATCTGTTGTGTTGCTTCGTGCATTTGGGTATTGCTCCTCTCTTTGTATAAATATACATAATCTGTATATGATGGTATAGAAAATGGAGAAATTGGTAAAGCCTTTCGTAAAACCGAAAAATGGGGTAGGGTTTTTTGCGGTATGCGTAAATGGCATGGCACAATAAAAATGAGTGAGGAGGACCGCAATGGATTGTTCCTCTTTTTGTCATATCCACAAAATCGCTCCTGTCCAAAAAAACATAAAAAATTTGGCAGTGGAACGGGTATCCACTGCCTGTAAGCTTCTAAAGCGTCTCTCCTCGTCTAAGTCGTTCAATATTCTCCTTGAAAGGAGGATAGATGATACCCTTCTCTGTTATGATTCCCGTAAGATTCTGGTGAGGGGTAACATCAAAAGCAGGATTGAAGACATCCATCCCATTTGGTGCTACTTGCACTCCTTGTACATGGGTGACTTCCTCTGCTTCCCTCTCCTCGATGGGAATCGCAGAGCCATCGGGAATTGAGAAATCGATGGTGGAAATAGGGACAACGCTGTAGAAAGGTACTCCATAAGCCTTGCAGATGACAGACAGGGCAAAGGTTCCCAGCTTGTTCGCCACATCGCCGTTTGCCGCTACACGGTCACCGCCAAGGATTACCAAATCAATTTTTCCATCACGAATCAGTGTTGCTGCGGCACTGTCAGGAATAAGCTTGGAAGGAATCTTTGCTTCCATCAGTTCCCACGCGGTAAGGCGAGCTCCTTGGAATCTCGGCCGTGTTTCATCGGCATACACAAAGATATTCTTCTTGTCATAGAACGCGGTCTTGATGACACCCAACGCCGTGCCCCAGCCTGCAGTTGCCAATGCTCCGGTATTGCAATGAGTGAGGATGGTTGCCTTCTCGGGAACGACCCTGGCACCGATACGTGACATTTGCTTGTTGGTCTTGATATCCTCTTCCCTGATAGCATCAGCCTCAGCGAGTAATGTTTTCAGGAGTGCTTCCCTTGGTTGTATATTGTTGCGAGTATAGATGTCCAGCATTCGGTTGATTGCCCAACCAAGATTGACTGCGGTAGGCCTGGCAAGGCTGAGGATTTCACAGGCTTTCTTGAATGCTTTCTCCTCTGGGCATTGAAGTGCTGCCAGATACACTCCGTACGCTGCAGCGGCTCCGATAGCCGGAGCTCCACGTACGATCATATCCCTGATGGCGAACTCAACTTCCTCATAGGTTTTGCAATCCACGTATGATACTTCGGTAGGCAGGATCCGTTGATCGAGCAACGTAAGTGTGTTGTTCTTGAATATAAGTGTTACAAATGATTCATCCATGTCCTTCTCCTTGCTAGCGTTTGAGTACATCAGCCCATCTTGTCTGCACTTCATCCATTACTGCATACTCATCCAGAGTTTGTACTTTGCGTTGTTCCATGAGGATGGTTCCCTGACAGAAAACAGTATCGATATCAGAGCTTTGTGCTGCATATACCAATGCGCTGAATGGGTCATTAAGCGGGGTAAGGTGGCTCTTCTTCAAATCAATGAGGAGTAGGTCTGCTTCCTTGCCAGCTTCAAGAGTTCCTATCGTATCACCAATACCCAGGGCCTCGGCACCATGCTTGGTGGCCATCTCCAATACCTGGTAGGGCGTTAATTTCTCTCCGTCAGTTTTCAGTACTCTTCCCAGGAGACTGGCTATATGCATCTCCTCTACCATGTTGAGATTATTATTGCTGCTCGCCCCATCGGTACCCAGCGCGACCGGTATTCCTGCATGTAAATAGGTAGCGATGGGGGCAATACCGCTGGATAGTTTGAGATTGCTGCTCGGGTTGTGCACGATGGTGGTGTCAAACGACTTGAGAAGGTCAATATCTTCATCGCTCAAGTGAACACAATGGGCCAGCATGCTCTTTACATCCTGCAAGACGCCGATCTTTGCAAGATAGGCTGGGGGAGTCAACCCGGTTTGTGCTATGCAGTCATCCACTTCTTTCTTGGTCTCGCTGAGATGTGTATGGAATACCCTACCCTGTTGCCTTGCCCAGGATGCTGCAAATTGGTAGGTTTCCTGGGTACAGGTATAGATGGCGTGAGGGGCAACATTGAGAGTGAGACGACCTTTGGCTTGTGCAACGTAAGGGGCCAGTAATTTCTCCCTTTCTTCCACCCGGGCTTTGTTCTCTTCAAGATCGCCAAACAGTGTTATCCCAATGCTTCCCCTGATACCTCCCTCAATCACAGCCTGTGCCGTTGCTTGGGGTTCAAAGTACATGTCAGTGAACATGGTGCACCCACTCTGGATAAGCTCAATGACACCAAGACGACTGGCGGCAAGTACGTCATCTGCAGTGAGTTTCCCTTCGATTGGGAATATCTCGGCAAGCCATGCCTGCAAGGTTGGCAGGGAGTCCTTGTAGTTGCGCATTAGCTCCATGCTCAAATGAGTATGGGCATTTACCAAAGAAGGCATTGCCAGGAATGAGAATCCATCAATGATACGATCTGCCTTGAAGGAAGGGTCTGCCTTTCCGACAAATACAATATGTTTCCCATCGATACCGATATCACCACGAAGGCTCAAACCTTCCTTGGTCATAGGTATGATGAGTACGTTGGAAATGAGTGTTTTCATGAGGTTATACTACCATGAAACTACTATGCAGTCACCTTGTTGCGCTTGATCTTTTTGGTACTTGTCATATCCATCGGCTCATTGGTAATGGTGAGTTTGGTTATTTTCTTATACCCTGAAACACGTTGATTGACTTCCTTGATTACCCGCTCAAGATCATCCTGCACGGGAACAGTGTGTTCTTTATAGTACTCAGCATTGGGGAAAATCACCGCTTCGATCATCTCGCTGGGTATGTTTTTCTTTTCTTGGTATCCACGGATAAGTATCTGCTCCACCTGGCTGTAGAGCTGGAAGAGGTCCTCAATCTCCTCAGGGTATACATTCTTGCCACCTTCGGTGACGATGATGTTTTTTGCCCTGCCCTTGAGATAGAGGTAGTTTTCCTTGTCGAGATATCCAAGGTCACCTGTCTTCAGGTAGCCTTCTTCATCAAATAGTTCAGCGGTATGGACCGGGTCATTATAATAGCCTTGGGTGATGTTTGGGCCCTTGACCCTGATTTCTCCCACTCCGTTTTCATCAGGTTCTGCGATTTTCATCTCCACCAAGGGAAAAACCATTCCAACAGATTCCACCTTGAAGTGGCTGATTGGGTTGAGTGTAAGGATTGGACTCGTCTCGGTAAGTCCATAGCCTTGGATGAAATCAAGCCCAAGCTGTTGATACTGCTTGAAGACCTTGGGCGCAAGCGGGCCAGCTCCGCAAATGAGGAAATTATTCCGGTCCAGACCAATCTTACTGAGTAGTAGTTTGTTGAAGGTTTTCCTGAAGGGATTCCAATGTAAGTGTTTCTTGGTAAACCCATTGATTACCATCATTGTATGTACCAAGGTATTGACCAATATTCCTTTTTTCTTGACCTGTTTCATGATTCCTGCAAGCAGTTTGTTGTACAGAAGCGGTATTCCCATAAAGATGGTGACCTTGCCTTCTCTCAGGTCATTGATCATTTTGCTTACCACAATATCCTGCCCAAAGACACATTCTGCTCCATGCTTGATGGATTCAAGCAGTACTGCTGTACAGCAATAGCTGTGGTGCAGTGGAAGGAGAGCATACAGTACATCTGTCTCATCCAGGCTAAGGAAGGTTCCATCACATGCCTGGTAGAGGTCGCTTACGATATTTGCATGAGTGAGCATGGCCCCTTTCTCATTGCCTGTGGTGCCACTGGTAAAGAGAATGGAGGCAATATCATGTTCTGAGCTTGGTATACGCTTATACGTATTCTTCGCTTTTAGGGTGGAAATGTTTGGAAATGATTCACTCTCTCCCAGAAGCGTTGCGCATCCCTTCAATTCTCCGAACCATTCTTTGTGGGTGTCGAGTGCTTCAAGAACATTCTTGTCAGCAAAAATATAAGAGGCATTCACAAAACTGCAGAGTGTTTCAACACGGTCGGTATTCATCTGGTTGTCCAAGGGAACAACGATTGCCCCTGCATGGAGGGTTGCCAGATAGGCAATAGCCCATGCAGGACTGTTTTTTCCGTTGATGACGATATGATCACCTTTTACGATACCACATTGCTGTAGATACGAACTGACTCGAGTGACTTCTTGGAGAATTTCAGAGAATGTAAGGGTTTTCCTGTCGGGGTTGAAAACAGTGAATCCGTTTCGCCCTCCAAACTTCTGTTCTGTAATCAGCAATAGGTCAATGACAGTCGGCCACTGTCCTTCGAACAGCACACCGCGATATTGGTCAAGGTCATCCCAGGAATGTTTCATGATAGGGAAATCTCCAAAAGAAATGCGAATGATAGAAATCTACTAGATACAGTTCATATGAATCTATTGATTATTCTCACAGAAAGGTCCCTATTTGTCAAGAAAAGCCTAAATTGTTTCAGAGGAAATGATTGGATTCTTAGTAAAAACGTACTATTGGGCAGGGAATAGTCTCGTATCAGTGTCTAGGAAAGATA
The DNA here is from genome assembly GCF_963677075.1 of uncultured Sphaerochaeta sp. Lineage (NCBI taxonomy): Bacteria > Pseudomonadati > Spirochaetota > Spirochaetia > Spirochaetales > Sphaerochaetaceae > Sphaerochaeta > uncultured Sphaerochaeta sp. Next base: position 2,860,593 of record NZ_OY781873.1, on the reverse strand, counting down.
TATCCTCATAGACAACGTCACTCAGTCTTTCCAGCCTTCTCCTGTCATTGCTTCCGGTGAGAACTGCTATCCGATAACCTGACTGAGCACGTTTTGCGAACAGCATATCAGTGAAAGTATCTCCTACCATTGCCACCTGTGAGGGATTAATACCTGCTTGTGTGCAAAAGGCATTGAAGGCTTCGCTGTGGGGTTTCCTACGATAGTTGCTGTCTCTACTGGCTATGAAATCTACCATTTTTTCCAAGCCCATCAAGGATAGAAACAGGTTGGTTGAGGAAGCATTGTCACTGGTAATGACACCAATGTGATACCCCTCTTCTTTCAATCGTCTGAACAAGCGTTGTTGGACAGAGAAATCCATCTGCTTGAGTTTCTCGTTGAGCAGGACTTCACTATGCTTGACACTTCTATTATACCCTTTGATGGCCTTTATTGCATTTACACGATATCGGATACAATAGAGCAGGAATCTTCTGAGAATTTGAACCCTGCGATGGGTGAACACCAAACCACGGGGAATGCATTGCCCCTCTTCATCAATACCCATCAGGCTTAACATTGCCTGTTTGGCCGTCTGGTGATGCTGCTTTCCCATGGAATTGAAGGTAAGGGCGATACCCTCCTTGAGGATAGTCTCCCAGACCTGGGCGTAGTCAAACAACGTCCCATCCTTATCAAAAATGATTCCCTTGAGTTTCTCAACCTTTTGTGCCATCTTGGGGTATCATACGGTACAAACCGACTTTTGTGCTAGGGGGACAGTGGTGGAGCATTACTCGGATGAAATAGTACAACGAACAAAGCTGTTTGCTTGGCAGGTGGAACAATTGCGATTCAGTGGAGATTTTTTTATTTACAATCCATTGCAATATGCTTGGAATATGCATGAAGCCTATCTGAGGACCTATCTCTCTCATCCTGTACTGGCACTGATGCTGGGAATGAATCCCGGGCCTTTCGGTATGGCACAAAATGGTATCCCTTTCGGTGAAGTGGGTGCAGTGAAGCAGTTTCTCAAACTCGATGAACCTATTGGAAAACCTTCTATAGAGCATCCATCACGTCCAGTGCTTGGAATGTCTGTACAGCGAAGTGAGGTCAGCGGAAAGCGTTTGTGGGCATTGATGGAAGAGCACTATACACATGCTGATGAATTTTCCCAGGAAATGGCCATTGTCAATTACTGTCCGCTTGCATTCATGGAACGATCTAAATACGCAAAGAATATTACTCCTGACAAGCTTCCCAAAGTTGAGAGGATGGCTCTTGAAACAATTTGTGACCGGTATCTCTTGGACCTGATCATGCTGTTGGAGCCAACCTATCTTATAGGAGTGGGAAAGTATGCATTGAAAAAGTTGCAACAGGTGGTTTCATCTGATAGTAGATACATACTAGGTTCCATCATTCACCCCAGTCCAGCCAATCCTCAAGCAAACAGGAATTGGAAAGAGAAAACCCAACAACAACTCATTGATCTTGGTATCTGGAAAGATGCATAAGCTTGTATTCTAGATTTGTTTTGTATCCTAGGTGAATATGTCACTTTTAGAAATGTAATTCCCGAAAAAAAGGGCTCTAAGCTTACAATTATGAAAAAATCTTACTAGACAATCAACATTGGCTTTGATACTCTGTATGACATGGATACCATACTTGCGCGTCCTGCTTATGCCAAGGTTAATCTACATCTGGCCGTCGGCCAACCGCTTCAAGATGGGTATCATCCCATCCGTTCCCTATTTGCCTTGGTGAATCTTGCCGATGATGTCTCTATCACGGTAAAGGGGAAGAGCAATTTCAAGGTAGAAGTAACTGGATTGGAAGCGTTTCAACTTGATGGAGAGGATACTTTGACCAAGGCCGCCCGCCTATGGTGTGAGCGAACTCGGTTACCACTCTCTTTACATATAGATTGCAAGAAACGTATACCCTCCCAGGCTGGTTTGGGTGGTGGGTCAAGTGATGCTGCTTCTGTGTTGCTTCTGTTGCAGCAATATGCTGGAGAAGCTGCGCTTGATGAGAAATCCCTAGCTGATATCGCGCTGCAAGTTGGAAGTGATGTCCCCTTCTTCCTTTCCTCTCAAAGCTGCGCAATAGTGACTGGTAGGGGAGAGATGATTACACCTATACAGCAGAGGGATCTGGCATTGTGTTTGGTGATGCCGACCTCCTTTGCTACATCTACGTCATCTGCTTATGCCAGGCTTGACGAGGTTCGCAGCGGTAGTTTGGTCACATTGGGGCCTACAGGTGAGGAGATTACAGAAGTTTTCGAGAAATCACCTGCGGTATGGAAAAGTTTGTTGTATAATGATTTTCAGCAAGGTGTGGAGCACCAAGAATTCTATGGCCAACTTGAACAGCTATGCAGTGCTAGCAATGGATATTGTGGTCTTACAGGCAGTGGTGCTTGTTGGTTTTTCGTCAGTGAAGATGCGAAACAAGTACAGGCTGTTTACGATGAGATACAGATGCGGTTCGGAGCTGGAGTAATGAGCTGGAAAACCGGTTTAGTTATGAAAATAAGATAAAGGTTGTTTGGAGGTTCTTGTGGACATTTCAGAGGTTCGAGTACGAAAAGTCAGTCAAGCAGGTAAATTGAAGGCTTATGTGACCGTAACGTTTGACAATCAATTTGTGGTGCACAATATCAAGATTATAGAGGGCAGAGAAGGAGACTTCATTGCCATGCCGAGCAGGCAGTTGGCCAATGGGGAATTCAAGGATGTAGCCCATCCAATCAGCAGCGACTTTAGAGATCATTTGCAGCAAGTGGTAATGGATGCATATGACTCAGAAGCAGCACCGGAATCTCCCCAGGAAACAGAAAAAAAGGAATTATAGCAATCCGCTGGACAAACTTGGAAATATGGTATACTGTCATTTCCGTTGTTGGGAAGTCGCCAAGTGGTTAAGGCTCTGGTTTTTGGTGCCGGCACCGGGGGTTCGAATCCCTCCTTCCCAGTAGTGAGCAGTCCTGTCTTTTGGGCTGCTCATTTTTCATTGTGTGGAGTACTTGTGCTGGTACGCCAAAACATTCTATACTCCCACATTAGTGGTATTCTAAATATCCAAATGTTATGGTAATTGGGCATCATGCAATAACGATGCGCCAATGAGAGTACAAGGAGTATGTATGTCTGACATCAACAGAAGCTTAAAAGCTAAACCAAGAACCGAAGATTTCGGTAGTGCCGGCGCTCGTCGCCTGCTTCGTGGCGGCCAGATCCCTGCCGTTATCTATGGCAAGAAGGATCCTGTGCACATTGCCCTTGATGCCCGTGAATTCACCAACAAGATGCGTCACTTCTCAGAAACCGCATTGCTGAAGGTTGCTGTAGGCAGAAAGCACTATGAAGTATTATTGAAGGATTATCAGGAAGACCTGATGCGCGGAGAGATCAAGCACGTTGACTTCTATGAGGTTACTCGTGGTCAAGCTCTTCGTACCTTGGTCGCTGTTGTTCTCAAGGGAAGCCCCATTGGGACCCGTGAAGGTGGTGTCCTTGACCAGGTTCTCCATGAAATTGAGATTGAGTGTCTGCCAAAGGATCTTCCCGATTCAATTGAGGCTGATGTAAGTCACTTGGAGATCAACCAGGCATTGCACTTGAGCGACATGAAATTCCCAGAAACCATCAAGGTTCTTGAAGACATGTCCAGGACTGTTGCTTCCGTCAAGGGAGTAAAGGCTGAGGTTGTTGAAACTGCTGAGGAAGAAGAAGCAGCAGTTGTTTCCGAGGAAGAGTAGGGGTAACAATGCAGTTGATTCTTGGTCTGGGTAATCCCGGTGCCAAGTATGCAAACTCCCGCCACAATGTCGGATTCGATGCAGTGGAAGCTTGTGCAGCGTTTTTTCAGGTTCGCCTGAGAAAACGCTGTTTTCGTCTTTATAGACAAGCAAGAGTGGGGAGTTCTGTATCCTTGGTTGAACCGCTAACCTATATGAATAAGAGTGGGGAAGTTATGCGTTACTTCCCTGATGTGAAAGCAGAAGAAATTGTGGTAGTCTGTGACCAGATGGATCTTCCTCCCGGATTGATCAGAATCAGAAGGGGTGGGAGCAGCGCTGGTCATAATGGACTCAAGAGTCTTATCAGCTCGCTGGGCAGCAGCAACTTCACCCGTATTTATATTGGAATAGGTAGACCGGATGAAGGGGTGTCGGTGGTGGATCATGTCCTTTCACGTGATTCTTCTCTTGCCTTGCAGGAAGGAATCATGCTTGCTTCCTCAGCACTGCAGGATCTTATCAGTGGAAAGTCAACGGAGGAGGTAATGCTTGCCTACAACAGACGCAATCGTTCCTAAAACAATCCAAGATTTTCTTGCATCTCACCACATCCCAGGAGATATGCATATCGCTGTCGCCTTTTCTGGTGGCAGTGATTCTCTTGCCTTGCTGATTGGGCTCTCGGCCTTGTTGCCAAAAGAACAGGTTTCTGTCTTGTACGTCAATCATCGGTTGCGTTCGGAGCAAGAGTTGTCCCAGGAGTTGCAGCTTTGTCTTATGAATTGCCAACGGTTGGGATATGGTCTTGAGGTTCTTGATTTGGGCAAGGGAAGCGTTGAAGAGCGTGCTAAAAGGGATGGGGAAGGTATTGAAGCTGCTGCACGAGTTCTTCGATATGAGGCTTTGTATTCAGTATGCCGTAACCATGGTTGTACCTATCTTGCTACTGCACACAATGCTGACGACCAGATGGAGACCTTGCTGATGCGTCTGTTTCAGTCAGCCTCGATTTCTTCTCTCAAAGGCGCAGCTGCCTTTGCGCAGTCCGCTGGCAACGCCACACTGATCAGGCCTTTGCTTACGCTTTCCCATCGTACCCTCAGAGCGTATGTAGAGGACGAAGGGTTTCAGTGGGCAGAAGATTCTACAAATGAACAAGATGCCTATCTGCGTAATAAGATACGTCATACCATAAAGCCGCAGATCCTTGCGCTCTTTCCAAACGCCTACGATGCGGTTTCGATCATGTCCAGGCGATTTTCCGATATCGCTGTTGTATTGCAGACTTTGGAAGAAGAGGCTCTTTCGCGTGTGAAAATACTCAAGGGGGAGGTTCAATTCTCCCTAGATTGGTATCACGGTTTGATGCCACAGATGCGTGAGAGATTGGTGTATCGCCTGTACGCAGAGGTCTGCTCTTCTGAGACTCAGCGTATTCGTCAGGCTATGATTGCGCGGTTACAGGAGCACCTTGATGCCAGTACCCCCTCCAACCGTTTTCATATCGAGGCCGGAAGCAGCAGCGTACTGATTTCTGATGGACAGGTTATTTGGCGCCAAGTCGCTCAGGACCCCCATTTTCTTTTTCCCTTGATGCATCCTGGTAATGAACAAGAGATTTTGCTGCCTGGGGGAATAGTGTTTCGTATCGATACACTACAAGGTGAAACAGATACAAGATTGCTGAGAATTGATGCTGATTCTCTGGATAATGCGGTTATACGCTCAGCAGAAGAGGGGGATTGGATTGAGCTGGAAGCTGGTAGAGTTTCTGTAGCCAAACTGCTCTCCTCGTACCGTATTCCCAAGAGCAAACATCCAACGGTTCCTCTCTTGTGCGATCGTAGTGGTGTTGTAGCGGTTTTTGCACGTATGTATGGTGGTAGGGACCGGTTGGCACGCCGTTTCAAGGCTCCCCTTGCCCGAAGATTGACAAATATATATAGTAGTAGAATAAAGGAACAATGACAGTGAAATTGAGAAAAGATAGCCAAGAGAACGGACCGGACAAACAGTCGGACAACCAGGATCCCAACCAGTATTGGCAAGGTCCTCCCAAGAATGACAAAAAGCCACCTTTCATGACCCCGAATAATCCGAAAAACCGGTTTGCCCTGATAGTGTTTGCCACCTTGGCAATCCTGTTTGCCTATATGTTTTTTGATAGTGCCGCAGGTGCTGAACAGTCAGTACCGTACACCACTTTCATCTCTTATGTTGATTCTGGCCAGGTAACGCAGGTCGAGATCAAGGAACAATCCCTGATTCGGTTTGCATTGAAAAATGGACTTACAGCGCAGACCAGAATACCTTATTTTGATGAGACGTTGCTCGAATCACTGAAACAGCAGGGTGTCTCGGTGACAGGTTCTGTACAGGAAATTTCTTTCCTGCAAGTACTGTTGCAGCTACTTCCCTGGATTATCTTCATCGGATTTACCATCATGCTGTATCGTCAGTCCAGTGGGCTGAACGGAAAGATGATGTCAACGCTTGGCAAGAGCAAGGCAAAAGAATACATGGAGACTGACACGAAGACTACATTCAAGGATGTAGCTGGTCAGATAGAAGCAAAGTATGAATTGGAGGAGGTGGTTTCATTTCTCAAGCATCCTGACCACTTTACCAAGGTTGGGGCAAAGATTCCCCGTGGTGTTCTGCTGGTAGGCCCTCCAGGAACCGGTAAGACATTGCTTGCTAAAGCAGTTGCCGGTGAGAGTGGTGTTTCCTTCTTTCATACCAGTGGATCTGACTTTGTTGAGATGTTTGTAGGTATGGGTGCTGCCCGTGTGCGTGACTTATTTGAACAAGCCCGTAAGCATTCTCCCTGTATTCTGTTCATTGATGAACTTGATGCCGTTGGTCGTACTCGTGGAGGTGGTCTCGGTGGGGGCAATGATGAGCGAGAACAGACATTGAACCAAATTCTTGTGGAGATGGATGGATTTGGTACCACCACAGGAGTTATCGTGATGGCAGCCACCAACCGCCCCGATGTATTGGACCCTGCCTTGCTTCGTCCTGGTCGTTTTGACCGTCAGGTTGTAGTCGATCTACCAGATATTAAGGAACGCGAAGAAATTCTCAGGATTCACTGTAGGAAAATCAAACTGGAAAAGGATGTTGATCTTAAGCGTCTTGCCCGTGGTTCAGCTGGTACCAGTGGAGCCGATTTGGCAAACCTGATCAATGAGGCTGCCCTGTTTGCTGCTCGGAAGAACAAGAGCACAGTTGGCATGAGTGAGATGGAAGAGGCACGGGACAAGATCCTTCTCGGTGTTGCAAGAAAGAGTCGTGCAATGACTGATGAGGAGAAGAGAGCAACCGCCTACCATGAAGCAGGACATGCCTTGCTTCACTACTACCTTGAGCATCTCGATCCGTTGCACAAGGTAACCATCATCCCTCATGGGCGTGCACTTGGTCTTACCGTCAGCCTTCCTGAACGAGATCCCTATACCAAGACCCAGTCCATGTTGAATGACTGGATAAAGGTCTGCATGGGAGGCTATGTTGCAGAGGAGCTGGTGTATGGGGAAACCACAACCGGTACCAGCAATGACATCAAGCAAGCAACCGACCTTGCCCGCAGGATGGTAACTGAGTGGGGTATGAGTGGATTGGGATTCGTCAACCTTGCCGATGAGTCTGAACCGTTGTTCCTGGGCCGTGAGATTACTCAGCACAAGGATTACAGTGAAGAGACGGCTAAGAGAATTGATGCTGAAATCCACAAGATCCTTGACAAGGCAATGGAAGAGACGCGTAAGGTTCTCTCTACCCATCGGGACCAATTGGATACCCTCACCGTCGAACTGATTGAGAAAGAGACCCTGGATGATGCACAGATCAGAATCCTTCTGGGTTTCGAAGCTCTCAACGATTTCCAGGGAGAATCATCTGAGCAAGAGAAGGCTGATGATGCCTCTCGACAGGAAGAGTCACCTGGTACGCAAGAAGAAGCTACAAAAGAATAAGGAATAGTATGCCAGCTGATATTACACTGACACGAAATTTTTGCATCATTGCGCATATAGACCACGGCAAGTCTACTCTTGCCGACCGCTTTATTGAAAAAGCAAAGCTCTATGTGTCTCGTGGTCCTGCGCAGGACCAGATGCTCGACAATATGGATATTGAGAGAGAGCGCGGGATCACCATCAAGAGCCAAGCGGTAACCATTCCCTACACGGCAGCCGATGGTAAAACGTATGAGCTGAATCTTGTTGATACTCCGGGACATGTTGATTTCTCCTATGAGGTAAGCCGTGCCATCAGCTCATGTGAGGGTGCCTTGCTGATTGTTGATGCCTCCCAAGGTGTCGAAGCACAGACCTTGGCAAACTTGTATATGGCCATGGAACATAACCTCACCATCATTCCAGTTATCAACAAGATCGATTTACCTTCTGCCGATATTGATGCTTGCTTGCATCAGATTGACCATGACTTGGGTTTGGAATCAGAAGAGACTGTTTTGGTGAGTGCAAAAACCGGTGTAGGAGTGGATGAGCTTTTTGAGGCAATCGTCAATCAGATTCCCCCTCCAGAAGGAAAAGACTCTCTCCCTCTCCAGGCCCTGATTTTTGACTCACATTACGATGCTTATCGTGGAGTCATTGTTCACTGTCGTGTTTTCGATGGAACCCTGGAGGCTGGCTCAGAAGTTCGCTTTATGCATACCGATACGCCCTATAAGGTTGAGGAAGTCGGTTTCTTCCAGCTTGGTCTGGTGAAGACAGATGCGTTGCATGCAGGGGACGTCGGGTACGTGATTACCGGTGTAAAGACTATCAGCGATGTCAGGGTTGGCGATACTATCACCACGGTCAAGAATGCTGCAAAGAAACCTCTTCCTGGATTCAAGGATGTGAAGCCAGTGGTTTTCAGTTCAATCTACCCGGTTGATACCAATGACTATGAAGAGTTGGTGAGCGCCATTGAAAGGCTCAAACTCAACGATGCTTCCTTGATCTATGAGAAGGACAGTTCAGCTGCTTTGGGTTTTGGATTCAGGTGTGGGTTCTTGGGAATGCTGCATCTTGAGGTCATCCAGGAGCGTATAGAGCGCGAATTTGGATTGTCAATCGTATTTACCAGTCCTTCGGTTAAGTACATTGTGCATATGAAGAACGGAGATGTTGTCAATATTGACAACCCCCTTGAATATCCAGATCCGATGCGGGTTGAATATTCGGAGGAGCCCTTCATCCAAGCCAATATCATCACACCCAGCCAATTCGTAGGACCGCTGATAACGCTCTGCATGGAGAAACGCGGGGTTCAGGTGGGAATGAATTACCTTGATGAGAAACGCGTTGAGCTGATGTACGAGATGCCCTTGAGTGAGGTGCTCTTTGAGTTCTATGACCGAATGAAATCTGTGAGTCGTGGATACGCTTCATTCGACTACCAATTGATTGGTTATAAGCGAACCGATTTAGTGAGAATGGATATCCTCGTCAATGGAGAGCCTGTTGATGCGCTGAGCCAACTCGTTTTTCGGGGAAGCAGTCAATTGCGAGGAAAGCAGGTCTGTGAGCGGTTGAGGGGAGAGATTCCCCGCCAGCAGTACAAGATAGCCATCCAAGCAGCTGTCGGTGGGACAATTGTGAGCAGAGAGACCATCACCGCCTTCCGAAAGGATGTTACAGCCAAATGTTATGGTGGTGATATCAGCAGAAAACGCAAGTTGCTCGAGAAACAGAAAGAGGGTAAGAAACGCATGAAAATGGTTGGGAATGTTGAGATACCCCAGAGTGCATTCCTCGCTGTTTTAAAGAGTGATGACAGCTCCAAGTAATGTATTCAGTCAATTCTTTGTTGTTCTCATTGGTGGCTGGGTGTATACTCGTTGCAAGAAAGGATTACTTCAAGGGAGTGTAGTATGTTGACCAAACAAGTTGTCGCCCAAACCAATGATGGGCAACCCATTTATCTGATAACGCTTTCCAGTGGATCATACTCCGCTGAAATTCTCAGTTTGGGGGCGAATCTCAAGACATTGAAGACCCCGGATCGGGATCAGAAGGTTAGGGATATTGTACTGGGATTTGAGAATCCATTGGACAACTTGACATCTACTACTTACTTTGGGCAAGTTGTTGGACGATTTGCCAATCGTATAGCAAAAGGTACATTCTCCTTGGACGGTAAACAGTACACCCTAGAAACGAATGAAGGGGAGAACTCCCTCCATAGTGGAAAGAGTAATTGGGGTTGGCGAAATTGGCATGTTGAGACCTTTGAATGGAATGGGAATCCTGGGGTTGTACTGAGCCTGTTCAGTCCCGATGGAGAGGGAGGATTCCCTGGTAATGTGAATTGTACCGTCTCCTATGTGCTCACCAAAAATGGGGAGCTGCGTATTGAGTATGAAGCAACAGCTTCGCAGGCTACACCGATCAATCTGACCAATCACAGTTATTTCAATTTGCGGGGTGCTGGCAGCGGGGAAATTACCGCTCATGAGGTGAAGCTCGCCTGTGATCGATACCTCGAGATTAATGATCAACTGGTTCCTACTGGGAACATTCTTCCAGTGAAAGGTACGGCTTTTGATTTTACCAAGGGGAAACCATTGGGGAAAGATATGGAAGAAGCTGGTGGATATGATCATTGCTTTATTCTTGAACAGACCCCGACTACCAAACCGGTTGAATTTGCATGGATTCATGAACCTGTTTCAGGACGAACCATGAAAATCAAGACGACCATGCCAGCTGTACAGATGTATAGTGGGAACTTTCTCGAAGGAAAGGATATCGGTAAGGGTGGGGTTGCCTATCCCAAGCATGGTGGTGTCTGTTTTGAAACCCAATACTATCCCGATGGCCCAAACCATGAATCGTTTCCTTCATGTATTTTCAGTAAAGAGAGACCTTATAGACATACGACCGTATTCTCCTTTGGTGTGAAATAGGTGCGATAGTACTTGCACCCACTTGCAATCCTAGGTGCAGCTATAGTAGAAAGAGTGAAAATCGGCTGAAGGGAGCTTCGAATGAAAGAAGTGAAAATTATTGGGATTACCGGTGGGTCTGGTTCTGGAAAATCCACGATTGTTAAGAAGATCAGTGAAGTTTGCACAGATTTTGTGTTTATTCCCCAGGACAACTACTATCGCTCTGCCACTTTTATCAGTAACTCCAATATTACTGCTTTCAATTTTGATCATCCTGATGCCTTTGACATGGAACTGCTTCATGAACATCTGAAGATGCTCAAGGAGGGCAAGGCTATAGAGATGCCCCAGTATGATTTCGTCCATCACCGAAGAAAGGACGAGACGGTATCTGTTGCACCAAAAAGTCTGGTGATTATTGAGGGGCTGATGATTCTGCATGACAGCAACATTCGGGATTTGTTGGATTTAAAACTATATGTAGACACCCCAGATGATATTCGCTTCATTAGAAGGCTGAAACGTGATATTGCAGAGCGTGGAAGGACCGTCGAGAGTGTATGTACTCAGTATCTGGAGGTTGTGAGGCCGGGCCATTTCAATTTCATCGAACCAACCAAGGCTTTCGCTGACTTGATCATACCTGAGGGTGGGTACAATGAGAATGCTCTGTCGGTACTTATTCCATTTGTAAAGGAACTTGCTGGCTGATCAACGTTTACGGAAGAGGGTAAAACCATCCTTTATAGCTTTCCATGACCAAGTGTCAGGAACTGGGTCTTCCCCCCCATAAAACCAACGACTGCATCGGATGATTCTGGCAAATCCCATGATAAAGCCTTTGAAAATGCCGTGCTTTGTAACTGAATTTACCATATAAGAGGAACAAGTAGGGTGGTAGAGACAGCTCCCTCCTCCAAAAAATGGTGATAAAATTCCCTTGTAGAGGTACACTGGGATGAGAAATATCTGTCGTAGCAGCCAGAGGATTTTTTTCATGAGAACATTCTATTGAGCGATTGTAAAAGTTGCAACAACTGGATACACTGGTAAGGTAGACATTTGACTTGTAACGTGATAATCGTTATGATAGTGAAAAAATTAAGAAATTAAGCATTTGTATGGAGGAATAGGTATATGGCAGGTAACGTATCCAAGAACGCACGCCGCGAAGGTGCTAAGGCAATGACCAGTCGCTGGGGTGGTGCTATCAAGATGAAAGCAGTTTTCGAGAATGGAAAACTGCGTCATGTGGCATATTGCGAGAAATCAGGTAATACTGCTCGTAAGCCCAAAGATTTGATGTAAGGAACTTGTATCAAGAAAAATAGCCGTTAGCCTGTGATTTAAAGTATCGCAGGCTCCTTTTTTTGATAAATCTTCCGGAAAATCACTATTTTTCCCGCATTTTTAATGTATCCGTTTCAAGTAGTGTGTGTTATAGTGTTGATGAGTACGTATACAACGACACATGAGAACGTCATGAGGAGGAAACACGTGAAACGTCTTTCAAGAACAATTATGACAGCAATGCTGGTAGCTTTGTTGGCTTTTTCCCTTGTTGGCTGTAAGAGCACTGCAAAGGTAGAACCAATCCCCCCAGCTCCTGTTGAACCCGCTCCAGAGCCGGTAACCCCTATTGAACCCGCTCCTGAGCTCGTAGAGGTGCCAGAACCAGAGCCAATGCCAGAGCCGGCTCCACCCGCACCTGCACCAGCACCGGTAGCTGAGGAACCCAAAGAATTGGTGTATCCCTATGGTGTGCAGGAGATCGTAAAGAGTGATAGCGGAGCGAAGGTATTCGATCTGATTATTGTACATACCAACGACCTGAACGGTAACATTTACAGCGAGAACGGCGGACTTGGTCTTGCAAGACTGTCCACTGCTCTGAAAGCTGGCCGTGCACTTACCGACAACTGGTTGCTGCTGAACAGCGGCAATGTCGGCGAGGTACCAGCTGAGGCTGCGATGCTGGCCGCCGAGGTGGTTGATGAGCTTGGCTACGATGCCTACACCCCACAGGCAGTGCAGCTGGCTACCGGTATAGCCGGGACGAAGAAGGCCCTTCCGTTGAGTGCGAATGCACTGGATGCGAACGGGTACCTCGTTGCCCAGCCATATCAGGTGTACAACTACAACGGCTTCAAGGTCGGCGTGGTAGGGCTTGTTGCCCCGAAACCGATCCAGGGAGTGAGCTTCACCAGTGACCTGATTCTGGACAATGCACAGTATGCTGTGGACATGGCCCAGGATTATGTTGACTACATCGTGGTGCTCAGCGACCTTGGCAGCAAGGGCGATATCACCAGTGAGATGGTAGCCCAGAACATTGACGGCATCGACCTGATCGTCGACGGCAATGGATCTGCAATGGCCAAGACCGTGAACGGAACCCTGATTGTACGTGCAGACGAGATGCTGAAGAGCGTTGGTGGCGTGCAGGTGAGTGTAGCAAACGGAAAGGTGAAGAGCGTTGTACCGATGATTCTTCCCGCAGCCGATGTGCTTGACCCTGCCAAGAGTGCAATTGCCAAGGCTTATGAGCCGTTTGCAAGAGCAATGGGCTACACCCTGCAGGTAAGCGTACCTGAGGATCCAGCCATTGTCTCGATGATTGGCGCAACCCCGAAGCCGATGGTGAAGGCAGAGGTCCCTGCAAAGGCAGAGGCACCTGCACCAGCACCTGAGGTGAAGGAAGAAGCTCCAGCCCCCGCACCTGCACCAGCACCGGTAGCTGAGGAACCCAAAGAATTGGTGTATCCCTATGGTGTGCAGGAGATCGTAAAGAGTGATAGCGGAGCGAAGGTATTCGATCTGATTATTGTACATACCAACGACCTGAACGGTAACATTTACAGCGAGAACGGCGGACTTGGTCTTGCAAGACTGTCCACTGCTCTGAAAGCTGGCCGTGCACTTACCGACAACTGGTTGCTGCTGAACAGCGGCAATGTCGGCGAGGTACCAGCTGAGGCTGCGATGCTGGCCGCCGAGGTGGTTGATGAGCTTGGCTACGATGCCTACACCCCACAGGCAGTGCAGCTGGCTACCGGTATAGCCGGGACGAAGAAGGCCCTTCCGTTGAGTGCGAATGCACTGGATGCGAACGGGTACCTCGTTGCCCAGCCATATCAGGTGTACAACTACAACGGCTTCAAGGTCGGCGTGGTAGGGCTTGTTGCCCCGAAACCGATCCAGGGAGTGAGCTTCACCAGTGACCTGATTCTGGACAATGCACAGTATGCTGTGGACATGGCCCAGGATTATGTTGACTACATCGTGGTGCTCAGCGACCTTGGCAGCAAGGGCGATATCACCAGTGAGATGGTAGCCCAGAACATTGACGGCATCGACCTGATCGTCGACGGCAATGGATCTGCAATGGCCAAGACCGTGAACGGAACCCTGATTGTACGTGCAGACGAGATGCTGAAGAGCGTTGGTGGCGTGCAGGTGAGTGTAGCAAACGGAAAGGTGAAGAGCGTTGTACCGATGATTCTTCCCGCAGCCGATGTGCTTGACCCTGCCAAGAGTGCAATTGCCAAGGCTTATGAGCCGTTTGCAAGAGCAATGGGCTACACCCTGCAGGTAAGCGTACCTGAGGATCCAGCCATTGTCTCGATGATTGGCGCAACCCCGAAGCCGATGGTGAAGGCAGAGGTCCCTGCAAAGGCAGAGGCACCTGCACCAGCACCTGAGGTGAAGGAAGAAGCTCCAGCCCCCGCACCTGCACCAGCACCGGTAGCTGAGGAACCAGAGCCAGTTGAGTACCCACTTGGAGTATTCGAGATCGTGAAAAACGCTGATGGCGCAAAAGAGTTTGATCTCTTTGTTGTCCACACTAACGATGTACACGGTCGTGTATTTTCCAGTGAAGACAATGTTGGCTATTCAAAGCTTGCTACCATGTTGAAGGTTGGACGCGGTATTACCGATAATATTCTGGTACTTGACGCAGGTGATGTGACTCATGGAACCAATGTTGTCAATATGTTCGAAGGTGAGACCGTTGGTGTCTTGCTTGATATGCTTGGCTATGATGCAGTAGCACCCGGCAACCACGACTTCAACTATGGTGTAGATCGCCTTCTTGAAGCAGCTGAGATTGCTGAGAACTACACTGACATCAAGGTCTTGAGTGCAAACGTATTGGATGAGAATGGCTATATGCTGTTCCAGCCTTACCAGGTCTACAATTTCAACGACTTTACTGTTGGCGTTGTCGGCTTGACCACTCCTGACACTGCTACCAAGACCCATCCGAAGAATGTCGAAGGCGTATATTTCGCCAACGAAGAGATCTTCGAGATTGGCCAGCAGGCAATCGATATGGCTAAGCAGTATGTTGATTACATCATCGTACTTGGTCACATCGGAATGGATCCAGATGGTGCAAGTGGCTTGACCACTGATAAGATCGTAAGCAATATCAAGGGTATTGACCTGTTTGTTGACGGTCACAGCCACACCTTGCTGAAGCAGGGAATGAAGATTGGTGACACGATGATTGTCTCCGCCGGTGAGTACATGGAAAATCTGGGCTTGGTCCAGCTTCATGTCAAGAACGACGAAGTAACCGCTGTCTATCCGATGATGATTTCTGCTGCAGATGTATGGAATGCCAAGGATTCTGATCTTGCTAAGATGTATGGTATTGCAGAAGTACCAAACGATGCTGAAGTTGATGAGTACCTCGGTTATATGACCGCAAAGCTTGATGCTAAGCTCAACACAGTTATTGCAACTGTACCTGAGAAGCTTGATGGCGAACGTGCAAATGTTCGTACCAAGCCGACCAACCTTTCCAGGTTGATCACCAGGGCAATGACTGCTGAGAGTGGTGCCGACTTCACCATTACCAATGGTGGTGGTATCCGCGCATCCATCGACGCTGGTGAGGTAACGATCGGTGAAGTGATTAATGTCCTGCCGTTCACCAACATCATCACTGTTGTTGAGGTAACCGGAGCTGATGTCTATGCTGCACTTGAGCATGGTTACAGCAAACTGCCTGAGACCAATGGTGCATTCTCCCAGACCGACCTTCAAGTTGTTTACAACCGCTATGGTAAGCCTGGTAGTCGTATCCTGAGAGTTCTTCTCAACGGTAAGGCGATTGATAAGAATGCAACCTATAAGGTCGCAACCAACGACTTCATGGCCGCTGGTGGTGATGGCTATACCATGTTTGGTAAGGTCCTCTCCGAGGGTTCCTTGCTCAGCGATGTATTCATCGAGTTCCTCTCGAAGAACTACCCCGCAAAGTAAGGTAGAATTACAAGTTCAAGGGCGACTATCTTCGGGTAGTCGCCCTTTTCTGAATACTTGTCTGAATAGTTCATTCATCAAGGGAATTTTTGGTATAACTTATTTCAAACTGCTTGACATAACCAATTCAATCGGGTAATGTTCCTATCGTTCGAAACGTTATTCGCCTGTAGCTCAGTCGGTAGAGCAGGTGGCTGTTAACCACCCTGTCGGGGGTTCAAATCCCTCCGGGCGAGCAAGAAAAAAGACAATCCTATTGGGTTGTCTTTTTTTATTGTATCGATTCGTGACACGTGGTAGCTGGACTCGAAGTAATGCTATTGATGGTGCAGGCATGTAGGAATATCTTGCTTCATTGCTCTTCTGATTGGAGCAACCGCAACTATCATTGAGAGTAGGATACCACTGAGAAAAGCTTTTGCGATTGTAGAAATACTCCAAGAACCGCGCATGACATTTTGGATTCTATAACCAATATCCATGTTTCTGAACATGAACCCAAAATCGATTCCAGTTTCGACCAGATATAGATTTACTAGAGCTCCGAAGAGGCAACCTATAAGGGAGCCCAGGAAACCTATGCCTCCGGCTTCAATGAGTAAGAGCATGTAGATAGAGCGATCACGCATACCCAATGCTCGCATCATCCCAATCTCTCTCATTCGCTCATACATCGCCATCAGCATCGTGTTAGATACTCCCACAGCTGCGATGATAAATACCAAAAAAAGAATGATATTGGAGACTCCTCTGTCAGCACTCATGAGGGCTAGGTAATCTTTTGCAAGATCTTTCCATGAATAGACTGCAAGGTCGTGACCAGCTTTATCGAGTACTGTTTGGAGTGAGAGAGCAGCCGACTCGATATCTTTACCATTGGCTAGTGAAATGTCGATATTGGTAACAGCACCCTCCATTGCAAGGAACGTATCTGCTGCTTGGATATCCATCATTACCAAGGTTCTGTTGACATTGGGATTAGGGCAATTCACGATTCCGACAATTTGCATATCAAAGGCTTCATAGAAACCGCCATTACCTCTTGTTAACAAGGTGACCCAATATCCTACCTCAGCCCCGATATCCTCAGCAAACCAGCTTCCAATTACTATTCCATCCATCTCACCTGGCTTAAGAAATCTTCCTTGGTGGAGTGTGTCTTCAAACTTATACACAGATGAATCAGTTTCTGGATTGACGGCAGTTACCGTAACAGGGAGTGTACCATCCTCATTGAAATCTTGCTTATAGAGAATCATATCAGCTGAGAACAACGTTCTAGGTGTAGCTTTCAATCCTCTGTCTTCCAGAATTTGCAAAACTTTAGAGGGGTCTTTTATCGAGTACTCAAGCGGAAGGAAATGACGTTCATTCCAATATTCTGGGGTATATATACGGAGTGAGGCTGTCTCATATAGTCGTAAATTTCTCTCAGATTCTAGTTTTGCTCCCAAGAAGATGGAATCTACAATAATGAAAGCCATGATTCCTATTGCTATTGCTCCAGCTGTAATCGCTGTACGGCGTCTATAGCGACTGAGATTCTTTATGGCGAGGCGGATAATGAATTTCATAATGCTCCCCTTCCTTATGCTTGCATTCGAAGAGCACTTCGTCAAATAAAAACGACAGCCATGTGACTGCCGTTAATAAAAGTAGTGAAGACGCTATGAAGACTATCGGTTCATATGCTTCTGGTTAGCCTCATAGACCATCCAAGTTGTCTTGATGATATTCTCTACAGAAGAGTGCTCTGCTTTCCATCCTAGGGCTTTGTAAGCCATCTTAGATGAAGCTACAAGCTTTGCTGGGTCCCCCGGCCTGCGGTCAACATATTGTGCTTCAATTGGTTTGCCGGTTATCTCTCTTGCAGTATCGAGAATCTGTTGTACGCTCAATCCTTCCTCACTTCCGAGGTTCACTACCAAGCTGTCACTTCCCGCCATCAGATGATCGGCTGCAAGTACATGGCCTTTTGCCAGATCGGTAACATGTACATAGTCACGGACTCCTGTTCCATCGACTGTATCATAATCGTTTCCGAAGACAAGTAGGTTGGGGCGGATACCACTGGCAACTTCCATGACTACTGGAATGAGATTGGCTGGGTTGTTTTCCAATCCGAGCATGCGTCTCTCACCATCATATCCTGCAGCATTGAAGTATCTCAGCGAGACATAATGAAGCCCTTTAAGTTCACTGTACCATTTCAAGTTCTCTTCAACACAGAGCTTTGTATACCCATAATAATTGGTAGGATTCTTGGGATGCTTCTCATCTACAGGAAGGTATGAAGGTTCTCCATATACTGCTGCAGAGGAGGAGAGTATGAAATGTTTGGTGCCTGTCTCTATGCACCCTGTGATTAGGTTCAGGGAACCAGTGATGTTGTTCTCTGAATATTTGACAGGCTTGATCATCGATTCTCCGGCTGCCTTGAATGCAGCGAGATGGATAACGACATCCCATCCTTCCTGTAATACTTCAACAACCCGTTCTTTGTCTCGGATATCACCCTCGAAGAAGATGGCTTGGTCACTGACGTTACTCTTCAGTCCACTGGAGAGATTGTCAAAGATGCCAACCGTATCATTGCGGTCCAGAAACTCCAGAGCTACGTGGGTGCCGATATAACCGGCACCTCCAAATAGTAATACTTTCATCGTGTATCTTCCTTCCTTAGTTGAATTGCTTGATAATCGAGGAAAGCTCTTTGGTTCTCTCCTGAAGTTCTTCCTTCGTCTTAGCCTCTACAACCAGGCGTAGATAGGGTTCTGTGTTACTCTTTCGAACATTGAACCACCAGGAAGGGAATTCGATGCGATACCCATCAAAGTCCATTACCTTCTCAGGCTTGTCATTGGTAGCATAACGCTCAAAGAGTGCTTGCATGGCTTCATCTTTCTGTTCCAGCTTGAAATTCATCTCTCCACTGTTTGCATAGGCTATGACCGAGTCAATAAACTCACCAATGGTTTTTCCCTGTTTCTTGAGCTCCGTTACAACCTCCAAGACCAGGAGAGAAGCAAGGAAACCACTGTCGCAGTTATAGAAGTCCCTGAAGTAATAGTGTCCGGCAAGTTCTCCTCCGAAGATTGCCCCAAGGTCACGGAGTTTTGTCTTCGCGAACGCATGGCCCACCTTCCAGACATGTACTGTTGCTCCAAGGTTGGTCAGGTACTCAGTGGTTGAGCGACTTGTGCGGATATCGACAAGCACGTTTCCCTTTTCCTTGTGCAAATAGTAGTACCCAAGGACTGCTGTTATGTAATCGGGTTGAAGGAACCTACCATTTTCATCAAGGAACATAACTCGGTCTGCATCACCGTCATAAATGACTCCAATATCGCTCTTGTTCTTAAGGACAGCTACTTTCAAGTCCTCGCAGTTCTCGACTTCCAGAGGATTGGGTTCATGGGCAGGGAAAGTACCATCGAAATGGTCATACAGATAGTGATGATCATTGCCAAGGAGATCCTTGACCAGGAGGTTTGCCATGCCATGAGAACAGTCGATGGAGAGGTTTAAGCCACTTGTATCTGGAACGTACTGCTTCAAGAAGGCAAGATAGGGTTGTTTTGCATCTTTGCTTTGTACTGTACCTTTCTGTTCAGCAACCACTATTGGGTCATTGTTTACCATGGCCTCGAGTTCTTTCAGTCCACTATCAGAGCCAACAGGAACAGCCTTAGTCCTACTGATCTTCAACCCATTGTAGATGGCAGGATTGTGACTTGCGGTAATCTGAACAGATGCATCAACCTCGAAGTGTACCGTGGAGAAGTACACCATAGGAGTGGTAGCGAGTCCAATGTCAAATACATCAGCACCACTGTCTGTGATCCCTTCGCACAAGGATGCGAAGATCTCCTCGCTGCTGGATCTCACGTCCCGTCCTACCAGTACCACCTTGCTGTTCAACAGCTTGGGTAGAAAATACCCAATCTTGTAGACAGTTTCTTTATTGAAATCTTTGTTGTAGATTCCCCTGATATCATACGCCTTGAATGCGCCCATGTATTAGTCCTCCTTGCTGATTGTTCCCAGCTCTTTAATAAATTGCTTGCGATCCATAAGTTCAAAAAAATGAACGGTTCCGTTCTTGAGTATTACCATCTCTACCATCTGTCTGAATAGTTTGTCCAGCGATGTAGCCATACGAACCTGTTCCACCGTGATAGCACCCTGTGAAACCTTGTAGGCAATAGCTTTGGGAATAGGGCGGGTGGTCTCAACCTCATCAATAGCAAAGGAACCCTCATGCTTGATGAAAGGTTCCTTTTTCTTTCTGGGTTTGAGACTGATTCCAAACAATGAGGGAGTTCGCTCAAAATCTTCAAAATGGAGGGTGTTTTTAACCCTATAGAGAAAAACACCAAACTCCCGCATGATGTTCCTGTTATTACCATACCATGTAGCATAGGTTCTCCAGGTTATAGGAGCTTCGTGACGTCTTTCTAGATTCTCAATAAAAGCCTGTGCATCATCTTCCATGAATTTTTCCTTCGCTTCTCTAGCTTTTTTCTATAGTACCATATACACTGCGTTGCAGAAAGAGCTACTGGGATTGTCATGGATTATACAGAAAAGGATTTTGGAAAGATTTTAAAGCAAAACGCTCTCAAGATGCGTCGGATGATGTTGCAAAGCAACACGACCTGCATGAGGGTGTATGACCGAAACCTGGAACGGTTTCCTGTTACTGTTGATCTCTATGGCCCCTATGCAAGAATCACCGATTACAGCGATGATGGGTTGGATGAAGAGGATGAGAGGATTTGCTGCGATATCGTCTCACGAATGCTCTACGTACAGACCAGTCATGTGGTGTTCCATCGACGTCCAAAGCGGAGGGGAAAGGAACAGCATAGCTTGCAAAGCGAACAATCCATAAAAGTACAGGTCAATGAAAATGGACTTTTGTTCACTGTTGATCTGACCAAGCGGATTGACACCGGCTTATTCCTGGACCATATGCTTACAAGGACAGTGGTTGAAGGTATGAGCCGAGGATGCAAGGTGTTGAACTTGTTCTCCTACACAGGGTCCTTCTCGGTATATGCTGCCCGTGGTGGAGCTGAACGTGTAGAATCTGTGGACTTGTCCAGTACCTATACTGCATGGGCAGAGAAGAATCTTGCCGATAATGGATTTCCGTCCACAGTGGTTCCTTGCATTGCTGCAGATGCATGGACATATGTGATGGAAGCATATGCACAAGGCAAGAAGTATGACCTGATCATTTTCGACCCGCCGAGTTTTTCGAACAGTCGGAAAATGGATCACGATTTTGATGTCCAGAGGGACTATTTGCGTTGGATGAAGGTGCTTAATGCCCTTCTTGCGATGGGTGGAAAGTTAGTGTTCTCGACAAATTTGGGAACATTCAAGATGGATGAGAAAGCAATACGTGGATTTGAGATCAAAGAGATTACCAGGCGAGTCGCAGCACCGGGATTTACCCGCCGTCTGGGAACTGCGAGGACGTGGTTGCTGACGAAACACGAAGATATACGGATACCAGAAAGATGGATAACCTCCGTACAAGAGAAAGCTGGCAAACAAGACCAGCACGATGAGAATGGGCAGGAAGCCCGTATACTAAACAAAGAAGTAAAGACAATGAAAGCAAAAGAAAAGAATGAACCAGTAGAACTGGAAACCGAAGAAAAACCCATAGTAGAAGAAGCAGCAAACACAACTGTAGCAGAACCCGAACAGGCAGAAGAAGATATGGTGCTCCTCAATGATGAGGCAGACCAGGAAATCGAAGATCTCAATGATGAAGATAATGAACTGACTCAGGCTGATGAAGAATCAGTTGAGACGGAAACTGATGAATCCGATGATGAAGAAATTCCTGTGGTTGAACCGAATGAAGTTGAGGATGATCTTCTCACGCTTAGTTGGGATGACCACGATTTCGCCCCGTTAGTACAGGAACCTTCAGCAGAAGAAGCTTCTGAGAAACGAGAGACTGAAAATCGTGAACCTCGTAGAGATGATCGACGTGGGGAGCGACCTTCATACAACGACAGAAACGACAGACGTCCACGTGGAGACCGTCCTTTCCGTGATAGAGATGACCGACGCGGTGGTGATCGTCCTTTCTTCCGTGATAGAGATGACAGACGCGGTGGTGATCGTCCTTCCTTCCGTGAAGAGATGACAGACGCGGTGGTGATCGTCCTTCTTCCGTGATAGAGATGACAGACGCGGTGGTGATCGTCCTTCCTTCCGTGATAGAGATGACAGACGCGGTGGTGATCGTCCTTCCTTCCGTGATAGAGATGACAGACGCGGTGGTGATCGTCCTTCCTTCCGTGATAGAGATGACAGACGCGGTGGTGATCGTCCTTCCTTCCGTGATAGAGATGACAGACGCGGTGGCGACCGTCCTTCATACGGTGACAGACGCCCAAGTGGCGACCGTCCTTCCTACGGCGACAGACGCCCAAGTGGCGACCGTCCCTCCTAGACGCCCAAGGTGGTGATCGTCCTTCCTTCCGTGATAGAGATGACCGACGCCCAGGTGGTGATCGTCCTTCTTCCGTGATAGAGATGACAGACGCCCAGGTGGTGATCGTCCTTCTTTCCGTGATAGAGATGACAGACGCGGTGGCGATCGTCCTTCCTTCCGTGATAGAGATGACAGACGCGGTGGCGACCGTCCCTCCTTCCGTGATAGAGATGACCGACGCCCAGGTGGTGATCGTCCTTCTTTCCGTGATAGAGACGACAGACGTGGTGGCGACCGTCCCTCCTTCCGTGATAGAGATGACCGACGCCCAGGTGGCGACCGTCCTTCCTTCCGTGATAGAGATGACCGACGCCCAGGTGGTGACCGTCCTTCCTTCCGTGATAGAGATGACCGACGCCCAGGTGGTGACCGTCCTTCCTTCCGTGATAGAGATGACAGACGCCCAGGTGGCCGTCCATCATTCTCCAGTGATAGAAGAGGAAGAGATGGTGGAAGTGATGAGCGTCGACAACGGAAATCTGGACCAAAACCGTATGGTTTTGACTCTTTCCGTCAGACCAAGACCAGAGGTGAACACGAAGACGATTCGTTCTTCTCTGAATGATTCATTAACCAGTTATCATATATGTATAGAGCCCCCTTTTTGGGGGTTCTATGCTGATTGCCATAAAGATTATTTCCTTCAGAACGTATCATGTTGACAGGGTACATTTCATCGAGTAAGATAACTATTGAGATTCAATATCATTTAGGAAAAACCCATGAAAGATAAGCGACAAACAATACAAAAGGGGTTGGTGTGGGAAGCGGTTACCAATGCTACAAACCATCCAAATGCTGAACAAATTTACGAGCGTATTGTTGAAAAACATCCTTCGATTAGTAGAGCCACAGTGTATCGAAATCTGAACTCACTTGTTGAGGAAGGAAAGGTGAAACGCGTCAGGGTTCTCGGAGGTCCTGACCATTTTGATCGCACTTTGGGAAACCATTACCACATTCAGTGCATCCACTGTAAGCGTGTGGATGATATCGAGCTTTATGAGGATATCAATCTGTCTGAACGAAATGTTGATACCAACGGATATACGCTTGAATCATATGAAATAGTTTTCAACGGGATCTGTCCCGAATGTAAAAAAAATATGCGTGCTGCTCAATAGCAGTCACTGAAAGGAGCAAGGAATGGAATTGAAAGGATCAAAAACAGAGAAGAACTTGCAAGAGGCTTTTGCTGGCGAGTCCATGGCTCGGAACAAGTATACCTATTATGCCTCTAAGGCAAAGAAAGAAGGGTATGTTCAGATTGCTAATCTCTTCGAAGAGACTGCTTTCAATGAGAAAGAACATGCAAAAATCTGGTTCAAGCTTTTGCAGGAATCTGGTGAGATCCCTACCACCACAACTAACCTGAAGGATGCAGCAGCCGGTGAACACTATGAGTGGACCGATATGTATGCAAACTTTGCAAAGGAAGCTCGTGAAGAGGGCTTTACCAAGATTGCTACCTTGTTTGAAATGGTTGCCGCCATCGAGAAGCACCATGAACAGCGCTATCTTGACCTCTTGAAGAATGTTGAGGGTGGCTTGGTATTCAGTCGTGATGGAGACCAGATGTGGAAGTGTTCCAACTGTGGTCATATTGTCATCGGCAAAAAGGCTCCTGGCATCTGCCCGGTTTGTAACCATCCCCAGGCTTATTTCGAGATTGTTGCAAAGAACTATTAATGGTTCATGGTTTCAAAGAAGGAGCAGGCTGTTGAGGCCTGCTTTTTCGTATTTTGTTGTCAATTGTTGTCCAGATGCATGAACTTGAGGGGATTGCTGTTAACCATCTGATGAATCTCGTCATCAGTGAAAGGTGACTCCTCAAAGATTCGATAATATGATGTGTATGATTCAACTTTAACAAGATTGACCGAGAAATCAGTACCAAAGAGACTTCTGGAGAGTATGGTCTGCCTTTGCTCTTCATCAATTGATTTCAAGTAATTGGAGAGTAGTAGGTAGAAATCAGGGTTGCTTCCGCTGAATGAGACATCTGCATATACATTTGGATAGAGCTGCATAAGCTCAACAAGATCATAGAACCAGGGTGAATCAGGAACCCTGCTTGTCAATCCAGAGATAAGAGACAAGGGATTCTTCTGCAATTGGTTGTACTGCCAACCATAGTGTGCGAAGTCAATCCTGAGCATAGGGTAGCGGGCAAGCACCGGTTTATAGGAAGATGGTGCAGTATATTTCCAGGCTTCTTTTGCAGGTACACCCCTAAAACCCTGATCGTCACAGTGGGTCATGATCGGAATGTCATGCTTGGAGCAGAACTCATAGATCATGATGACTTTGTCACGTTGTTCTGGGTCGGTAGGCCATGGGTCGTAGCCCATTGGCGGGTAGAACTTAACGCCATAAAATTGCTTCTTGTCATTTTCCTTATGAATATAGGTGTCCAGCAGTTTCTCTATGAAGTCCATGGTATGGACCTGGGGGTTGATACCCAGAAAAGGGAAGAACTCGAACAATCCATCGGGATGGTTTGTTCTGTAATATTCAAACCCTTCCAAGGTGTCCTTTACATAATCCAGAATTTTTTCCTCATTGGGGGCAGGGTAGTAGAGTGAGTCGTTTCTGATCTTGTTGCTGGAGAAATCCATCAAGAGCGGGCACATTGCCATCTTGTCATACGTGCGGGAACGCATGTGCATCTTTCCATCACGGATATAGGGCTCTTCAGGTCGAAGGGCTTCCTCGTCATGACTGGGGAACTTCCCCATGAGGTCATCCTCCATCATGACCAGGGTCTCCCCGATGGTCTGTTCAAAGGTAGTCAATGTATTGGTGATACGGTTGAGCAGTGCTGCGCTCTTGCGATTCTTGTTGATCAGGATATAGCTTGGGGAGAGGGTTCCACTGGTTACCAAGTCCCCAATACCTCCTTCCAACGAGGAGAAGAACGAGAGCAAGTTTGGATGTACAATATTCATTACATGGAAATGCTGATCGAAGAAGTAATTCATACAACCCTCCTGGGAAGATGATGAGGGGTCATAAGACCCCTCATATAGATCACATACCCATCTTCTTTTTCAACTTAGCCCAAGAGTCCTTGAGCGTTACCGTTCTATTGAAAACGAGATGGTCTTGACTGCTGGACTTGCTGTCGAGGCAGAAGTAGCCGTTACGGATAAACTGCAGGTAATCCCCTTCCTTTACTTGCTTGATCTGGGGCTCTGCCTTTGCATTGCTGACAATCTGCAAGGAATCGGGATTCAGGTCATCGAGATAGTTGCCTGTCTCCTTCCCTGGATACTCAGTGAGGAACAGCTTGTCATAGAGGCGTGCTTCGATGGTAACCCCTTCAGAAGCACTGACCCAGTGACTTGTTCCCTTGACCTTTCTTCCATCAGGGGTGGATCCTCCTCTGGACTCTGGGTCATAGGTGCAATGCACTTCCACAATGTTACCATCATCATCCTTTACTACCGAGTGAGCAGTCACATAGTAAGTGTACTTGAGTCTCACCTCATTACCAGGATAGAGCCTGTGATACTTCTTTGGGGGGTCTTCCATGAAGTCTTCCCGTTCGATGTACAGCTCACGTGAGAATGGTATCTGATGGGTCTTGCTGTTCGGGTCTTCAGGGTTGTCGATAGCCTCAAAGTACTCGACCTTGTCTTCTGGGTAGTTGTCGATGATCAGTTTCAAAGGATCAAGGACGACCATCAATCGATCAGCACGCTTGTTCAGGTCTTCACGAACACAGAACTCCAACAAGGAGTAGTCGACGACGCCTTCAACCTTTGCAACTCCTACACGGCTGATAAAATCCTTCATCGATTCAGGGGAGTATCCTCGTCTCCTGATACCACTGATGGTAGGCATCCTTGGATCATCCCATCCATCCACGATTCCCAGCTTGACTAAGTTGAGGAGCCTTCTCTTGCTCATCACGAAATAGTTGATGTTCAAGCGGGCAAATTCATACTGGTGAGGTGTATGCTCGATACCATCAATACTGGTTGCCCAATCGTAGGCAGGACGATGGTCCTCAAACTCCAGGGTACAGATTGAGTGGGTGATGCCTTCAATTGCATCACTGATGGGATGAGTGAAATCATACATGGGGTAGATGCACCACGCGTCCCCGGTTCGTGGATGTGAGGCAAACTTGATACGGTAAAGAGCCGGGTCCCGCATATTGAGATTAGGACTGGACATATCGATCTTGGCACGAAGGATATACTTTCCTTCTGGGTGCTTACCTTCACGCATCTCAAGGAACAACCTTAGGTTGTCCTCGATGGATCTCTCCCGGTCAGGACTGTTTTTTCCAGGTTCCGTCAAGGTTCCCCTGTACTCCTTCATCTGCTCAGCAGAGAGGCTGTCCACATAAGCTTTCCCTTGTTTGATCAACTCAATTGCTATCTCATACAGCTGCTGATAATAGTCAGAGGCATGGTACTCATACTCGCCCCATTCATAGCCCAGCCATTTGATGTCACGCTTGATGGAGTTGATATACTCCATATCTTCCTTCTCAGGATTGGTGTCGTCAAAACGGAGGTGGCAGCGACCTTGGTATTTTTCAGCAAGTCCAAAATTGATACAGATAGACTTGATGTGTCCGATATGCAGATAACCATTGGGTTCAGGGGGGAATCTGGTTACAATGGTATTATTAGGAACCCGCCCAGATGCCAGGTCATCCTCGATAATGCGTTCCAAAAAATTCAGGGGAGTCTTCTCTTTCGTCTCCACTTCGTTGTGCTCGTCCATTATTGTCCTTCCTTATACCCTTTCAAAGGGGCTTCTCTGAAGATAGCACATAGTAGCACAACCACTAGTGTTGTGCGAGAGGCTATCAGGTCTCTTTCCTATAATCCAATGCACTCATGGAAGCCCTAGCTTCTTCATTTCCCTCATTTGCGAAATAGGGCCCAAAGCTTACCGAACGTTCTATTCCCGGAAGTGTGAAGGTTCCTATCCAGTTCACTGGGCTTTCATTATGTCTACTATATCCGATTGAGACCTGGGAACCTTTGCGCTTCATGTCCCAAATCACGGAAGTATTCTCTTCCAAGTGAGGTATTCTGCAATAGTTATGATATCCTCCGATCATGACATGCATTTCCAAGGCTTCAGCGCTCATCCCAACCCCGATGAAATCAGTGGGTAAGTGGTAGAAACAAACACCAGAAAAAATACTATCTCGATCGCTCGAAAGCGTCATTTCACAAGAGAAATCATCATCAGAAACTGCAAGCAAGAGAGGTCCATCAGGCAAATGCATCTGTGGCTCAACCGTGAGGGAAACCGACCGGTAATCCTTCTCCCATGATCGGGGTTTTCCCATCCATCTAAAATCGCGCATCGTAATCTTTCTCATATGTGCAGTATATGAGAGTTGTGTCATTTTATCCATAACCACTTTATGTTGCGAAGAAGTTGTTGTACCTTATATCATATGAAGTCACCAAAAGAATTCGCATTGGAAAAGTATTTACTGTCACAGTTGGAGGAAGGTACCATCAGTTACCGTTTGGCATCCCTCCTGA
This sequence comes from uncultured Sphaerochaeta sp., assembly GCF_963677075.1. Taxonomy (NCBI): domain Bacteria; kingdom Pseudomonadati; phylum Spirochaetota; class Spirochaetia; order Spirochaetales; family Sphaerochaetaceae; genus Sphaerochaeta; species uncultured Sphaerochaeta sp. The sequence continues at coordinate 2,832,640 of NZ_OY781873.1, read as the reverse complement.
TACAGGATCCCGAGATTGAGGCATTGCAAGAGTATGCCAACAGTGTTTCGATCAAGCGATTGAATTATAACGATCATGGGCCGGTACATATGCGCCAAGTTGCGATAAACGGGGTAAGGATGCTTGCATTGCTCAAGGAAGCAGGGATCAAGACCTCCTTGGAGCAAGAGGATAGCGGAAGCTATGAAGATAGCATGCTCTCCTTGTTGCTTGCCTCTTTTGTGCATGACCTTGGCATGAGTGTTGGAAGAAGTGATCATGAATTAACTGGCTTGGTGATTGCTCGCCCTATTATGGATCGCATTCTCACGCAGCTCCTAGGTGACCAGCTGTCCCGCAAGATAGCCATTATCTCGGTTGCCAGTGAAGGGGTCCTCGGTCATATGGCCAACAGAAAGGTCCACTCCCTGGAGGCAGGTATGCTTTTGGTTGCTGATGGTTGTGACATGGAAAAGGGTAGGGCCAGAATCCCTATGAGTATTATGAGCCATGCAAAGGTTGGTGATATTCATAAATATTCCTCCAACTCTATTGAGAAGGTAACGATCACCAAGGGTGACTCAGTGCCTATCCTTATCGATATTGCCATGAGTAGTGATGTAGGGTTTTTCCAGGTTGAGGAAGTACTATTGCCCAAGATTTCCATGAGTCCAGCCAAGGCATACGTACAGGTTCATGCAGGGGTTGTTGGGCAAGAGAGAAAGAAGTATTTATAGGAGTGAATCATGATTGGAGTTATTGGAGAAGCGTTGATCGACTTTATTGCCAAGGGAACTCTTGGTTCCTCTGTCCCGTATGACTCTGTGGTGGGAGGATGCGCATTGAATACCGCTGTTGCCACCTCCAGGCAAGATTCGCCCGTTGCGTATGTTGGAAAAATCTCTGGGGATATCTTTGGACAGCGAATGCTCAACCATCTCATCGAGAGTGAGGTATTGTTCGATCCCAGTCTCTGTGCTGCACCACAACCATCACTGCTTGCCATGGCAAGTCTTGATGCAGAAGGTAAGGCGAACTATACCTTCTACACAGAAGGGACTGCTGTTGTCAGTATGAGTAAAGCAGAATTGCTCTCTGCTCTCCAGGAACATACCGATCTGAAAGTGGTTCACATTGGGTCAGTGGCCTTGGCTCTTGAGCCACTCTCAGAGGTGATCATTTCGGCATTGCAATCATACGAGCCTAAGCCCGTGATTTTCCTCGATCCCAATGTAAGACCAGCTGTCATCCCAGACATGGATGTGTTTAGAGCCAGAATTGAAGAGGCAATGGACTTGGCATCTTTGGTCAAGATCAGTGATGAGGATCTTCTTCTGCTCTACGAAGGAAAGGACGCTAAGAAAATGGCCCAATCCCTTGCCAAGGAGAAACAGGCTCATATCATCCTTACCCTTGGTAAACAAGGGAGCATCTGGTATACCCCTGAAGGGGAGTCAGTTTCCATGGAGATCATTGACCTACCGGTTATTGATACGGTCGGTGCAGGAGATACCTTCAGTGGAGGCCTTCTCTCCTATCTCTATGAAAGGAATTGTTTCGGCAAGGATGGTGATATTCCACAACTCGAGAAACTCTCCCTTGATACGATCAAGGACGCCTTGGTTTGGGCTACAGCATCCAGTGCTATCACCTGCTCAAGAAGAGGGTGTGACCCGCCAAGGACCGAGGAGATACGCTCCTTGCTTGCCAGCCTTTAGGTTGCCTTAGTAGCTTCTTTGGAAGTACACTATCTCCATGCTGAAGAATACCCGAAACAGAATCATACGCACTTTGCTCCTCATTTTGGGGGGTGCGTTGTGTGTATTCATCGGCTTGTTGCTGTTCCGTTGGACGGAGAGCATCTCAGAAGATAAGCAAAGAAAAGAACTCTCCAAGGTCCTGCAAACCATTGCTGAAGAACAAGGCCCTGAAGGTGTGCTTGCTCTCTCTGGAGTGCAAGTTGCCGACATCCTCTCAGGGGAAGATGGGTTGATAGTGTTTGAAGAGAACCAATCAATCTATTACAGTGCTGCTGAGAGACAACAGATGAGTGTGTATGAAAATGTGAACAAGAGTGTTGTACATATCACCACAGTTGGAGAAGCAGCGGTAAGTGCCTTCATGGATGTACTCCCTGCTCAAGGAACCGGTAGTGGGATCATACTTTCCAAGGATGGCTACATTCTTACCAATGCCCATGTGGTTGAGAAAAGCTCAAGCATACAGGTAGGTCTTTATAACAACCAATCATATGCTGCAACCTTGGTTGGTGTTGATAGTGAGGATGACCTGGCAGTGATCAAGCTGGTTTCTGCAAAGGATGTAATGCTCTATCCTGCCACCTTGGGAACCAGTGAAGATTTGCAGATTGGGCAACGGGTTATTGCAATCGGAAATCCGTTTGGATATGACCGTACGATGAGTGTCGGAGTGGTAAGTGGATTGAATCGACCGGTGAGAACCAGCGAAGGTAAGGTTATCATGAATGCAATCCAGACCGATGCTGCAATACACCCTGGAAATAGTGGAGGGCCGTTGCTCAATACACGGGGTGAAGTTATCGGGATCAACTCAGCGATATTCACTACTTCTGGAAGCTCTCAGGGGTTGAATTTTGCCATTCCTGTTGATACAGCAATTGCAGTCATCCCAGATTTAATCAAGCAAGGTAAGATCAGCAGGGGATGGCTCGATCTTTCGGCAGTACAGCTGACCCCACAACTTGCAACCTATGCGAAGCTTTCTGTTGAAAAGGGCGTCTTGGTAAGTGAAGTCACCAGTGGGGGACTTGCTGAAAAGGCAGGGATAAAAGGTGGAAACCGGAAGGTGCAGTATGGCTCCTCGGTTATCAATCTTGGGGGTGATGTCATCACCGCTATCAATGGTGAGACGATTAGTGACCTCAACGACCTCTACCTTGCTCTGCTTCCCATGAGAAGTGGAGATAAGGTCTCTATTACGATCAATCGTGACGGGAATGTAAAGAAGATGGAAGTTGGGCTGATTGAACGAACTGCGCAGCATGTGAGCGCATTGGTACGATAAGATGAAAGATACAATTTATGTTGATGAAAGTTGGGGTGGTGAAGCTGTCTACAATATCCATGGACAGGTTTCCTTCCAAAGCAAACCATTCAAGGTAGCCTCATCCTATGAACCAGCGGGTGACCAGGGTGAAGCGATCAAGGCATTGAGTCAGGGGTTGCTTAGTGGGGACCGCTGCCAAACCCTCAAGGGCGTGACCGGTAGTGGTAAGACCTATACGATGGCGAAGATCATCGAGCAAGTACAGAAACCAACCTTGGTGCTTTCACACAACAAAACCTTGGCAGCACAGCTGTTTAGGGAGTTCAAGTCATTCTTCCCAGATAATGCCGTAGAGTACTTCGTCTCAACATACGACTACTACCAGCCAGAAGCGTATGTTCCGGGAAAGGACTTGTACATTGAGAAAGATGCCTCGATCAACAGTGAGATTGACCGGCTTCGGCTCTCTGCCACGTTTTCTCTTATGGAGCGTCGTGACGTTATTGTAGTATCGACTGTATCCTGTATTTATGGGTTGGCAAATCCGGTATCAGTTCGCGATATGGTGCATACGTTCCATACCGGGGAGGCTTTCAACCATCGTGAGGTACTCGATCAATTGGTACGCATGCAGTATGAACGAAATGATGCCATTCTGCAGAGAGGTTCATTCCGTGTTCGTGGGGATGTGATCGAGATATGCCCATCCTATTTGGAAAATGCAGTGAGGATTTCCATCGATTGGGATGAGATTGCCTCCATTCAGTGGTTCGATCCCGTCAGTGGAGAGAAGCAGGAAATCGTTGACAGCTACACTCTTTACCCTGCAAAACAGTTTGTAATGCCGCAAGAGCAGGTCAAGGCAGCCATCTCGAGAATCCGAAGCGAAATGGAAGACCAAGTTGAATATTTTACCTCGATGGGAAAGCCCTTGGAGGCAGAACGAATCAAGACCAGGGTAGAATATGATTTGGAAATGCTTGAAGAGATAGGATACTGTTCAGGAATCGAGAACTACTCACGCCCTCTCTCCGACCGTAAGGCAGGGGAACGTCCGGCGGTGTTGCTCGATTACTTCCCCCCTGACTTTGTCACCTTCATTGATGAGTCGCATGTTACCCTTCCCCAGGTAGGGGCGATGTATGAGGGGGATCGTTCAAGGAAATTGAATCTGGTTAACTTTGGATTCAGGCTTCCTTCTGCATTGGACAACCGTCCCTTGAAAGCTTCTGAGTTTGAGCAGGTGGTGAAACAGACGGGTTTATGTTTCGGCTACGCCAAACCAGAAGGAAGTGGATGAGAGTACGCGTGTGGTTGAACAGATTATCAGGCCCACAGGCTTGCTTGACCCAGAAATCGATGTGAGACCCACCGAAGGCCAGATGGAGAACCTATACGGAGAGATCCGCGCAGTTATCAAGAAGAAACAGCGAGTACTGGTTACTACACTGACCAAGAAGATGAGTGAGGATTTGACCGACTATTTTGCATCCCTTGGTTTGAAGGTCCGCTATCTTCACTCCGAGATTGAGACCATCGAACGAGTCGAGATTCTCAGGGATCTTCGCCTCGGGGTGTATGATGTGTTGGTAGGAATCAACTTGCTCAGAGAAGGCTTGGACCTTCCCGAGGTTGCACTTATCGCCATTCTTGATGCAGACAAAATCGGATTCCTTCGTTCTGCCACTTCCTTGATCCAGACCATTGGGCGTGCAGCACGTAATGCTGAAGGTCGGGTTATCATGTATGCAGACAGGATGAGTCCTGCAATGGAAGAAGCCATCAGTGAAACCAACCGTCGTCGCGCTATCCAGATGGCATATAATGAGGAGCATAATATTACTCCTACTACCATCATCAAGGCGATTCATGACATGCTCGAACGAGAGCAGCATGAACAGCAAGAGATCCAGAAACATGATCTCGAGCTTCTCAAGGGTGGTTACAACCTACTCAGTGCAACTGATAGAAAGAACTATATCAAGGCACTTGAGAAAGAGATGCTTGAAGCCGCAAAGAATCTGGAGTTTGAACGTGCAGCAGTCATCCGTGATGAAATTCAGGATGTGAAGACAGGCAAGTTCACCAGTTAGCGAAGAATGAGATCCAGTGGTCCCCCAGTAATGGTGGGGTGCTGGTAGCGGGAAGAGATATCTGGAGAAAGCGCGATTTCCTGATGGTAATATACATACTGATAGAGGTAATCCACTGAGATTATCTGGTCAACATCTCGTAACTTTTGGTTTTCTTCATCCCATCCCAATCCCTCAATTAATGCTTGGGTAAATTCGCCATGAATCGGAGGTATGGTTTCCTTGGCTGTATTATCATACGTAGTAGCTGCCAGTACAAACACAGGGCGGGTGTATTCTCCTTTGGTGAAGTATTGGTCATATATTTCCTGTAAGTACGTATTTCTCTCTATGAGAGAGTAGGAGGTTTCACTCTCCTGTACAAAGTTTCCTGCATAACAACTGTCAATGAGCAACAGGACACTTCCCTTACACTCCTTCAATTTGAGAAATAGGTCTTCTACTGAAAGAAGAGAATCGCCAAATGGGACATCATTGAAATCCAAGATTAGTCCACTGCTTCGAGGGGGGTACAACACCAGCGATCCATCATCCCAACCATGGCCACTGTAGCTGATGATGAGGATGTCTTGTTCGTCCATTGCATCTGATAGAGATTCGATTTGTTCAAGTACATGGGCCTTTGTAGGAAGCAAAGGGTCGCTCAAATCATCACTACCATCTTGGAGCATAAGGGTGGAAGTATGCTCTCTGTCTGTAAACAGGGCAGTAAACGCTTTCTCCAGTTCTATGGCATCCGGGAGTGTTCCATGGAGATTATTCACATCAGTCCCATCATAATTGAGCGCTATGGCAAGATGATGGGTTTTTCCTTCTTCAGGAGGATCGCTCATCAATTCACAACTCCAAAAAAGTGAAAGGGACAGAAGGATCAGAAGATGGAGTTTCATATATCTAGAGTTCAATGATCTGTTCCTTTGCTTCAGTAGCTGAATAGTAGCTGAATAGTAGCATATCCATGGCGCCACCGGTAATCATTGGGTGCTGCACAGGATCATTCATGGTAAACAACGACCAACGAACCGGGTATGCTTGGTGCTTCTTGATGTATTTATAGAGTGAATCTACACTCAATCGTTCATTTTTTGCTGCAGGAGGTGCTCCTTCTGCAATTTCCTCGATAGTATGGTTCCAGCCCAATGCCTCTAGGAGCGCTGAGGTAAAGACCCCATGACTGTGGTCATCGAATTTTCTTTCATATGAATCAGAATCAGCACTGGCGGTAAGAACCATAAATGAAGGTATCTCATATTCTTCATCAGAGAAGTATTTGCCATACCAATCATCGATGCCTTTGTCGTACACCCAGCTCAAGCTTGAGGGGGACTCAGGGACAAAAACCCCGCTGTAGCAGCTGTCAAGGATGAGGAGTTTCTTCCCTTCAATAGGCCTGATAAGATCGTGTAACCACTCTGGGGTTACCACAATAGGAGAATCTTCTGATATGTCCACTGTTCCAGAGGTCTGGGTATGGGCCATCAGGAGTTCTCCTGTCTCTTCAATGCCATGTCCGCTGTAAGTGATAATGGTCAGATCATCTACTGTTGCAGTTCCCCGAATTATTTCAAGTGTGTTTCTTAAGTTTGCTCTTGAAGCATATCCTCCATCATCGAAGGTCTCTTGGGTATGGTCGGTCCCTTCCTGAAGGAGCAGGGTTACCTCAATATCTGCACTATCCCAGCCGGCTCTCATAGCTTGCTGCTTGAGTGCATCTGAAAGTTCCCTTGCATCATAGACAGTCCCCGGGAGGTCTCCAAGCTGATCCTTCTCCTCATCATCAGGATCTGCTACTTCCTCTGGTTCATTCTCATAGGTGATTCCTATTGAGACAATACGTACGGTTCCCCTCTGCACGGGCTCCTCGTAATACAACTCACAGGACGCTATGAGGAGTAGTAGGATGGGCAGCAGAAGGAATCCTCGTTTCATGTATCACCTCTCTTAAAGGGGAATACTAGGTAGCGCACCCCAATTCCTGCTTGTACAGCAGTAATCTCCTTTCGAAGATGCACAGAAAGAGGTGCTGTGAGGAATATTTGGTATTCTGTTCCCTCTGCAATGAGAAATTGAGGTCCGAGCTTGAATGAGAAAGAAGCAAAGGCTTCTTCAATCTGCTTATAGAAGTTAATTTCACTCCCACCTTGGATGAAAAGTGAGAATCTATCACTGACTGACCAGCTTCCGAGAAGGCTAAGTCCGAGTGAGTTGAAACCCCGTGCTCGGTAATTGCCAAAGGGGAGGGAGTCAGAGACAGAGAAGAGGTGTGCCTGAAGCACAGTCTCCCAGTTATTTCCTTGGTATCCAAGGAAGCCAATGGTTGTATTAAAGGCCAATGAAGAGCGGGCAGGTATCTCATCCTCGAAGTGGGGAATTCCCAGATAGTAGGAGAGTGAGGAAGAGGCAGCATAATACTGTCTTCCGCTATCAGCAGACAGGGAAGCTGCAACAAGAAGTAGAAGAACGATTAGATACAGTCGTTTGCCTTTCATACTCTTTAGTATACAGAAATCCTAGGATATGACTATTCCCTAGCCATGGTAAGTTTCGATTTTGTCATAAGCGTACCATCAAGATACTCCCTTATGGCCTTGATTCTCACTCCTAGCGTTACATGGTCTGCCATAGGTCGATGAGACGCATGGGCAATAATCGTATGTCCTTCCCAACTGCAAGTAAGCCTGTAGTGGTCTCCTTGGAATTCACAGCTTACCAGCTCTGCATTCTTGAATTTGAGATGAGGAAGGTATTCAGCCAGAGGAAGTGTTGGATCATCCTGGACCAAAACGGCCTCCGGTCTGAAGAAAATTGAGTGTTGTCCTTCCTGGGGTTTGAATACAAATGGTTCAAATGAACCAATCTTGACCAGCGTCTTGGGAATCACACTGTAAGGGAGGGTATTCCCCTCTCCCATGAAGGTTGCTACAAAAAGATTGGCAGGATTGGAGTAGATTGCCTCTCCTGGCCCTTCCTGCATTACCTTCCCTTCATGCATCACTATGATGCGGTCGGCGATGGAGAGAGCCTCCTCCTGGTCATGGGTTACATAGATGGTAGTGATTCCCGTCTCATCATGAATTCTTCGTATCTCTTCACGGAGATGCTTACGCAATTTAGCATCGAGCGCAGAGAGTGGTTCATCCAAAAGCAGCAGCTGGGGCTGTGAGGCAAGTGCTCGTGCCAAGGCAACCCGTTGCCGCTCTCCGCCACTGAGCTCCTGACTTCGCCTCTTCTGGTATCCTTCCAGGGCAACCAACGAGAGTAGTCGGCCGATACGCTCCTTTCGTTTTACCTTTGGCAGTTTACGTAACTTCAAGGGATAGGCAATATTCTGTTCAACGTTCATATGGGGGAAAAGGGCATAGTCCTGGAACACCATGGCGATCTGGCGTTCATGGACCGGTGTTTGGGATAGATCTTTCCCATTCAGGAGCAACGACCCTGAGTGCAGGGGAAGTAATCCTGCGATCAACTGGAGGGATGTGCTCTTTCCACATCCTGAAGGACCTATGATACATGCCAGTTCTCCTGCCTGGACAGAAAATGACACATTCAAAGAAAAATCCTTATAGGATGCCTTCAATGCACAATTCAGACCCTCAGCGGCCATATGTTCCCCCTTTCGCAAATTCACTTACAATAAATACCAATACACTGACTGCAATCAAGATGGTTCCCAGAGCACAAGCACCTTGGAAATTGTAACTCCCGATAAGTCGATACATCACCACAGGGAGTGTAATGATCGAACTGTTTGCCAATGTCAGGGTAGCATTGAACTCTCCCATACTGAGGGCAAACGCAAAAATTGCCCCTGTGAACATAGCCCCCTTCAGCAAAGGGAGTTCAATGGCAAGGAATGTCCTTAGAGGGCCAGCACCAAGGGTCAATGAACTGTGCATGTAGGTTAGGGGAATCTTACGATACTCAGGAAGGATGGTTCTCAGAACAAAGGGAATGGCAATGACCAGATGAGCCAACACAACCAGGGTGTAGCTCAATGCAAGCCCTCCCCTAAGTCGGCTTGCGATCAAGTAGTACCCTAAACCAATAATAACGGAACTAACGGTCATAGGGAGCATTCCTGCCAACTCCAAGAAAGAAGAGGTGTGTTTCTTCCTCCTGATGGCGACTGAGAGGGTAAGAGCAAGCGGGACGGTGGTAGCAGCAACCACCAGTGCGATAAGCAAGCTGTTCGTCAATGCCCCTAAGGCTGAACCCATATGTCCTGTTGCGCTTTCCAAGCTGAGCAACTGACGATACCATTTCAGGCTGAATACTTCCTGGGCTGAACGAGATGGTGCTGCCATGAAGGAACGCACCACGACCGATACGATAGGGCCAAGAATAAACAGGAAGGAGATGATGGTGTACAAGAATGCGAGTATTCGTCCTACCACAGTTGCTGGTTTTTTCTCCAGTGTTCGGTGGGAAGTACGGTAGGTTTCACTTTGTGCCAACTTCTTCTGGGTGGCATTGTACCAGAGCAATAAGAGACTGGTTATGAGGATGGAGAACAAAGAGAGAGCACTTGCAGCGGCAGGATTTCCCATCATCCTTGCTTGCCGGTAGATTTCCACTTCCATGGTCGTGAACTGGGGTCCTCCCCCAAGCACCAGGATAATGGCGAAGCTATTGAAGCAGAACAAGAAAACCAGGCTAGCAGAGGAGACAATGGCAGGTATGAGTCTGGGAAGTGTGATGGAAAAGAAGGTCCGAACCTTGTTTGCTCCCAAGGTCCAACTTGCTGCTTCGCAATTCTCATCCATATGTTCCCAATAGGAGGATACAAGGCTCATGATGATCGGAAAGTTGTAGAAGGTGTGTGCAAGGATGATGGCAGGGAATGAGTAGAGAATTTTCAGTGGTGGTTCCTCAAGTTGGAAGAGACTCATCAGTGCACGATTGAGAAAACCATTATTACCGAAAAAGATAACGAAACCGAGTACAACCAGAATGGAGGGAATGACAAAGGGTATGGCACTCAGTGCCAGAATCATACGCTTGCCTTTGAAAGAGTATGTAGCGATCAAGTACGCACCAGGTAGGGCGACTGCAAGCGAGGCAAGGGTAGAGAGTGTTGCCTGCAACAGGGTGAACCCCATGATTTTTTGTGTATATGGGTCGCTGAAAACACTGACAAGTCGGGAGAATGAGAAGCCCTCCTCAGTAATGAATGCTGAGGAGAGCGTGAAAAACAGAGGAACAAAAAACAGCATCAGCAAGACAACCATCGATGGAATGGGCATGGTACGATAGAATCGTCTGTACTGAATGCTGTTATTCTCTCTCATTTACTCATTACCTGTGTCCATTCAGTAAGCCACCTATCCAGGTTTTTTGCAAGGGTTTTGCTATCCATGGAGAGGTTCTTTTCCGGTTTGGGTGCATAATCGAAGGCATCAGGGAGTTCTGTCTTGCTGTTGACCGGGTACATTGAATTTGCCATGGCAATGGTCAATTGTCCCTTGGTCAAGATAAAGTCGATGAACTGCCTGGCCTCATCCTTTTTCTTGCTGGAAGCAAGCAAACCAACTCCTTCAATGGTTGTACTGTGTCCTTCCTCGAAGATTGCTACCTGGTAGCGGGTGGTATCTTCATAAGTGACATGGTACACAGGACTGGTGGTATAACTGAGAACCAAGGGGGCTTCTCCTTCAGTGAACAAACCATAGGCGCTGGACCATCCATCGGTAATGGTAAGAGCCTGTTCTTTCATGGTCTCCCACCAGGAGAGGTATCCCTCTTCCCCAAAGACCTCGATTGTCCATAGCAACAAGCCAAGCCCAACGGAGCTGGTCCTGGGATCGATCAGGATAACCTTGTCTCGGTACATAGGATCAGTCAGACTGGCAAGAGACGTTGGCACCATATCACTGTCCATTGCCTCCGTATCCACTACAAATGCAAAGTTCCCGTAGTCGAATGGGATCAGCTGATAGGTGGGATCAAAATGCAAGAATTCAGGAATGTCAGCAATCACCTTGCTTTTATACGGTTCCAACAACTCTGCCTCATAGATTTTTGAGGCCATATCATCACTGATTCCAACCACGACATCTGCCCATGGGTTATTAGCCTCTGAGATGAGTTTGTTCATCATCTCCATGCCATCACCTGAGCTTACCAAGTTTACCTTGATACCGGTCTCTTCCTCAAACATCTCGACCAAGACAGGGCCAGGACCCCAGTCTCCACTGAAGGAGTCATAGGCATAAACTACAAGCTCCTGCTGTTCCTGCACACCTTGTGCAGCGAGTGGGACGAAAAGTGAAAGGATGGCAACCAATACACATACAGCCTGATGCTTTTTCATAAGCACCTCCATATAATTTAGTCTGCCATGGGGATTGATTTTGTAAGATATGACTGTCTCCCTCCGCTGGTATAATCCAGATCAGGTTAACGGGTGTAATCTCAGGCCAAGAGGCCACCCCAGGACGTCTTTAGCCTAACGGGATGAGGAGAAACTGTCAATATACGTTCTGTTGACCGCTGTCGTTCGCTCATGTACAGTGAGAATTATGAAAAGACTTGTACCCTCCAGTGAGGTTTCTGACATTGATGCAAAGGCCCAAAGCCAGGCTAAAATACCCGCTCTCTGTTTGATGGAGAGTGCTGGGTTGCAGATTTACCAGAAGTGGAAATCACATATTGAGACAACTGACCGTCTGATTTTTCTCTGTGGTGGTGGCAATAATGGTGGTGATGCATTGGTAGTTGCCCGTTATGCCTACAATGATGGCTTTCATAACATGCTATTGGTTTATGCCGGGGCACATATCTCACCATCTTGTGAGGTTCAACGAAGTATTGCCGAAGCCTCTATGATCCCCCGGTTTGACTGGGATACTGCACATGATTCTGATCGGCATGCATTATTTGAGAATGCTTCCTGGATTGTGGATGGCTTAGTAGGTACAGGCCTGAAAGGACCGTTGAAGGAATCCCTGCAAGTCTTGGTTGAGCAAGCGAATCAGAGTCCTGCAAAACGATTGTCCATCGATATTCCCAGTGCTGTAGGAGATGATGTTCCTGTCTCTTCGGTACATATACACGCAGACATGACCGTAACGATGGGCCTGGAGAAGGTGGCAATGTACCACCCTGCAAACAGGGCTTCCTGTGGGCGTATTATCTTGGTGAATCCTTCCTTTCCTTCATTTCTCCTCGATCGGTGTGAAGCAACTGCACTGCTTTGTGAGCGTGTAAGTGCAACGCTGCCATCACTTGCTCTGAATGAATACAAGTCCACGAGAGGCCATATAGCGATTTTTGGAGGGAGCAAACAGTACACTGGTGCCGCTCGTCTATCCGCTCGTACCGCTTTTTCCTCAAGGGCAGGATTGGTAACCTTGTTTTGTGACGAGGAAGTGTACCCGGTGGCTTCATGTGAATCAGCTTCCGTCATGGTACAGGTGTATGAAGGACAGAACCTGGAGAGGTTCGATGCAATTCTAGCCGGACCAGGGTGGGGAGAGGGAAGGGAAGCCCTGTTGGAGAAGCTTCTAGCCTCAGGATTACCCATGGTTCTTGATGCCGACGGGATCAGGGCCTATGCGTCAATAGTAAAGCAAGGAAAGCTGTCATCCCATGGCCCCATGATACTTACCCCTCATCTGGGGGAGCTCAGGACGCTTGTGTCGGCGCTCTTTCCTGATGATGCATACGAGGTGGCCAAGGATGATACTCCCTCTTCATTCTTCCATGTCCTGGAGCGTACTGTCAATCACCTTGATGCCACACTTGTGGTGAAAAGTCAGTTGGTATATGTAGCTTCTCCTGGAAAGCAGACTGTGGTAGTGGAGGGGAACAACCCATCCTTGGGGGTTGCTGGAAGCGGTGATGTCCTTGCAGGCATTCTTGTTGCCTTGCTTCCAAAACTTCGTGATTGTAATCAGGTAGCGCTTGAAGGTACCTTGATCCATCAGCGAGCAGGAAGCCTTGCAGCAGCCCAGTATGGATACTATGACAGTGAAACACTCATCTCCTTTGTAGGAAGGGCTACCCAGGAGGCTGAACGGTGATGCAGCTCTATGTACTAGCCATAGCCTACCTGCTGTTTGGGGCGGGAATCTTGCTGGCTGACAGTTATGGGCTTTCCTTTGCATTGTTGTTGTCAATGCGTTATGCCTTCAGGACCAAGAGAGCATTGAGAAGATTGCTCATTATCTTGGGTATGGTGATCACGCTCGGTCTTGGATTCTTTCCCATGGATCCAGGCCCGGTATTCCTTGGGGATTTTGTTCCCATGCTCAATATCTTCTCTCTTATGCTCTACTATGTATTCAGGTCTATAAGGGGTTTGGAAGATGGCAATCGTAATGATGAAGACTCGGTGTTGGATGCAACGGGGCGCTATATGGAACAGAATAAGCGAAATGTAGGATTCTTGACTGTTGTGGTAGCAATAGTCCATTTTTTGGTACCTCAGTTGGTTTTGCTGTAGGAGGATTTGTATGCAGGAGCGAGTAACGACAGCGGGAATCTTGGTACAAGAGGGAAAGTACCTTGTTGCAAAAAGAGAGGAAAAAGGATCTATTGGGGGGCTCTGGGAGTTTCCTGGTGGGAAGAACCGCTATACGGAAACTGAAGAGGAGACACTTATACGAGAATTCCAGGAGGAACTTGGTCTATCAGTCTCTGTAGGCCCTCTTGTTCACTCACATGATTTTATCAACAAGGACACACTGTATCATCTGAAGGCTTACTTGGTTTCTGCTCCCCCCATAGGCCATCTTGATCTATTGGTTCATAGTGAGTTTCGCTGGGTTACCTTGCAAGATCTGCCATCGTATGATTTTGCACCAAGTGACCAGGAGATCATAAAGACATTGCTTTCCGTTGAATCCAACAAGGGATAACCACGAGGAGGTTGCTATGGACGTTTTAGGTTCTTACACCAGCACGATTATTGCAGTTTTCGGTACCATTATCCTGGTGGTAGTAATTCATTTTCTATTCAGAAAGACCGTGGAAAGTTCAAAACGTTGGCCATACCAACGCCAGTTTCTGGTGTTTTTGATTGTTCTTGTCGGGCTTTTCATGTCCATCGCATTTCTTCCCATTCACAATGAGGTGAAGAACCAGATACTCAGTGTCTTGGGCATATTGCTCAGTGCAATCATAGCGCTCTCCTCGACAACCCTGGTAAGCAATGCCATGGCAGGGCTCATGCTCCGTGTTACGGGTGAATTCCGTGGTGGTGATTTTATTGAGGTTGGTTCATTGGTAGGCCGAGTAACGGATTTGGCAATCTTCCATACTGAAATCCAGTTGATCAACCGTGATGTGGTAAGTCTTCCCAATCTCTATCTGGTCCAACAATCTGTGCATGTAACGAGAAGGGATGGGACCTTTATCAACCTCGCAGTTTCCATCGGGTATACAGTGAGCAGAACAGAAGTAGAGGAGGCCTTACTGGAAGCCTCGAGTCAATGTGGACTCACTGATGGATTTGTGTTCATTGAAGCCTTCCTTGACCATGCCATCTCCTATCGTTTGTATGGACTTCTTAAAGAGTCAGGGGAGAGATTGAGTAAGCTCAGTGAGCTTCATAAGACGGTTCTGGATGTTTTCTGTGAACGAGGGATAGAGATTGCGTCCCCTGCACTGAATGATAGAAGAGAGCTGGAGAAGGACAGCTTATACCTCCCAAAGGTTTCAACCAAGAAGGAGAAACCGACCAAAGAGACAATTGCTGCTGAGAAGGTAGCCTTCGACAAGGCAGATGAGGCACAATCCATAGAAGATCTAAAACAACAGCTGGAAAAAGCAACCAAGAAACTCGAGGGAGCTACCAAGACCACGAAAGAGAAGCTGGAGAAACAGATCAAGGTGTTGGAAGAAGAGATAACCAAACGGGAAGAGAAGAAAAGCGAAGAAGCATAGGTTGTCTGTAGGATAAACAGAGCTTGGTCCTCCATGTAGAAGAGCATTGTGCTACACGAGCCTATACCATAACAGTCGAGCAGATGAACTAGTCTTACGGCTTAAGACAGATTTCTTGTTCGGGCATTACATTCTCAGGTAGGATAATATCGATTGGAACACAAATGGTAGTTTCGGGCAGCTGGTTCAGCAACCCCTTTCGATACAGCTGGTAGATGGCCGTATACCCCTGGTACTCTGGGCGCTGGGAGAGCAAACAATCGACATGTTTGTTTTTCATGGCCTTGCAATTTTGTGCGATAGCATCGTATCCAACCATGACAGTCTGACTTTTCCTCCCAAGTTGTACCACGAGTTCCGCTACTCTGTGAATTGCATCATTGACCACAAAGATACCACTCATGTCAGGGTGGTTTCTGTAAAACGTGTCAAGTTCTCCTAGTGGATCCTCTCCTCCAAAATGAATTTCCATATCATATGTTGTATAACCGGGTTTATCTGAAAAGTAGCTGAGAAAACCTCGTACTCGCTCAGCCGAGTTGTATGCAGCACGATGGGTTTGTACTGCAAGCAGTGTGCCTCCATTAGGCTGCAGTAGATGCATCATCCTGCCTGCAACGTATCCGCCTTGGTACGGGTTCTGGATAACGCTGCACACTGGTGCTGAATCAGGGAGTGGGCTGTCGATGAATGCATAATCGAGGGTAGGGTAGTCAGCAAGCAAGGCTTCTGCCTCTGCAGGTACGACAGGGGCGAGTAGTAGTGCATCAATTGGCTTTTCCAGGATTCGTCTACCCTGTGCCAATAGTGATCCTTCCTTTGTCCTGTCAAATTCAAGCATATCAATAGTTACAGCGAGGGGGGACAGTTCCTTTGCTGCTTTCAGGATTCCTTCGTACATCAGATTCCAATAACCATATTCGCTGTGGAGAAGTGGCAGAAGCACACCAATGGTAAATTGCTTGCTCAGCTTGAGGTTTCTTGCATAGGTGTTTGGCTGGTATCCGTGCTCATCGATGATACTCATCACTTTCTCGACAGTCTTGGGAGCAACCCTTCCTCTTTTATGGAGTACCCGGTCGACGGTCCCTATTGAAACATTCGCTAGTTTGGCAATCTCAGATATAGTCATAAGTCCCCTGCTCATCAATATGATTTTCAGAATATAATTGGTTAACGATAACGCAGATGCAGTATAGCATATCATCTTATAGGTGAATAGAAACGGTCCGACATATTTCCATTCATTCAGCGATATTACAGGTTTTTCTGTTTGTTACTTGACAGAATTGCATTCAGAGATAACAATGGAATCATATTTGCGTTTACGTTAACGCATCGTTTTATATCGTTCTTATGCAATGAGCTTAAGGGGGCAACCATGCAAAGAAAATCAATTGATATGTATGAGTTCTGGTTTTTGGTAGGATCACAGTTCCTGTATGGACCAGAGACACTCAATGAAGTAGCAAGTCATGCACAGCAGATGGTGGAGGGATTGAATGCTTCTGGTAAGCTGCCTTGCAAGGTTGTGTACAAGGCGACACTCAAGACTCCTGAAGAGATTGAGCAATGCATCAAGGACGCAAATTATGATGATACCTGTGCAGGGATCATCACCTGGATGCACACCTTTTCCCCATCAAAGATGTGGATCAATGGTTTTTCCCTGTTGCAGAAGCCGTATTGCCATCTCCATACCCAGTTCAATCGCATGATACCCGATACGGAAATTGATATGGATTTCATGAATCTGAATCAGTCTGCCCATGGGGACCGTGAACATGGATTCATTGCTGCCAGGATGCGTATGGGTCGAAAGATCATCACTGGGTTCTGGGAAGATGATGAAGTCCAGAAAAAGCTTGGTTCCTGGATGCGTTCAGCAATTGGTGCAATAGAGAGCAGGAAGCTGAAGGTGATGCGATTCGGTGACAATATGAGAAATGTAGCAGTCACTGAAGGTGATAAGGTCGGGGTGCAAATGCAGCTCGGCTGGCAGGTGAATACTTGGGGTGTAGGTGACTTGATCAAGGAGATCGAAGCGGTCACTGATGCTGAGGTGGACGCCCAGATGGATGCATATACAGAGAAGTATGTGTTTACCACCAAGGATTTGGAAACCGTTCGTTACCAGGCACGGGAAGAGGTCGCCATGCGACATTTCTTCGAGCGGGAAGGAATCTCTGCTTTCTCAAATACATTCGAGGACCTGCAGGCTATGCGCCAGTTGCCTGGTCTTGCGAGTCAGGATCTGATGGCCGAAGGATACGGCTACGGTGGGGAAGGGGACTGGAAAGTTTCTGCCATGACCAGCTTGGTAAAGAGGATGACCGAAGGTATGGAAGGTGGTACTACCTTCATGGAAGACTATACCTACCATATGGAGAAAGGCAATGAGCTCTCACTTGGAGCGCATATGCTCGAGATCTGTCCTACCATCACCAAAGAGAAAGCACGGATTGAGGTCCATGAACTAGGTATCGGGGGGAAGGAACCCCCTGCCCGTCTTGTCTTTGAAGGACATCCAGGGAGAGCAGTCCTTGCATCCCTGATTGACATGGGGGGACGCCTGCGACTGATAGTGAACGAGATCGAGGTGGTGAAGCCAATCTATAAGATGCCGAACCTTCCTGTTGCAAGAGTCATGTGGAAACCCGAACCCGATTTATACCAGGCAGCACATCTTTGGATGCTTGCCGGCGGAGCCCACCATGCAGTGCTGAGTTATGATGCCACAGCAGAGATGTTGGAGGATTGGTGTGAGATTATGGGTATTGAATTCGTACATATCCATAAGGATGTTACCGTTGCTTCAATGAAGCAGCAGCTGTTCCTTTCCGATCTTGCTTGGAAGCTCAAGTAACAGAGATAGGCAATAGATAATAAGAAGAGGTCGACTCCATTAGGAATCGACCTCTTTAATGCATTTATGCTCTCAGTTATTTAAGATGTGCTACTGCAGCCTTTTCAACAGGAAGGCCCTGCTTGTATCGTGCAAGGAATGCATTGAAGCCAGCAATATCCTCTTCAGTCGGTTCAATGGTCGTTACCTCAGCAGAGGCAAATACCTTTGAATCAAGGTATTCAGAGAGGGTCTCATCCTTCTTTTGGGCCATATAGGCAGCAAGCAGAGCGATGCCCCATGCTCCACCTTCTCCAGCGGTCTTCAACACAGAAATAGGTGTATGTAGAGCACTTGCCATCATCTTTTGTCCAACTTCCGCTGTCTTGAAGAATCCACCATGACCGTTGATGGCGTCGATAGCAACATGTTCCTCTTCAAAGAGAATATCCATGCCGATTCTTAGTACCCCAAGTGCAGTGAAGAGTTGGGAACGCATGAAATTAGCAAGGGTGAAGGAGTTCTTGGTCTCCCTGACAAAGAGCGGTCGTCCTTCATTGATATCAGTCATGGTTTCTCCGCTGATGTAGTTGTACGGCAGGAGTCCGCCACAATCCTTGTCACCTTCCAGTGCCTTGAAGAGGAGCTTGTCATAAAACGCTCCCTTGGAAACTGAGAAGCCAAGGGTTTCAACAACCTCATTGAACAATCGCATCCATGCATCATACTCTCCGGTGCAGTTATTGCCATGGCTCATTGCCACCAGTGACCCATCCGGGGTGGTGACCAGGTCAATGAACTTGTTGTAGCTCTTGGAAAGAGGCTTCTCCAGGACAATCATGGCAAATACGGAAGTACCAGCTGACACATTACCTGTTCGCTTTGCCACAGAATTGGTTGCAACCATTCCAGTACCTGCATCTCCCTCGGGAGGGCAGAGTGGGGTACCTGCTTCAAGCATACCACTTGGGTCGATCAAGGCAGCACCTTGCTTACTCAATACGCCTGCTTGATCCCCTGCCGGTAAAATGGAAGGTAGAATGGAGATTAAATCCCAAGGGTATTTCCGATCTTGGATCTTGTCTGCAAATCGATCAAGCATTTCAGTGTCATAGTGTCCGCTTGCTGTATCAATCGGGAACATACCTGAAGCATCACCAATACCCAGTACTTTCTCTCCGGTAAGCTGCCAGTGAACGTATCCAGCAAGGGTGGTGAGAAAGGATATATCTCCTACATGTTCTTCTCCACTGAGAATGGCATGATAGAGGTGGCTGATGGACCAGCGCTCTGGAACAGGATAATCGAAGAGGTCACTCAATTCTTCTGCGGCCTTGGCGGTAATCGTATTTCTCCAGGTTCTGAAGGGGACAAGGAGTTGTCCCTTTTCGTCAAAGGCAAGATAGCCATGCATCATTGCACTGACACCCATGGATTTTAGTTTTTTCAGTGGAACACCATAGTTGCTTTGTACCTCTTTCTGGAGGTTGGCGAAGCAGGTTGAGATGCCTTTCCATACATCCTCAAGACTATATGTCCAGATTCCATTGAATAAGGTGTTTTTCCAGTCATGCCCCCCTTGGGCGATGGGCTGGTTTTCCGAGTTGATCAAAACTGCCTTGATTCTCGTGGAACCAAGTTCAATACCGAGCATTGTCTGGCCATTGACAATCTCTTGTGTAATTGCATTATTCAGCATGTGCTACTCCTTTCTATAATTATAGCCTGTATAGCGGATTATGAAAAGCATACAAACAAAGAAACAGCGGAAGATTAATCTCTTCCGCTGTGTAGAAATACCTGATTGTTATTACATTACCGTTCCATTCTTGATAATGGCATTCTTGTTGATGACGATAATTCCATCATGAATGGAATACATGGCAAAATCCCCTTCCTGGCGAGGAATGTCATCAATTCCTATACGGCATCCATCACCGATTCGGGCATTCTGGTCTATGATTGCCTTTCGGATAATGGTTCCCCTGCCGATACCTATGTTGGGAATGCCTTTCTTCGCATTCTCGGCCTTCTGTTCCTGTGTCTCATAGAACGAAGCTCCCATGCAGTAGACACCATCAAGGGATGCACCGGACTCAATAATGGTACGTACACCGATGATGGAGTTTACGATGTAGGCATTGGTTATGATCGATCCCTCACTGGTAAGTGAGTTTGAGATATTGCAGAAATTCACCTTCGTAGCAGGCAAGTGTCTGCGGTGGGTGTAGATCGGCATTCTTTCGTCATAGAAGTTGAACTGTGGGTTGATCGAAGCCAAGTCGAGATTGGTCTCGTAGAAGGCCTTGATCGTTCCAATATCCTCCCAAAACCCATCAAAGAGGTAGGTGGCAACCTTTCTCTGCTTGATGACATCGGGTATGATTTCCTTTCCAAAATCCGTCTTGTCGTTGTTCAGAACCTCTTCCATCGTTTGTGCATTGAAAATGTAGATTCCCATACTTGCAAGATACTCATTGCTTGGGCCTACATGGACTCCAAGTGAAGAAAACATGAAATCATCACCAACTTTGTATTCACTGATATCCAGGTCGATAGCTGGTTTCTCGTAGAAATCGGTGATCATTCCTTCCTTGTCGCAGCCGATGATACCCAACCCTGTTGCTTGCTCTCTGCTGATGGGCTTGGATGCGATAGTCAGTTCTGCACCGCTCTTGATATGTCTGTCGAGCATTTGTCCAAGGTCCATTCTGTAGAGTTGGTCTCCACTGAGAATGATGTAGTAGTCGGCATTCTGGTCGTGGAAGTGCTTCAAGTTCTTACGAACAGCGTCAGCGGTACCTTGGTACCAGGTATCAGTTTGATTAGTCTGCTCTGCAGCAAGAATCTCGACAAACCCGTTTGAAAAGGTATCGAAGATATAGGTATTGGAGATATGGTTGTGAAGAGAGGCGGAGTTGAACTGGGTGAGGATGTAAATCTGCCTGATTTCACTGTTGATACAATTGGAGATTGGAATATCCACCAATCGGTACTTTCCAGCGAAGGGAACTGCAGGTTTGGCACGATCCATGGTGAGAGGGTACAGCCTGGTACCTTTTCCCCCGCCAAGTACAATCGCAATCGTTTTTTCTCTAGTTCGCATGTCATTTCCCCCTTAAGCTGGATCTATATACTGTTTGATATGCCTTGGCCGACCGTTCCCATGAACTGTCCCAAAGCATGCATCGTTCTCGAATGGTCTGAAGTGTCTTTGGCCCTTTCTCCCACCAATGTATTGCCCTTTCAACTGCCTCAAGTATACCACGAGCGCTCATACTCTCAAAGAGAATGCCGGTTCCTTCCTTTGGTCTCTCATCCAGATCGATAATGCTGTCGGCAAGACCTCCTGTCTTTCGAGCCACCGGCAAGGTGCCATACCGTAGGCTGTACAGTTGGTTGAGCCCACATGGTTCATATCGGCTGGGCATCAGGAAGAAGTCTGCTCCGGCTTCAAGACGGTGAGCCGCCTTGTTGCTGAAGAGGATATTCACTGAGAGATTTTCATATCGCTCCCCGAGTTCCCGAAGCTTGATCTCCATCGCCGAGTCACCGGTACCTATAAGGATCATCTGCATGGTGTGCTTTTGCAGCATCTGCTCCAGGGCACAGGGAGATCCTTCAAGCAATTCGACGAATCCCTTTTGTTCGGCAAGTCGACTGATCATGGCAAAGAGTGGTATGGAGGGGTCCTTCGGAAGATTGAACTCCTCTTGCAGTTCTGCCTTGATAGCCTGTTTCCCTTGCTGAGCATGTGCAGAGAAATGGTGGTCTATGAAGGGGTCTGTCTCGGGATTCCACTCATCCGGATCGATACCATTGATGATACCCTCCAGGTCAGCTGAACGTTCAGTGAGCAGTCCATCCAAAGAGCAACCATACTCTTTGCTTTGGATTTCCTTCGCATAGGTAGGGCTGACGGTAGTGATACGGTCGGCAAATTCCAGACCGGTTTTCAGCATATTGGTGCGCTTGGTTGGCTTCTCACCACTGAACATCCTATTGTCTGGCAAGATATCTGTACTGAGCAACTCCAAGCGTGAGAATTCTCCCTGATAGGCCAGATTGTGGATGGTCATTACGCTCTTGGTTTTCTGGTAAAACGGATCATCATGCAAAGAAAGGAGATAGGGAAGGAATCCACAAGTCCAATCATGACAATGCATGATATCGACTTTCCAGTCGAGAAGTTTGCAGAGAACCAAAGCAGCCTTATTCAAGATAGTGAACCGTTTTAGGTTGTCGTGGTACGGGGTAAAAGAGGTATCTCCATAAATCCCCTTTTTGTCCGTATAATAGGGGTGTTGTACAAAATAATACGTCACCTTTCCAAGACGGGTCTCGCAGAAAGTTACTGACTCCGTGCTTCCCAGAAGAGAAACCTCTCCTTGAAACGGTAAATCAGTGAAGGTTGTTCTATCGACACTCCCATAGAGAGGAAGCACTACTCGGACCTCTTCACCAATCATGGCGAGGGCTCCCGATAGTGCCCCAACTACGTCTGCAAGCCCCCCTGATTTAGAAAAGGGAACAGATTCACTCGATACCATACAAATATTCATGCCTCAATTAGAACACTAAGGCTATGTCATCGTCAAGGAGATTTGTGTGATATATGAGTTAGGAAATGCATCCTAGCGGTATGCATTTCCCTCCAATTCGTCGATATACTCACTTGAGCAGTGGGCAGCAATGGCTCCATCACTGGCTGCTGTCACCAACTGCCTGAACACAGTGTCTCTCACATCTCCTACCGCATACAGACCAGGGATGGAGGTCTCCATCCGCTCGTTGGTAAGAACGTATCCGCTCTCATCAAGCACTGATTTGTCAAGGAGTTCAGTCTGAGGAATCATTCCAACAAAGATGAAGACAGCATCAAATTCTCGTTCATACTGCTTGTCATTTGCCAAGTCATTGAGCAGGACAGAGGTGACTTTCTCTCCATCTCCGTTGATGCGCTCGACGGTGTGCTGCATGACAATTTCCACGTTCTTGTTACGCTCAATTTGGTCAACCAGGTGATCTTGTGCCCTAAAACGATCCTTACGGTGGATCAGGGTGATGTGTTCACTGAGCTTGGAAAGATAGATGGCGTCTGTAAGTGCTGTATCACCACCACCTACGACCAAGATTCTTTTCCCCTTGAAGAAGGGCCCGTCACAAGTACCGCAATAGGAGACACCCTTGCCGTTGTACTTTTCTTCGCCCTCAACTCCCAGATGTCGGTGTTTTGCTCCAGTAGCAAAGATGACGGCTCTTGCCTTGTAGGTTTCCCCGTCAACTGTCTCTGCAGTAAATACCTCGTCCTCTTTCTTGAGTGAGGAGACCGTGGCATACACAAGGTTTGCGCCAAAAGCCTCTGCTTGGGCATGGAACTTCATACCAATTTCATAGCCGCTGATCGGCTGATCAAAACCGGGATAGTTCTCAATCATATCGATGTACATGGTCTGTCCGCCTGGAGCAATAGACTCCAACAGGGTAACTGAGCGACCAGCACGTGCTGCGTATTGGGCTGCGGACATTCCAGCAACCCCTGATCCAATGATCAGTACATCTTGTTCAATCATGTAAAACCTCCAAAGAATGGATTATCTTTTGTAATGCAATTTCAGCGTCACTTTTACGTACATAGGAAGGTCCTTTTCCCACGTCGTCACTACCTTTCTCCAGATACTGCTTCCTTCCCATCTCTGCAAGGACAAGAGCCAGATTTGCACCAGCATGGGTGTCAACGAGAACTTTCTCTTGTAAGGGTTCGCTGAGTTTATGGGCAAGGAGAGATGCATCGGCTCCCGTAAGGAGGATGGAAGGGTATCCTGAGAGCAGTTGCTCGATCTGCTGGGCAGTGAGATCAAGATCTTCACTTTTGCGTTGTCCATCTACAAAAAGAGCCGCATAGAAGCGCTGCTTTTTCGCATCAATGGTTGCAAGTACTGCTCCCGGGTATATGTTGACGCACCCTTGGTAGACATCCAGGGTTGGGATGGAAACCAAGGGTTTGCCTGTCGCAAGAGAGATTCCTTTGAGGGTGCTCATGGCAATTCTGAGCCCAGTGAAAGAGCCGGGTCCGCTGGTACATACCAGCAAATCTAGGTCTTTTAGATCGATGTTGCATCGACCACAGAGCTCAAGAATTCTGGGAATCAGCAACTCGGAATGTTTGTTCCCCAATGTGGTTGCACTGGTTTCATAGAAAACCGGCTTGTCTTCTTCAAATCGGACAAGCGCAAGGTGCATAACTGCTGTTGCAGTGTCACATGCAAGAACATTCATAGCTGGACCCCTTCGAGGGTGATCATTCTTTCTTGATTAGGCATAATTCTAATATGCACAAAAATTGTTGAATCGGGAAGCAGCTCCTCAACCTTTTCACTCCACTCTATAAGGGTGACTCCCTTTCCATAGAGTAGTTCCTCTCCTCCAATCATCTCAAACTCTTCAATGCCTTCGATTCGGTAGAGATCCATATGGTAGAGTGGAAGTGATCCTTCATACTCTTGGATGAGCGTGAAGGTTGGACTGACAATGGACTCCCCAATTCCCAATCCTTCGGCAAGACCCTTCGCAAATACGGTTTTCCCTGATCCGAGACTACCGCGTAAGGAGATAACTGTACCTGGCTTACATTGCTTTGCTATGCTTTTGCCAAGGTTCCTTGTCTCCTCTTCACTGTGGGTGGTGACGGTCATCGCTCCTCATCCTCCAGGGAAAAAGCAGCCTCAATGTCGTCGGTCTCTTCTTTTCCTTGAATGGAGAAGGGGTGTTCTTCCTTGCTCTGTGTGATGACTTCTTCTGCGCTGACAAGCTCTTCAACGACGGGGGAGGAGAGGATCTCTCCACTCTGGTTCTGGTAGTCCTTCATCAGCTGGATGATCACGGGATCATTGGGGTCGATGCCTCGAGCCATCTCGAGAAACTTCCGAGCTTCATCAAGTTCCCCATCCTTGAGATGGAGGTAGGCGAGGTTGCTCACCAGTGTAATATTATCATCATCGAGGTCCACTGCTGTATTGAGGTAGGTCTTGGCAAGTTCTGCTTTCCCCGTTTCAATGCTGCAGAGCGCAAGTTCATTATAGATGTCACTGCTTCCTTTTGTCCAAGCAAGGGCTTGTACCAATGCTTCTTCAGCTTCCTGGAAGCGCGATAGGCGTCTAAGTGCCCAGCCCTTGAGAAACCATGCATTCCAGATCTTTGGGTTATCCTTGATATAGGATGCCAAAAGTTCCAGTGCTTTCTCTTCATCATTCATCTGGATTGCATCATAGGCCTGCATGAGGTTTGCATCATCATTGAGCTTGGTTTTGATGTCTTTCATGATGTTCATGACATGCTTTTTTTTCTCGCCATCTTCAGCAAGCTCAAGATATTGTTCAAGATATTCCCCAGCGAGTTCTACATTCCCTTGGTAAAGGTGGAAGAATCCTATTTCGCTATAGAGTGAGGCCTCTTCACCAACTACTTCCAGCCCTTCATGCAGGATGTTGATCATCTTCTGCTGATAGAGATCATAGACCTCGCCTTTCTCACTATCCTGGATAGCCATCCTGCTGTAGAGAGTGGCCAAGTTGATGAACGAAGTACTTTGTGGTGCGAGTCGGATCACTGCGAGGAAGAGTTCTTCAGCAAAGGTGTAGTTGCCTTTCTTTTCTTGGGCTATTGCAGCTAAGGTAAGCTCCTCGGGAGCGTCCGGTTGGACTGCAAGTACAAAATCACGGTAATATGAAGCGTGTTCATGCTCCCAGTGGAAAGAGATGATTTTCAACATTCCGGCAACAATCAACTCAATGGATATATCGGTCGTTGCATCTATCTTGGTCTTCCCATCGGGAAGTTGAACCGGAATCTTTATGGAACTATCGACATGGAAATCACCAATGTCTCGTTCCATCGAGGAGGGGAGGGAGATGAAGATACAGTGCTTCAAAGGATCTTGTTGTTCTGGCATGGATTATTTATTCCTGTATGCAAGAGAAAACCTGCGGTGCCGTACCCGGAGATTGCTCTTGAACCTTAGGTTCAAGTGGGAAACCAGTTTGGCTGAAAATTCTGTTCCGTTAAACTCCCAAGGAAGTTGGATCAATGCAAATCAGCTATGCCGCATCCCGTTTGTGTATGTTGAGCCAAGAGACTATGGCTCCAGGCGCACACCGCAGGAAAATAACTTGTCAAATATCAGAGCAGGTGTCTGCTACACCTACATCGTACAATAAGAACCCACTTTGTAAAAGGGGGCATAGATAATAAAACGGGACCCGTGGGCCCCGTTTACGACAGTGTCCAAACACTTGGACAAGGATCAGAGAGAGGGACTGTCCTCAAGAAGGGCATCCAGATCGACTTCCTCATCAATGAGGGCATCACCACTGGTGAATCCATCTGCGGCTTCCAACTCAATCTGAGCATCATCTAGGAGGGGAACGTCATCCAGTCCTTCGATGGTAGACAGATTGTCCATGGCGTTTGCAATACTATCTTCAATAAGTTTGTTGCTCGTCTGAAAACTCTCAACGTACTCTTCAAGCTCAGCATTGTGTGCATGTACCAAATCAAACTTTTCCTGCAACTCTTCCTTCTCCTTGCGGAGCATTGCAATCAGGCCTGCAGCCTTCTTGGTTCGCAGTTCAAGCATTTTTACAGAATCGACAACTGACATGGTTCCTCCTTACAGCATTTGGACGATTTGCCAGGAGCTAGTTCTCCAAGGCAACCTTGACCTGTGCAACGAGAGCAGAGAATGCAGCCTTGTCTTCAATAGCCATATTGGAGAGGGCCTTTCTGTTGATCTCGATGTTGGCAAGTTTCATGCCATGCATGAACTGGGAGTAGTTGAGACCCTCAGCGTGCACAGCTGCGTTGATTCTTGCAATCCAGAGCTTGCGGAAATCCCGCTTTCGCTCTTTACGACCGCGATAGGCATACTGCCCAGCCTTTGCAACTGCGTCTTTTGCAACACGGTTGTTTGTGCTTCTGCGACCATAATAACCTTTGGCCAGCTCAAGAATCTTCTTTCTTCTGTCTTTGTGTTTCGTTCCGTCTACTGCTCTAGGCATATCCCACCCTCCTTACGCGTATGGAAGCATCGATTTAGCTCGTTTTGCTTCCATGTCTGCTAGGATTCCAGTTGCACGCAGGTTGGCCTTGCGCTTGCTGCTCTTCTTGGTGAGGATATGGCGAAGACCCTGCTTTTTATAGCGGACCTTTCCAGTTCCAGTCACACGGTACCGCTTTGCAGCGGATTTTCTTGTTTTCATCTTGGGCATTGTATTGCACCTTCCATTCTTGCGCTCGCAAGGAACAAGAACCCCTTGGAGCTGCATATTCACCATCCCATGCGGGATACTGTTACTAATTCTTTTTCTTGCCCGATCCAGAAGCACTCTTGGAGGGACTGACGATCATGCTCATCATTCTTCCTTCCATCATCGCTCCTCGGTCAAGGTTGTACCCTACACCATTTTCGGTGAGCTGGGCAAGTATCTTGTCCAGGACAACCTTACCCAATTCAGTATGGGCAAGTTCACGGCCACGGAAGCGTATGCTTACCTTGACCTTGTTCCCTTCGTCAAGGAAGTCACCGATGAACTTTGATTTGGTCTCAAGATCGTGTCTTTCGATCTTGGGCTGCATCCGGATTTCCTTCATCTTGATGATGTTCTGGTTCTTTTTGGCTTCTCTCATGCGCTTTTCTTGCTCATAGCGATACTTACCATAATCAAGAATCTTGCAAACCGGTGGTCTTGCATTTGGAGAAACCTCTACCAAGTCCAATCCCTGTTCATCTGCAAATGCGACAGCGTCATAGACGCTCATGATACCTTTTTGATTGCCATCTGCATCAATGACGAATACTTCTCGTGCACGGATCTGTTTGTTGATCCTCAAATCCTTTGTAGCCAATCGAGCTCCTTTGTTTTCGGTGAAAACCATATCGTTGAAGGTAAGTCAGCCTAAAGGGCCGACGCAAAACAATATAACACATGCCTAGGAAGCGTGTCAAAGTATCTCCCCTAGGCAATATGCGAAAAAGGCCACCAGGGTTTCCAGTGGCCTTTTGAGAACTAAAGAAACTTACGCGTGATTGGCAGAACCAAGCACGTTGATGTTCTTGTGCATGTACATCTTCTTCAGCTCATCGCGAGCAGGTCCGAGATACTTACGGGGATCGAACTCTCCGGGTTTCTCTGCCATGGTCTTGCGAATAAGAGCAGTCATTGCAAGTCTTCCATCACTGTCGATGTTAATCTTGCATACAGCACTCTTTGCTGCCTTGCGAAGCTGTTCCTCAGGAATACCAACGCTGTCCTTGAGCTTTCCACCGTACTGCAGGATCATGTTTACATACTGCATGGGAACAGAGGAAGAACCATGGAGGACAATGGGGAAGCCTGGGAGCTGTCTCTCAATTTCTTCGAGGATGTCGAAGCGAAGCGGAGGTGGAATAAGCACTCCTTCCTCGTTGCGGGTACACTGGCTGGGCTCAAACTTGTTTGCGCCGTGGCTTGTTCCGATGGAGATGGCAAGGGAGTCACAACCGGTGCGGTTGACGAAGTCCACAACCTCTTCGGGCTTGGTGTAGTGGCTTACCTCAGCAACGACATCATCTTCGATGCCGGCGAGCACGCCAAGTTCACCTTCAACCGTTACGCCACGCTCGTGTGCATACTCTACCACTTTCTTGGTGACTGCAATGTTCTCTTCATAGGGGAGGTGGGAACCATCAATCATGACAGAGGAGAAACCATTGTCGATACATTCCTTGCAGGTTTCAAAGCTGTCGCCGTGGTCAAGGTGCAGAACGATGGGAATCTCACAACCGAGTTCCTTGGCATATTCACCAGCACCGCGGGCCATGTTTCTCAGCAGATTGATATTGGCGTAGTCTCGAGCGCCTTTGGAAACCTGAAGAATTACTGGGGACTTGGTCTCAACACAAGCCTGAATAATTGCTTGAAGTTGTTCCATGTTGTTGAAATTGTAGGCAGGAATTGCATACCCACCCTTGATAGCCTTTGCGAACATGTCTTTGGTATTTACCAGACCAAGTTCTTTATAGGATGTCATAGGTTACTCCTTGTATGATGGTAGGTTCTTTTCGGTACAAATGTAGCCAATATGGTGGAAGTGGTCAACCAGTATCCACTTGTTTCTTGACTGCAGGCAACACGATTGGTACAGTTTCGGGCATGAATAGAAGGATTGTGTTGCCCTTGTCTCTTGTATTGTTGCTCATTGCAACAATCTTGGTGTTCTCTATCTTCTCGCCCCGGGTAACCTTTCTTGTGGATACCCCCTACAGTAAGACTGTGCTATCTGTGCAGAGACCCAAGCTCTTCTTTTCTCTTTTGCAATCAGGATATATCCTCACGGTTGAAGAAGTTTCTCTTACGACGGAACCTGGGAAGTTGTTTGATGAAGTAGATGAGAGAAGCCTGTTTGTCATTGCTTCCCCTTTGGTGAGTTCAATACTGAAAAACACCGATATTCCTCCATATCTGGTAGGACAAGGCAGAAGCACCGACCAAGCTCGTGCTTATCAACAATTTTGGCTTTTTGATGATGAGACCATGCTCAACCACTTGGAGTATCCTGACCTGCTTACTGCGTTGGTAGGGGATGAGGATGTAGAACGTTTCTCTCAATATTTCCCCAGTGATTTAGTGTTCATCAAAGGGAACGATGAAATTGACAGTCAATTTGCGGAGCGCATGTCTCGCACCCTGCAAGAACGCCAGGTGATAACAGTGGTTGCTCCCTCTCTAGGCTCTTGGGCAATACCCTTGTTGCAGGATGCTTCCATGCAATGGGTGGTCCCTGCAGAGTATCTGTCCATGATCCCCCCAAAGCAGCAAAGTGGGGTACTGGTACCAGATCTTGTAGCTGGGATGAAGGACTTGTTGTCAGGAGAAGAAGGGATCCACGAACTTACGTGGAGGATGATCAGCCTCTAAGGAAGGATTGGAAGTTGGTTTTTACTTGCTGAATCAGATCAGCTAGCTCAATACCCCGCAAATCTGCCGCAAATCGGTAGATATGCTCCATATGCAAGGGGGTATTCACTCTTCCTCTCATGGGATTCGGGCTGAGATAGGGGCTGTCAGTCTCCAGAAGAATACGCTCTGGGGGCATCTGCTTAAAGAGTTCTTGCATTGCCCTGTTTGCCTTGTAGGTTAAAGGCCCAGCGAAGGAGAGAAAGAATCCTTTATGGATTGCGAGCTTTGCAAGCTCCTCGCTCCCTTGGAAACAGTGAAAGACACCCTGTCTGGAGAAGCCACGGCTTCTTAGCAGTGTGATGAACTGCTTGTCTGCTTCACGGTTATGGAAGATTACGGGGAGGGCCCTCCGTTCTGCAATGTCAATTTGTGAGAGGAGCAGCCCTTCCTGTGCAGTTTTGGTCCCATAGTCCCAATGATTATCCAACCCAATCTCACCAATGGCCACCGCTTTGGTTTCATCGAGCTGTTTCTGCAGTGTTTCCAGCTGACTCTCCACCGGCATTTCTCCTTCTTTCACCCCCCATGGTCCTATCCCCCCACTCAGATACACAAAGGGGTAGCCCGCAAAGCGCTTAGCCCGCGCAGTCAGGTCATCAGCTTCGAGTCCAATGTCGATGCCTTCCATGAAGTGTTCCTGCATGGTGTTGAGAAGGGAATCCACCTCGATGCCTTTTCGCTCGATGGACAAGAGATGGAAATGTGAATCAATCATATGAAGGGGTAGTGTCTGCATATGCTCTGTTATAACGTAGGCCAAACATTGTTGCAAGGTAGTAAAATATCCCATGGTCCGCCAGCATAACTCGTGGTACACTCACTACATGAATACCATTGCAGTTGTTTTCTATTCACTGGAAGGTCATACAAAGTATTTGGCAGAGCAGCTTTCCGAGAGATTGGGTGCTGATCTTTTCCAGATTCATCCAAAAAGAAAATATCCTACTAAAGGATTCCTTAAGTTTTATCGAGCAGGAAGAGATGCCAGCCTCAAATGGAATGTTGCATTACAACCTCCGGTTCCTGAGCTTGAGAGCTACGGTCTGGTTTTGCTCTGTACACCTATCTGGGCAGAGACCACCAGCGCCCCCATGTACTCCTTTCTCAAGCAGACAGATCTCACTGCCAAGAGAGTGTTTTTCATTGCCACTTGTAGCGGAGGGCCAGCCAAGCGATGCTTCCAAAGAATGCGAAAAACCGCTAAAGGCGCATCTATCCTGGGTGAAGAACGATTTGTACATCCAAGTGAAGAAACCTCCGCGCGTGATGAAGCGCAGATTGCGTCAATCTGCAATATAGTTCATGAGCATAGCAAAGCCTTTTAAGGAGGGGTGCATGAACTTTGAGGTACTGATAGTTGGGGGTGGCCTCAGTGGATTGAGTGCTGCTGCCTTGCTCGCAAAGCGGGGTGTGAAGGTTGCTGTTGTTGATAAGGCAACCCATCCTGGAGGGAGCTGTGGTGCTTTCCGTCGTGATGATACGCTCTTCGACCAAGGCTCCTCCATGCTTTTTGGTTGGGGAGAGAAGGGCTTCAATGCCCACCGATTTCTTTTTAGCTGCCTGGAAGAACCCATAGATATCATTCAGCATGAGTTGCTTTATTGTATCCATTTTGACGATACCAAGGTGAGGTTCTTCCCCAACATTGAACAGTTCATTGAAGAGCTTGTCCCTCTTTTTCCTGATGAGGAACAGAACCTAAGAAGGTTTTACCATGATATGGAGAAACTCTATACTCATGTGATAGTGAAGAATCCTTCCTATACTACCCCAGACGAAGTGGATAGGAAAGCAGCATTGAAATCGATGCGTCACCATCCAATCTCCTACATCAGGTTTCTTTCGTACTTGAATAAGAGTGCAAGATCATTGCTCTCCAAGTATTTCTCAGATCCAAGGATTTTCAACTTTTTCGACAAGCTCACCAGTACGTACTGCTACACCACGGTAGCAGAGTCCCCTGCAATCCTCTCATCAGTCATGTTTGTCGATAACCATGTCGGGGGTAGTTATTATCCTGCTGGGTCCACACTCTTCCTGACTGGAAAACTGGAGAAGGTCATCGAGGAGCATGGCGGTACGATGATCAATAAATCTGAAATAGTGACATTTGATACTGCTCAGGGAACAATAACCGGGGTGAATCTTGCTGATGGAAGAGCATTGACAGCTGATCAAATTATCTATAGTGGAACTGTATGGAACCTATATGGGAAGTTATTACCTACAGAAGCCACAACTGAAAAGAGAAGAACATGGGCAAAGAACCAAGTGCCCACCTACCCAAGTGTGGTTTTGTATCTTTTGGTAGATAAGGAAGCCATCGATGAAGGGACTATTGCTGTAGAGATGCTGATCGGGAACATTGATGCATTGGATGAAGCGGAAGTGACTGTCTATATCCCGAGTGTGGATGACAAGACCCTCTGCCCGGAGGATGCACACGTGGTGATGGCAATCGGCCCATCGTTTGCCGATTGGTCCCTACTTGATGAAGACTCCTATAAGCAACGGAAAGAAGAGGAGATCAACCGTCTGCTCACCGTCCTGGAAAAGCGTTGGCCAGAGATAAGGAATCATGTAAGGCATGTTGAACTTGCCACTCCCAAGACTATCGAGCGGTACACCATGAAAAATGGGGGAGCGGTGGCCGGTCCAAAACAGATGCTGGGAAACCACATGTTCAAGCGACTCCATATACAAACAGAGTTCTCAAATCTCTTTTGCTGTGGTGAGTCCACAGTCATGGGAACCGGAACACCGACTGTAACAACCAGTGGTATCGCTGCAGCAAATGCTGTACTGAAGCAACGCTCTCTTGAACCTTTCATTTACGATAACAGACGGAAAGAGTATGTGCGACTCATCGACCCTCCCTTTACGAGGGATCTGCTTTTTGCAGAAGACTCAAAAGAGCTACGCAAAATCCGTTTTGCAGCCCGACATTGTCTCTACTGCGAGCATCCATCCTGCTGTGAGGGAACAGACTTGGATGTACCAGGGATTATGCGAAGAGTGACTGTGGGAAACCTGAAGGGTGCAAAGAGACTACTTGAATCAGCAACAATGGACACCTATAAAATCCTTGAGTCTTCCTGTATCAGGGAAGAGGCTGTAGAGATTGAGCGGGTGTGCTCTTATTTGAAAACGATTAATTAGAGAGATTTGTTAAATATCCACCCATGGTATGAAATTTTATACCACTGATAAGTGCTTGTTGCACTCGCCTCTGTAGACTTGAGGTTGCGTTGTATGCAAGCACCTCAGTTTCGCCAAGACCAAAACCAAAGACTCGCTCATAGATCTGAGGCACGCCATGCATTACGGGGAATTTCCTGAATCGATGCATGAACGCTCTGGTGTTGCTCTCTTGGTTTGCCACCAATTCCAAGGCAGGGTCAAGGAGCCAAGAGGAACAAACAACAAAGGAAATTGATGGAAAATATATCTTTGCCATTGATAGTGATTCGTCAACAGATGACGGGGTGAGAGGACTGCCGGAGGGTATGTGTAGATGTAGTACTAATGTCTCACTATCTGTTACGAGACCAAACCTTTGTAAAGGTAGTTGTGTAGTTTGTCTATCAATCGTGCCTAGTGTGGTATTAACCAAGTGACCGGATATCTGACTGGTTTCATCCTGGAATGAGGTATAAAACGCTGCATTCTGATCATCTATAAGATATCCATCCCTGTCACAGGAGAGTCCTCCGCCCGCAACGATAATCATCGTATCATCATTTGAGTCTTTGAAGATCTGATAGGGATAACCAAATGTCTTAGGCTCAAACTGTAACCGACCCAGGCGGAGGATATTTGCACAAAGATGCCTGCTGATCCAGAATACCCGGTCTAATCCAATAGCTCCATTATGTTGGGATGCGTACTGGTCTACCCAAAGACGAACGTCACGCAAAGTTGCATCCCTGACAGCGTCGTCTATTCCAGCATCGGCATATACTGATTTGACCGTATCTTCTACCTCAAGAATAAGTGCAAGTGGATAGAGTGCGCCAAAGCTCTGAAGTACATCGTTTAAGATGGTTGCAGTCTTACTGGTATACCTGTTTGATATAGAGGTAGAGAGGTCAGCAACCAGCTGAGCATGTTCACTACCTAGCGAAACCTGTTGCAGATAATCCTCAATAGCCTGGAGCTGATCTGCGTGTAATCCAAAAACATTTCTGTCCATGGGATGAGCTTGACTTAGGATGGGGGGAGCGTCAAGCAGAATGTGAGTAAGGAGAAATTATGTGATTCTACAGATTGTCAGAATAGTAAGTTTATAACTGCAGAATTCTCATGAGTTTCATAGGTTTTTCACTAGGAATGGATGAGACTCAGATGATACTATACACAGAATAAGGATTTAAGAATGATACCAAGGATATTTGCGCTCTATGCGGAACGTTCTGAGTTCTTCTTGGAACTCATGGTCCAACATGTTTTTATTACCTTGCTCAGTGTATCCATCATCACCGTAGTAGGATTGTTGCTTGGTATATTGATGACCAAGCATCCACTCCTTGCTGGTATTGTGCTCAGACTGACCAGTTTTCTCTATACAATCCCTTCCATTGCATTGTTTGGAATCTTGGTCTCCATCACTGGTATTGGGCTTAAGAGTGCAGTCATTGCAATAGTGTTGTACGGTCTATTACCCATGATCCGCAATACCTATACAGGATTGCAGGAGGTATCTCCGGATATTTTGGAGGCAGCGGTAGGTATGGGTACCAGCAAATGGCAACTCCTCTTGAATATTAGGTTCCCCCTAGCGCTCCCCGTGATATTCAGTGGATTCAGGACCATGGTGGTTATGACCATTGCTCTTGGAGGTATTGCGAGTTTCATTGGCGCGGGAGGGATGGGTAGAGCTATTTGGCGTGGTATCTCGACCAACTTCCCAGAGATGACCATTGCAGGGAGCCTTTTAATTGCACTCTATGCAATTCTTTCAGATGTTGTATTGGAAATCATTGAGCGTCGTGTTCGCTCGCGTTTTCTTGGACAGGAGGAAATTTCTCATGCGTAAGTATCTTAAATTGCTTATTACACTGATGTTGTTAATTCTGGTTCTAAGCGGTTGCTCAAAAGATAAAGATACAGTGGTATTGGCAAGCAAACCTGTAACTGAGCAGTTTATCCTTGCTGAGATGCTGACGGTTCTCATTGAAACTCACACCGATCTTGCTGTCGAACAAAAACTGGGTATTGGTGGTGGAACATCGAATATTCATCCAGCGCTTCTGAAGGGAGAGATAGACCTCTATCCGGAATATACAGGAACAGGCTGGTTATTTGTGCTTAAGGAAGATCCGATCACCGATGCCAATACACTTTATGAAAGGGTAAAAACTGCATATGACACTGAAATGGATCTGCATTGGAGTGGGCTCTACGGATTCAACAATACCTATGGAGTAGCGGTCGCAAAGGAAGTGGCGGAGCAGTATGGATTGAAAACGGTCAGTGATCTTGCCAAAGTAAGCAGTAATCTCACCTTTGCAGCTAACCCGGATTTTCTCGAACGCGAGGATGGATTCCCCGGCTTGGTCACTGCCTATGGCCTTTCCTTTGGTGATATCAAGGAGATTGATATCGGCCTCCGCTATGAGGCGGTAAAAAGTGACGGTGTCGATGTCATTACCGTTTTCTCGACTGATGGGAGACTCCAGAGTGAACCTGTTGTGGTTCTGGAGGATGATGCATCGTATTTTACCAGCTACCATGCCTCGACAATTATCCGTAATGAAACTCTTGAAAAATATCCCGAGCTAAACGGAGTACTTGAACGACTGACTGGCAAGATTTCCAATGCAGAGATGATAGAGATGAATTACTTGGTGGAAATTGAGAATAAAGACCCAAAGCAGGTTGCTAAGGATTTCCTGACCAAGGAAGGTATGTTGTAATGCCTGCAGCGATTGAGTTTGAACATATTAGCAAGTCCTACACGCCGGAAGAGGTAGTTCTCGAGGATATCAACTTGAGAATTGAACCAGGTGAGTTTGTTATCTTGCTGGGACAATCGGGGTGTGGGAAGACGACACTGCTTAAGCTGGTAAACAAACTACTTGCTTTCGATACTGGATATCTCAGGATTCATGGGAAGAAACTCAGTGAGTATCAAATTGAGGAGCTTCGTCGTTCAATTGGCTATGTAATCCAGCAAATTGGGTTATTCCCACATATGCCGATCTGGAAGAATATCAGCTATGTCCTAAAGCTCCAAAATAAAAGCAAGGAAGAGCAGAGAAGTAGGGCAAAACAACTTATTCGTTTGGTAGGGCTTCCTGAAGAGTATCTCGATAGGTATCCTCACCAGCTCAGTGGCGGACAGAAGCAGCGCATCGGGGTAGCCCGTGCTTTGGCTGCAAATCCCTCGATTATTCTCATGGATGAACCATTTGGCGCAGTAGATGAGCAAACTCGTACCCAGTTGCAGGATCAGCTCAAGGAGATTCATAACAAACTCCACCAGACAATACTCTTTGTTACTCATGATATTCATGAGGCGTTTCGTCTTGGGACGAAAATAGTACTTATCTCAGATGGTAAGATCATCCAGGAGGGGACAAAGGAAGATCTGGTATTCCATCCTAAACACCCCTTTGTCCGTTCCTTTCTTGGTCTTAAAGGTTTTTCAGCACTCTTCGACGAGCAGGTAATGGCTAAGCTCTATCATCGGATAGAGAAGGGCGAGCTGAGCATGGATGGTGTGTTGCTTATCTAGAAGGGAAGGAAAAGCCATAACCTGATTACAAAAGATCCTTCTCCTTTTACAGCTCTTCAGACGGATATATCAACACATAGTGCGTGCTTCTTCCCTGTCCTTTCTGTTCCAGAAGTCTCTTTTGCACCAAATCCTTGATCTCACGGATTGCTGTATCTTGTGATACCTTGCAGATCTTGGCCCATTTCGAGGAAGTGAGATTGCCCTTGAAATCATCCAAGAGCAGTGAAAGCATTTTCCTTTGGGTATCTGTTATCGTGTATTTGGCTGCTTCCTGCCAGAATCTTGCCTTGATCAGTACACTGTCTACAGTACTGGTTGATGCCTTTATTGCATGTGAAAGGCAATCGAGGAACCAAAGGAGCCACCCTGTAATATCAAGTGTGCCCTTTTGTGTTTTCTCAAGAATTGCATAGTAGCCATCTTTTTCCTTCTGGATTTGTGCTGACATACTATAATAGCGTTTTCCTGTACCATCAGATCTGGAAAGCATCATATCAGTGATGGCTCTTGCAAGTCTTCCATTCCCATCATCAAATGGGTGGAGTGTGATAAACCAAAGGTGTGCAATTGCAGCTTGTACTATGGGGTGTTGCTTTGAGGGAGAATTGATCCACGTCAAGAACTGTGAGAGTTCGTAGGGGAGTTGTGCAGCCTCGGGAGCTTGGAAGTGCACAATTTCCATTGGCCCATTACTTCTCGAGACGACTTGCATGCGTCCTTTTTCATCACTTCTGAGCTGGCCAACGCGTATCCTTCTCATTCCACTAAATCCTGTGGGGAAGAGGGAGGCATGCCAGCCAAAGAGTCTCTCCAGCGTGAGCAGGGTGTTGTAGTTCTCTATGGCATCAAACATCATGGATACAATACCGTCGATATGATGGTCGGAAATTTCTGGTTGAGCGTAAGGTATGTTCAGATGTCTGGCTACCGAAGAGCGGACTCGTCCATAATTGAGGTGTTCACCTTCAATTTCACTGGAGCTGATGATGTTCTCTGAAACTACATGCCAATTCGATTCCCTCTGCAATTCAAATCCAAGGCTTTTCATGCGACCCAGGACTTCTCCCTGCAAAAAAGTGGTGTTTGCGAGCGGTTCAAGCAGGGTTTCTTGATTCCAGATAAAATGTGGCCATGTAGGGTTTTCATAGATATACATATATAATCTCCGCAATATTTGCGTAGATTATACTACCTAATCTACGCAAATGCAATGTGTGAACCAATGAATACGGGTTAACATAGCTATTTGTGATTAAACTGGTAAACCAGTACTTTGAGTGGTATAATTTGGCTCAGAAACAAAGAAGCTTGCTGTAAAGCAAGCTCCATGTACGCACATCGCGTGGTCCCGAAGGACGGTTTGAATAAATTTTTATTTGAACACTAGGTGTTGAGTAAAGTCTTACACCAATAAATAGGAGATGTCAAGATGAATACAGCTGTCAGCAAAGATTTTCAACAGTCGGAATACTACCTTGGACTTGATATTGGAACAGCCTCAGTGGGCTGGGCCGTTACAAATACAGAATATGAGCTGGTTAAGAAACATCGGAAACATCTCTGGGGCGTAAGGCTCTTTGATACTGCAAATACTGCTGCTGAGAGACGGCTTCACCGTGCTGCACGTCGTAGACACCAGAGAAGGCTGCAACGACAAAGACTTTTGAAAGAAATTTTCCAAGATAAAATTGATGAAGTAGACCCTCGTTTTTTCGAACGATTGAAGGAAAGCTCGTATCATACCGAAGACAGAAGTGGGAGTTTCCTATCTATACTCTTTAATGATGAGTCATTCAAAGATACTGACTATTTTGCAAAGTTTCCAACTATCTTTCATCTGAGGAGTCATCTTATTCATCACCCTGAAGAGAAACCAGATATTAGGATTCTCTATCTTGCAATTCATAGCATCCTGAAGCATAGGGGGCATTTTCTGTTCCCAGGGGAGTCATTGGAAAGTGTTTCGTCCTTCAATCTTCTGTTGGATGCATTGCTGAAGAATGTAGAAGACTCACTACAATGCATTCTCCATGTTTCTTGTTCTCCTGAAAGCTTAGGAGCAATTCTGAAGAAGAAAAAGAGAACAGATAAAAAGAATGAGCTAATGGAGGTGCTCACACTCACCCGTACAACAGAGGAAGAGATAGAGGAAACACCAAAGAAGCTTATAGCAGAGTTGATAAAAGCGCTCTCTGGGACTCCGTTCTTACTCTCCTCGCTCTTTGGAAACGAAAGTTATAAAGAGAGTGAACAAGACAAGATTGAGTTTGATAAAGAAGGTTTTGAAGACAAGAAAGAATCCATTGAGGTATTGCTTGAGTCGGAAGAATTTGCCCTAATTGAAACGCTTGAAGGAATATATAACTGGACACTTCTCTCTGATATCTTGAACGGAGAGAAGTTCATCAGTGATGCAAAAGTATCCAGCTATGCAGAACATAAGAATGATTTAAAACAATTGAAACTATTGGTAAAGAAGTATGCAGGCAATGCATATTACAAGGCATTCAAGGATCCTTCTACACAAAATAACTATGCCCACTATATTGGAACAGGAAATAAGTCGGGAAAGAAGGTTCAGGTTGTTCACAAGGGTAAATGTTTGCAGGAGGACGTGAATAAGTATTTGTACAATCTCCTAAAGCCCTATCAGAATGATGAGGATAGCATTTTGGGTAGTATGCTGGAAAAGCTTGAGCAGAAGAGTGCTCTTCCAAAACAGCGAGTAAGAGATAACAGGGTGATTCCTCACCAGTTGCACCTGAAAGAACTCCAGAGCATACTTGATAATGCTCAGCACCATTTTTCTTTCCTTGCTATACCTGATGCTGATGGGTATACCCCACATCAAAAAATTGTGAGCATGCTGACATTTCGCATTCCTTACTATGTTGGACCTCTCAATACCTCCCATATGGAAAAAGGAGGAAACGAAGGTTTCTGCTGGATGGTACGACAACAGGGGAAGGAAGATGTTCCAATCTTCCCTTGGAACTGGGGTGAAGTGGTTGATAAAAAGGCCTCGGCTGAGAAATTCATTACACGTATGACAAATTCCTGTACCTACCTGTTCAAGGAAGAGGTGTTGCCTAAATACTCGCTCCTCTACAACCGCTATATGGTTCTGAATGAATTGAATAATCTCAAGATCAATGGCGAGTCGATATCAGTTGAATTAAAGCAGAAGATTTACAACGAACTTTTTCTAAAATCTGGAAAGAAGACCATTACCTTGAAGATGTTGCAGAAGTTCCTTATGACAAACAATATTATCAATAAGAATGATGTAAGTACGATTGAAGGGATTGATAACGGTTTTGCAAATTCTCTAAAGAGCTACATTGATTTTGCTCCCTATCTTGAAACAAAGGTTCTTTCTGAAGACGAGATTGAAAAGATCATTGAGTGGAAGGCCTATTATGTTGATGATGCAACAATTCTTAAGGAGAAAATCGCAAAAGAGCTTCATGAGAAGCTTACATCAGAACAAATTGATGATATTACCAAGCTCGTTAGGAATTATAAGGGGTGGGGTCGTTTATCACGTGCTTTTCTTGAAGATATCTATCATGTAGATCGTGCAACCGGTGAAGGCTACTCAATCATTCATATGATGTGGGAAACGAACGAGAATCTCATGGAGCTACTGAGCAGTAAATACGACTATTTGGATGAGATTCAGAGAATCAATAATGAAACACTCATCAATACGAAGTTTTCCTACGAATCATTGGTCAAACCGCTTTCTGTCTCCCCTCCAGTCAAGCGACAGATCTGGCAGACGCTTCTTATTGTACAAGAGCTCAAGAAAGTAATGGGTAGAGCGCCAAGTAGAGTATTTGTTGAGATGGCACGGGAACAAGGCGAGAAAAAACGGACAATAAGCAGAAAAGAGAGTCTTCGAAAACTCTATGATCGTTGCAAGAATGATATTAATTTAAATAAGGCGCTACTAGAAAGTCTCGAAACCAAGACCGATGCTGAGTTAAGGAATGACAGACTCTATTTCTATTACACACAGATGGGTCGTTGCCCTTATTGTGGGGGAAAAATCGAACTCGATCAGATGAATAATTCTCAGCTCTACGATATTGATCATATCTACCCTCAGTCGCTTATTAAAGACGATTCATTGAATAATAGGGTACTTGCCCATAAGTCATGCAATGGAGAAAAAGGTAATAACTATCCAATCAATCCAGCGTGGCAGAGTGAAATGAGTGGATTTTGGAAGGGGTTGCTAATATGTGAATTGATTTCCAAGGAAAAATATGCTCGTCTTACCCGGACAACTCCTTTAAGTGAAGAAGAACTTTTTGCTTTTATCAATAGACAATTAGTGGAAACAAGACAGAGTACCAAGGTTGTTGCGAGTATCTTGAAGAACCTATTCCAGGACGAGAAGACTGAGATTGTGTATGTGAAAGCCAGGAATGTCTCAAGTTTCAGAGCTGACTTTGAAATTAAGAAATCAAGACTGGTAAATGATCATCACCATGCACATGATGCTTATCTGAATATTGTCGTTGGGAATGCTTTTCATACCAAGTTCACTGCTGATGCTCGAAACTTCATCAAGGAGTTGAGAAGAGGGGATCAGTTTTACAATGCCAGTAATATTTTCTCACGCTCTATTCAACGTAACGGTAAATCAGCCTGGATTACTGATGAAAGGTATGATGCTAATAGAGGAAAACCAAAAAGCGAGAAGCATGAAACTGGAACAATTGTCACGGTCAGAAAAACATTGCAAAATCATCAGGTGTTGGTGACAAGGCAAGCGGTAGAGGTGAGTGGAAAGTTATTCGATTTACAACCTGTACGGAAGAAGGGGTTAATTCCTCTAAAGAGCTCAAATCCGATTCTTAATGATACAAATAAGTACGGTGGTTATGATTCTCCTTCTACCGCATATTTTGCATTGGTCCAGTATGAGAAGAAAGATCAGCTGTTCAGGAAACTTATCCGTGTACCAATACTTTTTAAAAAACAGTTAGAAACAGACTCTGAAGCTCTTAAGGAGTATTGTGAAATAAATTTACACCTTCTCAATCCTAAGATATTAGTTCCAAAAATTCTTAAGAATGAATTAATTATAATTAAAGGGTACCGAATGAGTTTGAGTGGTTTTACTGAACAGCGAGTTATAGCGAACAGTGCAGTGCAATTAATTATTAATGAAAAACAATACGACTATATTGCCCAGATAGAAAAATATCTCTCCCTATTGAAGAAAGTAAACAAAGAAGAGGTGCCAGGGAATGCTGAGATTCTTGCAGAGAGTCTTCATATCACCAAACAAGGGACTCTTGCATTATATGAAACATTATTAGCAAAAGAACGAGATTCAATCTACAAGCATCGACCAGCAAATCAGTCAAAATTCTTGGAAGAGAAAAAATCTACATTTGAGTCTTTGGAATTATGGAAACAATGTGAGGTCCTAATGCAAATCATTAAATTATTTGATTGCAAATCAAGGAAAATAGATTTTAAAGCCTTGAGGGGTGGTGGGAGTGTTGGGGAAATAAAATTTGATTCAGTGATCAAAGATACAGATGCCCGTTTGGTGCACCAGTCTCCGACGGGTATTTTTACTAAAACAAGACATATAGATGAGTTATGAGTTGGCGAATTGTTGTTGTTTCAAAACGAGCTAAGCTCGAATACAAGATGAATTATCTCGTAGTTAGAGATACTGAGATGCTCCGGATTCATTTAAGTGAAATCCACACGTTGATGATAGAGTCGACAGCAGTATCTCTGACTGCGATGTTGGTTGCACAGTTACAGGAACGCAAGATCAATATCATCTTCTGTGACAATCATCGTAATCCATTAAGTAATGTTCTTCCTCTGTATGGTTGTCATAATGTGACAGAAAAGGTGAAAAGTCAGATTACTTGGAAGAAAGAGATCAAAGACCAGGTATGGACACGAATCATTCACGAGAAAATTACAAATCAAGCAAATGTATTAAATCAGACACGTCCTGATTTGGCTGAGAAGCTTATAGGTTATGCAAACTCAATAACCGCTGGAGATAGGACAAATCGTGAAGCTCATGCAGCAAAGGTATATTTTAATGCAATCTTTGGTAATGAATTCTCTAGGCATAAGGATTCGCCGATTAACGCTGCATTGAACTATGGGTATACAATTCTTTTATCTGCCATCAACAGGGAAATCGTTATAAATGGATATCTTACCCAGCTCGGAATATTTCATGATAATGCTTTTAATCAGTTCAATCTTTCAAGTGACCTTATTGAGCCATTACGATTGCTAATAGACAAGGAGGTTGTGTCATGGGGACCCATTGAAGAATTCACAAGTCTTCAAAAAATGCGTCTTGTCGATGTTCTGAATTGTAAGGTGCATATGGGGGATAAGCAAATTCAATTTGTGAATGCGCTGGGAACCTATTGTCGTAGTGTTTTAGAAGCATTAAGTGAACAGAATCTCGATTTGATTCAGTGTATGGAATATGAATAGGCATCGGTTTATGAGAGTGATTGTAATGTTTGACCTCCCTGTTTTAACACGGCCACAACGGAAAGCATATCGGAAGTTTCGAAAATGGCTGATTGGTACAGGTTTTGTCATGTTGCAGGAATCAATCTATTCAAAGCTGGTATTGAATCCAACTGCAGCGCAATTCTTGAAGTCACAAATACGTAGTCAAGAAGTCAAGGAAGGTATCGTTCAGGTTATGGTGATTAGTGAAAAGCAATATGAGAACATTGAGTTCATCGTAGGGGAAGTCCAGTCTGATACTCTTTCAGACATGAGGAGGTTGGTGATTTTATGAGACTAATCCATAATCAAATAGAAACACAGATATCCTTCGATTGTGAAACGTCTTATACGCTCGTTGTTGAATCTCCTATTGTCATGAACAGACTCGTATCTGATCTGAAGGCGCAAATTCGGGGCGAAGAGGGGGGCTTTGTATTTTCAGAAAATGATCTCAAAGAAATTGATATTTCGTATACTTGTGAACTGATCATTGATCCGTTTGTGTCTGC
The DNA here is from genome assembly GCF_963677075.1 of uncultured Sphaerochaeta sp. Lineage (NCBI taxonomy): Bacteria > Pseudomonadati > Spirochaetota > Spirochaetia > Spirochaetales > Sphaerochaetaceae > Sphaerochaeta > uncultured Sphaerochaeta sp. The sequence continues at coordinate 2,789,045 of NZ_OY781873.1, read as the reverse complement.
TGATGATAATAAAAAGTTTGCTACAAAATTATTACAATACTTGAAAATGGTAGCCAACCAGGAAGACTTCTTCGAACGAACAGCTCAGATTAAATCTGCATTATTACAGTACGCTTTGATAGTCATGCAAGATACTGATGAATCGCTCATCTATAAAGATGAGATAGATACCGGTACATTGCTGAAGGTTTTCAGTTTCATGTTCGATTTTAGTGATCCCAGTCCAATAGAAAATCTTGTAACGTATGTAAAAGTTGCAAACAAGTACTTGGCAAAGAGTCTTTTTGTTTTCGTGAATATGAGAAGCTTTTTTACGAATGAAGAGCTCAGTTACCTTATTGATACTGTACATGGAATGAAATGTAATATTCTATTTTTAGAGAATGTTTGCCCTAAACTCTTTGAAGATAAGGAAAAATATAGTATAATAGATATAGATCAATGTGAAATTTTCTAGAGAAGGAAAGAATGAAAAATGCTCAGACTAAAACAGCCAACGTATGTTTACATAAATCAGGCTTCTATTGTAAAACATCAAAATACGCGCGTTGTTGAGGTTTGAGATAGGTGTTATCTCGTAGGGTTACTGACCAGTATCTACCGTATTGAGGATCCCGACCAGGTTTGAGATAGGTGTTATCTCGTAGGGTTACTGACCATTTGCATGTAAATACAGGTATTTCTACCCGTTTGAGATAGGTGTTATCTCGTAGGGTTACTGACCTAGGGAGCTTGCCCGAAGATATGGCGTGGAGTTTGAGATAGGTGTTATCTCGTAGGGTTACTGACCGGTTCTCTGTATCTCCAGTAGGCAAAGATCGTTTGAGATAGGTGTTATCTCGTAGGGTTACTGACCCAAAATCATGTGCGGACTCCTTTGGAAGTTGTTTGAGATAGGTGTTATCTCGTAGGGTTACTGACCACCTCATTTGATGGTAAGAGCCGTGTGGTGGTTTGAGATAGGTGTTATCTCGTAGGGTTACTGACCGAGGACATCCTTCTTGATGCTGGTGTTCCTGTTTGAGATAGGTGTTATCTCGTAGGGTTACTGACCGAGGACATCCTTCTTGATGCTGGTGTTCCTGTTTGAGATAGGTGTTATCTCGTAGGGTTACTGACCGAATCGGAAAGCCTGTTGCCAAATTTTTCAGTTTGAGATAGGTGTTATCTCGTAGGGTTACTGACCCTCTCCTGCATCAATCCTTGCCAACTGGCTGTTTGAGATAGGTGTTATCTAAGAAATGGTTCCTCTGAAGCAATATTGCTATTATCTGTCTAGTAATATTAGATCCATTGAATTCTATAAATCTTTCTCGAGGAGACCTCATGTGGGTGCGTGGATTGTTTGAGATAGGTGTATCTAACAAAGCTGGTCTTTCCTCAAATAGGAATAACCGGCCTTGTTGTCTTTTTATAAATTTACTGATTTTGCCGAAAGCGGGACTTGAACCCGCACGACCATAAGGTCAAGGGATTTTAAGTCCCTTGTGTCTACCAATTCCACCATTTCGGCTGGTGTTAATTACTTGTCTTCCTCTGTATCTACCGTACGGGGGAGAACATTTGCCTCTGTCTTGGTCGGTATCAGACGCTTTATAAACGGCTGTACCCCGACATAGGTCTTCTGGAACTCATCTTCACTCTCCTTGAGTGCTGCCTGCCAGGCGGCACCAAAGCCAGGACTATTGATCGTCAGTCGATCGACAGCAAGTTGGTAGACCTGCAGACGAGCAAGTTCCTTCCTGCCTGGTTTTTGTGAGTATGTGTTCATCGTGATGCGCAGGTTCTCATTCTGCTTCTTCAGCTCTTCGTTTTGTTCTTTCAGCTTGGACAGACCTTCGCTTTCCAAGTCCATTCGGTCAGTCAGCATCCGCTTCAGCCGCTCGGTTTCCTTGTTTGCTGCAAGGATCTCCTTATGCCGTTTAACAGACATGGTAACCACGAGGACAATGGCGAGTACTACTCCGATTCCAAGACCGATCAGAAAACTTTCCATGCGAATCTCCTCATCACAGGACAAAAGGTACTGTAAGCGGGCAATTTTGTCAAAGGAGAAAGAAGATTGCGGTGCCTTTTGGCACCGCTTTCTTCTGTTTTTTTACTTGAAACGATTTCTGACCGCCTCTTTGCTGTTCTCGATTGCCTCTGGAATGGAGACTTTACCCTCAAAAACAGCCATATCCTTGAAGCCTGTACCGGTAAGCAAGCAGCAAACCTCAACATCCTCACCAAACTTCTCTCTAAGCATTTCGCTATCAGCTCTAAGCGCTGCCCAAGCACAAGCAGCAGCAGGTTCTACAAAAATTCCTGCTTCCTTGGCAAGCTCAAGCTGTGCATCGAGGATTGCTTGGTCGTCTACCTCTGTTGCCCAGCCATTACTCTCGTTAATGTACCTTACCGCCATTCTGCCGTTGGCAGGGCTCTCTACACTGATTGAATCAGCACGGGTGGTAGCCTTCGGAAGGTTGGTGAAATCACCGCTCTTCCAAGCGGTGCTGATCGCATTACTCTGCTTGCTCTGTGCACAAACAAGTTGAGGGACTTTCTCGATCAAACCAGCTTCCTTCAGGTCATAGAAGCCCTTATAAACACCAGCGAAAATACAACCATCACCAACAGGTACATATACCACGTCAGGCACCTTGCGTCCCAGTTGCTCAAACAGCTCAATGGAAACACTCTTCTTTCCCTCGATGGTCATAGGGTTGTAAGCAGTATTCCTGTTGATCCCTCCGAACTCATCGGTATAAGCGATGGAGAGTGCAAAAGCATCATCATAACTGCCCTTTACCGGAACAACAGTTGCTCCATACAACACACTCTGCATCAACTTATTGACCGGAGCAGTTGCTGGTACAAAAAGAACAATCTCAAGGCCGTAAGCAGCCCCAGCGCAACTCATCGCAGCTCCCGCATTCCCCGTGGACGCCAAGGCTATCTTATGCTGGTTGTGATACAATGCCTGAGCAGCGATCAGCTGACTCGCACGATCCTTGAAAGACCCTGAAGGCAGTGCACTGTCCAGTTTGCAGACCAGGTTCTTCAGTCCGTACTTGGTAGCAAGCCGTTTTGGTTTTGCGACAGGAGTTCCTCCAACTGGATAGACATCCTTGTCAGGGACCGGGTAGGGGAAGAAATCATACATAGAGACATGGTCCTGCTTTGCAAGTTTCTGTACATCTTCCTTATTCAATTTGACGATTACATTCCCTTTGGGAAATGAGGTGCCATCATTCTCTTTGGCACAGGTAGGGCATTGGTAGAATACCTCATCCGTCTCATAGACTGCACCGCAGTCACAACATTCATAGGTAAAACGCATGGTTCCTCCTCATCATATAGAAAATGCCGGACACAAGGCCCGGCACTTATTGCTTTGCTTGACCTATTTGGCCAATATTTCCTTGTTGAACGCCTCGATCAACTCGTCGATCTGGTCAGCCATTTTGGGAATATCTTTCCAGTAGTTCTTATCATACCACTGTGCATTGATTTCCTCATAGGTCTTGCCCTGCTGCTCTACCCAAGTATAGTACTTCAGATTGTGTACAGCCAGACGATCGTAGTAGTTAAGTTCCTTCAGGTTATCGATGCCCTGTGCATGAGCACAAGCTGCAAGTGCGCGAATTGCTGCACTCTCGTCGAACTTACCCTGAATCTCATCCTGCTCCTTCAAGCGGGAGGTGTACATCTCCGAGCTGTCGGTGAGGACGGTGAAGATAACATCATCTTCTTCCATCTCGTAGTATTTTGCCATCTTGATGGCTGCCAGTACATTACCGATGCCACTGATGCCATAGAGGTCCAAGTCAGCGATTTCCTTGGAATCCAATCCCATTTTCTTGAGGTACTCGATACCAACAGGATCATTGAACAAGCGGTAGAGATCCATGCAGTCCTGGTCATCAACGGCTGCGATCATATCGGTATTCTTTACATTGTGTACCCAGGGAACGTGCTTGTCGCCAATTCCTTCGATACGGTGTCCACCAAACCCATTGCGGAGGAGAGTTGGGCACTGCAATGCTTCTGCAGCCACAATCTTGAGATTGTGGAAATGTTCCTTGAGGAAGTCACCTGCAGCCAGAGTGCCGCCACTTCCAGTAGCTGAAACATACCCACGAACATTCTCGGGGTCGACATTCTCTTGCTTGAGTGCTTCGAGGATTGCAGCTCCAGTTACCTTATAGTGCCAGAGGTAGTTTCCGAACTGGTCAAACTGGTTGAAGATGACAATGTTGTGGCCTCTTTCAGCATCGAGTTCATGGCACTTGTCGAAGATTTCCTTGACGTTGGACTCACAACCTGGGGTTGCAATTACTTCTCCAGCGACACTCTTAAGCCAATTGAATCGTTCTTGGCTCATCTCTTCAGGGAGAATTGCAATGGAATCGCAGTTCAGCAATACACTGTTATATGCACCACCACGGCAGTAGTTACCGGTGGAAGGCCAGACAGCCTGCTGGTGAACAGAGTCAAAGTTTCCAGAAACCAGTGCGGGAGCCAGACATCCATAGGTTGCTCCAACTTTGTGAGCACCAGTCGGGAACCATTTTCCGACCAGGGCAAGGATTCTTGCCTTAACACCGGTAATTTCGCGAGGAACTTCAATATAATTCACACCACCAAAGGTTCCACCCTGCTTGGTAGGCTCGTTCTTCCAGGTGATCCTGAACAGGTTCGTCGGGTCGACATCCCAAAGTCCTACATGGGTAAGTTTCTCTTTAATATCAGCTGGTACGGTTGAAGGATCCATCATCTGCTTAAACGTAGGTAGCAAAATGTTTTTCTCCCTACAACGTTGGATATTCTTTTTCCGTACTTCTTCATTGACATTCAAATTAATTAGCATGCCTATTCCTCCGTGGTGACACTTGGTTACTGTTTTTTAGATTAGTCAAGTATACCGTAATGAGAAAAAATGTAAAGAGAATATTCGTAAAAGTTGAATTTTTGAAAACTAATTTGCGCTAAGTGGTAGTTAGAATCGATAATACTAGCGAAAAGTGCGTTTTTTTCGATGGGCATTGATGCTATACTCATACCAGAAGAGATCCTTTTTTGTAGGCCGTTGGTATTTGAGGATATACAAAGAATTTCATAGAGGGTGTTCATTGTTGGTATGAAATGTTTGTTGCGAAATGTTGCAAAAAATATTGACTTCTCTTCAATCTGCATTAGAATGAGAAAGGGTCGGGTAGTGAACCCGGCGACACCTTTCGAAGGAGTGAGTAATGGGAGACATTATGCGCCCAGTTCCCTTCACGGAACTTATTAGCCGTATCGTTGGTGAGTACAGAAATCACCATACCATATTCGGTATTGCCGAAGAACAATTTTATCATGAGAGCGGCAAGCACAGCCTGAACGTATTCTCCCAGAGTTGTGCCACACCCTGCGGACCTGCTGCAGGCCCCCACACCCAGTTGGCCCAGAATATCATCGCAAGCTATCTTGTCGGTGGCAGATTCATGGAGTTGAAGACAGTCCAGGTGCTTGATACCTTGGAGATTGAGAAACCCTGTATTGATGCACGGGATGAAGGATACAACGTCGAATGGTCCAGTGAGTTTACCCTTCCCAAAGCATGGGACGAGTATGCAAAAGCTTGGATTATCCTGCATCTACTGGAAGCAGTGATGCAGAAAGGTAAGTTCGGTAAGCCTTCCTTTATCTTTAATATGTCTGTTGGCTACAACCTTGAAGGCATCAAGACAGAGAAGATGCAGAAATTCATTGACTCCATGATCGACGCTCGCAAAGATGAACGCTTTGCAGAGTACTTGCAGGAGCTGGAAGCACTGATCGAAGAGGGTTTGTTCGAAGGCACTCCTTGGGAAGGGCTCGAGAAGAAGGTAAAAGGCATCACTGAGAAGATCAGCTGGAATATCAGCCCATCGACCACGCTCAGTACCATGCATGGATGTCCTCCAAAAGAAATTGAAGCAATCTGCAGCTATATGCTGACAGAGAAGAAGGTAGACACCTTTGTTAAACTTAACCCAACGCTGCTCGGGTTTGATACAGTCCGCAAGATTCTCGATGATCTGGGCTTTGACTACCTTACCATCAGCAAGGAAAGCTTTGAGCACGACCTGCAGTACCCTGATGCAATAGCCATGTTGCATCGCCTGGTTGACCTCGCAAAGAAAGAGGGCAGGGGTTTTGGTGTAAAACTGACCAACACCCTTGGATCAGTAAACGACCAGGGAGTACTCCCCGGTGGTGAGATGTACATGTCAGGTCGTACCTTGCTTCCTATCTCCACAACTGTGGGACTTAAGCTCAGCAAGGAATTTAACGGCAAGCTTCCCATCAGCTACAGTGGTGGTGCCAATGCCTTTACGATCAAGGCTCTGTTTGAGAGTGGTATCAGGCCAATTACCCTGGCAACCGATATGCTCAAGCCAGGTGGCTACACCCGCATGAAACAGCTTGTGGAAATTCTTGAAGAGAGTGATGCCTGGAAGATGGATGGCATTGATGTCAAGAAACTCGAAAAGCTCTCAGAGGATGCACGAGCGGGTAAGTATGCCGTAGCTGAAAAAGACTTCAGGGGAACTGATACCGTGAAGATTGGGGAGAAGCTACCCCTCTTTGATTGCTATGTTGCGCCTTGTCAAACTGCTTGTCCGATCCATCAGGACGTACCTGAGTATGTCCAGCTTGTTGGTCAGGGACGCTATGGGGAAGCCTTGGCAGTCATCTACGACAAGAACGCACTTCCCGCCATCACCGGTCACATTTGTGACCACCAGTGCCAGCTGCACTGTACCCGCATGGATTATGAGGGAGCAGTTCGTATCCGTGATATGAAGCGTATTGCAGTAGAGAACGGATTTGAAGAGTATAAGCAGCTATGGGAAGGCCCGACTGATAAAGCTGAAATCAAGGCAGCAGTTGTTGGGGCAGGTCCTGCCGGACTTTCTGCAGCATATTTCCTTGCGAGAGCAGGTTTCGATACCGCTGTCTTCGAAAGGGAAGAGAGTGCAGGTGGTGTGGTTCGCCATGTCATCCCTGGATTCCGCCTTCCTGTGGAAGCAATTGAAAGTGATGTCGAATTCATCAAGGCTCATGGCGTACAGTTCAATTATGGAGTAGATGCAGAGAAAATGACCGTAGAAGCACTACGTGCCCAGGGTTACTCCCGTATCTTCTACGCAATCGGAAGCGAAGTAGACAATGATATCCCCTTGCAGGGGGACCGGAGCAGGGTAAGACCCTCTCTCTCCTTCCTCTCCGCATTCAGGAAAGATCCATCAACCCTTTCCCTTGGCAAGCATGTTGTGGTTGTCGGTGGTGGAAATACTGCAATGGATAGCGCACGTGCCGCTACCCGGATCAAGGGTGTTGAGAAGGTTTCAGTAATCTACCGAAGAACCGAAAAGGAGATGCCGGCCGACCATGAAGAGTATGGTATGGCACAGGAAGAGAATGTTGAGTTCATCTTCCTTGCAAATCCTGAACGCTTCGATGGCAATATGCTCACCGTCCGAAAGATGGAGCTCGGTGAAATGGATGCCAGCGGAAGACGAAGACCCGTGGCGACTGAAGAGACCTTCACCATTGAAGCAGACACCATGATTACTGCAATTGGTGAACATGCTGATACAGAGAAGCTTACTTGGTACGGAGTGCCTGTCAACGAGAAGGGTTGGGCAAAGGCAGACGAGGAGACCAAGGAGTCAGAAGTATCAGATGTATACGTCATTGGTGATGCACAGAGTGGTCCTTCTACTGTGGTAAGGTGTATTGCTAGTGCTAGAGCGGCAGTTGAAGCCGCCATCGACAAGGTGCTTGGTCCTGAAGAGGAAGAGAGCGAGCATGTGCACGATGAGCATTGTGACCATGACCACGATGATGAAGCATTTGAAGAAGAAGAGATGAGCGACGAAGAGAGAGTGCAGCTCGAAAATGATGAGAATGAGTTCTTTGCAGACGTAACTGACAAGAAGAGCAAAATTCTCTCTTCGAAGGAGTTCGGCGATAAGGAATTTGCAGCAACTGAGGCTGCCCGCTGCATGGAATGTTCCTATCTCTGCAATAAGTGCGTGGATGTATGTCCGAACCGCGCAAACGTTGCCATTGATGTAAGGAATCTTGGGTTGTTTGCAGACCCATTCCAGATTCTCCACCTCGATGCATACTGCAACGAGTGTGGCAACTGTGAAACGTTCTGTCCCTACGATGGCGGTCCCTATCGCAAGAAGTTCACGCTCTTCAGCCGAATGGATGATTTTGAGAACTCAGAGAACAGTGGATTCTTCGTTGAAGGTGAGGATATCCTGGTTCGCCTCGATGGGAAAACCTACGAGTGCGAGATGGACGCAGACGGTATCCTGGTAGGGGAAGAGGAAGGCATTACTGATGAGGTTGCCGCCTTGATCGAAGAGGTATACACCTCATACAGCTACCTGCTTGGATATGTAGAAGCGTAAGGAGGAATAAGTGGCTACAACGGTAATTAAACAAACCCGGATCATGCAGACCCAGCCGCCTTTTGAGGTGCAGGAAGGTGTTGACATCGTCATCGTCGATGATGTCATCACCAAGGTAGGCAAGGGTGCATCAGAGACTATACATGCAGACAAGGTTATTGATGGAAGAGGCAAGACGGTCATTCCCGGGAATGTCTGTTCCCATCACCACTACTACTCAGGACTCTCCAGAGGCATGCTTGCCTCTGCAGGCCCACAGACTGACTTCATTCAGATACTGAAGGAGTGGTGGTGGCGTATCGACCGTGCACTTGATGAGGAAGCCTGTTACTACAGCTCCCTGATCAGCTCGATCGACGCCATCGCTAGTGGTACCACCACCTGTATCGACCACCATGCAAGCCCTTCCTACATTGCAGGATCCTTGGACACCATTGCCAAGGGAATGGAAGAAGTTGGCGTGCGTGGAGCTACCTGCTACGAAGTTACCGATAGAAACGGTGGAATGAAAGAGGTGGAAGCAGGCGTCGAGGAAAACCTTCGTTTTGCCATGGCCGCCAAGAGCAGTTCTCTGGTTAGAGGAATGATTGGGGGACATGCACCGTTCACCATCCCTGATGCTGGATTGAAGCTTATGGGAGAGGCGATGGCAGAGACCGGTGCCGGACTTCATCTCCATGTTGCAGAGGACAAGTATGATGTGGTGCACAGCCACCATAAGTACCACCTGGATATCGTTGACCGATTGGAGAAATTTGGACTTCTGACTGATAACTCTCTCTTGGTTCATGGGCTATGGCTCAGTGAGGCTGAGGTGGAAAAGATCAACGCTCATGGTACGTTCCTTGCACACAATGGACGCAGCAACATGAACAACAATGTTGGTTACTTCAAACAGATCCAGAAAGTCGATAATTTGGTCATCGGAACCGATGGCTGTGGTGGAAATATGTTTGAAGAGCTCAAGATTGCGTTCTTCAAGCACAAGGATCAGGGTGGTTCCTGGTGGCCCGCAGATTTTGTGACTGCCATGGGTCGTGGAAACCAGTTGGTTGAGAAGTATTTTGACGGGAAGTACGGTAAGGTTGCTGCAGGCTATAAGGCTGATTTGACCATCTGTGACTACCATTCACCAACCCCTCTGGTAGCAGACAATGCTGCAACCCATTTTGTATGGGGCATGAGCAGCAACTGTGTGGAAAGTGTCATCATTAATGGAAAGCTGGTGATGGAAAACCATCAGTTCCCAGGCCTTGATGTACAGAAGATCTATGACGAGGCAGCAAAAGTAGCTAAGCGCGTTTGGGATACAGTAAATACAATCGCTCCGTAACCGGTTCGATTACGACGAAGAAGAGAATAGAGAACGAAAGAGGTAAAGTAACATGACAATTCAAGAACAAATTAGGGCAAAGGCTGCCGAGTATCGTGACTACACGGCATTGAATCTCTCAAAGATGGTGCAGACCAAGAGCTATAGCTCCCAGGAAGAGGACGTTTGTCGTCTCATCGTAACCCTTTGTGAAGAAGCTGGCTTTGATGAAGTGTATATCGATGGATTGGGCTCGGTAATCGGCCGCGTCGGCAATGGTCCCAAGAAGATTGCCTTCGATGCCCATATCGATACTGTTGAGGTTGGAAACCTGAAGAACTGGGATTTCGATCCTTTCAGTGGTGAGATCAAGGACGGAAAGGTCTGGGGACGCGGTTCCAGTGACCAGAAGGGTGGTGCAGCTTCCATGATCACTGCCGGTAGGATCCTGAAGGAGCTCGGCTACAGTGGTGAATATACCGCTTATTTCACCTTCACCGTTATGGAAGAAGACTGTGATGGTATGTGCTGGAAGTACCTCATCGAGGAAGAGAACTTCAGACCCGACCTCGTTGTTTCCACTGAGCCTACAACCTGCCGCCTCTATCGTGGACACCGCGGACGCATGGAGATCAGGGTAATTCTCAGGGGAATTTCCTGTCATGGTAGTGCTCCAGAGCGTGGCGTAAGTGCTGCATATAAGGCTGCAAAGGCAGCTCTTGCAATCGAGCAATTGAACAAGGACCTCAAGCCGGATGCAGAGAACTTCCTTGGAAAAGGTACCATCACCGTCAGCCAGATGGATGTAAAGGGACCGAGCCAGTGTGCTGTTGCAGACTATGCAATGCTCTACCTTGACCGCCGTCTTACCTGGGGTGAGGATGCAGACCTTGCAATCTCGCAGGTTCGTGAGTACATCAGCAAGGCAACCGGTGATGATCCAGAGTCAATCGTTGTCGAGATGCCCAACTATGAGAAGATTGGTTGGACCAAGAAGGAGTACTCCCAAGAGCTGTACTTCCCCACCTGGAAGATCGACGCTGATCACCCACTGGTAGAAGCTGGTGTTGCCGGGCATGAGGCTCTCTTTGGAAAGAAGCCTGTTGTTGACAAGTGGACCTTCTCCACCAACTTGGTTGCTACCACTGGTCGTCATAAGATTCCTGCTATTGGTTTTGGCCCTGGCGATGAGTCACAGGCTCACGCACCGAACGAAATCAACCGTGTGGATGACCTTGAGATCTGTGCTGCATTCTATGCAATGCTTCCCTATTCCTTGGAGAAGTAGTACGTAGATTAGCACTCGCTACATATGGTATACTGCAGCCACAGGGATTGACGCCTTGTGGCTGTTTGGAGCTTATGGTGTTTCATTGTTTATCTCATAAGATAATGGTGGAATACAGGAACTAGCCCGGCAGGTGCAAAAGGGGCTCTGCCTGCAGGGTATATAGAAAGAACCAAGGTTGTGGAGTTGCCCCCTTCCTTCTCCACTCCTTCCTTGCGGAACTACCCGCATGCCGTCCTCATAAAGTATTGCAAGTGTAGCACCGACGTCTATGTGTCGTGTCCTTGCAGGAAGAAGGAGATATACAGGCATGAGTTCCTCGCTTCTCTTGAAGAACATCTACTGTCTACAACCCACATTTGATGGAAAGAAATATTGGGGCGCTGATTTGTTGATCGAAAACAACAAGGTCGCCAAGATTGCTCCTGGGGGTGGATTGGCTGCTCCCGCAAAGGGTCGTACCATCGACTGCTCAAACCATGTGGTCATCCCGGGTTTGGTAAACACGCACCATCACTTCTACCAGACATTAACCAGAAATCATCCTGCTGTGCAGAATGCAAAGCTCTTCGATTGGTTGAAATTCCTCTATGAGGTTTGGAAATATGTGGATGAGGAAGCAGTCTACTATTCATCAATGCTTGCAATGGCTGAGCTGATGAAGACCGGTTGTACCCTTACCACTGACCACCACTACCTCTATCCACGCTCATTCAAGGGTGATCTGATGGGCCTTCAATTTGAGGCTGCAGACACGCTGGGAATGCGCTTCAGTCCCACGAGAGGCTCGATGAGTTTGAGCAAGAAGGACGGAGGGCTTCCACCCGACAGCGTTGTACAGACTGAGGATGAGATTCTCGCTGACAGTGAGCGATGCATCAAGACCTACCATGACAGTGCCCCGGATGCAATGCACAAGATAGCCCTCGCTCCATGTAGTCCCTTCAGTGTCACCAAGGATTTGATGACAAAGACCGCTGAACTTGCAAGGAAGTATGGGGTGCGATTACATACCCACCTCTGTGAGACCTATGACGAAGCTGATTTCTGCCAGGAGATGTATGGGATGCGTCCTGTTGCTCTTATGCAGGAGTGTAACCTTATCGGGGATGATGTCTTTTATGCACATGGAATCCACTTCAATGATGAAGAGTTGAAAATCCTTGCAGAGACAGGTTCCCATATTGCCCATTGCCCGTCCTCGAATATGCGCCTCGGTAGTGGTATCTGCAGGGTCAACGAGATGTTGCCGATGGGTATCAATGTAGCAATTGCCGTAGATGGAAGTGCCAGCAATGACAGTTCAGATATGCTTGCTGAGGTACGTCAGGCAATGCTTCTGCAACGGGTGAAATATGGTTCTGATGCACTGAGTGCCAATGAGGCATTTACCATGGCAACAGAAAACGGTGCAAAAGCGCTCAATTTCTCGAACGTTGGCCGCCTGGAAGAAGGGTGGGCTGCCGATCTGGCAATCTTTGATGTTTCCAAATTACCCTATGCGGGAAGTCAAAGTGATCCGGTTGCAAGCTTGCTTTTCTGCGGCACCAATCACAACACTGACTATACAATCATAAACGGAAAGGTTGTAGTCGATCACGGGCAGCTGGTCGGATATGACGAGCAGGAACTTGCAGACAAGGCAAATGCCATCAGCAAGCGTATGATGGGTCAAGCTGCCAAAGAGGAGGCTGTATGATACAGGAATATCTCATAGCGAATACTACTGAAGACGCTCTGAACAAGAAGCGTTCAAACACCAAGAGTGTGTTTTATGCAGGGGGGACGGAGATCAACCGTCTTCATTCAACCGTTGAGGGCCAGACTGCCATCAGCCTCTCCAAGCTTGGTTTGGATACCATCACAGATGAAGGTTCCACCATCAAGATTGGTAGCATGGTGACGCTGCAGCAGCTGATCGAATCACCATTGATCCCTTCATGGCTCAAGGATGCTGCTCATTTCTGTGGTTCCTTCACGAAGCGTAATATGGCCACCATTGGAGGCAACCTTGCACTGATGAGTGATCACTCCTATCTTGCTCCAGCATTGCTTGCAAGCCGTGCTCGGCTTCTTACGGCCAATCTGACCGAGAAGGGAGTATACAGTGAGGACAATATCCCCATCCGAGAATACCATGCTTATCATAAGCAGTTTGCAGGTACCTTGTTGTTGGCTGTCAGCCTTTCCAAGGATGACCGGTATGTGGGAACCTTGCGGTATGCAATGAGCAGCCAGAATCGTGCTGCGGTAACCGTTGGATTCAGTGCAACAAAGGACAGTGAGCAGGTCATAGACCACGTACGGGTCTTTGTTGCTGTATACGGAAAAGGAGTCCAACGATTGGAAAAGGTGGAAAATTCTATCGAGAACGGTGAGTTGACCACAAGAGAGGATGTACAGCTTGCTGTGCGGCATGACATTGAGGTCGTGGACGATATGACTGGCAGCTCCGATTACAAGCGCTATATAGCCAGTGAAGGGGTGGGGCAACTCTTCTCTGCATTTCTCAAAGGAGGTGCACAATGAACAAAATTGTCTGTACCGTTAACGGTAAGAAACATACAGTAAGTTGCAAGCAGTCAGAAAGCTTGCGCGAAATGCTCGTTCGCCTTGGGTATACCAGCGTACGTGATAGTGATGATAAGGAAGGCTTTGCAGGCAGTGATACCGTTATTTTCAATGATGTTCCTGTGTATGCCAATCTGATGTTGGCACTCCAGGCTGATGGTGCTGAGATCAAGACCGCTGAATCGATGGGTACCAGTCGAAGTCTGAATGTCATCCAGCAGGCCATGATCGATGCAGGCGTCGTACAGAGTGCTTACAATGCACCTGCTGCAGCGTTGCTCCTGACTTGGTTGCTTGAACATGAAACCAATCCTACCAAGGAACAAATCAATCAGGTACTTAGTGGTATCTTTATCCGCGATGCAGGCTATGAACACTACTATCTGGCAGTGAAGTTGGCTCTGGAAAGAATGAAGGATGGTGCATACAAGAGCGAAATTTCTCCCTCCTTTAGAGATGAGCTGACCTATGTTGGAAAGCCAAAGGGAAAGGTCGATGGACCGCAACTGGTTGCAGGCGAAGCCAGCTTTGTTGAGGACAGGGTTTTACCGGGTTATCACTCCATGGTGATCCTTCGCAGCCCATACGCCCATGCTTACATCAAGAAGATCGATACCAAGAAAGCCCTGGCGATGGAAGGCGTGGTCACTATCATCACCCATGAGAACTGTCCTGATGTATTCTATATGCAGGCTGGGCAGGGGAATCCAGAACCCAGCCCACACGATCGCAGATTGCTGAACAGGAAGGTCAGGCATGTGGGTGACCGTGTAGCAGCAATCGTTGCAGAAACGTATGAACAGGCAGTGGCTGCTCGATCTGCGATAAAGGTGGAGTATGAGGTACTCAAGCCAGTATTCACTGTCGAGGAAGCGATGGAAGAAGGAGCCCCTCGTGTTCATAACGGGGTGGTAGAGTATCGCAGTGGTGCTCCCGAGAATTTGGAGGAGTACAACAAGGATGCCGACCCCAGGGATGGAAAGGTTGTCTACCAGTTCCCGCTTCATGGAGATATCAGAAGAAATATTGCCTCAGCAGCCCATGGGCAGATTGGGGATGTAGAGAAAGGATTCAAGGAAGCTGATGCTGTGGTCGAAAGGACCTACCAGACCAGTCAGATCCAGTGTACTCCCCTTGAGCCACACCTGGCCTATGCCAGGATTGATGGTGGAAGATTGGTTATCAATGCCTCCACCCAGGTTCCCTACCATGTGAGAAGAATTGTCTCTTGGGTCTGTCAGATTCCTGAGAACAAGATTCGAATCATCAAGGAGCGTGTTGGTGGTGGGTATGGCAGCAAGCAGGATATTTTGGTCGAGGATCTGGTAGGATATGCCACTTGGATCACCGGAAAACCAATCTACTACCGCAATACCCGTGAGGAAGAGTTCATTGCAAACTCCACCCGCCATCCGATGCGGATGACCGTCAAGATGGGCGGAAAGAAAGACGGCACCATTACCGCAGTCTACATGGATGTAAGGGCAAATACCGGACCATACGGCAACCACTGTCTTACGGTCCCGATGAATGCCTGTAGCAAGACCTTGCCTTTGCTCAAGTGCGACAACATGAAGTTTGATGTAATCACCTATTACACAAACATTCCACCTACAGGAGCCTATCAGGGCTATGGAGCCCCTAAGGGTACCTACTCACTGATGACCTGTATGGCGGAGCTTGCTGAAAAGCTGGGAATCGATTACTACGACATGGCCATGAAGAACAAGGTTGAACCAGGCTACATGCTTGAGATTCTCAAGGGCCTCGGCGAAGGCCGTGAAGGAAATGTGGTGCCCGTTGGTTCATGTGGTTTGGAACAGGCCCTTACCCAGGGTGCAAAGATGATCGAGTGGGGCAAGAAAGTTGAATCCAAGGACCCCGACTGGAGAATCGGCAAGGGTTTTGCCATGATCCAGCAGGGAAGCGGGTTGCCCGGCCTCGACCACTCCAATGCATGGGCTAAACTGCTGACCGATGGAACATTCCAGATATTCAGTGGCGGCGCCGATTTGGGTACCGGGTTGGATACCATCAGCGCTAAGATGATCAGTGAAGCCTTCTGTGTGCCTCTGGACAGGGTGACCGTTACCAGTGGTGATACCGACAGCTGTACGTTTGACACGGGTGCCTATGCTTCCAGTGGGACCTATTTCAGTGGTGGTGCAAGCTACAAGGCTGCACAGGACCTGAAGAAGAATCTGCTTGATGAGGCAGCCTACCAGATGGGAGAGAAAGCAGAGGATTTGATCCTTCGCTCTCCTGGTGAGGTGTACAGTACCAAGAGTGGCAAGACACTTGATTACGCAAAGCTCAGTCATGATGCACTTACCGGTACAGGTCGTGGTCAGGTGATGGGAAAAGGTTCCTTTACCACGAACCACAACTCCATCCCTTACGGTGCTCACTTTGTGCAGGTCGCGGTCAACGTCAGAACTGGCCAGGTAAAGGTACAGAAGTACTATGCCCTGCAGGATGCCGGTACCCCGATCAATCCGGAATTGGCACTCTGTCAGATGTATGGTGCTGCCCTGAAATCTGTCGGGCATTCGCTCTATGAGCAGATGCTCCTCGATGAGAATGGTGTCTGTATCAATGCAAAACTGAGTGAGTATGGAGTCCCCATGGTTGATGAACAGCCAGAGGACTTCAAGGCGGTCCTGATCGATATCAATGATGAGGTAGGCCCCTATGGAGCCAAATCTATCAGTGAGATCGCAACCAACGGAGCAGCTCCAGCTCTCGCCATCGCCATACACGATGCTGTAGGAGTTTGGATGCGCAGCTGGCCGTTCTCACCTGAGAAGATCTTGAAGGAGCTTGGCAAGATTTAACGGAATCTTGCAACAAACTGCAACATAAATCTGGACAATGGGACACTGCCATGGTATAGTGCCATTGTCTGGATTTTTTATGATTCAAAACTTACGGAGGTTTCCCCACATGAAGGACAAAGCCACAATCAAACAGATGATCGAGGAACTGAAAACCCTCAAAACTGACAACATGTATCTCAACGACTTTTTCCATACCTGGAAAGAGAGTGATGACGAAATTGCTGCCGTTTTTCAGGTAGCAGAAGTACTGCGTGCATTACGCGAGAACAATATTTCCACCAAGGTGTTCGACAGTGGACTTGGAATCTCCGTTTTCCGTGACAACTCCACAAGAACACGCTTCAGCTTTGCAAGTGCTTGTAACCTGCTCGGCCTTGAAGTCCAGGATCTTGACGAGAAAACCAGCCAGATCGCTCACGGCGAGACCGTTCGTGAAACCGCCAACATGGTAAGTTTCATGGCTGACGTCATCGGTATCCGTGACGACATGTACATTGGCAAAGGCCACACCTACATGAAGACTGTTGCTGAGGCTGTACAGGACGGCTATGACGATGGAGTACTCGAGCAGAGACCCACCTTGGTCAACCTCCAGTGCGATATCGATCACCCAACCCAGAGCATGGCTGACATGCTGCATGTGATCAATCACTTTGGTGGTGTTGAGAACCTCAAGGGCAAGAAAGTAGCCATGACCTGGGCATATAGCCCCTCATACGGCAAGCCACTCTCTGTTCCTCAGGGCATCATCGGACTGTTCACCCGCTTTGGCATGGATGTCGTACTTGCTCACCCAGAAGGGTACAATGTTATGGCTGATGTTGAAGAAGTCGCTGCGGAGAATGCAAAGAAGAGCGGTGGTTCCTACAAGAGAGTGGAGTCCATGGCTGAAGCATTCAAGGATGCTGACATTGTCTATCCCAAGAGCTGGGCTCCCTTTGCAGTTATGGAAGAGAGAACCAAGATTGTTGAGCAGGGCGACCAGGAAGCATTGAAGGCACTGGAGAAGACCTGTCTGGCAAACAATGCAAAATTCAAGGATTGGACCTGTACCGAAGAGTTGATGAAAACCACCAAGGACGGAAAGGCACTCTACATGCACTGCCTGCCTGCTGACATCACTGGTCTTTCCTGTAAGGAAGGTGAGGTTGAAGCTTCCGTATTCGACAGGTATCTGGTACCCCTGTACAAGGAAGCCAGTTACAAGCCATACATCATTGCTGCAATGATCTTCCTTGCAAAGTTCCAGAATCCTTCTGCAAAGCTGGAAGAGCTGCTTGAGGCTGCTGTAAAGCGCATCAAATAGTCAGTATCCCAAAGGTATCTAGGGTTTTTGAGCCGGGAGAAATCCCGGCTCAAACTCTGTCAGTTACGTTCCACGAATTGCACACGGACACCGTTCGGGTCATGCACAAAGCAAAACCGGACGGAAGGATTCGGTGAGAAGGGTCCCTCTGAGATGGGAATGCCTTTTTCCTGGAGCATTGCCATGTGGTCATCAAGATTCTTGACGCTCAGTCCTATACTTATGTTTTTTCCTACGGGAGAGCTCTCTTCTCCTGGGTGATGGATCAACTCGATCTTTGTTTCTCCATCTCCTAAAAACACGATCTCAGCGGCAGGTGTTTGCATCCTGCTGAATACCGGTAGTGAGAGAATATCCTGGTAAAATTCCAGGCTCTCTTCCATATTCCCAACGGTTATGGTTGTCCAAAGAAATTGCATATAATCTTCTTCCTATACTTGTATATGTTCAGCTACACAGTACGCTGTTGAAAACGCCGCCTGAAGGTTGTAGCCTCCACTCTGTCCATCCACATCCAAAATTTCACCACAGAAATAGAGATGCTCAACCACCTTCGACTGCATGTTGTTTCTGTCTACCTCTTTCAAGCTCACGCCACCAGAGGTGACCATCGCTGCATTGAATCCCTTGATCCCCTTGATGATGAACCGTCTCTCTGTAACCATCCTAACCAGGTCCTGCCGTTGTGCTTTGTTCAGGTGGGCTGTGGTACTGCTAGGATCAAGCGCAAGTTCCCTGACTACCTGCTGGGCAAGGGATGTTACAAGACCTGCCTCCTTGAGGATGGTTGAAACCTGCTTCTTGGGTTGTGAGGAGAGGAGTGCAAGGAGATCTTCCTGAACCTCTCGCTTGTTCTCCATCGGCAGCAGGGAGAATGTGATGGAATCGCCTGCTTTCAGCTCACGACTGGCCGTAAGGATCAGGGGACCTGAGAGTCCATCGTGTGTAAACAATATATCCCCAGTAGCTTGCAGAAACCGTTTTTTCTCCCCTGGATGATGAAACTCTGCATAAGAAGAGCGGATTGCATTACCTGCAAGATGCGTCCACTGATACGTATCCACCATGATGGCAGCGAGCGCTGGTTTTGGAGGAACGATGGAGTGCCCAAGCATTTTGGCTAGGCTATATCCACTCCCATCACTTCCTGTGTTCGGATAACTCATTCCACCAGTAGCCAATACCAGGTTTTTGCATGTAAAACTCCCGTTATCGGTTCGCACAAAGAAATATTCTCCATCCTTGCTGAGTGTAGATATCTTGGAGTTGTACACTATGCTGGCTTTACTTTCCCTGACCAGCACATCCCTGATCTCATGGGCATCCAGCGAAGCGGGAAACACCTTCCCATCCTCCCTGGTCACGAGGGAAACCCCCTTGGACTCGAACCATTGGATCAGAGATGAGGGAGGAAAGGCCTGGAAGGAGGGAAGAAGAAAGTTGCGCTGTGCTCTGCTACCATAATGCTGCAGGAAATCCTCTTTCGCTTGGGTATTGGTAAGGTTACACATGCCTCCACCGGTGATCAAGATCTTCTTGCCTGCTGCTTCCTTGTGTTCGAGCAGCAGTGCCTTGGAAGTGGGAAGATGAGCAGCAAGAAACAGCCCAGCGGCTCCTCCTCCAATGATCACTACATCGTAGAGTGTATTTCTAGTATCCATAGTATGGCTTGAACCACGAGACGAAAGCCTCAAGCCCTTGCTCAAGAGGGGTGTTGGGTCTGAAATCAAAATCTTTCATTAAGTCAGTGACATCTGCATAGGTCTGGTATACGTCCCCGGGTTGCATCGGAAGATACTCCTTCTCAGCGTTCTTTCCAAGGCACTGTTCCAGTGTTTCTATGAACTGCTTCAATCTCACTGGTTTGTTATTCCCGATATTGTAGACCTTGTATCGATCCTTTGCCTCATTCTCTTCAGGTATATTGGGAATGATGTTCTCCAATGCGGTGATGATGTCATCGACATAGGTGAAATCACGCCACATATCCCCATTGTTGAATACCTTGATGCTTTTCCCTTCCATAATCTTTTTGCTGAATGAGAAGTATGCCATATCCGGTCTTCCATACGGACCATAGACCGTGAAGAATCTCAGTCCAGTGGTCGGGATATGATAGAGGTGCGTATACGCATGGGCCATCAGCTCATTGGATTTCTTGGTGGCTGCATAGAGGCTTACAGGATTATCGACTTTATCATCTGTTGAGTAGGGTATCTTGCTGTTCAAGCCATAGACTGAGCTGCTGCTGGCATATACCAGATGTTCTACTGCATGATGACGACAACACTCCAGGATATTGAGGAAGCCAACAAGATTCGATTGTAGGTATGCATACGGGTTGTCGATGCTGTATCTAACCCCCGCTTGGGCTGCAAGGTTGATGACATGGGTTACCTGGTGTCTGACAAAGATTGCATCAAGCTCAATCCTGTCAGCAAGATCAACTTTATAAAAGATGAATTGTTCTGAGGCCAACATTCTCAGTCGCTCTTCCTTGAGAGACACCTCATAATAATCGTTCAGGTTATCCAAACCGATGACCTTGCATCCAAGCCCAAGCAATCGCTTGCTTAGATGAAACCCAATAAAACCGGCAGCCCCGGTGACCAAATACACTTTATTCGTATCCAATCGCATCATATTTGCGCGCATAATTTACTCCTCAACGAGTGCTATTGTACCGTAGAAACTGGGTGATGGGTAGGGGATAAAAATTGGACCCCCTGAGAAAGGAGGTCCATAAGAACAGAGCAGAAGCTCTTAGAGGGCGCCGAAAATAATCTTGATCACGAACAGAGCAAAAACAACCCAAGTCATCTTTGAAATGTCGTTGGTCTTCTTGGTGAAGAGCTTGAGCAATACATAGGAGAGGATACCAAACATGATACCATCTGCAATGCTGTAAGCTACGATCATGAAGATCATGGTCAAGAAGGCTGGGATAGCTTCGGTCATCTCGTCCCACTCGATATCCTTTACCGGGCTCATCATCATAACACCGACGATGATCAAGGCAGGTGCTGTAGCAGCACTAGGAATGGAACCGAACAACGGTTCAAGGAACAGGGAGAGAGCGAAGAGAATTGCAACGGTCAATGCGGTCAGACCAGTTCGTCCACCTTCAACAACACCACTGGAAGATTCAACAAATGTGGTAACGGTTGAGGTTCCGAGGATTGCACCTGCGGTGGTACCGATTGCATCAGCGAACAGTGCTTCCTTACAGTTGGGGATGGATCCATCATCCTGGATCATGTCAGCCTTGGTGGCACAACCGATCAGGGTTCCAACTGTATCGAACATATCCACAAACAAGAAGGTGAATACTACGACAATGAAGTCAACACTCATGATGCTTGAGAATTCAAACGGGAAGAAATAAGGGGCTGGGGGGAGGAAAGATCCGCCAGCATATTTCGTTACTCCGAAAGGAATGCCGATAATGGTGGTGACGATAATACCAATCAGGAGGGCACCGTTTACCTTATGGGCTAAAAGGATACCGGTAATGATCAGGCCAATCATGGCAAGGCCAGGAGCTCCCATGAACCAGTCAGCATTCAGAGCAACCAACGTAGCTCCATCAACGATGATACCAGCGTTCTGCATACCAATGAAGGCAATGAAGAGGCCGATACCAACTCCGATTGCACGTTTTAGGTTGGCCGGAATACTGTTGACAATTGCCTCACGGATATTGGCAGCGGTGAGGATCAAGAAAATGATACCTTCAACGAATACTGCCGTGAGGGCGAACTGCCATGTGTAACCCATACCGAAAACGACGGTGTAGGTAAGGAAGGCGTTCAGACCCATGCCTGGGGCAAGAGCGAATGGTAGATTGGCCAACAGGGCCATTACCAATGTTGCGATTGATGCAGCAATTGCAGTTGCAGCAAATACTTTGGAGAAGTCCATTCCGGATTCGGAAAGGATGCCTGGGTTGACGGCAAGAATGTAAGCCATAGTTAAGAAGGTAGTAATACCTGCCATGACTTCAGTCTTGACGGTCGTTTTTCGTTCTTTGAGCTTGAAAAACTTTTCCATCGATGCACTCCTTGCAGATGTTTTGGTTGATACCATTCTACCCTATCTGTATCAAATCGTACAGAAAAATCGTTACATTTGTTATATAACCAAATTACAGGGTACAATTTTGGGAATCTGGCTAAATTAATTCAAGAAATTTTGCAATATAGCGAAAAATCTGACTTCGCTATCAATACAAATTATTAATTATGCTGTATACCTACTACCAATATTTTCCCTTGAACAATTATCGTGAAGTGGTACACTGATAGAAAGACGTTGCAAAATGTTGCAGAAGGAGCTCGCATGGTTACGAAGAAGAGTCTGCAGGAAGTGATAGAAACTGCAGCAGGAAGGCAAAAAGCTGACTTATGCATTACGAATGCCCATATTTTGGATGTATATAACAAGGAGTGGTTTGAGGCTGATCTTCTGGTCCAGTCCGGATATATAGCTGGTTTTGCTGAGTGTGGACAGGGAGAGGCAGAAACGGTGGTTGATGGTGGGGGACGATATCTTGTGCCTGGATTTATTGACGGTCATGTGCATATTGAGTCCAGCCATGCCACTCCAGAAGAGTTTTCCAATCTTGTGGTTCCCTGTGGAACGACCACAGTAATCGCAGACCCCCATGAAATCTGCAATGTATGTGGCCTCGATGGTTTGTCCTATATGCTTGAGGCATCTAAAGAGACAGCGTTGCAAGCTTTCTTTATGGTGCCTTCCTGTGTACCTGCTACTACCTTTGAGCATAGTGGAGCTGTATTGGAAGCAAAGGATATCAAGGAAGCCTTGAAACATGAGAGAGTTCTCGGCTTGGGTGAAATGATGGACTTTCCTGGCGTTGTAGCCGGGTCAGATTTGGTCCTGGACAAGATCATGGAGGCGAAACGCATACATAAGGTTACAGATGGCCATAGTCCAGCGATCGGCGGGGCAGAGCTTGATGCCTATGCAAGTACAGGGATCCTTACCGACCATGAGTGTGAGAATGAGCAAGAACTGCGTGACCGTGTCCGACGTGGCATGTATGTCATGCTTCGTGAAGGGTCGGCATGTAAAAATGTCTTGATGCTCCTGGGGGGAGTGACGGAAAAAAACAGCAGACGCTGTATTTTTTGTACGGATGACAGGCAACCAAAAAGCATTCTCACCGATGGGCATATCAACAACAATGTACGCATTGCAGTACAGGATGGACTTGATCCAATCGAGGCAATCTGTATGGCCACCGTAAATAGCACAGATTGTTATCATCTAACAGACCGGGGTGCGATTGCACCTGGTAAGCGTGCGGATTTCCTGCTTTGCAATGACCTGAAAGAGTTCTCCATGCATCAGGTGTATGTAGCAGGAACGTTGGTAGCTGAAGATGGGGTTATCTGCAAGGCTGCAAAGGCAAGGCATGATGAGAGAGTCTCCGGGATGATGCATGTCAAGGATTTCTCTGTCGATCGTCTCCGTCTGCCTCTTTCCAGATCCCATGTTCGGGTTATTGATATCATCCCAGGCGGGGTGGTCACTGGAGCAGGAGAGGCTACCGTTAAGGTGGAAAATGGCGAATGGGTCCATGACAAGAGTCAGGATATCATCAAGCTTGCAGTGGTTGAGCGCCACACAGGAACAGGAAATGTGGCTGTTGCGCTCTTGCGTGGGTATGGCTTGCAGGGTGGGGCAATGGCTACATCCGTTGCCCATGACTCACACAACATCATTGTAGCAGGGGATGATGACGAGGATATGGCCATGGCTGTAGAGCACTTGATCTCCATTGGTGGTGGTATGGTGATTGTGAAACAGAAGAAAATACTGGCTTCCTTTGCACAGAACGTTGCTGGTTTGATGAGCTATGAGGCAGGCTCAGTTATCGCTGAGCAGCTGGACAACCTTCATCATATTGCGCAGGAATCACTACATATCGACAAGGAGATCGATCCCTTCATGACACTCTGTTTCATGTCCTTACCGGTTATCCCTGCCTATAAGCTCACTGATATGGGGTTGTTTGATGTAAGAAGTTTCAGCTTTGTCCCTCTGGAGCTCAATAAATAAGGGTTTTTGTACCGACTTGGGCGACGGTTAGTTCGGTATCATAGAGGGTGGTCAGCATGGCTGTGTTGACCACCTCTTCTTTTAGTCCATAGCAGAGCAGGGATCCCTTCTTCACCATGGCCACGTGGCTTGCAAGCTCGTATGCAAGGTTTGCGTCATGGGTGGTAAACAGAAGGGTTTTTCCCTTCGCATGCAGCTGTTTCAGGATGGTAAGAACCCGTTTCCGGTTGGCAGGGTCCAATGCACTGGTAGGTTCATCGAGCAAGAGCATGGAACTCTGTTGAGCAATGGCCCTTGCAAGTAGCAACAACTGATGTTCTCCTCCGCTCAATGTAGTGATATGCCTCTCTGCATAGTCAGACAAACCCACATCATACAGTGCCTGATAGGCTATCTCTGCATCCTCTTCACTTGGTGTTCCCAGCCCTGAAAGGTAGGGGGAACGCCCAAACAGCACGTAATCTATTAGAGAAAAAGAGAAGTTGTATTGTTCAAATTGGGGAACCAAGGCCAATGTCCTGCCAAGTTCCTTCCGTCCATAGGAGGAGATTGGTTTCCCATATAATGATACCTGTGCACTCTTCTGCCATCCCAACAGTACATCGAGAAGTGTTGATTTACCTGCTCCATTGGAGCCCAGGATAGCTACACTCTGTCCTTCTTCTACTGATAGTGAGACATCATCGAGCGCTTTGGTACCGCTTGGGTAGATAAAACTCAGATGGTTTACCGTCAAAGCATTCATGCTTTGCCCTCCTGGTGCTTGAGAGAGAGGATGATCATAAAGATAATGGCCCCAATGAAGCTGGTAAGCAATCCAATGGGGATCTCGGTAGCCAGGACGGTTCTCCCGATGGTATCGCAGATCAAGAGAAAGAATGATCCCAGGATCATGGAACCGGGAAGGCTGGTGGAACTATCGGAACCAAACAACTTACGACCCAGGTGAGGGGTGATCAAGCCAACCCAACCGATCAGACCGGTGATGGAAATGGTGACCGTGGTCCCTACCGTGGCAACTATCAGAAGAATGATCCTATCTCTCTTTGGGTTCATTCCCACAGAGAATGATGTCTTCTCCTGGAGACTAAGCAGATTGAGTTTCCATCTATATCCGAGGAGTATGGCCATACTGAGGATGACCACCCATAGGATGGAGAGAATCTGGGCCCAGGAGGCATTCCAGAGCCCGCCCATCATCCAGAAGGTAATGTCTTGCAGGTCCTTGGTAGGTTCCGCCACCAATTTTATCACACCTAGTGCACTGGAAAAGAGGGCTGATACCGCTATTCCACTAAGCACCAGCCGCAACAACCACCCTCCAAACCTGAAACGGGTTGCAAGCAAGTAGGAAGCAAGCAAGGCCAACAGTCCAAAGAACGTAGCGCTTAGTTGTACAAAGAGGGTTGATCCCACCCCCAGGACAATCATCAATGCTGCCCCAAAGGCCGACCCTTGGCTTACACCCAGGAAACCAGGTTCAACCAAAGGATTGGAGAACAGCATCTGGAACGTGAATCCGCTTGCACTGAGCATTGCCCCGGCAAGCAGGGCCAGAACAATACGAGGAAGCCGGATGCGCAGGAAGATACTCCTGGTCATGGCATTGGTTGTCCAGTCTGTTGGGAATCTGAATCCGGCAGTGGGATACCTCCCCGCAAAGAGGAACAGGAAGGCTAGAAGCAGTGTTGCTCCCAGCATTCCTAGCAGGAGTCCTGTTCGTCGTTTACGCTCTGCCTGATAGCGCTGAGGGGCATTCATAGTGCGTTGATGGCAACCGAACTACTGTAGCGGTCTCTCAGGAAACCAAGCTTATTCTCATCGGTGAGATGATAGAAATCCTGGTAGAAGGAGGTGACCTCATCTCGCATGTTCAGGTCAGGATAGCGCTCGGGATAGACTTCCGCGGCCAGCCACTGCAGCCCAAGGATCCAGGAGGCAACAGGCTGGATATAGTTCATCATATCATAGGGACTTGCCTTTACCTGTCTGTTCTCTACCGCTCTAAGGGTTGACCATATCTCTGAATCATAGATTGCCTCAATGTACTGGACAGTCGGTGTACGGTAGCTTACGACGATAATGATATCAGGATCCCAAGCAGCAATCTGTTCGAAACTTACCGTAGACCAGCCGTTTGCTGCCTTGTTGGCTCCTTTCCATACTGGTTCGGCACCAACGGTCTCGACCATCCATGTCTGCATCCACTCATCCGGGGCAATCTTGTAGGAGTAGGTGTTGTCGACAGTGTTTGCCTGGAGGAGGAGTACACGTCTCTTGTCCTTTGCATCGATTGAGGAGGCTGTCTCCCTGATAGGATCAAGCCGCTCTTCGTAGAGATTAAGTATTTCTGCAGCTCTTGTATTGTTCTTCAGTAGCTTGCCAAGCTCACCTACCTCTCTCTTCCAATCCTCGTAGGATTCAAGGTTCATCGTGAAATTGGGTACGCCAAGTTGGTCAAGCTTTTGTGCAATTGAGGTAAAGTGGGTTGCCTTGGTCAGCACCAACTCACTCTGGTAACTGGCAATCTCTTCCACACTGGCTACCTGGCTGATACGTGGATTGTCATCCAACGAGGGCCTGATGAATGAGAAGAAGTCTCCTAATCCCTGGTCAGTCTTGGGAAGCGTAAGCTCCATCTCAGTCACTTCAGGGAAAAGAAATAAGGCATTTGCTGGCATATTACCCGCTTTTCCTGCAATCAGAACCTTTGATGGCTTTTCCTGTAATTTGAGTGTTCTCCCATTTGCATCAACTGCCTGGTAGTAGTCACTCTCCTGTATTGCTTGTTCTGCCGCCCCTTGTGCAAAGAGCAAAGCTGGGATCATGCAGAGTAGTAAGGCTAAGGTTCTCACTTTCATAAATTATGGTCTCCTTTGTTGCGAATGGTTGCAGTTTACCATTATACTTTTCAAAAGGCAATCGCAAATCAGAACCTCTTCAATCTTTATCACCTTGATAGCTTCCCATAATCAGTTTAGTGTATACTTACTGTAAATAAGGGGCTGACTATGGAATCAACAGACTTGCAACAGAGCATTCGCTCACTGAGAAAGAGTGCCAAACGCCTCGCCTCCAGTACGGAAACGGAACGCAACCTGCTACTCCAAATGATCGGGGAGGGTTTGCGTCGTGACTGGGAAACCATCAAGGTTGCGAATGAGAGAGACATTCTCCAAGCGAAAGAATCAGGGCAGAGAGAAGCCCTGGTGAAACGACTGGTTTTCAATGATGAGAAACTGCATGCATCCCTGCTTGGGTTGGAACAAGTAGCATCCCTGCCAGATCCCATTGGCAGTATCAAGCAACGAAGGGAACTTGATGAGGGGCTCTTGCTTGAGCAGATTGCCGTTCCGATCGGCGTTATCGGCATGATCTTTGAAGCACGACCTGATGCCTTGATCCAGATTGTGTCCCTCTGTCTTAAGAGTGGCAATGGCATCATTCTCAAGGGAGGAAAGGAAGCATTCCAGACCAATACCGTCCTCGTGGAATCAATCAAGAAAAGTTGTGAATCCTCCAGACTTGGTTCAGATTGGCTGCTGTTGCTGGAAAGTCATAGTGATGTTGATACAATGCTGGGCATGGAAGGGGATATTGACCTCTTGATCCCACGTGGATCGAATGCCTTCGTACGCTACGTCATGGACAACACCTCAATCCCCGTATTGGGGCATGCTGATGGGATTTGCCACCTCTACATTGATGCCAAGGCTGATATCGCCAAGGCAGTGGAAATTGCCTTTGATGCAAAGACCCAATACCCTGCAGCCTGTAATGCCATTGAGACAGTTTTGGTGCATAAAGAAATAGCTCCTCGCGTCCTTCCTTTGCTTGCAGAGCGTTTCTCTGCGGCTGGGGTTGTCATGCATGGGGATGAACAGGCTTCTCAGTTCATTGATTGCATACCCTACCAGGAAGGAGATTGGAAGAAAGAATATCTTGCCCTGGAAATCAATATCCATGTAGTGGAATCCCTCTTGGAGGCGATCAACCATATTGAGACCTACGGTTCTCATCACAGTGATGCTATTGTCAGTGAAGATGATGACTCGGTGAGAACCTTCTTTACTGGTGTGGATTCAGCAGATGTATTTGCCAATTGTTCCACCAGATTTGCTGATGGGTTCCGCTTTGGCCTTGGATCCGAGGTTGGTATCAGTACAGCAAAGATCCATGCAAGGGGACCCGTTGGCTTGGAAGGGTTGATGACAACCAAATATCTCGTCAGGGGTAGTGGCCAGGTGGTTTCCTCCTATACCAAGGATGGGGGTCGGAGTTTTTCTCATCAGGACTTGCCCTTGGATGGGCCATCAATGCTTGGTGAAGAGGTTCTATGATGAGGGACTTTTCATCAGTACGCAGGGTTGTGGTAAAAGTAGGAACCAATCTGCTTAGTTGTGAGAGTGGTATTGATGAGGGTTGCATTGACGTAATAGTCGATCAATTGGCTCAGCTACGATCGCTTGGGTATCAGGTGCTCTTGGTCTCCAGTGGAGCAATCGGTATGGGTGCAAAGGAGCTCTCACTTAAGGGCCCCGTGAAGCAGGTACCGATGCGTCAGGCTTGTGCGTCCATAGGCCAGCCTCTGCTCATGTCCAGCTATCGCCGTTCTTTCAAGCGACATGGAATGGTATGTTCCCAGATCCTTTTAACACGTAACGATCTGAACAATCGTCTAACCTACGTGAACCTCAGGAACAGTGTCTTTACGTTGTTGGATCTTGGGGTAATCCCCATTTTCAACGAGAACGATGTGGTAAGTACCGCTGAGATTGGGACAGCCTTTGTTGACAATGACAGGATGAGCGCCATGGTTGCCAGCAAGATCGATGCAGATCTTTTGGTCATCCTCACCGATATTACAGGGTTATACACCGCTGACCCAAAGAAAGATAAGGAAGCAGTACTGCTTAGCGATATCACCTCCCTTGATGCAACCATCCTCTCCTACGCAGGAGGAGCTGGTTCTACCCATTCAACTGGGGGTATGAAAACAAAGCTGCTTGCTGCAAAAATCGCAAGAATGGCTGGTTGTACCACCATTATCGCCAGTGGTTATGAAGGGAATGTGCTTCCCCGCCTTCTGACCGGAGAAGTGTTAGGGACCTGTATACATAGTGTCAAACGATTGAGCCAACGGCAACGTTGGATTCTCTATAACTCCCATCTCGGATCCATTGTGATTGATGATGGGGCGAAAAAGGCGCTTATTGCGAAGAAGAGCCTGCTTCCCAAGGGTATTGTATCAGTGGAAGGAGTCTTTGGTGCCGGTGATGTAGTGCAGATCTGTACTACCGATGGGAAACCCTTTGCGAAGGCAGTTCCCTACTATAATAGTACTGAGATAGCTGCAGTGGCTGGCCATAGCAGCAAGGATATCCATAAGATAATCAAAGAAGGGCATAAGGGTGTGATCTTCCGCCCTGAGGACTTGGTGTTGTTAAACGATGATGACTAACTATCGGATCTATCGGAGAAAACAAGAGATTGGCAAGCGCATCAATCAGTTGCACAATATCGAGCAGCTTGCCATCGGGATTCTCGATACCGGTACTCCTGAGCAGTTGAAGGAGTCCTTGGACTGGTATGTACAGGAGATGAATTACAGTCTGCATGTCGTTACACAAGAGGGTCGATTTGATATCCTTGCCATGCAACAAGAGTATAAGGATGTTACCTTTCTGGTATTTGCCACACACGCCTTTACCGGTGAGAAGGTAAATGCGGTTGCAAATGAGTGCCATGCAAATCTATTCCTAATCGTAAGAAGCGATCTATTGCTCGTGAAATTCGATGGTTCCTTTCTGTTCTCCACTATGAGTGAGGGAGATCACCCTGCAGCGTTTGGAGCGGTTATCGCAAATGCCAAGCGGGAAATTATTCCCTGCCTCAGAATTCCCCGCCTTACCGGGCGGGAGCTGGACCCTGACTCTGATTTTCCTTCTCCCGATCCTTCTATCATTCGTTCCACACTCTATCCCATCTCCTGCCTGGGGCTCTACGACCGGGCACTGTTTCAAAGACTGAGGGGATTTGATGAGGAAATTCACAGCGAGTACTGGCAGGCCCTCGATTGGGGGCTACGCTGCCACCTCTACGGGTATGATCTTGCCCTCAACAGCAATCTGATGATGCAGGTCCCTGACCGGGAGAGTGTAATCGAGGACCGCAGTGAAGCACAGGGATTCCAGCGTTGTTATACCAAAGCCCTGAGCGTACAGCAAATCAAGGGAAAGAATGTTGCAAAACGATACAAAGGGTATGTCGACAAGGAAGTCTATAACAATGAAGTAAAGAAACGGATGGTATGGTTGCAGAAGCTCGATTTTCATACCCTGTGCAGCCAATGGCCCAAGGAGGATGCATGAAACGTCGTATACTGACCATTCTTTTCCTCATCATGGCCTCACTGGGTTTGTTTGGTGCAGCCGATCCGTTCTCCTACCCCTTGGGTACGGTGATCATTGATGCCGGCCATGGAGGACATGACCCAGGGGCTACCAATGCATGGAGTTTTGCTGGTGGTACCATCTACGAGAAGGACCTTACCTTGGACATAGCCAAACGGCTTCATGCCTTGCTTGCAGTCTCCCACCCGCATTTGCAGCTTGTCATGACTCGCTCAGAGGATGTGTTTATCTCTCTGGAAGAGCGATGCAGCATTGCCTATACCACTCCTCTCCAACCGCAAACAAGTTCACTTTTTATTTCTATTCATGTGAACAGTGCTACGAGCAATCAAGCTACGGGTTTTGAGATACTAACCAAGGAACAGGATAAGCGGGTGACGTTACTTGATGCGTTCACCCCGATTGAGAATATCCCACTCTATGCGGCACACTCCCAGCTCTCCTTGAACCGGCTGCTTAATCAGCGAAATCTGGTGGTTGCTTCTCTCTTCGAGCAAGCTCTGAACGGTTCGTTGGTGACCAGTCGTAATCGTGGAATAAAAGAACGCGATCTATGGGTACTCAATGGCTCCAGAATGCCTACCGTATTGGTAGAGGTTGGCTTTCTATCCAATGAAGAGGATGCGAGAAACTTGGTGTCTCCCCAATGGAGGCAACGAATAGCCCAGATCTTGGCCCAAGCAGTAGAAGAATGCTTGTAGGAGGTAGTAATGGGTATTGGAGTAGGGCGAAAGTCTCTCTATAAAGCAAAAGAGACCCCTTCCTTGGTTATTGTTCCCTCAGTTCCGTATCTGATCATTGATGGTGAGGGAAACTCAAACGAAGATGAGTATACTCGTTCCACCCGGTTGCTTTTTTCCTTACATGACCTTCTTTGTGAACGAAAGGGAGGAGAGGAGAACCCTATCTTGGAGTGTATCTGGACAACAAGGGAAATTGAGAATCGTGAGCCTTGGAGTTGGTCGGCAATGATAGGGGAGCCACAAGGGATTACAGATTCTTTGTTCACGGAAGTCAGGGATGAATTGGCTTTCCTGGAGGGAATCCCTACCCTGGATATCTACCGCTCCAATATTGAGGATGGTCTCTGTGTCACACTCCTGCATACCGGCCCTTTCAGCTTTGAAGGAAAAAGCTTCCAGATGATGGAAGCCTATTGCAAGGATCATAATCTGACTCGTCGTGGTCGATCTCATCGTGAGATTTACCTCGATCATCCTAGGAGGCGAAGGGATGATTTAAAAACCATCCTCCGTCTCCCAGTGAGGGAATTATAACCCTTCCTTGGTTCTCTTTCTTTGGGCAACCAAAAGATCCATCTTCAATTTCTTCAGCTTGGAAGAGAGACTGACTTTATAGATATGTGGGTTGATCTGCCGTAAGTAGCTCTTATGGAACGTACTGAGTTCCTTATGCACATACTTCTGGATTTCCTGAAGGCTTGGTTTCTCCCCAATTCTCTTACCATTTTCCATCTGTTTGTTGATCAACGGTTTCAGATGGGTATATCGGCCACTCTGCATCTCAAAGAAGTCAGCCTCAGCAAATGGATGGTAGAAAACATACTTTCTTCCCAAGGTGATCTTTTCCTTATCCAGTGTGATCAGGTCAGCAATGGAACCGGCCTCGTCATCACTGAAGCGGTAGACCTGCTTGATACCAGGGTTGGTGGTCTTCTCGAAACTATTGGAAATCTTCATGGTTGGGATGAAAACTCCATCATTTCCCTGCTTTGCAGCAAGTTTATACACCCCATTCAAGGAGGACTGTGAACCACCGGTGACCAGATGCGTCCCAATTCCCCAGCTGTCGATGGGAACCCCATCAAGAACCAGGGTTTGCACAATCGCCTCAGTCAAGTCATTTGAGACCACGATGGTTGCATCTTCAAGTCCTGCTGCATCCAAACGTTTTCTGATAACCCGAGGGAGGTAGGAGAGGTCCCCACTGTCGATTCTCACCCCAATCTTCTTTCCCTTTTGCTTCTGTTCCAATCCAACAATGATGGCATTGTCGATACCGGAGCCAAGCGTATCATAGGTGTCGATCAAGAGCACCGTGTTGTCAGGATAGAGCTCTGCGTAGGCACGGAAGGACTCCAGTTCGCTAGAGAAACTCATGATCCATGAGTGGGCCATGGTACCTGCAACCGGGATGTTGTACTGCTTTCCTGCAAGGGTATTGCTGGTGACCTGACAGCCTCCAATGAATGCAGCCCTGCTGGCTGAAAGCGCACCATCACTGCCTTGTGCTCTTCTCAGGCCGAACTCCATCAGGAGTCCATGTTTGCTTGCAAGAGACATTCTGGAGGCTTTTGTAGCAATAAGGCTTTGGAAGTTGAGGGTGTTGAGCAACAACCCCTCAATCAACTGAGCCTCGATCAGATCGGTATGGATACGGAGCAGCGGCTCTCCAGGAAAGACCACCGTACCTTCTTCCATGGCATACAGATCCCCTTTAAAGCGATAGTCTGCCAGATAGGAGAGAAATTCAGGAGTAAACTTCCCAAGGCTTTCAAGATACGCGATATCCTCTTCACTGAAGCATAGTGATTCAAGCTTGTCTATCAATTCATGGAGACCGGCAAAAACCACATACCCTCCATCAAAGGGGTTTGTTCGATAGAACATATCGAAGACTACATTTGGGTTATGCTTGTTCGAGAAGTAGCCCTGCATCATGGTCAATTCATAGAAGTCGGTTGTAAGTGCGCTGATCTGCATCCTTCCGTCCTTGTTAGCGTGCCTCTATCTTGGAGAAACCCGTGTAGGGGACCAAGATGGGGGGAATCGTGATGGATCCATCTTCATTCTGGAAATTTTCCAAGACGGCAACCATTGCCCTGCTAAGCGCAATGGCTGTCCCGTTGAGCATATGGGGGAATTGCGTTTTTCCCTCTTCGTCCTTATAGCGAATTGCCAATGAACGTGCCTGGTAATCGGTGCAGTTGCTGGTGGAGGTAACCTCACCATATTCGCCTTCCTCTCCACGACCAGGCATCCATGCTTCAATGTCGAACTTCCGGTAGGCTGGGGCTCCGAGATCACCAGTGCAGGTATCAACTACACGGTAGGCTACGCCAAGTCCATTGAAAATCTCTTCCTCGATTGCGAGCAGTTCGTCATGAAATGCCTCAGACTCTTCACTTGTACAGTAAATGAACATCTCAAGCTTCGAGAACTGGTGAACCCGGTAGAGTCCCTTGGAATACTGTCCAGCACCTCCAGCTTCCCTGCGGAAGCAATGGGAGAGACCTGCCATCTTGATCGGTAGCTGTTCCTTGGAAAGGATTTGGTTTGCGTAGTAGCCACCAAGGGTAATCTCAGCAGTTCCTACCAAGCATGTGTCAGTATTTTCAATGGTATAGATGTTGCTCTCTTCCCCTCTTGGATTGAATCCAATGCCCTGGAGAATCTCCTCCTTGGCAATATCGGGGGTAATGAAGGGGGTGAATCCCTTCTTGATCAGGATATCCATTGCATATCGTTCCAAGGCCATCTGAAGAATGACTGCTTCCCTCTTCAGGTAGTAGAACTTGGGTCCACTTACCCTTGTTGCTGTATCGAAATCAATCAAATCGAGCCGTTCAGCAAGCTGGACATGGTCCAGAGGCTTGAAAGAGAACTGGGGTGGGGTACCGACGAACTTGATCGCTGTATTGTCCTTGTCTTCTTTTCCGACCGGGGCGGCGGGGTGGGCATAGTTGGGAATAGTCCTTGCAAGTTTCTGGAACTCTTCCTCAACCTGGGTAAGGCTGCCCTCAATCTCAGCAATCGCTTCTTTCAACGACTTACCTTCTGCAATCAGACTGCTACGGGTATCAGCATCCAGCTTGCCTTTCATTTTCTTGGCATTTTCATTTCTCTTGGAGCGGAGTTCCTCAACCTGCTGCAGCAGTGCAGAGCGTTTTTCCTGTAAATCAATGATGGCATCAATATCCACCTGCATGTTTCTTACAGCAATGTTGTTTGCTATTTCGTCTCGTCTGCTTTTTAGTTCTTTCAAATCTATCATACTGATTCCTTCTTCCTTTCAGAATTACTTATTTCCCCTGTTTGGCTGCTTTTGCCTCAAGCACTTTTGACTTCTCACTCGATGCCTCGACAGCACGCATGACCAAACCCTCAAACCCTCCCTGGGCGAGTGCTTTCATGCCCTCAATGGTAGTTCCCCCAGCAGAGCAGACCCGCGTTGCAAGGTCCACTGGATTTGCCTTTGTTGCGTCTATCAAGGAGGTAGCACTCTTCATGGTGTCGCTTGCTATCTTCAGCGCCTCTGGATAGGCGATTCCTTGCGCTACTCCTCCCATTGCAAGTCCATGCAGGAACGAGAATACATAGGCAATGGCTGAGCCGCTTATCCCAATAAAGGCTGAGAACTGGGACTCTGGTAGAAGGAAGGCGGAGCCAAAGGAGGACGCAACATGAAGGGAGTCTTCACGTAGGGATGGGGAACAACCTTCAGCTGGAGCTACAGCGGTAACAGCAGATCCATACTGTGCTGCGATGTTTGGCATGAACCGTACTATCTCATCAGTGGCAAGTTGCTCAGCAAGTACCGAGAGGGGAACCCCTGCCGCAATGGAAATCCATCGTTTCTTGTCACTACCCAATGCTCTCAGTTCTGGATAGAGCGTAGAAAGTATCTGGGGCTTTACTGCAATGAGTATGGTTTGGCATGTACTCAAAAGTGCTTCGAGAGATTCTGCCACTGAAATGGTTTCCTTGCTTGATGCAAGCTGCTTGGCTTTCTGCTCATCACTGTCATATACCAAGACTTCCATTTGCAGGCTCCCTGCGATTGCTCCACCCATGTTTCCACATCCAATGATGCCGATACTATCCATGCTCAGGCCTCCCATGTAAGTCTATGTAACGATCCTGTCCCTTGTAGGAAGGGAAAGGATTGCTGTCGTAGGTATTCATATGCTGCGATTGCTACACTGTTCGAGAGATTCAGACTTCGTGCTTCTTCCCTCATGGGGATTCTCACACAACGTTGTTTGTTTTTGACAAGCAGTGATTCGCTGATACCAGCACTCTCCTTGCCGAAGACTAGATAGGTCTCTTCAGGGTAGGTGACCTCGCAGTAGGTTCTTGGAGCTTTTGTGGTGAAGTAGTACAACGGTTTCTCTTGGTGTGCTGCCAGGAAAACTTCAATGCTGGGGTGTTCAACCATCGTGAGCAACGGCCAATAATCCAACCCAGCACGTTTCAGATATTTCTCCTCCAAGCTGAATCCAAGAGGATGCACCAAGTGCAAGGTTGCACCAACTGCTGCACATGTCCGTGCAATATTTCCGGTGTTTTGTGGTATCTCTGGCTCAAACAGGACAATATGCAGTGCCATGCTCCTCTCCCTTACACGGCAAATCTATCATTTGCAGGGAATCAACACAAGGTGGGGGAACTTATGCATGAGAGAATAACCAATCTTGTAATGAGGAACCGTTTGCTTTAGACTTGCTCAAGGTTGGAGGGGTATATGTTTCAGGAAGGTTTGAAATCATTGCTTTTAGGAATTGTACAGGGGATTACTGAATGGCTTCCCATCAGCTCAACGGGACATCTTTTGCTGTTGGATGAAGTAATCCATCTCAGTTTGGGCGAGGGGGCAAGAGAGCTCTTCTTTGTCATCATTCAACTTGCATCGATACTTGCCGTGATTATCCTGTACTTCTCCACGTTGAACCCCTTTACCAAGGGTAAGGATGCCAAGCAGAAGAATGAGACATATATTCTCTGGTTGAAAGTGATCATTGCCACGATTCCTGCTGGAGTGATAGGAATCTTGATCGATGATCTGATGGACACCTACCTCTATCGATGGGAAGTGGTTGCTATTGCACTCTTTGCCTACGGCTTGCTCTATATTGTACTGGAGAAGGGGAAGTGGGGTAAAAGGGAGCACCGTGTAAAGGAGCTTTCCGAAATTACCTATCGTGATGCATTATCCCTTGGACTCTTCCAGATGCTTGCCCTGATCCCGGGAACCAGTAGAAGTGGTTCCACCATACTTGGCGGGATTATCATTGGTTTGGAACGGTCGGTGGCTGCAAAATTCTCATTCTTTATGGCTATACCGGTCATGGCAGGAGCTTCCCTCTTGAAATTGATCAAGTTGGGACTCAGCTACAGCACAGAGGAATACCTCCTGATAGGCATCGCTTTTGTTGCCTCCTTCCTTGTATCCCTGCTTTGTATCAAGGCATTGGTTGCTTATGTCCGTCGTCATGACTTCTCTGCCTTTGGCTATTACCGTGTTGCCCTTGCGGTTCTGGTAACGATCTATTTCCTTACTTGGGGAGCTGCTTGATATGGCTCTTTTAGTGGTTATCTATCTTGCCTTTATCAGCCTTGGACTGCCTGATGGTGTATTGGGCAGCATCTGGCCGGTCATGCAACAATCACTCGATCTCCCGTTTTGGAGTGCTGGTCTTATCGGGGCAACATCTTCCATCGGCACGGTGGTATCAGCTCTTATGAGTTATCGGATGACCAGTCGATTTGGGACGGGAAAGGTGACCCTTGTCAGTGTAACGATGACAGCAGTAGCTCTTTTGGGATTCTCCTTTGCCTCATCGCTTCCTATGCTCATGCTGTGGGCAGTTCCCCTTGGGTTGGGTGCTGGTTCAGTTGACTCAGCGCTCAACAACTATGTTGCACTGCACTATGAGGCACGCCATATGAATTGGTTGCACTCATTTTGGGGCTTGGGAGCAAGTGCAGGCCCTGCAGTCATGGGACTTGCCCTCTCCTTGCAGCTTGGTTATCGAAGCGGGTATCGGATACTTACCCTGATGCAAACACTCCTGGTCTTTGCGTTGATAGCTTCTCTATCCCTCTGGGTGGACCCCAAGGAAAAAAGGGAAGGAGAGCATCATGCAGCCCATAAGAAGGGATTGCTTCGTCATAAGGCGCTTCCCTTTGCCTTGCTCTCTTTCTTCTTCTACTGTGCACTGGAAATTTCTACAGGACTTTGGGCGGTTAGTTACCTGGTTCAGGTAAAGCAGTTGCTTCCCTCCGATGCTGCCTTCTATGGGTCTCTGTTCTTCCTTGGGATAACTGTGGGAAGAATGGCAAGCGGTTTCATCAGTTACCGATTGAGCAATATCCAGATGATCTTCCTGGGATTGTTCCTCTGCCTTATCAGCATTATTGCCTTGTTCTATGCCTCCCTGATCTTTGCCGGAATCTCTCTCTTGTTGCTTGGTTTGGGATGTGCTCCCATATTCCCAAGCCTGATTCACCAAACCCCACGAAGTTTTGGACCTGAGTTGAGCCAGCGAATCATTGGCCTGCAGATGGCCAGTGCCTATATTGGAAGCACGGTCACCCCTCCACTGTTTGGGCTGGTTGGGTCTTTTGTGGGATTGCAGTGGATGCCCCTCCTGCAAGGAAGTATTCTGGTCTTGCTTGTCTCCAGCATCACCATCCTGGTGTTGCTTACCAGAAATAAGGAATACTCTGTCTAGTTCGCTACCTCTACGTGTTTGGGTTTGATGGTTATGATGTGGATGCTGACGATGGTGGCAATGGTTGCAAGCATGATGATCAAGGGAAGCTTTCCTACAAGGTAAAACGTGATTCCCATACCTATCCAAAGCGTTATAAGAGCTTTGACTTTTGCTTTCTTTGGGATTCCTGTCCCCTTACGATAGTGCTTGAGATAGGGACCCAAAATCCTGTTCTGTTCCAACCAGCCTCCTAGACGTTCACTGGAAAAAGAGAAGAGAAGGCCTGCTAGTAGTACGAAGGGAGTGGTAGGAAGAACAGGCAGGAATACACCAATTCCTCCCAGCACTGCTGAGATGATTCCTAAGAAGGCCAGTATGAAACGCAGTATTTTATTTCTAACCAAGAGCGTTGCTCCTTACCAATTATGTTTTTATCAATACTATGACAAGATAAAGAAATACAAAAGCAAAGTAAAGAGCTAGGAATTGTAATGGTTGTTACTCTGATGGAGTAGTCGTTTCGAGATTCTTGGCTTTGAATACCTGCTTGCCCTGTTTCTGCAGAGCAAGCACTACCTGCTCAATCTTTCGTTTTTTTTGATAGGGGTCCTCGAAGAGTTCTTCCTGCAGAGGACGACTGCCTTCATAGAGTTGATATAACCCAACACCAATCAGTCTGAGAGGGGTACCGTCATGCCATTTCTGCAACAGGAGCTGTTTTGCCAGATGATAAATCTGTTCAGCACTGTAAATGGTACCCTGCGGGGTAATCTGAAGCGTGTAGGTAGTGAAATCAGGTAGTCTCACCTTGATTCCTACGGTCCGCCCGATTTTTTTCTCTTCCAATGCCCGAAACATCACCTCATGACTCATGGACAGCAGGGTCTGTTCCAGGATGGAAAGGGAGGAGATATCGCTTTCAAAGGTTGTCTCAGTTGAGATGGAATGACTTTTCGATTCACCAGAAAAGATTCCAGGATCAATACCCCTGCAGGCAAGATAGAGAAAGTGTCCCATGCTTTTCCCGAACAGTGATTGTAGGGAGTCCATGGTAAAGGATCGTAGTTCTTCGGTTGTCCTGATGTGGTGCTTTGCAAGCAGTGCTTGGGTGACCTTTCCCACACCCCAGAGTTTTTGCAGACCCACTGCATCGATAAAGGCAATCTCCTTGCCTTGGGATACCCTGCATAGTCCGTCTGGCTTATCATAGTCACTTGCCATTTTTGCAATGAAGCGGCTGGGGCCAATCCCCACTGAAATGGTCAGCCCTGTCTTCTTCCTGACTCGTTCTTTCAGCAATATTCCTGCCTGACGGGGGATACCGAACAATCTTCTTGTTCCTGTCATATCAAGGAAGGCTTCGTCGATCGAGATCTGTTGCAGATCAGAGGAAAACTCCTTAAGGATCTCCATGACTTGCATGCTGACCTGGCTGTAGCGCTCCATTCGTGGTTTTACCACCACTGCGTGGGGACAAAGACGGCGTGCATGTGCCATTGGCATAGCTGAGTGGATGCCATACTTTCTTGCCTCATAGCTTGCAGTGGCAACCACCCCTCTGGAACTGTTGCCTCCTATGAGCAAGCAGGTGTCAGCGTAGGCAGGGTTGTCGAGTACCTCAATCGCTGCATAGAAGGCATCCATATCTACATGAAATATGACAGGTTCCAAGTCACTCATTGTTTTGGCGGTGTGAAACAACGCCCTCGCTCCTCTCTGTTTCGTTGTATTGCGTGGTTTATCAGGCTGGTTACCACACTAGGTAGATCAAATCCGATCGAAGCCATCAAGACAGGGTAGTGGCTAAGCGCTGTCATGCCCGGGCTGGTATTGATCTCATTCAGGTAGATGGATTCCCCCTGGACGAAGAAATCCACCCTCGCATACCCATCGGCCTTGATCGCCAAGAACGCAGTACGTGCGTACTCTCTGATTCGGTACTCCATGGCAGGTGGCAATCCAGAAGGAACACGAATATGCGCTGTATCGATCTGCCCATATTTATGGGCATAGCTCAAGAACCCTTCTTGCTCTTTTGCCGGATCTACGACGCTTCCCGGTCCTGCTACATGCAGGGTGCCGTCTTCAGTTCTCAGTATGGCACACTCTACCTCGACAATGGAACTCATGTATTGCTGTACCAGTACCCGCTCGCTGTATCGTCCTGCATCCTCGACAGCTTCGAGAAAATCGTGATAAGTCGCATTGATAAGCGCTTTCACGCCCACCGACGATCCTGCATTCTCTGGTTTGATAAACAGGTCCTGGCCGTGGGTATCACAGATGGTTTGGAACAGATCGCGGTTGAGTGTTGTCATCTGGTAGCAATCAATCGTGGTCGAGGGAACTGTGGGAATGCCATGGGCAGAAAACAGGGTAGAGGCGATTGCCTTATGCATGCCGATCGCACTGCTGAGCGTATCACACCCACAAAGCGGTATATTGCAGAGCAAGCAGGTTCCCTGTAGGTTTCCATCCTCTCCCTGGTAGCCATGGGTGGTTGCAAAGGCTACTCGGATCTGGAGTTTCTCTTCTCCGTTATACATACCCAATCCTGGCCTAAGATTCAGTGGTTGGGTTGTATCAAATTCACGATTCAGCGTCTGTTGCAGGAACCATCCCCCCCCAATGGTAATGGCAATCAAATGAACCGAATAACCAGCTTGGAGAAGCGCTTGATGAATCGTGAATGCACTGTTGATGGAGACCTCATGCTCTGCTGATCGTCCCCCATAGAGTAATGCTACTTGCATTGTCTTCTTTGCTCCTCGGCTCTTAGTGCATTCTTTACTTCAGTAATTTCATCCCAGGGAATTTTTCCCGAATCTCTCTCGATGGTCTTCTCATGTCCTTTTCCCAAGAAGAGCAGGGTATCTCCTGTTTGAGCAAGGGAAACAGCTTTCCGGATTGCCTCCCTCCGATTCTCAATTTCGAGAACGTTGCAGGAGGGATTATGCATCAGGAAACGAAGGTCGCTGAAGATTGCTTGGTTCCCTTCATACCTTGGATCCTCCTCGGTAAGGATAATGGTCGAGCAGTATCTGTTTGCAATCTTTCCCATAGGAGAGCGTTTGGTAGTATCGCGTTCCCCTGCTGAACCAAAGACGGCAATCAGGTCACCTCCCTCACTGGTTCGTTTTGCAAAGAAGAAGATACCTTCATATGCATCTTCAGTGTGGGCAAAATCGATGATTGCACGTACCCCAAGTGTGTTCTCGATCAGTTGCATTCTTCCCTTGACCGGTTCAATGAGTTCGATGAGGTCAAGCAGGTCCTCAGCAGGCTTTCCTACAAGATGGGCAGCACAGAACACTGCAAGTAGCGAGTTGGTTGCCAGGCTGGGAAGCAGCAATGGTGTGTGGATTCTTTTTCCCAGGATTTCCACTACCACTCCCTGGTATCCCATGAATTCTATACGCATCGGCACATCCTGGCCAAGGATGATTGCATGTTGGGTAGGGGAGAGAGCTTCAGTGAATGCGCTAATCCTGGCATTGTCAGTACTGCTCACCAATATTCCGTTCTCTTTGAGTGCACGAACCAGATTGACCTTTGCATTGGTGTATTCCTCCAAGCTGTGGTGGAATTCAAGATGCTCACTGGTTACCTTGGTGATGATGGCAGCGCTGAATTCAATACCTCCAAGTCGGTCAAATGTCTTGCTCAGTGCATGGCTGGTGCACT
The DNA here is from genome assembly GCF_963677075.1 of uncultured Sphaerochaeta sp. NCBI lineage: Bacteria > Pseudomonadati > Spirochaetota > Spirochaetia > Spirochaetales > Sphaerochaetaceae > Sphaerochaeta > uncultured Sphaerochaeta sp. The sequence continues at coordinate 2,747,656 of NZ_OY781873.1, read as the reverse complement.
CCAAGACCACATGGGTTGCTCCACTTTGGGTACATCGATACAGGAACTCCTGTAGTTGGTCTGCCTCCGGTGTGCTCTGGCGGAAGGGGGAATCTTGCTTTCCTGACCCATCATCCATATTGACGGTAGTCAACAAACCTGTCTTTATACCTTGCCTCTGTAGTATCTGGTAGAGGTAATCGCTGGTGGTGCTTTTCCCATCCGTGCCACTTACTCCTATTATGCTCAGTTTCTTCTGTGGATAATCATAGAAGGCAGAACACATCAGGGCAAATGCTGTATGCGGGTGTTTTGCTGTATAGTAGTGAACAGAGGCAGGGAGCCTTGGGCGTATATTTGTTTCCTCTGCAATGATGCATACAGCACCATTGTCTATGGCGTCGTTAATATAGTTGCTTCCATCAGTTCTGAGGCCGCGGAAGGCAAAGAATACTGAGTGAGGTTTGCACATCCCTGAGTGTTGGCAAATTTGATCGATGGTCTGTGTATCGGGAACGCTCGTATCGTTGATGCCGATGGCGTTTAAAAGTGTCCGTAACGTTTTCATGTCTCTATGGTAACAGCAGTGTGGGTGTAATCACAATAGAAAGGTTCAGCAAGTATTGGTGTCCTTCTTTTGTTTTTTTTGCTATGCTGGGAGGGAAGGAGCATACGATCTGATGAAACGCTGGATATTGGCCGGGGTGTTGGTAATACTGCCTCTCGCTTTCCTACAATCATTCCCCTTGGATTTTGCTTCGACTGCTTCCTGGGGTATGGGAAGTGCAGGTCTTGCCCTGGACTATGAATCAGACTCCTTTGTTGCTAATCCTGCATTGCTGGCACTTCCTGGGCGGGAGGACACCCACTTGCTTGCCTCCTTGCGCTATCAAGATCAGATAGAGACCTCCTACCTGGTGAACAATGAACCGAATCCAAGGCTGGTGAAACCTATAGCCGACTGGACCGTCAGTTTCAGTGCAGGGAGTCTCGCATTCACTGTCCAGAATCGTAACAGCTTGCTGGATAGGCAGATTGCCTCTACGCAAACCAGATACAATGGTCACAAGATCACGATGTTCCAGTTTGATTGGGCTACCGGTAGGGCTCCTTTCTATTTTGGGGTATCAGTACGTGCTACCGCTGAGAGTGATCGAGCGATGATTGAGATCAGGGAGGACAGAACATTTCTTGACTATATTGTGGAGACCTCCATTGGGCGTTATGAATCCCTGAACAACAGTTCCAATGTTGCTTTCGGCATGGGGTTGCTGCTCGATTACCAGTGGTTCAAGATGGGTGTGGTAAGCAATCAGTTTGCCTATGCCAGGGCTGATGATACCCTTATTATCAGCGGTGACTCAGTGCTTAAAACCTTGGACTGGGGGGTTTCTGTGAGTTCCCCGACCTATGATGCCTCCAATCAGTTGCATCTTGTTAAATTGCAAGGTGCCTATGATTTCCTGAATATTGGAAGTGATGAGGACCGCCAACTTCGTCTTGGTGTCTCGGTAAAGCTGCAACTCCTGCCAACCTGGTCTGTCAGCCTTCTCTTTGGATACCAGGAGGAGAAACCAAGCCCTTCAGATCTCCTTGCTATCAGTTTCAGTAGGGGCTTGCAAACCATATCACTTGATGCTCAGTTGGATACGCTTAAGATTGGCCTTGGGTATGGGTACCCTACTGCCTGGTATGTCGGATCCTCGGCTGATATCAATCCTCGCTTCGTAATTTCCCTTGCGCTAAGCTTGTAATTGTTCGTACTTGACATGCAACGTCGACCACCAGTATAGTCAGATGAGTGAACATTTGAACCTGTAAGGAGTAATGTATATGTCCAAAGCACATAGAGGTAGTGGTATTCGCAATGAAGAGGTGAAAGGTGGCCGAGGCGAGTGTCCCGTTTGTAAGAGAACTGGTGTAAAGGTGCTCTACGAGGTAACCATTGACGGTGAAAAAGCCAAGGTTTGCAAGCCTTGTAACGCCCACCTCAAGGCTGCAGCCTCAAAATAAGGCACCATCCTTGAAGCTGAGACTGTCTTTCGTGGCAGTCTTTTTTTATTGGAGAACGTAATGCAGATAATGGGAACTCACTTGTTCTTGGTAGGCATCAAAGGGACTGGTATGTCCAGTCTGGCATTGTTGCTCCAGCACTGGGGGTTCTCTGTCTGTGGTTGCGATACTCCTGAGATTTTCAGCAGTGATGCTGTGCTCAACGATGCAGGTATTGTTGTATACGAAGGGTTTGAGGCGTCATTGCTCCCTCCTGATACAGACGGGGTGATTTTCAGCAGCGCCTACAGTGAATCGCTTCCGATTCTCCAAGAAGCGCGTAAACGTTCCATCCCCCTCTATTCCTATCCCCAATACCTTGCATATCTCAGCAGACAACAGGATAGCTATGCTGTTGCTGGAACACACGGCAAGACAACCACCTGTTCGGTTGCAACCCATCTGCTCAAGCATGCATGTGATGGGCGATTCCCCTTTTATGCTATCTACGGAGCCCCACAGGAAGATGTGGCAGGGGGAAGGGAGTGTGCACTCTTTGAAGCGTGTGAGTACCAGGACCACTTTCACTCCTACAAGCTTCGTGGTGTGTTGATCACCTCTGTGGAGTACGACCACCCTGACTATTTCTCTTCCAAGGAACATGTCATGAGAAGCTTTGAGACCCTTGTCGATAACCTGATGGGTGGTGGCTTCCTGATCTATTGCAGTGATGATCCTGGGGCAAGTGCAATTGGCTCCTATGCAATGAAAACACGCCCTGATCTGACTATACTCAACTATGGATTTTCCTCAGACGGGCCCTTCAGGATAGAGGAGGGAACAGGCGATTCGTATAGGCTTGCCTTGCTTAAGGATCTCTCCTTTTCCCTAACCAGCAAAGCGAAAGCACTGGTAGATGACCATGTAGGAGCATTGGTGCTCTCCCTTGCCATGCTGCTTGACCGAAGCGAGCCCAAGCTCTATGTAGAAGACAAGGGACTTATCACTGATGAGGTACTGCCCACCCTTGCCTCTCTTTTCTTGCCTCATCTTGCCAGTTATCAAGGATGCAAGGGAAGGACGGAGGAGCTGTTCAGAGATGGGGAAGTCATCTACCTCGATGACTATGCCCATCATCCCAGTGAGATCAAGACCTCCCTTGAAGAGATTCGTCTTCGCTATCCTGGATATCCACTTTTAGTGATCTTCTCTGCACACACGGCAAGCAGGACCACTGCATTGCTGAATCAATTTTCTGCTGCGCTTGCCCAAAGCGACCAGCTTATCCTCCAGAGTACCTATGCATCAGCCAGAAAAGATGGTTCAGATACTGACGATCCTGCCTTGATATTGTTCTCCCTGCTCAGGAAATCCATTGGAGATGGGGTTGCCTATGCTCCAAGTGATGAAGCAGCTATAGAGATTGCAGCCGCTTGGTTGCAAGAGCGATGGTTGTGTATTACCATGGGTGCTGGTAATAATCGGTACCTGGGACCGAAGATTGCCGAAAGGCGAAGGAGTCACCAATGAACAGCATGACAGGATACGGATTTTCTGAATCCGTGTGCGAGAAATTCCAACTCGCGGTCGAGTTGAAGTCATACAACAACCGATATCTCGATATCAATCATAATATACCTTACTACCTCTCTCCCTTTGAGATTGAGATCGACAATAGGGTGAAAGCCGTTGCAAAACGTGGTCATGTTGAGGTGAATATCCGGGTCAAGAATCTGGTCAGTGATGTCCGTCTTACGGTCGACCCTACAGCTGTCAAGCAATACACCGATGCATTTGCTCAAATTGCTGCACTCTCTGCCAAGGCTCTCAAACCCCAGCTCTCGGACTATCTTGGTAGTGATGGGGTTCTCTCCAGTGTAACCGAGAGTGATAGTGAGCAATACCGGCTCCTGCTTTTCTCCACTTTGGAAGAGGCACTCAGCCAACTTGCAGAGAGCAAGCAACGGGAAGGTAATTCCACCAAAGCTGATCTGAAAAGGTTGGGAGAGGTTATCCAGGCAGGATTGGATGTAGTAAGCAGTCATGCCGATGAACTGGAAGCGTTGGTCAAGACAAACCTTAGAAGTCGTTTCGAGGAGATGCTGGGAGACCAGAACTATGATGAAAACCGCATTCTCAGTGAAGTTGCAGTAATGCTGGTCAAGTATTCAGTGAGTGAGGAGATCAAGCGTCTTTCCATCCACCTGAAGGAGTATTTCTCGCTTCTGGAAGATAAAGATCCGGTTGGCAAGCGTCTCGATTTTCTCTGCCAGGAGATGAATCGTGAGATAAACACCATTGGAAGCAAGAGCCAGATGGTTGCATTGAACATCCAAGTGGTCAGGATGAAAGATGGATTGGAAAATATCCGCGAGCAAGTCCGTAATATCGAGTAACGGGGGAAAGGGTGCGTATAGCAATCAGTGGAAAAAGCGGCTGTGGGAATACCACGGTTTCCAGCAAGGTAGCCCAAGCATTGGGCTTTGAGATGATAAACTTCACATTCCGAAACCTCAGTGAGGAGAAGGGAATTGATTTCTGGCAGTTCTGCAAGCTGGCTGAACAGAGTGATGAGTATGACCTGGAGGTAGACCGCCGACAGGTGGAGATGGCACTTGCAAGAGAAAATTGCGTGCTGGGTAGTCGTCTGGCCATCTGGATGCTCAAGGAAGCTGACTTGAAAATCTATCTTACTGCCACTACAGAGGAGCGGGCAAGACGTATTACCGAGCGCGAAGGCGGTTCCTATGAGAATCGTCTCGAGCAGACAAAGATGCGTGATGCCAATGACAGTGCCCGTTATCTCAGGCTCTATGGCATTAACAACAGCGACACATCAGTCGCCGACCTGGTGATTGATACCACCGAGTTGCAATCGGATGAAGTGGCAAAAATCATCATAGAAGAGGCAAGGAAGCGTGAAACACAGTAAGTTGTTCATCACTTTATGTATTGGTATTCTTTTCGTTCCTTCTCTCTTGTCGGCAGGGACCTTCCTGGGGGTCAGCCAAGGGTTGGAATCAACAACACTTGAGGTGGGAATCCTTGGGCGGAGAGCTGAGCAACACCTCTCCTTCAGCCTTCCTACCATTCATGCTGCACCAGAGGATTACTTCAAGGCTCCGGTAATTGGCGCGACAGTTTCTGTGAGAACACTCCGACTCAAGCCGTTGGTGCTGTCTGCTGGGATCAAGAGCCAAATAAGCTGGGAATCTACAGATGGATATGTGCTAGGTCTTGGGGGAGCAATAGCTTTCTCCTATGAGTTCATCGGAAGAGGTGGGGTGCTTTTCCTGGAAGGCTCATACCTTCCATGGATCACAACCCAGGGCTCCCTTTCCACCAATCTGGGCGAAAAACAACTTACGCAATGGATACGCTTGGGGTACCGTCAGGCATTCTAAGGGCTGTACATTATTGACAAAAATCTCTATGATTAGATAGTTGTAGCAAAGTGACCTTTTACAATCAAGGAGTTACGAGGTGAGCATTCCACTCAACAGTCTTATTGACTATGAAGATAATATCTACCAGATAACCTGTGTAGCCATCAAAGAAGCCAATATCTTGAGCAACCCAGGATGTGGTGGCGAAGAAATTGAGAAAAACAATGGCAAGATTGTCAGCGAAGTCCTCACAAGAGCACTCAAAGGTGAAATCCATTTCGAAGAGTCTGACGAGTAGCACAGCTTTCAGCCGCATTATTTTTCTCTTCGGTCCCACTGGGGTCGGAAAAACAGAACTTCTGCTGGATCTCGATCCGCAGAGGTTTTCTGTTATCAACGCAGACTCCATCCAAGTCTACCGGCATCTGGACATAGGTTCGGCAAAGGCTTCCAAGGAAGTACAGAATGCGATAACTCACCATCTCATTGATGTGCAGGACCCATGGGAGCAGTTCAGTGTAGGGGATTTCATCACCTATGCAGATGAGGCATGTGAGAAGATCCACCGGGAAGGGAAAATCCCCGTCATCAGTGGTGGAACCGCCTATTACTTCAAACATTTTCTCTACGGCCTCAGTGAGGCCCCTCCCAGTGATGATTCCATTCGAGCCCAAGTATCTGCAGAGATTGAAGCAAAGGGAAATGAGTGGGCTTATAAGCGTCTTGGTGAGGTGGACCCCATCTCTGCCGAGCGAATTCATCCCAGTGACATGTACCGGGTAAGTAGGGCCTTGGAAGTCTATGAGGCAAGTGGTAAACCCCTGAGCAGCTTTTCTCTCCCCACCGCTGCCAGAAATGGTATGCAGCCTCTGGTTATTGGCCTGGTGCGTGATAGCGCTCTTCTCCGCAGTAGGCTTAGCCTGAGGATCAAGATGATGTTCGACGAGGGCCTGGAGGATGAGATTCGTTCCCTTTTAAGGATGGGAGCTGAAAGTTCCTGGCCAGGATTGCAAGGTATTGGCTACAAGGAATTCTTTCAGGCAATGGAACATGGCGAGTGGTCCCGTTCCATCATTGCCGACCAGATAGAGAGAAACAGCCGCTTCTATGCGAAGCGGCAGATGACATTTTTCAAGAGCTTTTCAGAAGTAATGTGGATGGATCCTGCTGATAAGGGTTCAATACTTACTGAGATTGAGCAGTATTGCTGTTCTTGATGTAGGTTTCCACCATCAGCTTTTCCAACGGTTGCACCGAGGCCCTGCCGATATCGGTAATCTCATACCATCCTCTTTCTCCCATTTCAACTGAGAATTCCTGATTCAGTTCATAGGTATACACCGCAGTAGCTGTAGCATTTGGCTCTGGTTCCTCATCGCTGTAGGCGTAGGGAGTCCACATGATCCCCTTTGCCAGATATCTGTTCTCTCCAATCTGCTCGATGGAGAGATCGGTAATGCCATAGAGGAAGGTTCCCGCCAAGATGGGAGGTCTACCTTCTGCTATCCAATCATTGGGATCGATTTGCGTATTGATACCCTCATAGGCTTGCCTGGTCTGACGGGTAACATAGAGGTTGGTGACTTCCATTGATGCTGGGTTCTTTACCCCTTTTGCAAGGGAAGCCTCCATCTTCTCCAAGCTTAGTTCATTCATGCTGTCATAATACGCCTCAATGATCTGCATTGGTTCCATGCCGGCAGTGTAGGGTGGCTTGCGCGATTCCTGTATCCGTGTGGTGGTGAACCAGCTCACTGAGATAATGATTGCTGCAATGGTAATGACCAACCAACCTTTCTTTCTCCAGAAAACCCGTCGTTTCGCTCGTTTGTGTTGACCTTCCAGGAATGAGGCACAGGCTGGTACTGTATTGAGTGACTCCCTGCTTTTTACCGAGTCGGTAGCTTCCAGTGTCCATTGCAAGGATTCTGTCTGGGAAAGGAACCAGGACAGTGCCTTCTGGGGCTCCTTGTTCATGACAGCATCCCTCTGCTTGGTTAGGCTTAAGGAAAGCGTTCGGTCGATGAACTGTATGGTTGTTTGCGGTAGCGAGACTCCTGTAAGGGATAAGGGGAGTGGTCTGAAAGAGTCCTCCCTGCTGTCTTTGTCATAGAATGGTGGAAAACCCAAGGCTGCATAGTAGAGAAGGCTGGCCATCTGGTCGCAGAGTGTGAAAGGCTGATGTAGTCCATGATGTACCCATGAGGAGCTATGGAAGTAACGGGTCTCCTCATCACTGCAGGCAGCAAAGAGGTCTGCCAAATCCTGGGGAAGGATCAATAATCTACCATCTTCCATACCCCATACTCTCCAAAGCGGAAGAATGCCGCTTGAGAGGTCAAGGAAGGAGTAGGGCAGTGATTCCAGTGCTCGAGCAAGGTCCCTGACCAAGGTCAGAGCCTCGGATCGTTTGCTGGTGGCAATGTCTGAAAAAGGAAACAAGGGCAGCGGATCAAAGTAGAGACAGCGCTCTCCTTCGAATACACTTAACCCCTTCCAATACCATTTTGTGAGAGTTCCGTCCTCATAGATATAACCACAGGCTTTTTCTCCCTGCAGTAGGTAGGAGGGAAGATCCATTGATTGAGGGCCTATCACAATGCATTGCATCTTCTGTCCATCAATCTCACAGGGAAAGGTCCGGCTCATCTTATGCATTCGTTTCTCCTTGATATGCACTGATGTGCCAAACATGTTTTTCCTTCATATCGTTATAATCCTTGATCTCTGGTTGTTCACCTTGCTTGCCAAAGTATCCACCCATTGTCCAGTTCCCAGAGAGAACGGTCAGCTTGCGTAGTGCTTCCAAGCTCGAGCTATTGCAGCTGCTTATCCTCTCTCCTCTCCTGTTTTCCAGGAGGCTCACACCTGTCCTAAGACGGGAAATGAAAGTCCTTGCATCTTCCTCCGCTTGCGGGGATGGCAGTAGGGCATTTGCATTGGCCGAAACGATGAACAGCACATTCTTCTCTTGCCTTAAGACAGACTCAAGAACCTTTTGATAGGTCTGTATTTGTTCACTGGTACATGAGGAAGCAAGAATGGGAAGTACCGGAACATCAGGGAAGTAGCTGTGAATCATGGGAAGCGTCAGCTCAAGAGCAGGCTCCTCTACCAGGTAACTGTCTTCCTGGGTGAAGAAAGGAGCATGGGAGGCAGTGAGCTCCTTGATCAAGGTAGTTGCAAAGCGATGTTCCACACCGGCTATGGATATACCTTCCATACTGCTGGTGAACAGGAAAGATGGAGCATCTGCTTCCAGCACTTCCTGGTGCAAGGGCCCAAGGAAAACTATTAAGGAGGGCTTCAGCCTCCCTGCCACTGAAAAGCTCCTATGCAGAGCCTCCAGCGAAAACTGGTAGGCCGCATGAGGTACAAGAATTGCAGAGGGAAGAGAGCGTAGATACACTTTCGCCTCTCTCTTTGCCGTTGCAAGGGAGAGTGTTTCTTGGTCCTCAGGGTAGAAGATCATATGGTGGTAACTGTCAAGCATGCTCATGTCCTAAAAGTAATCGTGAAAGTCTCCCTTCGTCCAGTGTAACTGTCAAGTTTTTCTCCTGAGTGGGCAGAACCGTCCCGGTTTTCCCTCCCTTTGCTCTTCTTAGGTGTTTTACCTGGGTATAGTATAGATCTGCACGACCCTGATTCTTTGCCTTGCTGAAAACAAGCGCTAGGTTTGCTGCATCAAGCAGGACCTCCAGAGGGACACTCTTTCCCCTGATGTACTTGATGAAAACATACCCCCCAGGGACATCACGGGTATGCATCCAGTAGTCATTTCCCTTCACGTAGTGACGGAGTAATTCGTCGTTTTCCTTGGCATTGCGGCCAACAAGCAGGGTGAACGAACCACTTTGGATGGTAAGGCCCGGACTCTGCTTTTTTTGTGTCTCACTCCCAGAGCTCTCTTCCAGTTCCTTTGTCAGGCTCCTGATCGCCTGTAGTTGGTCACGGTTGGGATCAAGGAGCGCCAGATAGTGTGCTTCTCTCTGGGCAATGAGCGCTTTGGTTTTCTCAACCTCTGTGATGGCATTCTCGTGGGTTTTCTTGGCTTTCTGGTATTTCTCATAGTAGAGATGAATATTCTCGCGAGAGAGGATCTTGTCATCAAGGGGTATGGTGAGTGGCTTTCCCGTCTCCCAATCTTCCAGCGTTATTTCATCCATTGTACCTTTGAGTAGGTGTTGGTTTGCACTGAGAAGATCGCCGAACTTCTTGAAATGCATGAAATCCTGAGTGTTCGCACTGGTACGTATAAGACTGCCGAGTGTAGTATTCAGGCTCTTGAGCTCCCGTTCCATCTTTCGTTCAACACGTGTAGCCAGCTCTTCACGGGTGAGTGTATTGCTCTGCTCTCCGTATGCTTCCTCAATCTGCTCATTGAAGGAATCGCCGGTTCTCTCTCTGACAAGGAACGCTTTTCCCTCTTCCGCTTTCGGCTCAGGGAGTGTGAATGGTTGTCCACTCTGCTCCTCTCTTCCAGGACGCCTGTACAGCAGGTCAAGGAGGATATCACTCTCATCAGTGACCAGGATATTTGCACCTGGTCCACTGTAGAAGCGAAGATAGAGATTCAGTATCGTGCCATGGTTGTCCATTCGAAGGCGCACAACCCGGTCAAAGGGTTGTTGATAGACTGATTCAACCTTGGCACCCTCCAGATTTGCACGACAAAATTGGATAAAACGTTGGAGCTTGGCTGTTTTTCCCATCTGGTTTGCACTAATGGGTTTCTTAAGTTCATGGAGTCGGCTGAAAGGGGTGCCTACCTCGGTGTATAGAGTCCATCTCCCTGCCTCAGGGTGATAGAAGTGCCAGCTAAGAGAGTGAAAATCATGTTGGGTAGTGCGCTGCAATGAACTGCCCACCAGGGGCAGTTCCTCCAGGATAAGTGCTATCTCACGCCAGTTGAGACTCATGTGAACTCCTGACCTGCTCATAGGCAGATGTTATACCTCCGGCAAGGTAGAATGATCCACAGGTAAGGATGGCCCCTTCCTTTGCCGTATGGGAAAGTGCTTCTTTCAATGCTGAGAGATTGTCCTCAATTAAAAGAATTTCGTACTGTTTTTCTCGTTTGGCGGCAAGCTCCAAGAGAAGCTCATGCAGTTGGTTGATATCACTCTTCTTGAAAGTCCCTGGCCTGCTGATGATGATTTTCTGGAAATAGTCGAGCAGGAGTGAGAGCATGTGGGTATGATCCTTGTCCTCCAGTGCTCCAAAAATGACTGTATTTTCCTTGGTGGGATGAAGGCTGGAGAAGGAAGAGAGCAGGGCCTGCAGGGAGCGGGTGGTGTGTGCACCATCCACATAGAGGCAGGGATCTTTTGAGAGCTGCTGGAATCTCCCTGGTATCTGATTTGACTCGATGGCAGGGAGCATCGTCTGGTCAAAGAGATTGAGTGTCTTCAGGACAAGCATGGCAAGTGCACTATTCTGTGCCTGGACCAATCCTCGCATGGAAAGGCAGAGATGCTCCTCTTCCCCATTCTTCCACCGGTAGTGGACCTGCTCGCCTTCACTGGTAGTGCTGCTTGTCAGGGAACCCAGATGTTCCTTGAGTAGGTAGGGAGTACTGTGTTGCTCCTCTGCTTCAGTGAGGAATACATCCAAGGCTTCACCCTCTTCGAGGCCAATGAATACAGGTACTCCTCTCTTGATGATCTTGCTTTTCTCTGTGGCAATTTCCCTGATGGTGGAGCCGAGAATCTTGGTATGCTCGAGCTCAATGGGGCAGAGCACACTTGCCTCAGGGATGATGGTATTGGTTGCATCAAGACGTCCACCGAGGCCGGTCTCAATAATCGCCCAGCTGCAGCCGCTGTTCTTGAAGAGCAGATAAGCATAGGCGGTGAAGAGTTCAAATGTGGTAGGATTTGTCTCCCCCCATTCATCGCGGAAGGTGAACCCCTCAATGCTGTCTGCCAACTCCTGGCCGGTTGAAACGAGCAAGGAATCGTCAAAGAAGGTACCACTTAGGGTAAACCGCTCCCGGTAATCGACCAGATGAGGAGAAAGGTATAAGCCTGTTTTATAACCCATGGCAGTCAGGGCACTTGCCAGATAGCTTGCTGTTGAACCCTTTCCTTTTGACCCTGCAAGATGAATTTTCTTGAAAGCCCGTTCAGGATTGCCCAAGTGGGCCAACAGGTCGTGCATCCTGTCAAGTCGATAGGTACGAGTGGTGTAGTGGGACGTCTGCTTCTCGAGGTTGGTGAACTGCTCGGTGAAGCTAATTACATCTTCAAAGCTGGAAATTTGCATGCTGGAAACTACCTCGCCTGTCACTGTAGACGGTAAGGGCCTCCTTGGTCAACGCAGTGAAAACCGGTAGAAAGTATCATATCTTTTGATAGCCACACGAAAGATTTTTTCGAGTATCCCACAGGCAACTGCATCTTGGGGCTTCCCATCAAATACGACCGTTTGTTGGTCGATAAGGATGATCCTACTAGCAATCCTCAAGGCTTCTGAGAGGTCGTGCAGGGAAGCCACAACGCAGTGACCCTCAGATGCCAGGTCCTGCAGGAGCTGGTGGACCATATACATCTGTGAGATATCTAGATGGGCATCCGGCTCATCAAAAAGGAGATAGTCTGCTTCCCTTGCAAGGGTCATCGCGAGAAATGAGCGTTGCTGATATCCTCCACTCAAGTGCTTAAGAGGGGTATCCAGTACATGCTGTATCTGCATTCGATCAATTGCACATTCAATGGCTTTCTGATCCTTGTCTTGCAGTTTTCTGATAAATCCTTGATAAGGAAATCGACTGTGGGCAAGCAGGGTTCTTGTATTCATATCTGGAATTTCATGACGTTGCCCATGATAGGCAATTAGTCTGCCCAAATGCCTTGGTGCATAGTCATCTAGAGGTTTCCCGTCCAGAAACAAGGTTCCCTTTTCTTTCTCCAGCAAACCGGAGAGAATCTTCAGAAGCGTAGATTTACCACTTCCATTCAAGCCCAGTATTGCTATGAGCTCCCCTTTTGCGAAGGAAAGGGAGACATTCTGGATAACCGTTTTCCCTGGGTATCCTCCACTAAGGTGTTTGGCTTCAAGCATGCCTATCTCCTCGTCTGTACTTGATCAAGACAACCAGGAAGCTTGGTCCTCCCAGAGCAGAGAGTACAATACCTACCGGTAGCTCATAGGGTGCGAATACCAATCGGGCAGTGGTATCTGCGAATAGGGCGATACACCCACCAAGCAAGGCGGTGAAGGGAAGATGGAGTGCCTCGTGGGCTGGTATCATTCTTCTGGCTATGTGGGGTACCAACAGCCCAAGGAACCCGACCAGACCACATAAACTGATCGCAAGCGCACTAAGTATCGCACTTAAAGCCAAAAGCAAGAGACGAACCCGATTGACCCTGAGGCCAAGAGATGTTGCACACTCATCGCCAAGACTGAGCATCGTGAGCGGACGACCCATCAGGCAGGCGATGAGCATGGTCATCACTAAGAGAGGAGAGAGCAAGGAAAGCTGAGCGGACGTGATATGGGCAAAAGAACCAACAAGAAAGTCAACTTTCACGGCTACAAGATCAGGAAAGATTGTCAATAAGGCATCACTGACAGCACCAAGCACTGTCGATAAGGCAATACCACTGAGTATGAGGGTGAGTCTGCTGAATCGATACATGGCTGCGAGAGAGAATACGATCAAACTACCGACGAGTGCACCAATTGAAGAGAAAAGCGGCAAGAGCTGTGCAAGAGAAGGAAAGAGGAGCATACCAAGTAGTACCGAGAGCGCCGCTGATGCGTTTATTCCCAAGATGCTTGGCCCGGCCATGGGGTTGTTCAGGGTCTGTTGCAACAAGGAACCTGAGAGCGAGAGTGCACTGCCACACAGGAGTGCGGAAGCTATACGGACCATGCGAAGATGCATGATCATGGAAAGGCTTCCCCCATTTGTAAGACTTGACATCAACCCTGAGAGCAACTCCTGAGGTGAGAGGTCAACAGCCCCCCTGCAAAGCGAATAACATGCACCGGCTAAAGCGAGAGCGAACAGCCCGGTGAGTTTTCCCTTAGAAGAGTGAGGTAAGATATGCATAACTTTCATCCCATCTATCGTTTGGCTTGTAGCCGAACAATGCTTTTGGCAGTAGCTGTACATTGCCTGTCTTGATTGCCTGCACGTTGGAGAGAATAGGGTTGTCACGGATCAAGATCTGTGCCTGTACTTCTGCTAGTGAAACATCCCCCATGGGGACAACCAGGATCAGAGTGGGGTCCTCTTTCAAGATAATCTCCCAGCTCAGTTGATCAAGAAGGGAAGGGTACTGGTCAGAGAGTGTCTCGATCTCCAGGTCTCGAAGCATGGCCCCTACCAGGGAACGTTCATCAAGCGCTTTTACCTTGGTGCTATGGGCTCTGAGCAAGAGAACTCGTTCTTCTTGAGAAGGGGAAAACGATGAGATGATTGATTGAGCGCGTGTTGCTGTCTCCTTGCCATGAGTCCAGTAGGCATAATCATTTCCTATCATCTCGCTACACCACCGCAAGGCTTCCAGGTAAAGTTCCAGTGTATCAAGATCAAAGGCTTTGCACTCTATCTGGAACGATTCCAGCTGACCCTTGATACCTTGGTGACTTGGAAGCAGTGGGGAGAGCAAGACCAGATCCGGGTCTAGGGAGAGGATTTGTTCTATGCTGGGGTCCTTGACCGTACCCAGATTGATGCAATCCTCACTCACTCCAACGGGGTGTTCCTGGAAGGCATCATCAGTTGTAGCTGCAACATTACCCCCTGAGAGGATCCAGAGTTCAGCCAAGGAGGAGGAGAGTGCAACCACCGTTATCTCACGCCCAGCCTGGCTGGAGTGCGCCTTGGTACCGCATGAGACAAGCAGTACCATGAGTAAAGGCACTATCCACTTACACGGTTTCATGCAGAGCCCTCGCAATATGGTCCATCCCGAGGCGTTCCACCACGGATGCAAAACGCTCTCCTGGTCTTCCCTCTTCTTTGTAGAGGTTCAATATTCGGGTGATCAAAGGGAAGAGCTGTTCCTCACTATACAATAGGGGAAGTGGTGTCCCATACCGTTTCTGCTTGCCCCATCGGCCTCCTAGATAGAGTTTGTAGCGGGGCTCATCTGCATTTATTTTTCCAAATGGGCAGGTATCGAGGCATAGGCTACAGTTGTTGCAGAGGCTTCGGTCAATATATCGTTTCCCATCTTCACGTTGCTTGATTGCTCCCATCGGGCAGCGCTTCTCACTGATGCAACGGCCACAAGCCTTGCACTCAGGTGATAGATGCATCATTCTCTGTCCTACAATGCCAAGATCATTGAGCTCAGGCTTTACACAACTGTTTGGACATCCTCCCACTGCTATCTTGAATTTGTGGGGAAAGATGACCTCATGCCAACCTTCATAGAATGCTGTATGGATTCTCTGTGCAAGGGATTGGGTATCAGCCAGTCCATAGATGCAAGTGCTTCCCTTACAGGCTACAACCGGTCTGACCTTCGCTCCTGTTCCTCCGGTTGTCAGGGAGAGGGAAGCAACCTCCTCTCGGAATGCAGGAATACGGGAGTAGGGGATGCCGGGGATCTCAACGGTAAGTCTGCCGGTAAGACTTACCATTCCATCCCCATAGGTCTCACTGAGGATGGAGAGTTGTGAGAGCATCTTTGCCGGTAATGTACCGTTCCCTGTAATGATACGCGCGGAAAAGTTCTCTGTTCCTCTATTATGTAGAAACCCTTCTGCCTTCAATGCTTTGATCGTTTGTTCTGTAAGCGCCATAATTCCTCCAAATCGTGTTGCAGTCTAAAAGGGTTTTGGTATAAAGTAAATAATGAAAAATGTATGCAAAATATAGGTAAAAACAAATGACTATTCGAGACCTTTCCATTTTCATTGCAGTAGCCGAACAGCTATCCATGAGCAAGGCCGCAGAGAAACTGCATCTTGCCCAGCCAACAGTCAGCGCGGTGATCGGTTCCCTGGAGAAGGATTACGGGGTTTTGCTGTTCGACCGGTTGGGACGGGGTTTGCATTTGACCGATGAGGGGAGGTTCCTCCTCTCACGATCCCGTTCTATTGTTGGTTTGGTCGATACCCTTGAAAGTGAGCTTGGAGCCTATACCCGGCAGCAGACGATCAGGATGGGTGCAACCATCACCGTTGGCAGTACACTGCTCGCTGATCTTATTGCACGCTTTGAAAGCGAGCACCCACTCTTGCGTGTCCAGGTACAGGTTGACAACACCCAGACCATTGAGAGACGTTTGCTTGATGGCAGCTTGGATTTGGCTTTGGTAGAGGGAATGGTACAGAGCAAGTCACTGCTATGCACCCCCTGCTTTGTTGATGAATTGATTCCTGTGTGTGCAAAAGAGTTTCCTGCCCCTTCAAGGCTTGGATTGAAGGCATTGAGTGACTATCCACTCATCCTCAGGGAGGAGGGGAGTGGTACACGGGCGTTGTTTGTTGGCTTGCTCCAGGAAGCAGGATTTCCCTATGAGGAGAAATGGTCATGCCATAGCAGCGATGCCATTGTAAGTGCAGTATCTGCTGGTCAGGGGATCACGGTTATTTCTCGACGCCTGGTACGTCATCTGATCAAGGAAGGAACTCTCAGGGAATTATCATTACAGGGAGTGGATATGAAGCGGTATTTCTCCCTTGTCCACCATAAGGACAAGGTATTTACTCCCTCGATGGAGAAGTTATTGCAATTGCTGAAATGTGATACGATGGAAGAGTAAGGAGTGCATTACACAATTACGCATTGTGAAAACTTGTCACAATAATCTTGATTTTTCACGATGCTTCTGCCTATAGTATAGAAAGATCGGAACCAGAAATCGAACACAGGAGGTTGGAACGATGGCAACACACAAGAAAGGTGAAAAACCTTGGGATTTCCTTGAGGCTTATCGGGGTAAAAAGTTCAAAGGTGCATGGCCTACTGTGGTGGAAATGTTCGAGATCTCAGTCGAACGCTATCCCCAGAACAAGTGTTTTACAGCCTTTGTTCCACAGTACGAAACCTTTACCTATTCAGAAGTTCATTCATATGTCCTCTCGGTTGCAGATTATCTAGCCTCCAATGGTGTTAAAAAGGATGACAAGATTGCAGTAATCGGAAAGAACAGTCCTGAGTGGGCTATTGCCTACCTGGGTATTCTCTTTGCCGGAGCGATTGTAGTACCCCTGGACAATACCCTGGTCAATAAGGATATGGCCAAATACTTGGAGTTTGCAGGGGTAAAGATTCTCTTCGCAGATGCTGACCGTGTGGAAACCTTTGATGCAGAGAATAAGCTTGGTTTGACAGACCGAATTTCCCTTGAGAAAGTAGGAAACATGCCTTTTGTCCTGGACCTCAAGGCAGAGGCTCAAGATAGGCATAAGGCAGAGAGCGAGGATACCGCTGCGATTCTCTTTACCAGTGGAACCACGGGAACTCCAAAAGGCGTTATGCTGAGTCATCGCAATATGGTAGCAGACTGTTACCTTGCACAGGGGAATATGACGCTGTACCCCACTGATGTATTCTATGCAATTCTTCCAATCCATCACTCTTACACCATGATGGCGGTCTTCTTTGAAGCCATGAGTGTGGGCGCTTCCATTGTCTTTGGCAAGAAATTGGTGATCAGCCAAGTGCTCAAGGAACTGAAGGAGGGCGAGGTAACAATGTTCCTTGCTGTTCCTATGCTCTTCAACAAGATGATTGCAGCACTGATGAATGGTGTAAAGGAGAAGGGCATTGTTCTCTATGGGATCATACGATTCATGATGGGAGTCTCCGGTGTCCTGAAGAAGATATTCAAGGTAAATGTCGGAAAGAAGATGTTCGGCTTCTTGCTCAAGAAGCTCTCCCTCGATACGAACCGTATTTGTATCAGTGGAGGTGGGCCGCTTCCTGCATCTACCTTCAAGATGTTCAATCAGCTTGGAATTGATTTTGTGCAGGGCTATGGTCTTACCGAGACCAGTCCCATAACCCACCTCAACCCAGTGGAAGCCTATATCGAGAGCTCGGTTGGTAAGAAGCTGCCCCAGACTGAGGTCAAGATCATGAATCCGGATGCTGAGGGTAATGGGATTATTTATATCAAGGGACCCATGGTTATGCAGGGTTATTACAACAACCCAGAGGCTACCGCTGAGGTGCTTGAGGATGGATGGCTCAATACCGGTGATGTCGGCTACCAGGATGCACAGGGGTATCTCTACCTGACGGGAAGAGCAAAGAACCTTATCGTGACCGAGGGTGGTAAAAATGTGTTTCCCGAGGAGATTGAGGACCACTTCCAGCTCTACACTGAGATAGATACGATCTGTGTACTCGGGTATCTCGTTGACAAGAAGAACAAGAGTGAAGGGATCAGGGCCTTGATATATCCTGCTGAAAAGTATCGTGATGAAATGGCAAAAGAGCACGGTGATTCGGCCAAGGCGAAAATTGAGGAGAGGATGCAGCAAATTGTGAGTGAAGTGAACAAGGAGTTGCAGTCCTACAAGAAAATCACTCGTGTAACCGTGGTGGATGAGCCGCTTGAGATGACCAGTACCAAAAAAGTGAAGCGCTTCGTAGTTGCACAAAAGTACAAGGACTAGGTATAGTACTTCCTATGAATAGCAGTGTGAGAAATTTTCTTCGGTCGCAAGCACACTCCCTTAAGCCGATTGTCATGGTCGGCAAAGAGGGTGTTGATGACCGATTGGTATCTGCTTTGAATGAAGCCTTATCCAGCCATGAGCTGGTGAAGGTCAAGTTCCAAGCGCAAAAGGATGAGATGAGACCTCTCTCAGAACAGTTGGCCCAGAAGACGGATAGTGATTTAATCAGTATCATCGGCTTCATTGCCACATTTTATCGCGAAAGCGAGGAGCATCTCATACATATTCCCAGGGAACTTGCCAGAAAGGGTGAGTAACTTGGGTATCGTACATGAATGCAAGGCTGTTTCCTTAGGGAGGCAGCTTTCTTTTTGAACAAAGTAAAAGCAGGCCCGCATTCCAACGGAAGCAGGGCCTGCACTAGAGAAAATCCACCAGAAGGTGGTACCCTAGTGGTATCACAGCTCTCTGGTGGAAAGCAAGAGGTCAGGCAAGAGGACCTCTGTAGCAATTGATCGATAAAGCATCACAAACCTTATACAACAATGGAATTCTGTCCAGTATTATTTTTGGATCCTGTGGGTTCCATAATCGTTCAGCGAGTATCATCAACCTGGGGAAAAGCATATATTCTGCTTGTCGACCGTTCGTGATTTTCTCGGTCCAAAGATTTCCTTGGCTTCCCAGTACTCGAGCCTGAGCCATTTTATCCTTTAGCCCTGCAAGTGGATCGAATTGGGCTACCTGGGTGATGCTGCTCACACCCAAATTCCCCATCTCTTCCTCATCATCAGTATGTTGATAATCAAAATAACATCCATCGGTATTGGGGCACATGATTACCTCATGCCCACGCTCACTTGCTTCAATACCACCGGCAACTCCTCTCCAGGACATAACGATCAAGTCCTTTGGGAGGCCAAGGGACTCTGTACCCTCAAGGACCTCGTCCCAGCCGATAGGGCGTTTTCCAGCCTTGCTTACCATCTCACAGATTTTACTGGTCATCCAACTCTGGAGTTCCTTCTCCTTGGATAATCCCTCTTCTTGCATTCTCTTCTGGCATTTTGGGCAGGATTTCCAGGCAGTGTGAGGACACTCATCCCCACCAATGTGGATATAGGGGTCACTGAACAGTGCAGCTATCTGGGTAATGGCATCTTCGAGGAACTCCAGCACCTGATTGTTCCCTGCACAGAGTACTTCGTCAAAGATTCCCCAGCGATCTTGTACCTCATACGGTCCTCCACTGCACCCGAAATGGGGATATGCGGCAAGGAGGGAAGAGACATGTCCTGGAGTCTCAATCTCCGGTACCACGATCATATGGCGAGCATGGGCGTAGGCTTGGACCTCCAGTAACTCCTCTTTGGTGTACAACCGTCCGTATGTTCTCCCGTCCGTGTATTGCAGGAGGGTTCTCTTACTCGCTACCTTTTCCAATTGAGGCCAACCATCCAAGGGAATTCTCCAACCTTGGTCGTCACTCAAGTGCCAATGAAAACGGTTGAGATGATACAGCGAGGCTACATCGATTAGTTTCTTCAGAAATGCAGGACTGAAGTAGTGCCTGCTGCAGTCAATCATGAATCCCCTCCAGGTAAAGGAAGGGGAGTCCTCGATAGCGCAGCAGGGAAGCCTATGCTCAGAGGTATAGGTAAGGTTTCTCAGGGTAGAGATCCCACGGAATGCACCTTCCTCATTGCTAGCCCTGATCACTATCTGCTTCTTACCGATGGTGAGGCTGTATCCTTCACTTGGAAAGCCCTCTTGTAGCTTTACCAGGATGTCTTCTCCGCCTCGTTGTATCTGCAGGAGTGCAGGGGCAGTCTCAATGAGGGATGTAAAGGAAGGATCGACTGCGATGGTAATGCCATCGTGGAAGCGAAAGAATCCTTCCTTGTCTTCAACGGTTCTGGGTGTGGGAAACAAGATTTCACTTGCTTTTACTGTATTTGTTTTGGCCATGGTCTTGTCCTACCATGACTGCAAGCTGAAGTCAAGTACAAGGGTTGTACAAACTCGTAAAATATTCCTTGACAGTAGAAAGGGGTGGTGTTACGCTTAGTTTGTACAGAGAGCGAACAAACAAGTCCTACACGTATGTACCTGGAGTATACAGAACCAGTATGAGAATCAACAACAACAATTTTCAGAAAAATGCAAATACTTCCTTGGTTGCTCAGTTGATCTGGAAAAGTCCGGGTATCAGCAGGGTCGATATTGCCAGGGAACTGAACCTTTATCGCTCCACCGTTACCAATATTATCAGTGCTCTCATTGATGACGAGGTTGTTTATGAGGGAGAAGAGGGGAGTGGTGTAAGCAGGGGAGGAAGGAAACCGATCTGCCTGAAGCTGAATGAACGCTTTGGCTGTGTTGTCGGTTTCGACATCCAGCCTTCCCACTACAGGGCCGTCATCCTCGATATAACCGGTGGATTGCTCTACCAGAGCAAAGGGAAACTACCGGAAGTTGAATTTGATGAAATCCTTACCTTCCTGATGGACCTGGTGCTGACAGAGATTGAAAAGCTCTCCATACCATTGCTTGCCGTCATTGCCGGTATTCCCGGTATTGTGAATGCAGAGGATGGCATCATCATGTATGCAGAACCATTTGGTCTCAAGAATTATGATTTCTATGATTTCTTTGCAAAACGCTATGATGTACTGGTCTTTGTAGAGAATGATGCGAACTGCACTGCCTGGTTGGAGATGACGATCAACAGGAATGTGAACCTGGGTGATTTCATGTGCATGATTGCAGACTACCATGAAGGGAATTACCAGTTTGGGGATCGTGCAGGTATCGGTGTTGGTATCGGGCTCTCCATTGGTGGAAAAGTCTATCATGGATCCCATCACAGCAGCGGTGAAATCTGCACGCTGAGCTGGCGGGAGCATAACAAGGGACAGACTGGCCTACCGGAAGATCTACTGATCAAGTCCGTCTCTGACGAAAACGCATGGAAGACATTCATGAAAGATCTATTCGGATCCCTCGTTCCCATCCTTTCCGTACTGGATCCCCGTGTCTTTTTTGTCCATGGAAAACCGTTCAGTGATGAAGGAAGGATCAGGGAGTTCCTCAAGGAGGAGTGTCCTCAATTTCTTGCTGTCATGGACAAGATTGGATGCAAACTGCTTTTCGATACCAAGGACGAGTTTGTGGTAGCAAAGGGAGCTGCGACCATGTTCTTGCAGAAGCTATTTGCAGTTCCTGAGCTCTCAGAAATTGAAAGTCGTACTCATTTCGATTGGGAGGATGTCATCGATCAAGCATACCCTATGAAGAAAACATATAAAAAACCCAGGTTGGAGGTTACGCATGCCTAAAACGCATACGCTGGCAGATGCGAAGCGAGAGCAGAAAAGGGCCTATTGGACCTTGGTGCTTCCCGGCTTTCTCATCTATATATCGGTCATGGCATTCCCGACGATATTTTCGATCTTTCTCAGTTTAAGTGATTATAGTGGAGGAAAACTCTTTGGTGGCAAACCAGTCCATCTGGTCGGCTTCAAGTGGTATCAGAATCTCTTCGCTGATGAGTATTTCTACCTGGCATTGAAGAACAATATGTGGATTGTCTTTGTATCAGTGTTTGGACAGATTCCCCTCGGATTCTTCTTAGCCTATGTGCTGTACCGAGGAATTGTGAAGTTTGCAGATTTCTTCCAGACCATGATCTATCTTCCCACCGTCATATCCACTGTTGTCATTGGTATTCTCTGGAAATCATTCTTCGCCCCCTATGGTGCATTCCCTGAACTGGTACGGTTATTTAATCCTCAGTATGAGTATGGGATAAGCAATCACCCAATGTTGCCGGTTCTCTTTGTAATCCTCTGGATGTATACCGGTATGTATTTGATCATTTTCATTGCCAACCTGCAGAAAATTGATAGTGCGGTCATTGAAGCAGCCCGGATCGATGGTGCGACTGAGGGGCAAACGCTTCGCTATGTCATTCTTCCTGCACTCTCGGGGGTACTGGTTACCACAGCGATTCTCGCTATCAGCGGGTCGTTGAAGAGTTTTGACCTCATTTATGTTATGACTGCCGGGGGACCGGCAAATCGTACCAGTGTGCTCTCCATCTACATGTTCGATAAGGCCTTCAAGGGAGCCCCGAGATATCCTCTGGCTAATGCAATCAGTACGGTGATGGTAGTGATCAGTTTTATTCTTATCGGCTTGACCAAGTGGGTTGAGAAAAAGTTCGGGGGGAGGGAGTAACCATGCGTGATGTAAAAGATACCCGCTCAACCAGGGCAAAAATCAATCTGGGGTTGACCTACGCTGTCATGATTTTCTTTACAGTCATGGCTATCTATCCTCTGCTATGGCTTGTGATGAACTCCTTCAAGACCACAACCGAGTTTCAGTTGAATAAGCTGGGCATACCGCAGGATTGGGTTCTGATCAACTATCAGGATGCCTGGGTCAGGGGAAAATTCCCCAGTCTGATATTCAACAGTATCATTTACACAGGTATTACCACGGTAGCAACACTGATATTCTCCTTCATGGCAGGCTTTGCATTCGCGAAGATTCCCAATAAGGCCACCAAGTATATCCATGGCTCCTTTGTTATAGGGTTGCTCTTAACCCTACAGTCAATCATGGTGCCGCTCTTCCTGATCATTAACTGGGTGGGACTGTACAACTCCCGCCTCGGTGTTCTGATCCCCTATATCGGTATAGCAATGCCGATGGGCATCTATCTTGGCACTGAGTATATCAAGTCCATCCCCACTGCCTTGGTTGAGTCTGCACGTATCGATGGCGCAACCTATATGAAGATATTCATCTCCATTATTGTCCCGATGGCGGCTCCGGTCGGAGTGACTGTTGCAATCCTTACAGTCACCGGTACTTGGAATGAGTTTATGTTGATCAATATCCTGACCAGTAGTGATGCTCTCAAGAGCCTGCCGGTCGGAGTTCAGAAGTTTGCAGGAGCGCTGAGTAGTGACTTTGGAAAGCAATTCGCTGCATTGGTGATTGGACTGATTCCGATGTTGCTCTTCTACATGTTCTTCCGCAAGGAGATCACCAAGGGTGTTGCCGCCGGTGCTGTGAAAGGCTAACAGGTGAAACTGTTTGACAGCTGGTGGTTGTGATGGTAGCATTAGTTTGTACAAAGTATGAACTAATAGATAGGGGATTACTTCACACCTGCAATATGGTGTGGTGAAACAAGAACCGAGCGGGTAGGGAGTCCAACCGCAGGAATGTAAGAAGAAGTCATTAGGAGGTAAAAATGACTGGTTTGAAGAAAATTTCCGTATTGGCGCTTGCGCTACTGATGGTAGTAACATCAGTGTTTGCTCAAGGTACCAAGGAAGATGCTAGTGCATCTGGGCAAGTAGAGCTTACCGTGTTGAACTACATTGACATGTCCGAGCCGAACAGTGCCAATGAAATCAAGATGGTTTGGGACAAATTCGAGGAAGAGAATCCAGACATCAAGCTGGTCCGTGAGGATCTGTTCAATGAGCCTTTCCACCAGAAGACCGAAGCCTATGTTGCTAGTGGCCAGGTTCCTGATGTGTTGTACATGTGGCCCAGTGGTCGTTCCACCAGCCTTCATACCACAAATAGCGTGAAAGACCTGATGCCGTTCCTGGAAAAAGATGGTCTGGTAGACGATTACAATCCAGCAACCACTGCTCCTCAGTTCGCAGGATACCTTGCTGAACTTCCCAATGGCGTCACCACCACACACATGCTCTATGTGAATGCAAAGGTGCTCCGTGAGAATGGTTTCGATATTCCCAAGAGCTATGAAGAGATGAAAGCAATGGTCAAGCCCTTGAAGGCAAAAGGAATTGATTTGATCGCCATGGATAACATGGATGCTTGGGTTATGCAGAGCTGCCTCTTCTCCATGGTCGTTGGACGTTACGGTGGGGTTGACTGGTATGACCAGCTTGCTGCCGGCAAAATCGACTTTACCGATAGTTGGTTCGTGAAGTCCCTTGAGTTGATTGATGACATGTATAAATCAGGAATGATCAACAGAAACAGCCTGAGCAGCCCCTATGGCTCCTCACGTGGTAGTTTCGCAAGCGGGAAAGCTGCCTTCTACATCGATGGCGACTGGTCCACTGCATCCTTCCAGACTGATATCACCACTGGCAAGGCCCTGATCAGCCCAGAGTCCCAGCAGAACGATTTTGAGCTCATGGTCATTCCCAACCTTCCTGGCGAAGTGATCAAGAACTCCAACAGTGGTGTTGTAGGAACCGGCTGGGGAATGAGTGCAAATATTCCTGCTGGTTCTGCCAAGGAAGCTGCTGCCTGGAGATTGATCAAGTACTTGCAGGGTGAGTATGTACAGACTTACCGCCTGACCACTGGTGCTTCCTTCCCCTCCAATCTCAATGTTGATGTTGAGAAGGTCGTTGAAGAGAAGAATCTTGAGCCGTTCATTGCCAAGAGAGCTGCTTACTATGCCGCTCACACCCCGATTACCCCGGTCATCGACGGTGTCTTGCACAGTGACGTCTACAATGTCATCAACACCGGTTTGCAGGAAATCGGCCTTGGAGACAAGGCTCCCGCACAGGTTGCTTCTGAAGTTCAGAAAGCTTGGGACAGCTGGAAGAAGAACCAGTAAGCTCAAACAAGCATCATAATCAATGGGGGAGCCGTGAGGCTCCCCTGTTTGATTGCACATTTCTATCTCAGGTTAATTTCTCAACATACACAGAGAGAGAAACTTCCCTCTAGCTATTAAAGATGATTGCCCTTAGTGACTACTTCCCCAAAGATCATATATCTTCAGTTGCTTCTTGAAATCTTCCAGGCTGACTTCTCCTCTCGGCTTGAAGGTGACCACTTTCTGTGCGGTAGGGCGGATTGCAAACAGATTGTCACTGAATACACCACTGATACCCTCAGCTTCCAGTGCGACCTCGAAAGCAGGATAGGTACAGCTAACAGTGACGGAGAATCCTCCTGCTGTTTTTGAAACTTCGCTCTTTATCTCAGGATACTGCAGGTTGCTCCGCTTTGGCTTCTCCAACATCAGTTGATTCTCGATGTAGAGATCATCGCTTTTCAGTTTCAGGTAGATGAAGGTATTCTCCCGATCAATCTTGCGTTTCTTGTGGAGGTTGATGGTGCACATATGAGAGCTGCTTCTTGCCTTGCAGTCCATACGGTACTCCATCTTGCTCAGTTTCTTGCCTTCATAGGTACAGAACTTTACCGAAAGTTTTGCATCCTTTATCTCCTTTGGTCCGTCGTTTACCACATAGACCTCCACGATACCATCTTCCTTCATATAGGCGATCGGGAGGGCGGGACTGTAGAAACGTTTTGCTGCATAGTGAAGCAGTTTCCAGTTGCCGTAATAGTCGATGGAGGACCAGGAAGCAACAGGCCAGTTGTCATTTAGCTGCCAGTAAAGAGCTCCCATGCAGTGTGGCATGGTGGTTCTCCAGTATTCGATCGCCATCTTCATCGCCTTGGCCTGCTGTACCTGAGAGAGGTAGAGCATTTGCTCGAAAGAAGAGGGGAAGCGGTAATATCTGGTAAAGTTTTCCATGATGATGGAGTTGCCGCGTGGATTCTTCTGGTGATGTTCCATCACCTTGCTGGTAAGATTCCACATCTCTTCTGGGGCGTAGCTCTTCACTGTGTCCAGGAGCGGAAAACTCTGGAAACCGAACTCACTCACAAAGCGTGGATTGATGGAGTAGTACTCCTCGAAGCTTTTTCCTTCATGCCAGACCGACCAAAAGTGCATATCGCCCTTGCTGTCATCATGCCAATTGTCAGAGTAGTCATTCTCTCCAGCACTTGGGCTGCTTGGCCACCACTGCCTGCCTGGATCAAGTTCCTTGATGACCCTTCCTACCACTCCCTCATTGAGTCGGTCGTAGTCTATGACATAGCGGATATGATTCTTTCTTGACTCCTCGTACCAGGAGATAGCACCCAGATCCTCGTTGTTCCCGCACCAGAGGGCAAGGCTTGGATGATCCTTCAGCCTTGGTACCTGGTACCGGAGCTCTGCCTCCACACTGGAGAGGAACTCAGCATTGGTTGGGTACATTGAGCAGCTGAACATGCAGTCCTGCCACACAAGCAGTCCCTTCTCATCGCAAAGGTCATAGAACACATCTTTTTCGTAGAGGCCACCTCCCCAGACGCGAATCATATTCATGTTTGCATCAACACAGGACTGCAATAAATACTCATAGCGATCGGGGGTCAACCGACTGGGGAGGGCATCAAGTGGGATCCAGTTGGTACCTTTTGCAAAGATATCACGTCCATTGACGTTGAATACCATGGGCTTGCCACCATCTGGTTCAGCAACGGTGCGTACCTGCAAGGTCCTGAACCCGATACGTTTTTCTGTCTGTTGGCTTCCCACGCTCAGTTGCAAAGGATAGAGCGTTGCCTTTCCTTCTCCGTTGGGCCACCATCGTTTTACCTGTTTGCACTGAAGACGGAACTCTAACTTGTTGAGCCCTTGCTTCATATTCACTGTCCCTTCTTGCTCTGAGCCAGCCAGCATGAGACGGCAATCAAGGCTCTGTTCCTGTTTTGCGTTGTAGATTACCCTCACTACTGCGTCCCATTGGTCTTTTCCCATCTCAATGGTATCGCAGGTCAATT
Source organism: uncultured Sphaerochaeta sp. (assembly GCF_963677075.1). NCBI lineage: Bacteria > Pseudomonadati > Spirochaetota > Spirochaetia > Spirochaetales > Sphaerochaetaceae > Sphaerochaeta > uncultured Sphaerochaeta sp. The sequence goes on along the minus strand of NZ_OY781873.1, from coordinate 2,721,071 downwards.
CCTCGATGATACCTTCATCAATGAAAGAGAGTTCAATCGGTTCATAGACCCCCATGGCAAGAATGCAAGGACCCCAGTCCCAACCACTATGACATTGACTCTTGCGTACCAGATTGCGGTGCTTGGCACTGACAGGATATTCAGAGTAGGGAATTGGATAGGGAAGGGTTTCTGCCAATGCTATTGCTTTCTTCTCTGCGCTGGTGAAGGTCAGGGTGAGCGTATTCTCTCCTGGCTTGAGTATATCTCCCAAGTCAAAACGCCAACGACGGAACTGATTGTCCGATCTGCCAACCTCTTCACCATTCAGGTGGATGGTGATAATGGTATCAGCCATCTTCAGGGTGAGTATCGCTCTTCCTGCAGTGAGCATTGACTGATCCACATTGAATGTCTTGCTCAGTTCCCAGTCGTGTTGTCCGACCCATTGTATGTCCAGTTCCTGCTGACCGATATAGGGGTCTGCGATTACATCAGAAGCCAGAAGGGCTGAGTGAATATCGCCAGGGAGACTGCAAGGTATATTCTCGTGTTCTAAGAAATATGAGCAATAGGGGGAAATTGCCTTGTTGTCCAACGGGCTCAAACGCCAGATTCCATTCACATTGAGTGTTTGCATGTCGGGTAAACCTCCAAAAATGAGTATAGCATAGACACCTTATATAGGGGCGAATTGTTCATTGCTTCTCTCTTGAGGCTTTCCGTCAACGAATCTATACTGCAGGAGAAAACAATCTGAAAGGAGAGTGTAATGAAGGCAAAAGCCAAGTTGCAATGGAATCTGAAAGCCTTTATGTTGGCATCTCTCCTGACCATGCTCTTATTGCTCACGACCTATGGGCTTTACACTGCCTGGAAGTCACAGTACATCGAGCAAAGGAAACAGCGTGCCCAGACAGAACTCCTGAACTTACGCAAGAACATGTTTCTCCTTCTTGGCAACCAAGAGATGTTCACTACACTTTATGGCTTGCGCCTAGAAGAGAGTCTGCAAGAAGGAATCATTCCCAATCTGGATGATTTCCACTCCTATCTAACCGTTTTGGAGAAGGATAAACAATCCTTCAGCTTTGCTACCCTGGCCATGGATGGCCTTGTCATCAATCAGTATCCTGAGGATGGAGGCCGTGAGGTAGGCTTTGATCTGAAAACTCTTCCCATGTATCGCCAGCATATTGAACACCTTATGAGACAGGCCTCTGTAAGCATTGATGGTCCCCTGTACCTGGATGATGGAAAACCATACATCGTGTTCCGTTACCCACTTCTGGTGGAGAACAAGCAAGCATGGGGGCTGCTGAGCCTCTACTTTGAAATGGAATCATATCTGCTTGGAGCAGGTTTGGAAGATCTCTCAGCGCAATATCGCTATCATTTCTCATTCTCTCACCTTGGAGGGGATGATACCTATATATGGGGAGAGCAGATCCTGGATGATTGCGACCCGGTTTCCATGATACTCTCTTATTCCCTCCTTACTTGGGAGATGGAAATTGCCCCGGCAGATTCATGGTACAACGGTGAGTTGGTTCCGGTCCTGTACGCAATCTTGGGGAGCTTGGTTTCCCTTGGTGCAGGAGTTTTGAGCTATCTTCGGCAAATCAGGCTGGAAACATTCATGCATCGCTCCTACACGGATAGCCTTACCGGACTCCTGAACAAACGGGAATTCCTCGTCAAACTACATGAAGAGCTCAGAAGTGGGAGACCCTTTGCACTTGCTCTTCTCGATATCGATAATTTCAAACTGCTTAATGATACCCATGGGCATCTCAGCGGAGACAAGGCACTGCTGAGGTTGGTATCTACCTTGAAGGAGCGCCTGAGACGAGATGACCTGGTAGGGCGTTTTGGGGGTGATGAATTCATTATTATCCTTAGGGGGTGCACCCAGAGAGAGACCTGCCTTCGTATCTATGAATACATCTCTCATGTCTCAGTCCCCTTGGATGGTGGCAGCATTGAATTTGCTATCAGTATGGGGGTCGCCTTTTCTCCCAATGATGGCATTACGAGCGAGGCATTGTTGGAAGCTGCAGACAAGCGGCTCTACCAAGCCAAGCGTGAGGGAAAGGGAAGAATTCGCTGTACTGACTGAAGAAAAAACCGGATCACCATAGGTGGCAATCCGGTTGAATGCAGTACTGTTTATTGGTTATTTTGCCTGTTCCAAAGCGAGTGTGACTGTTGTAAGGTCGCATACCTCTGCAGGGCCATAGTACTGCACGGCACCTGGATAGGTGTAGCAAGTCTCACGGGCCCACGTGTCACGATGCTCTGCAAAGTACTGGAAAGGCTTACCGTCAAGTTCCACCAAGGCTTTCTTGATAACTGGCTTGTCCTCCCCGTGGCGTACCTCCATATTCATCATCATGGTGATGGGGATACCACCAGCTTCCCACTTCCCAGCAGGTTCTGCGAGGTTTGTGACCGATGAAAGATATCCAGAGAGACCACTAGCGATCAACATGAATGCATTATAGCCAAGGCTGTAGCAGTAATCTGCATCAAAGTTGGTTGGGAAAGCACAACGGCCCTCATAGCCAAAGAAGTGGGTCATGGAACTGAATTTGCCAGTATAGGAGCCTTCCTTCTTCATCACTGAGAGCTTCTCTTCCACCATCTGGGCAAGCAATTTATCTGTCTCAATCCTAGAGACCTGTACGTTCCCATGGGGATCGCGGTCCATCAGGAGCTGCTTCTGGATCTCTTCAGGCAGAATGGTAAAGACTTGCGCTGCTTCCTTGCTGAGTCGCTCTGCAACAAAGGCAATACGCTCACTGCTGTCTACGATCTTGTTGAAAGCTTTCTCTTCCTTGGCAAGGAGATTGTTGATCTGACTGATCAAGACCTTGATCTCAGGGATGAATTCAATCAAGCCCTCAGGAATAAGCGCAACACCAAAGTTGTTCCCATCTTCTGCACGCTCAGCAACAACCTTTGCAATGTAGTCCACAATGCTTACCAGACTCTGTCCCTTTGCTTCAACTTCCTCGCTGATCAGGCAGATATTGGGCTGGGTCTCCAAGGCACATTCAAGGGCGATATGACTGGCAGAGCGGCCCATGAGTTTGATGAAGTGCCAATATTTCTTTGCACTGTTGGCATCTCTCTCAATGTTGCCGATCAATTCACTGTAGGTTTTGGTAGCTGTATCGAATCCAAAGGAGATTTCAATGGATTCGTTCTTCAGATCTCCATCGATGGTCTTCGGGCAACCGATTACCTGAATGCCGTGGTTCTTGGCAAGGAAGTACTCAGCCAAGACAGCCGCATTGGTGTTTGAATCATCTCCGCCGATGATAACCAGGGCATCAATCTCATGCTTCTTGCATACTTCAGCACAAACCTCAAACTGGGCTTCAGTCTCAAGCTTTGTTCTCCCGCTTCCAATAATGTCAAATCCGCCGGTATTGCGGAATGAGGCAAGATAGTCCTCGTCAATGATCCTGTAGGAGTCTTCCAGAATACCGGAGGGACCACCTTTGAAGCCATAGAGAGTATTCTCTGTATTGGCTGCCTTCAGTGCATCGAATATTCCACTGATGACATTATGTCCACCAGGAGCCTGGCCGCCGCTCAGGATAACTCCAACGTTTCGCTTCTTGCTGATATCGCTGTTCTTTCCGGCAATGAACGAAACTCTTGGGAGTCCGTATGTGTTGGGAAAGAGTGCCTTGATCTGATCTGCATCAGATTGTGCACTGGTAGCTTCTCCCATCTTGGGGGATACCTTGGTGATGCTCTCCCTCAAAATTGCGGGTAGCTTGGGTTGATAGGCATAACGTACTTTCTGCAAAGGGGAAATGTCCATGCTGAACTCCTCTCTAATTTGGTCTCTGAATTCCTTAACCATAGAACAAAAAGGCTCCCAGTTTCAAGCATCGTCGCTTGCTCTGGTGCATTTGCTCTGCTATACAGAGAAGGGGAGGATCCAATGTATCAGGAAAAACCGGTCAACGACCTCTGGCAGTTCCGCCAAGGCTTCAGCGAAGACTTTCTTGCTAGCGAATTAAACGACGCTACCTGGCAACAGGTCTCTCTTCCCCATACACCCGTGCAGTTTGCCCCTGGGTATCATGAGGAGCAGTTTCACTGGGGACCCTACACCTACCGCAGGCAGTTCTCCCTCGATATATCCAATTCCCAGCAGGTTGCCATACGATTTGAAGGGATTGCAAATAAAGCAGACTTCTATGTGGACGGGGTGTTGTATGGAAGCTGCGAGGGAGCCTACCTTCCCTATACGCTGGATTTGGGTGCTCGCTCCTCTTTTACCCTTACCGTGGTGGTCTCAGGGGATGAGGATCCCTCCTTTCCTCCCTTTGGTGGGAGTATGGACTACATCTCCTTCTGTGGCATCTATCGAGAGGCAAGCCTGATAATCCGTGAGGAAAGGTATTTCTCCTTTCTCGGTGTGGAAAGCCAGAAAACGGATTCCCTTACACTCAAGGGTAGGGCGGTGAATGCAGAGGATCAGGGTGTGTTTGTTACCCTGAAAGACGGAAGTACAACAATGGAGGATGCAAGTACCACGGTCAAGGATGGTGTCTTTTCCCTTGAGATGGATGATTTGGAATTGCAGGCATGGAGCCTGGAGAATCCGATTCTCTATACCTTGGTAGTTAGGCTAGGAGAGAGCGATGAGAGAGTACTCACCTTCGGAAGTAGGAGTGCACAGTTTACCAAGGAAGGGTTTCTACTTAACGGAAAGTCCATTCCAATCGTGGGGTTGAACCGCCACCAGGATTATCCCTTCCTGGGATATGCTGCCCCACCTTCACTACAAAGGGAAGATGCAAGCATTTTGAAGGATCTCGGGGTGAATCTGGTCAGGACAAGCCACTATCCACAGCACCCGGCATTCCTGGATGCCTGTGACCGACTGGGCTTGCTTGTCTTCGAGGAGATACCAGGATGGCAACATATCGGGAAGGAGAAACATTGGAGAGAACAATGCCTGCAGAGTGTGCAGGGTATGATCGAGCGTGACTACAATCATCCATCCATTATCCTTTGGGGAGTGAGGATCAATGAATCCCCGGATGACGAGAGTCTCTACCGGGAGACCAACTGCCTTGCCAGGACTCTTGACCCCAACCGTGCCACGGCAGGGGTTCGGAATCTGAAGAAGAGCCAATTTCTTGAAGATGTGTACACCTACAACGATTTCTCGTATGCAGGGAAAGGACGCCCTCTTCAAAAGAAGAGCCAGGTTTGCGCCAAGGATGTTCCGTACTTGGTGAGTGAGTTTTGCGGCCATATGTATCCCTGCAAGTCGTTCGATTCCCCTCTTATAAGGGCTGAACATGCATTACGCCATGCAAGGGTGCTTGACCAGGGGCTGGCCACAAAAGGCTTAAGTGGAGTGATCGGTTGGTGTATGCATGACTACTTCACCCATGCCAATTTCGGAAGTGGGGACCAGATCTGCTACCACGGGGTGATGGACATATTCCGAACCGATAAGGCTGCTGCCCATATCTATCGAAGCCAGAAGGATAGCCCCTACATGCTTTCTGTGCTCTCTTCCATGGATGGTGGGGATTACCCGGGCGCAGCGCTCCCCCCTGCACTGGTTGCCACCAATTGTGAAGAGGTCAGGTTGCGCTACAATGACCGTGTGGTAGGAATCTTTCATCCCCAGAGAAAGACGTTTCCCCATCTTTTCCATCCACCGGTTATCGTTGACGATTTCATCGGGGACCGACTGAAGGCAGAATTTTACCTGAGAGAGCGGGAAATACCATCCCTTGCCCGTCTGCTTGGAAAAGTGGGCAGGCAGGGAGGTTCACTGAAAACCGGGGATCTGCTTAAGATGGGGCTATTCCTGAAAAAACATCATCTTCGTTACCAGGATGCGGTTGATTTGTTCACCAGGTATGTGGGTAATTGGGGAAGTGAAGGTGGCCTCTGGGTCTTTGAGGGATTGGTAGGAGGCAAGGTTGTTGCTACAGAGACATGCAGGCAAGGGGGCAAGCCTTCCCTCCATCTTATTGCTGACCGTTCCAATCTCACCACAAAGGAAGCGACATACGATATGGTCTCCGTACGCGTGGAGGTGAGGAAGGAAGGGGGGCGGTTACCATTGCCCTATGCACATATACCCCTCTCAGTCTCAATTTCTGGAGTGTTGTCCATGGCAACACCTCCACAGATGAGCACCATCGGGGGAAGTGCAGTAATCTATCTACGTACCATGGGGCTGGTGGGTGAGTCAGTATTGCATGTCTCATCTCCTGTGGGTGACAAAACCCTCCAGTTTACGGTAGTCTAGGCGCATGTTCACCCTATATGTAGATGCGGACTCCTGTCCGCGAAACCTGAGACAGATCATTCTCAAGGCGGTAATCCGGCGAAATCTCACGGTTTATTTTGTTGCAGACCGAGTGCTCAAGGATGTGGAGCAAGCCTACCAACAGCATACCAATGCCTTGCGTAGTGAAGCAAAGAAGCAGGGAATAGAGGACCAGATTGCCCTCAGGGACGTGAAGAGCCCTATCAATCAGGTACAGGTGGAGAAGGGGGATGACAGTGCCGATGACTGGATTGTCGACCATGCTGTACCACCTGCCCTTGCCATCACCCATGACATTCCTCTCGCTGGTCGTTTGGTAGAGAAAGGTATCACTGTACTGGATGATCGTGGGAATACCTATACCGAAGAGAATATGGCAGAGCGACTCTCCATCCGTAATGCCATGACAGAGTTCAGGGAGTTGGGTATATTCAGCGAACAACACTCCAGGATGAGTGGCAAGCAGACCAAGGCTTTCAGCGATTCGTTTGATGCATTGCTTACCAGCATGCTGAAGCAAAATACCTGATCTGCCTCTTAGGAGGACATGAACCATGAAACAATCTTACTCTACCGTAATGCATTTGAACGGGAAAGGATGCTGAGTCGACTGGCCGGTTATCCTCAGCTGAGACTACATGCACACCGTATTGGTACTCACTCCCCAGAAATTATGATGAGAAACTACATCTGCTACTGCTCGGACCTTCCCTCGGTTGTGCAGATGAAGAGGATGTTACCGTCCAAGAACCTTCTCATCTTTTGTCCGAAATCAATGAAAATGATGTGTTCCTTGCTGGAAGACCAGTACACGATTGTACTCTCGCTTACCTGTAGTGAGCCACTGCTTGAGATGATGCTGGGGAGATTTCTCTCCGCTCCCCATCCTCATGATGGAGTCAATGAGCATCCGGCTGTTCTGACCAAGAGAGAACATCAGGTTCTTACCCTTATGGTAAGTGGCCAGGAAACCCGTCAGATTGCCTCTCTCCTGGGTATTAAGGTGTCGACAGTCATTGCACATAAAAAGCATCTGTTCCTCAAGAGTGGAGTACACACTACCAGCCAATTGATCGTCTGGGCATTGTTCTCGCTATATCAATAAAAAAAGGCGGCCAATGCCGCCTTTAAATTAGAAGTCTGCCAGTTTTGGAGCCCTTGGGTAGGGTATGACGTCACGGATATTTCCCATCCCTGTGACGTACTGCACCAAGCGCTCAAATCCAAGGCCGAAGCCAGCGTGAGGTACTGTGCCGAATCGTCTCAGATCAAGATACCACCAGTAATCATCAGGATTGAGATCCAGTTCTTCCATGCGTTTGGTCAATATGTCCAGGTCTGCCTCACGTTCACTACCGCCGATGATCTCACCCAGGCGGGGAACAAGGACATCCATGCCACGCACTGTTTTCCCATCTTCATTCAGCTTCATGTAGAAAGCCTTGATCTCCTTGGGATAGTCGGTCACGATAACCGGTCTCTTGCATATTACTTCGGTGAGGAACTTCTCGTGTTCACTCTGCAAGTCACTGCCCCAGGAGACAGGGAACTCAAACTTGTCGTTGTGTTTGGAAAGTTCCTCGATTGCCTCAGTGTAGGTCAGGTGGGCAAACGGTGTCTCCACGATTGCCTTGAGCGTTTCCTGAACTCCCGATTGCACAAACTTGCTGAAGAAGGCCATATCTTCTGCACACTCCTCCAACACGGTTTTGAACAGGTATTTGAGGAACTCCTCAGCCAGCTCCATATTTCCTTCAAGCGTACAGAAAGCCATCTCAGGTTCAACCATCCAGAACTCCGAGAGATGTCGCTTGGTGTTGGAATTCTCTGCCCTGAAGGTGGGGCCGAAGGTGTAGATGTTCTTCAATGCCATTGCATAGGTCTCTCCCTCCAGCTGTCCACTTACGGTAAGATAGGCTTCACGGCCAAAGAAGTCCTTTGCGTAATCGACCTTTCCCTCTTCGCTGCGGGGAATGTTGTCCAGGTCCAGGGTGGTGACCAAAAACTGTTCACCTGCTCCCTCACAATCGCTTGCACTGATGATCGGGGTATTCACATAGGAGAACCCATGTTCCTGGAAAAAGGTGTGGACCGCATAACTCAAGGTGTTTCTCACCCGTGCTACTGCACCAAACATGTTGGTTCTTGCTCTCAGGTGGGCAATCTCACGAAGATACTCGATGGTATGCCGTTTCTTCTGGAGAGGATAGGTGTCCACCGGACAAGGACCCACTACCTGCACGTCGACAGTGGCCATCTCGACTGCTTGGTTGCCACCTGCGCTTGCAACGATCGGGCCCTTGCAGATAACTGAACAACCGGTGGTGATATCATTGAGAATGGAGAGGTCAGGAAGCTGCTCCTTGTCGATGACAACCTGCAGTCCCTTCAGACACGAACCATCATTGACCTCAAGGAAGCATACATTCTTACTGTCTCGCTTGGTCCTTACCCAGCCTTCTGCCACAACAAATTCAGCCTGTGGTTCTCTCTTGAGCAATGTAGAAATTCGTTCTTTCATGGAAAAGTCTCTCCTTATCATATTTGGCCATTATGATTTGTTTCCCTATAAAGAGTCAATAATGATGACATTTCTCGTAGTTTTAGCTCTGCTTGGGGCAATTCCCATAGGTGTAGGAAATATAAAGAGAAAGGTTGGAGATATGTTTATTCTGACAGATTGACAAAATATGAAATTGTGTATATAAAATAGATAGTACCATACACGGAGGTAACTATGTATAAGACCATACCACAGATATTTACAGAGGTTGTTACACAATATCCCGCATACACCGTCCAGATGAGCAAGGACAAGAACGGCGTTTTTCAGTCGATCTCCTATTCTGATCTCTATAGTGAAGTGAATAGCTTAGCTGCAAGCCTGATGAGCCATGGCGTCAAACGCGGAGACCTGGTTGGCCTGATCAGTGACAACCGCCGTGAATGGCTCGCCAGCGACTTGGCGATCCTCAGCCTGGGGGCTGCTGATGTTCCCCGTGGTCGGGATGCAATGCCCTATGAAGTTAGCTTCATTCTCTCTGTAACTGAAGCAGCATTCTGTTTTGTCGAGAATGCGGTTCAGTTGCGCAAGATTCTCAACATCAGTGAAAACCTCCCGGCTTTGCAACACTTGATCGTCATGGATCGTGAGTTTACCCATCAGCAACGTGATGAGGCCGCCTCTACCACCAAGATCGAGATTCTCTGTTATCAGGATCTCGTGGATGAAGGGAGGGCACTCCTTGATGATCATGCCATGGCAAAAAAGGTTGAGAGCGAGCGAGCAAAAGGGAACAGTGAGGAAATTGCAACCATCATCTTCACCAGTGGTACCACTGGTGACCCAAAGGGGGTCATGCTCACCCATGCAAACTTTGCCTACCAGCTGGAGGCTGTTCCCAAGTTGATCGAAAGGTTTGCACCTGGTCAGCGTTGGCTGAGCGTCCTTCCCGTCTGGCACTCCTTTGAACGAATCCTACAGTATGTCATCATTGGTAACGCATCAACAGTGGCCTATTCCAAGCCACTGGGTTCAATTCTGCTCGCTGACTTGGCACTCGTGAACCCGCATTGGATGGGTTCTGTTCCCCGCATTTGGGAAGCAGTAAAGGCTGGAGTATTCGCCAGTATGAAGAACAAGAGTCCTGTTGCAAAAGGCCTGTTCTCCTTCTTCATCAAGGTTGCAAGCATCTACAGCAGAAGCAGGGACTTGGTACTGGGAGAAGTTGCCACTTTCAAGAAGCGCAGCCGAATCCTCGATGTATCAACAGGACTGCTGCCGATGGTATTGCTCTACCCACTCTATAAGGCAGGGGACCATCTGGTTTTCTCCAAGGTCAAGCAGAAACTTGGCAAGAATTTCATTGCCGGTGTCAGTGGTGGGGGTTCTCTCAGTGCAGGGGTGGATATCTTCTTTGCCTCAATCGGTGTGAAGTTGCTTGACGGGTATGGCCTGACCGAGAGTGCCCCTGTAGTAGCGGTACGTCCTCTGCTCCATGGGGTTAAACGCACGGTAAGTCCTCTGGATGGAACAGAAGTACGTATTGTCAATGAGCAAAACCAGGAAGCAAAGCCCGGCGAGAAAGGCATTGTCATGGTCCGTGGACCACAGGTGATGAAGGGCTATTACAAGCGTCCAGATCTTACCCGATTGGTCTTGGATGAGAAGGGTTGGCTTAATACCGGTGACCTGGGTATTTGGACCCACCGCGGTGAGTTTGCGCTCAGCGGAAGGGCGAAGGATACCATCGTCCTGGCAGGAGGAGAAAACCTTGAACCGGTACCCATCGAAGCAAAACTCTGTGAGAGTGAGTTCATTGAACAGGCCATTGTACTGGGGCAGGACAAGAAGTATCTGGGTGCCTTGATTGTCCTTAACAAGCAACGTATCGAAGAGTACCTCAAGCAGAAGGAAATTCCCTACCTCGCCGACAAGCTGTATCAGATGCAGGAAGTGAGAAGCCTGATCGAGCAAACGATCGGAGATATCATCAACAGCAAACATGGTTTCAAGAGTTTCGAGCATATTGCTCGCTTCCGCCTCCTCTCCAAGAGCTTTGAGGTAGGTAAGGAACTGAGTGCAAAGCAGGAACTGAAGCGATTTGAGATCAACCGTCTCTATCAGCGTGAAATTGATGAGCTCTTCGTGAGTTGACACGATTCGGCAATCTGTCTGGTTTCTTGCCTTTTTGCCCTGTCTACGGTACTATTAAGTGGAATAGAAATGACAGGGGAAGGCATGATTCAGATAATCGGGACAAAAAAATGCAAAGAAACAGCGAAGGCGATCAGGAACTGCAAAGAACGTAGTATTGCCTTCCAGTTTGTTGACTTGAACCAGCGCACACTCTCCGAAGGGGAGTGGCGTTCGCTTTTCAGTGCATATAGCGCTGAAACCTTGGTCGATGAGTCGAGTTCCTATTATGTAAAAGAAGGCTATGCATGGAGAAGCTTTGATGCTGCCCAGGAGTTGGCAGAGCATCCTCAGCTGCTTAAGACTCCAGTGCTTCGCTGTAAGGGCAGGGTTCACTTAGGCTATGATCCAGCGGTACTTGCTGCATGGGGAACGCTTTGATGGTACAGTATGCCGTTCTGGGCAGTGGGTCCAGTGGAAACAGTTATCTTTTCACCGATGGTACCTCCTCCATCTTGATTGACCAGGGCTACAGCGTTGTGGAGCTCACAAGACGTCTGTCGCAGTTCTCCGTACCACTGTCTACCGTTCAGGCGGTATTTCTCACCCATCTCCATCCTGACCATGCCCGTGGTGTCGGTGTGCTCTCCAGGAAACTGCCCATACCCGTGTATGCCCACGATCGTATGGTTGCTGAGCAACCGCTGCTGATCGAGAAATTGGGTATCCCTGAGGGAAACCTTCAGACAGTTTGTACATCGGAACTTGTCCAGGTCGGACCCTTCTCCCTGTTCTGTTTTGAAACAAGTCACGATAGTGGTGGTTCTGTTGGTTGGTATATTACCCATCAGGATACCCACTATATGGTGTTGACTGATACGGGCATCACGAGCGAGCAACAAAGGATGCTTGCAGAGGGTGCTACCATTCTATTTCTGGAAGCAAATTATGATGAACAGATGTTGAAAACCGGCCCCTATCCGCCAATGTTGAAGCGGAGGATATCCAGTAATCAGGGGCATCTGTCCAATGACCAAGCCTTGCAGTTTCTCTGTGAGAGTGGCTTCAAGGGTGAACATGTCTATTTCATCCATCTCTCTGAATGTAACAATGATCCTGTGATTCTGGAAAAAGTGGTACAGTCCATGACTGACCTTCCCTTTACTGTATGCAGGAAAAATCAGTGGTATGGACCAAAAAACAAGGTGCATTTATGAAGAAAAAACAAGCAGAAGTATGGTCCTTGAAGAGAATAAAAAAACTCAAGCGTGAAGATGGTCTGACTATGAAGACCGTCAACAAGTATACGATGGACGCAGTGGTTGATTGTACAGCTAGTCGTAATGGAGACAGGATTGCCTTACGTACCTACCGTGAGGAAGGCACTGAGATTACCTACGCACAGCTGAAGATGATGAAGGATGCCATTTCCATTACCCTCCTTGAGGCTGGATTCTCACGTGGGGATAAGATTGCCGTAATGGGGGAGAGTTGTCCTACCTGGATGGTTGCCTATTTCGGCATCACCTCCATCGGTTGTGTGGCAGTTCCCATCCTACCGGATTTCTCAACCAAGGAGACTACCCAGATTCTCGAACATGCTGGGGTGAAAGGTGTCGTAATAAACGTCAAGCATTTTGAAAAGGTAAAGGGATATGTCCAGGCCAATGATTCCTACTTGGTAAGAATGGAAGACTTATTTCACATCCCCTCAACCATCGCAAAGGGACTTGAGGATAAAACACAGTTTGCAGCCGCACCGGGTAAGGATATCAGCCGCAGAAAGATCGATGAGAAAGGAAGGAAGCTTCGAGAAGCCTCTCTTGCCCAGGAAGATGATCTGGCATCCCTGATCTATACCAGTGGCACCACCGGCAGCAGCAAGGGAGTGATGCTTACCCATAAGAATCTTGTTTGGAATGCTGATATATCGACTGATGTGTATGTAGATCTCAATCACAAGTCCAAGGTACTTTCAATTTTACCGGTAAGCCATGTCTATGAGTTTACCACCGGACAAATATTGGAGCTTATGTGTGGTTGTGAAATTGTATATCTGGGTAAGCCGCCGGTTACATCGATCCTGCTTCCCGCTCTCAAGGACGTAAAGCCCACAATTGTGATGACTGTTCCCCTGCTTATCGAAAAGGTATACCGAAGTGCCGTGCTTCCTGTTACCAAGGGTAACGAAAAGATCAAGAAATGGATGCGTTACTCCTTTACCCGCAAGTTGATCAGCAAGGCTATAGGTCGTAAACTGAAGGTGACCTTCGGTGGTCATATGAAGTTCTTCGGTATTGGCGGGGCTCCACTTGACCGAGAGGTAGAACAATTCCTCGCTGATGCAAAGTTTCCCTATGCCATAGGCTACGGGCTTACTGAGACCGCTCCCCTGATCGCTGGTGGGAAACCCAAGAAACATTATGTTGGGGTCATCGGTAAATTGGTTGAGCATGTCGATGTGAAGTTGGCCGATCCTGATCCGGAGACCGGAGTGGGAGAAATCTTGGTGAAGGGCCCGAATGTCATGCAGGGATACTACGACAATCCTGAGCTGAACAAGGCAAGCTTCACCGAGGATGGTTATTTCAGGACAGGCGATCTAGGGCACCTGGACAAGCATGGCCGACTCTCTATCAAGGGAAGGACAAAGACCATGATCCTGGGCAGTGGAGGGGAGAATATCTACCCAGAGCTGATCGAGTCTGTGATAAACAATCAGGATTTTGTCACTGAGTCATTGGTTATCCCAGAACAGGGTGGTCTGGCGGCGTTGATCAAGATCGACGTTGAGGCTTTTGCCAGCAAGATGGCCTTGAATGTCAATGAGGCAAAGGATGAAGCCCTGAAATATGTCGCGAAAATCAGAGAGGACGTGAACAAGGAATTGAGTGCTTTCAGCCGACTCAGCAGTGCTGAGTTGCAGGAAGAGCCATTCCAGAGAACGCCGACCCAGAAGATCAAGCGATTTCTGTACTCCAGAGGCAAGGATGATACAGCAAAGGAAGCCGAAAAGGGTTGAGCCTCATCGCTGAGACGTGGTATACCTTCTCAAAGGAATAATCAGCATGGCAAACGTAGATATCAGAATTAAGCAGGTTGAACCACTTGCTACACCGCAGCAGGTTGTCTCCCTGCTGCCGGTTGATGAAAGAACCGCAGAATCCATACGTCGAAGCCGTCAGACGGTCAACGATATCATCCAAGGAAGGGACCAACGATTGCTTGCAATCATCGGTCCCTGTTCTCTGCATGACCCCAAGGCAGCACTCGAATACGCACGAAAGCTCAAGAAGCTTGCAAGCGAAATAGAGAATGAGATGTTTGTGGTAATGCGTACCTACTTTGAGAAGCCAAGGACCGTAGGTGGTTGGAAGGGCTTGATCCTCGATCCAAAAATGGATGGGTCCTATGATATCGGTGGTGGTATCATGGCTGCCCGCTCCCTCCTGCTGGACATCGTGAAGATGGGACTGCCGGTAGGATGCGAGGTCCTTGACCCCATTATTCCCCAGTACATCGACGAGTTGATGAGTTGGTCTTCAATTGGTGCTAGAACAACTGAGAGTCAGATCCACCGCAACCTTGCCAGTGGCTTGAGTGTGGCTGTTGGGTTCAAGAACAGTACCAGCGGGGACCTGTTTAATGCAATCAACGCCATCAAGAGCGCCCATCAACCGGCATCATTCATTGGTATGGATGCCTCTGGTGCCAGTGCCATCTTTAGGACCACCGGTAATGATTGTTGCCACTTGATCCTTCGTGGTGGAGACCAGAGTCCCAACTACTATGAGGATGATGTAGAGAATGCAAGGGTCTTTATGCAGAAGGAGGGGGTGAATCCCTCAATCATCATCGATTGCAGTCATGCAAACTCCAGAAAACACTATGAAAGGCAGAAAAGGGTATTGCGTTCTCTCATTGACCAGGTTTCCTGGGGTGAGAAGGCTATTCGTGGCTTTATGTTGGAAAGCAACCTGGAACAGGGGTGTCAAAAAATTCCTGAAGATCTATCTACCTTGAAATATGGCGTATCCGTAACTGATGCATGCATTGGTTGGGATGAGACTGAACGAATAGTGCACCATGCTTGCGATTTACTTCGCAAGGCTCGTAGCGAAGGCGGCATTATCCAGCCGCTGTGAAGAATGGAGGTCTTATCATGATTCCCTCAGTTTTGGTAATCCTTGCAGAAGGTTTTGAGGAAGTCGAGGCTATCACGCCGATTGATCTACTTAGGCGAAGTGGGGCAAAAGTCACTGTGGCTTCACTTGATACACTTGCCGTGAAGGGTGCCCATGGCATTGTAGTTCATGCCGATACCACTCTGGCATCCTGTAAGAAGAAGCCATTCGATTGTGTGGTCCTTCCAGGGGGAGGGCAAGGGTCGAAAAATCTTGCTGCATCTTTCGAGGTTTTGGAGAAGGTTATTGAGACGGCCCAGAGCGGGGTGGTCGCCGCCATTTGTGCTGCTCCAGCAGTTGTCCTTGGCAAGACCGGCTTGTTGGATGGAAAACGGGTGACAGGATATCCAGGGACAGAGGAGAACTGTCCTGGATTGGTTCTAGAGAATGAGTCGTTTATTGTGGACGGATCATTGGTTACCGGACAAGGACCTGGGGCTGCCATGCCGTTCTCTTTGGCGCTTATCGGTGTATTGTTTGACCAACGGACGCAAGAAGCTATAACAGAACAACTGAAGTACAAGGGGTAAGAAGCGTGGGAGTAATTGGATTTGACAATGAGAAGTATCTGGAGGAGCAACGTCACTATATCCTCGAGCGAGTGAAGCAGAGTGATGGCAAGCTCTATCTGGAATGTGGAGGCAAGCTCTTGTTTGACTACCACGCCTCACGCGTACTTCCCGGTTTCGACCCGAATGTGAAGATGCGTGTATTTCAGTCACTCAAGGAACAGATTGATGTCATCATCTGTATCCATAGTGGTGATATAGAACGACGCAAAATGCGGAGTGATTTCGGTATCACCTATGATACGGATGTATTCAAGATGATTGACGACTTCTCAAAGTGGGGGTTGAAGGTCACCCGTGTGGTAATAACCAGATTTGATGAGGAACCAGGCTCAGTCCACTTCAAGAATATTCTTGAGCAACGTGGCATTACCGTCTATACCCATCGTGCAACACACGGATACCCGAACAATGTAGACCTGATTGTCAGTGACGAAGGATATGGTGCAAACCCGTACATTGAAACCGACCGACCAGTCGTTATCGTGACCGGTCCTGGTCCGGGGTCCGGAAAGCTTGGTACCTGCCTCTCACAGATGTATCACGACTATAAGGCTGGACGGCATAGTGGATACTCAAAGTTCGAGACGTTCCCGATCTGGAACCTGCCCATTGATCATCCGGTGAATATTGCTTATGAGAGTGCAACCGCTGATATCGGGGACAAGAACCTGATCGACCACTTTCATGCAAGTGCCTATAACCAGATTACGGTCAATTATTCCAGGGATCTGGAAGCATATCCTCTTCTCAACCGGATCTTGAGCAAGATTACCGGCGAGGATTGTCTTTACAAGAGTCCCACCGATATGGGAGTCAATCGATGTGGATTTGGTATCATCAATGATGAGGTTGTCAGGAAAGCTGGTGAACAGGAGATTATCAGACGTTACTATCGAGCAGCCTGTGAATATGTCCAGGGTATCGGCACCAAGGATACCGTCGAGCGAAGCCTGTCAATCATGGATGGTGCGAAGCTTTCCAGTGAAAACCGCAGTGTTGTCCCTGCAGCCAAGCAAGCCCTCGAGCGAGGCATTGAGCGGAATAAGGGCATAAATGGAATTGTATGTGCAGCAGCAATTGAGTTGCCTGATGGGCGGATCGTCACCGGGTGCAATTCACCATTCCTGCACGCTTCCTCTGCCTTGATCCTCAACGCAGTGAAGGTGCTTGCGGATATAGATCACGAAATCGACCTCATTCCTCCAGCAATCGTACAGTCAGTGACAGCGATGAAGCGTGATGTGCTCAAGGGCAGGGGTGTAAGCCTGAATCTTGATGAGGTGCTCATCTGTCTGGCTATGAGTTGCGCGATCAGCGAAGATGCCAAGAGAGCGAGTGAGGTTCTCCCACTTCTCAATGGATGTGAAGTGCATATGACCCATATCCCCAGCAGTGGAGACTCCTCAGGGTTGAGAAAACTGGTACTCAATGTTACCAGTGAACCAAGGTTCCCCACCTCTTCCATGTATAACCCAGCTTAGATACCACCAAAAAGACCGGCTATCAAGGGAAGTACCCCCAGGACCGCCAGGATGCGAAATGTATGCATCAGGACGATTTTGGGGGTTTCCAGTCCCAATTCGTCACTGATCAACCCCATCTCTTGGATTCCTCCAGGGGTGGATGAGAAGAGACTGGTTGCCCAGTCCAGTGAACAGACCTTGTGCAGGATTGCCGCTGTGACAAATGCCATGAAAAAGAGTTCAATGGTCAGGATGAGTGCAGGGAGCAACAACACCTTGATCTCAAAAAGGGTCTGCACAGTGATTCTGCTGCCTATATAGGATCCTGCCGCTATTTGCACCAACATTTTCAGTATTCTTGGATAGGTTGCCTTGTCGCTGACAAGGTTAAGCAGTGCAACCCCTACGATGGAACCAAGGATTGCTCCTGCAGGGATTGCTGCAGCATTGAAAAGCAACCCACCGGTCAATGCACAAGCGATAGTGGCAAGGAACCAAGTAGGAGAGACCGACCTGGATGAGCCAACTCGTGTTGACGCTTGTGCTGGGGAAGAGCGGTCATCGATCTTGAGCATTGCCCTGATCATTGGGGGGAATACTATGATCACGGAGACCAAGCGGAAGAGCTGCAAAAGTGCAACATGTTCCATTACTGCCCCGAAATCAGTAGCTACCAGAGCCAAATCCGATACTCCTCCAGGAGCACACGCAAAGAAACTTGTCATAAAACTCAAGCTGGTGAAATGTTCCATGATGAAGGCAAAGAGGAGGTTGGTCGAGAGTAGTACCACCACCAGGATGATGATCGGGAATACCATGGTTTTCAGCGTTTTGATATCACCACGGGTGAAACGGGTCCCGATCACCAAACCACTGAAGATCTGGACAAATACACGAAGATCTTCAGGATATGTAGTGGGAGTGGACTGAAAACTGTTGAGGATCATCACCGCAACAAGGGCTCCAATCAAGGTCCCTGCAGGTATTCGCAACCGCCGTAAAACCAGTGCCCCTGTAGCCCCGACACCATGCAATATGAGTAATGGAAGTAAATTCATAGGAAATCCTTGATGCATTGCTCCAGCAGAGAATTGTTGTATACCATCTATCTAATGATTATGAGTGCTATTGTACCATATGTAGGGTGATTGGTGAACTGTTTGTATACAATTAATGTCCTCTCTCCAACGCTTGACGTTGTGATTGCCTACTGATACCTTCTAGATATGAAATTATCGACAAAAGGTAGGTACTCGTTGCAGACCATGGTCTATCTGGCCACCTGCAAGGAGAATTGCAGTATACGCTCAATCAGTGAAGCGACAGGTATCAGCAGTGGGTATCTGGAGCAATTGATGATTCCTCTCAGACGTGCAAAGCTTGTGGTTGCTGAGCGTGGGGTGCAGGGAGGATATCGTATTGCTCATAATGGAATTACTTGTCATGATGTGCTGAATGCAAGTGAAGGTGACTTTCATCCGGTTCCTTGTAAGGATTGCAGTCGAACAGAAGCCTGCAAGACGCACCAGATCTGGGCGTTGTTGCAGAATGCAGTGGTTACCTATGCAAAGCAGGTTTTGATTGAGGACCTAGCCTCACACTTGGTTGAACATGAGGTGGGGGGAGGAATATGAAGATTTCCACACGCGGTCGTTACGGCCTGAGATTGCTTGTAGATCTGGCTGAGCACCAGAATGAGGGTCCAGTGGCACTCTCACATGTTGCACACCGACAGGAGCTCAGTGAGAAATACTTGCAGCAAGTTGCACTACTTCTTACCCGTGGTGGATTCTTAATCTCCATCAAGGGAGCTGGTGGGGGATACCAGCTCAAGGACAACCCGGAGAAGATTTTCATCTATGATGTGCTCGATCTCCTGGAAGGCAATATTACCTTTGAGGAGACATCACAAGGACAGGAATCAGCCATTGAGCGGGTGATCCGATTACACTTCTACCAAAAATTGGACCAGGAAGTACGCAAGGTGTTTGAAAACGTCACTTTAGCTGAGGTGACCAGGGCGGAGTGGTTTACCTACATGATCTGAGGGTATGGCCTTGACAGGAGCCTGTGTTTTAAATACTATAAAGACTATAACAATACTAGGATATAAAGATACAGCAATGGAGGCTACCCGATGAGTGGACATATTTACCAGGACATCACAGAGAAGATTGGCAGAACACCCTTGGTTAAGATTCATCGACTTCATGATGGTGATGCGACTGTGCTTGCCAAACTTGAGAGCTTCAACCCTCTCTCCAGTGTGAAGGATAGAGTGGCATTGTCCATGATTGAGGGTGCCGAGCAACGTGGCCTGCTTTCAGCTGATTCGGTCATCATCGAGCCTACCAGTGGGAACACCGGGGTTGGATTGGCCTACGTTGCAGCGGTAAAGGGCTATCGCTTGATTATCACTATGCCTGAGACGATGAGTATTGAAAGAAGGAAGCTTCTCTCTGCTTTGGGGGCTGAATTGGTCCTGACCGAAGGGGCCTTAGGCATGAAAGGATCAATTGCAAAGGCTGAGGAGCTTGCCAAGCAGATTCCTCATGCATTCATTCCCAGTCAGTTTGATAATCCCGATAATCCAGCTGTCCACTATCGTACAACTGGTGTGGAGATATGGGAGGACACCGCACATAATGTCGACCTGTTTGTTGCAGGAGTCGGTACCGGTGGAACCATCAGTGGAGTAGGCAAGTATCTCAAGGAACAAAATCCCCAAGTAAAGATAGTTGCTGTAGAACCTTCAACCAGCCCAGTGCTGAGTGAAGGATATGGTGGTCCTCACAAGATCCAGGGAATCGGAGCTGGGTTTGTCCCCGGCAATCTCGATCGTTCAGTAATCGATGAGATAGTGACCGTTGAGGATGCAAAGGCAGGAAAGACTGCACGATCTCTTGCAAAGCAGGAGGGACTGTTGGTTGGTATTTCCAGTGGGGCGGCAATGCATGTCGCGCTCCAGTACGCTGCAGATCCTGCTTGGAAGGGTAAGACCATCGTTGTCCTGCTTCCTGATTCTGGAGAACGGTATTTATCTACCTGGTTGTTCGAAGAAGACTAGGAAAACCTATCGATTGTGATATAATTACGTATGAGAGCGTTGTTCAGATTACCACAGATCGAGGCAGCAAGGACAGCCGCTTCCTACAAGCTGCTGAGCGATGACGCGCTGTACTCTATGGGTGTCGCCTATGTTGAAGAGGCTCTTCATGAGATGGGTTATGCGGTTGTCTTCCGTAGCGGCAACAGAGGCCGATATCCACAGCTTAAGGCCCAGATGCAAAATGGCAGGCTTTGGTGGATCATTGTTGGAGTGGACATGTACCCCAATCGTCCTCGCCTAAGCGAGGAGGTCGCCAAACAGGTACTCAAGTATGCGCCCGAGGAAGAAGCAAAAGTCTATTTTGCTCCAGTGATGTTCATCAATACCCGCTCCCAGAATGTGTCCCTACCGAGCCAGAATGGATCATTTACAGCCCTATTCAATGGATTACAATCGGTCACTAAACGTTCCCGTCCGTGACATAAGTGGGAATGGCTCTACCATCACTGTCTTTCTCAAGCCCCCAGGTCAGGGTGAATGGTATATCGATTAGTGTGGAAAAAAGATGAGAAAGAAAGAATTCATCGCTGCACGCCACCCTATAGCAGGCATATCGCCTCTTGGTAGGTTCTGCTTGCAGGAGAGATGTATGGACATGCTTAAGAAGGTCATAAAGTTCTTTCTCTGAAGGTTCATCTATCAGTACTTTCACCAATGGATCCTCAAGAGATGAGAGAGCTCTTTGTTCCAGTTCTTCCTGGTTTTTCCCCAAAGCTACAATTGTGGTGAGACCTGCTTGGTAGTCAACGGCAACCAAGGCCTCGCAGTTTCCTTCCTTCCCATATTCCGCCGCACGATCAAGTACCTGACATTGCATGCCAAAATCAAGAGCATTGTAGATGGCTGAAATTTCTGGATAGGCTTGCAGATGCAAATCGGCAAAGCTGAAAGGATAATGCAGCGAGAAGGAATCATCCTCAAGCGTAGAGAGAACCTGCGCAACAGTCTTGATCTGTCCCAGGTCAAGATACGACAAGAGGTTTTTTTTCTCATGAACCATGAATCGATAGCGAGAGCTCAAGATATTGTCACGTACACTTGTTCGCATTCCCGTCTTTCCTTGATTCATGGAAGGCAGTATAGCACAATGGCGAAAAAATGGCTAATAGGTGTGGTCCTGCTTTGCTTGAAAGAACCGAAGAGCTTTGCTATTGTTTCGGCTATGAATGATACCCTGATCAATCTCGAGGCTACGTTGTTTTGTGGGCAAACATTTGCTTGGACCAAGGAAGGCTCAACCTATGAAGCGGTGCTGGGAGGGCGTCATATCATGTTTGAGGAAGCTGACTTCCCCACATTGGTGGCAGAGGATGCCCTCTTCTCTCATTACTTCGATATGGAGTGGGGGTATGATGAGGCTGAGCGTGAACTCAGCGCTCTTGACCCCCATCTCTCTACGCTCATCAGTCGGTATCGGAGTATTCACATACTCAACCAAGATCCATGGGAAGTGTTGGTCAGTTTTCTTCTCAGTCAGAACAACAATATCAAGCGGATTCGTGGCATGTATCGAACCCTTTCGAGAACCTATGGGACTGAGGTTTCCCCCGGTGTATTTGCCTTTCCCCGGCCAGAGCAGCTTGAGGAGGTGAGTGAGTCAGCGTTTAGGGCACTAGGCATGGGGTTCAGGGCTCCCTACCTTATCAGCGCCATCTCCCATGCTGATCTGCTTGAATCAATCGAATCCCTGGACTACCTGTCTGCAAAAGAGTTGCTCAAGAGCATCAGGGGAGTAGGAGAAAAGGTTGCCTCTTGTATTTTGCTGTTTGGGTATCATCATATGGAAGCATTCCCTCTCGATACCTGGATGCTGAAGGTGATGAAGCGTCATTATCCCACAAAAGATGAAACATTCTTTGCACCGTACGCTGCACTTGCTCAGCAGTACCTGTTCCATGGAGAGCGTCTAGGAGGTAAGCAGTGATACCTGTATCAGTAGTTGGGATCCGTTTTGATCAGTTCCCTCCTTCAGTCCATTCGAAATTCTCATTCACTGAAAAACAGCTTAGTGCCATAACCATTAAACTGCGTAAGCAAACCCGTAGTGATGCGGTTATCCTGCTTTCCACCTGTGACCGTGTGGAAGTGTGGTGTGAGAACCCACAGATTGATTGCAAGGAGCCGTTCCTCAGGGCACTCTCTCTTCCTGTGCTCATATGGGCCGAGCATACCTACAGCATCTTCGGTGAGGAGGCAATCGAGCATCTGTTCACTTTGGCATGTGGCCTGCTTAGCCCTCTTTTTGGTGAGGACCAGATTATCAGCCAGATACACACAAGCCTTTTGAGAAGTCGAATCCATGGTTGTGCTTCACCGAGGATGGAGTATCTCTTCAGGGAAGCGATAACCACGGCAAAAGCAGTTCAATCGAAGGTTAACCTGCAGGTTCCTGATGAGTCCCTGGCTGAGGCAGTGCTTATGCTTCTTGAGAAGCGGGAAGAGGAAAAGAAGGTGATGATTATCGGCAGTAGTGCCCTCTCTCGTCTCGTGGCAAAGGTCCTCTCGGGGAATGGATACCAGGTAAGTATGACATTCCGTGATCTTGAGAAAGCAGATCTTTTGCTGCCAAGGGGAGTGAAGGCACTCGCCTATGAGGAGCGTTTTGATCATTTTCCCGCATACAGTGTGGTAATCAGTGCAACGAAGGGGATGGAGTACACCGTTGATCTCGACAGCCCCGATGGCCCCGGGCTGTTTATTGACCTTGCTCCGGTGAGAGATATCAACCCAATCCTTTCTGAGAGGAAGGGGGTAGAGGTGCTCACGGTGGAAGACTTTTCTGTCTCTCTGCCCCGTAAGGAAGCGGCTACTGCCGAAGCAAGCACCATAGTCTCTGAGCGTCTGGGAAAGGCTGTACATTATCTGACCTCCCGCCATCAGGTGGAGGTAGTGCAACGTATGGCAGGCCAGGCTGCAAACGACTTGGTCTATCGTCTCAATAGCTTGCTGGCTTCACACAAACTGGACCTTGATTTCCGCAAGGATCTCTATGAGACCGCCAGGAAGGCATTCAGTCATCAACTCTACCAGGAGAGAAAGAGGGAAACTGCCATAGGACGGTACGACCTTTCCATATGCTTGGAAAGTGGCCATGCGCTTTATGAGGGGGACCCTGATACCATTCTCGAACCATTGCATACCATCGAGAGCGAGGGGTGGAACCTGACCAGGATCTCACTTGGTTCTCATTCGGGTACCCATATGGACAGTCCATCTCATCTGTTGAAGGGAGGAAAAACACTCGACACCTATCCGCTCTCCAGGTTCTTTGCCACTGCCTATGTGATGGATTGCAGGAATCTTGAAATAATTGACCCAGAAGATATTCCTGAACTCGATCCTTCCTGTGATGCTGTCCTGTTCTGTACGGGAGGGAGGGCACAACTGAGTGTGGCCGCAGTAAACTGTCTGCTTGCAAGGGGAATTCGTTTATTTGGGTTTGATACCCCAAACTGTGACCGCAGCGGAGATCTTTCATTTCCAGTCCATCATGCTATCTTTGCTCAGGATGCCCTGATCATCGAGAACTTGGTCAAACTGGATAAGGTAGTTTCCAAGGTGGTACAGCTTACCTGTCTCCCGCTCTCATTCAAGAATGCTGACGGTGCCCCCACTCGGGTCATAGCTACTGTGAGGTAGATATTTCTCCATCTTGCACGTTGGGCACCTGCACACTCTCCATTGGTATGATATACTCTAGGTAGTGGAGGGACCTCATATGAGTACAAACACCGTATTTACCATTGGACGACAGTTTGGAAGCGGCGGACGGCAAGTAGGGAAGAATCTGGCGGAAAAACTGGGAATTCCCTTCTATGACAAAGAACTCATAGCGATCAGTGCTCAGGACAGCGGCCTTAGTGAGGCGCTTTTCTCAAACGCTGATGAGAAAGCGACCAGCAGTATCTTCTACTCTCTTGTTATGGGTAACTACCCTATGGCCAGTGGAGCCCTGGGTGTTACTGAGATGCCGCTGAATGACCAACTTTTCCTCATACAGAGCAAGACGATCAAGCGACTCGCCTCAGAAGGGTCTTGTGTGATTGTGGGCAGGTGTGCCGATTATATTCTCAGGGAGATGGAGAATACCATCAATATCTTCATTCATGCTGATCTGGATAGTAGGGCAGAACGTGCAATTCGCGTTTATGAGGTTGAAGAGAAGAAGGCAGAGGATGTATGTCTGAAAACAGACAAGCAGAGGGCCAACTTCTACAACTACTACAGTGATCGTAAGTGGGGGATGTGCCGTACCTACGATCTGAGTCTTGACAGTGGAAAGCTGGGAATTGATGGCTGTGTGGATCAGATCATCAATTATGAACAGCTTTGGCAGAAGAATAAAGGTAAGGCGATCTGATGCTTGTTGATCTCTTGGATAATCTTGAATGGTATCGTGCCCTGCATCCTGCGATGCAGGGTATTATCACCATAATGGATCGTAGTATTCCCTACGACAATGAAGAAGGAACCTATACAGTTGATGGTATTTCCTATCACGTGATGGAGTATGAGAGTTCGGTGGCAGGGGAACTAGATCAAGCTCGTGGCAACCAGGTGCATATTCTCCTGGAAGGGGAAGAGATACTCAGCCTACAGCGTGAGGCATTGGTGGAGGTGGTGATGCAGTGTACCACTGGCCTGTTTGTCCTGCTTAGGAAGGGAGAGCGTTTCCGTCACAAGCAGAATCGAACTATGCAGACCAAGGTCAAGAAGGTGGTTTTTACCCTTCCTGATCCTGCTTCTTGAACTGATTACGTTTTCTCCAGAGATGGGCGAGCATGAAACGCTCGCCTTTTATTGCGTCATGGCTCTTGATTGCTGAAACCAGCTTCCTATGCTCCTCCTGGGTCTTTTTCAGTCCACGCTTATTCAATGTCTGGTTGAACAGCAAGGCAGCCTCCCCGAGATTCAACCGGCTGTAGGTGAGGGTGAGTAGGTCATTGCCTGCAAGCGATACCAGCTCAAAGTGGAACCGATAGTGCAGTTCACTGAATTTTTGTATGTGGAAAGGCCCTTTTTCTTCTATCAAGCCATCCATGGTATCAAGAATTTGCTCCAAGGCACTTGCATCAGCATGTTGTTCACAGGCAGATCGTATGGCAAGAGCTTCGAGGTATGCTCGTACCTCAGTCAGATGCTGGTATTCCTGCATGGTCAGGTCTTTTACATAGGTTCCGCTGTGGGCGATGGTAACCACAAACCCATCCTGGTCCAAGCGCTTGAGGGCCTCTCTTACCGGAGTCCTGCTGCAAGCAAATGTTGCTGCCAATGTATTTTCAGAGAGCTTTGTGCCCCCAGGGAGTGCTCCACTTCGAATCTGGTCCCGTAGGGTGTCATAGATATGATCAATCAATTGGCTGCTTATGGTTTCCGACATAAAATCAGTATATCCAAAGTAGGGTTGGATGCCTAGTAACGAAAACGGGCCACGGATACGATCCATGGCCCGGTATAATCAAGAAAGAGATATTTAGTTGTCGATACCGACGAGCTCAATGTCAAAGACAAGCAGTGCATTGGGGAGAATGGTATCAGTTCCTGCTTCACCATAGCCAAGGCTTGGGTGAATCCAGGTCCTTACCACACTTCCGGTGTTCATGGTAAGCAGCGCTTCAGTGAATCCATCGATCAACCCACCTACAGGGAAGTGAGCGGTCTCCCCTCGATCATAGGAACTCTCGATGACAGTCCCGTCAACCATTTGGAGCTGGTAGTTTACCTCTACGGTATCACTCGTTGTAGGCTTCTTTCCTTCTGCAGGGGTCAATACCTGATATTGCAGGCCACTGGCTGTGGTGATGACACCATCATTGGACTTGTTCTGTTCCAGGAAAGCCTCAGCTTCCTCAAGGTTGGTTACTGCAACTTCAGCAAGCCATGCATCGTACTCTTTTTCCAGTTCCGCCTGGTATTCGATGAAGGCAGTCTGCATTTCAGCCTCATTCATCAACAGATGATTGCCGCATGCATAGTCCAAGGCTCCGCTTGCATAGAGGTCTCCATTTACATGGATGCCCTGACCGGACATATTCAGTGCCAACAGGTAACCATAGGTGTAACTGAAGGCGTCTGCAATTCCCTCAGGCTTATTCAGACCCCTTACATCATCGATACTGTCATAGGACTTGCCATAATCGGTTTGGGCTAGACCGAGGCTCCAGATTTCTGCCTGATACTGCTCGACATTAGCGTACAGCTCTTCAAGGGTGTAATATCCACTCATTGAATCGCTCTGGGAGTCCTTGTATCCATCGAGGGCACCCTTTACATAGTATCCAGCATCAAAGAACAATCCCTGGTTTGCAAAAGACTGGATCAGCATAAATCCATAGGTGTAGCTGAAACGGTCTTCAAGGCTCTCCAGTTCTGTTGCCTGTGCAGTGCTGATGTTGTAGGGAAGTACACCGGTAGCAACCAAGGGGTTGATGTAGCGGATATGTGAGGCAATGCCATTCTCTACCACAACTTCCAGATAGTCACCTCGTGAAAGCGATGCAATGGGGTATGTTGACTCTGTCATATTATTTGTCATGAAGACAAAGTCCACGTTTTCCAAGGTCCTGACAGTAAAAGCTTTCTGGCCTTGCTGGTCGAAAGCGGAAAGTACTCGCACAGTGACTGCATCGGGATGGGCTTCTTTTGCCCCAGCTGCAAACAGTGCAGTGGAGATGAGCATCATCACCAACAAGGTCACAATCATTTTTGTTCGATTAGGTTTGTTCATAGTCATTCCTTTTTGTATGTTCGTTGCTTCTTGCAACTTACTCTAATGTACGTGCTCTTTTAAGAAACGTCAATGCAATAAGATTTTCAGTACCATGAAATACATGCCATTAGCCCTTGTCTTGACACTAGATATCCGGTTCATGAAGTTTTATGTACTTGCATCTGATTGTCATCCCCAGCCTCTCATGATAGGGTAGGGATACTAATAAGAGAGGAGCTATCATGCCTATCATCACAAGAAAGAAACCCAATGAACAAGATATACAGCTGTTGTATGAAACAGTCAGAATTGCCCATCAGGCAAAAGAGAAAGGTAACCATCCCTTTGGTGCCTTGTTGGCCGACAAGGATGGCAAGATCCTGCTTGAGCAGATGAATGATTTCGAGGAAGGCGGTTCTGCAATGCATGCAGAGACCCTTCTGCTCTTCAAGGCAAGCAAGCTGTACGACCCCCAGTTTCTTGCAACGTGCTCGCTCTATACGAATGCTGAGCCATGCGTTATGTGTACCGGAGCAATGTACTGGACCAATGTAAAAAGGCTTGTCTTTGGTATTACTGAGGAGAAACTTCTTGAGCTGACCGGAGCTGATGAGCAGAATCCCACATTCAACCTTCCCAGTCATGAGGTTCTTTCCCATGGACAGAAGGACATGGAAGTGGTAGGGCCTGCAGAGGATGAAGCATTGCTCAAGGCAATCGTAGAAGATCATCTCTCTTTCTGGGTACATTGATGATCACCCTGCCTTACCTCCTCAGGAGTGAGAATATCGCTCGAATTGAGGGTAAGCATCTCCTGATCGGGGATAGACGGGTTTACCCGTTTGAAAAACGCTTTGAGCGTTGCTCCTCTATCCCTGAGATTGCCTCTGCCCTGAAGAGGATGGTCACTCAGGGAGGGGGACCTCTGGAGGTTGCCCTCACTGCAATGGTCTTTGTTGCAGAGCAGATGAAAGAAGGTTCAGTTGAGAAGGAGTTCAGAGAGCTTGAAATTGCAGCCGCACAGCTTATTGCTTCTCGTCCAACCAATACCACAATGAAACGGACCTTGCTTTCCCTTCTCGATGAACTGCGAGGAAACCCTGGTTTTATTGAGCAGGTAGAGCCACTGGTGGAAGCAAGGAAAGAGGCTTTTGATAAGCTCTACCACCAACTTGGTAGAGCTGGAAGTTCTCTCATTCCTGATAAGGCGGGGGTACTGACCACTTGCTTTGCTGAGCATACCTTTCTCCTCTCCCTTGCGTATGCAAAGGAGGAGGGAAAAGAGATCAGGGTTTTTGTCCCCGAGACCAGACCGTATTTGCAGGGAAGTCGGCTTACCGCTCCCTCTCTCCAGGAGATGGGTATCGATGTCAGTGTGATCACCGATGGAATGGGAGCTACGTTTCTTGGAACAGGAGAGGCAAATCTCTACATGACCGCCGCTGACTTGGTCTGCATGGACGGGACAGTGGTGAACAAGGTGGGGACACTGGGCAATGCCATAGCAGCGAAACGTTTCAAGGTTCCCTATTATGCTTTTTCCGTATCCCCTGATCCAACAAAAATGGATGCAAGCGGTATACAGATGGAGTGGCGCTCGGCCGAGGAGGTAACCCAGTACATGGGAAGCCCTACCTCCTCAGATGGAATGAAGGCACTCTACCCAGCCTTTGATATCATTTCCCCTGATCTGGTAACAGGGGTTGTTACGGGTAAGGGTGTACTTAAACCGGAAGAAATCAAGAGGAATTTTCAATGAAAGCAATTATTGGTGGCACCGGAGTCGATACCCTGGAAGGGATCGATTCACAGCGGAAGGTAGTGAATACTCCCTACGGAGATGTTGAATTGTTCGTTGGTAAGGGCAAGGATGCTTCCTTGGTCTTTCTTCCACGCCATGGGTCCGACCATTCAAACCCTCCTCACCTGATCAACTATCGTGCTAACATCAAGGCGCTTGAGATGCTTGGGGTGACCCATGCTATTGGTATCTATGCAGTAGGTTCCATCACTGAGAAATTACCTCCAGGAAAGGTTGGTTTGGTCAGTGATTTTATTGACCTCTCCTCCGGGAGAGACCATACCTTCTTCATAGGAGGGGCAAGCGGGGTGGTCCATACGTCTATGGATGAGGTTTTCGATCCCTCGTTGAGATCACGTATACTTAAGGAGGATGATTCCCTCCTGGATGCAGGCGTGTACATCTGCACCAATGGGCCGAGACTGGAAACCCCCGCTGAAATTCGTTACCTTCGCCATATCGGTGGCGATACGGTAGGTATGACCTTGGCAACAGAGGTTTCCCTGCTTCGTGAGGTAGGCATATCCACGCTCGCCCTTGCCTACAGTATCAACTGGGCAGCAGGGGTCGAGCATGGTCAGGTTACGTTCATTACCGACGAGCAGATTGCCTCGTTGAAGGGTAGAATGACTGAGCTCTGCCGCAACGTGCTTCAGTCAAGTTCCTCCAAGTGATAGGGAGTGTTCTGGTAAACATGGTAGTTCAGCCAGTTGCTGAACAATAGGTTTGCATGGCCTCTCCAGGTAACCTGAATTTCTCCGGTAGGATCATCTCCTTTTACGTAGTTGACCGGAAGCTGGGCATCGATCCCTGCCTTTCGGTCTCTCGTGTACTCATCAAGGAGAGTTTTCTCGTCATATTCACTATGCCCAGTGACATACACCTGCCTCCCATTCTGGCTTGCCGCCAGATAGACTCCTGCTTCCTCACTGGTTGCAAGGATCTGGATATCATTATGCTTTGCCAGGCTCTCCTCATCGAGCGTGGTATGCCTGGAATGGGGTGCCCAGAATTGGTCATCAAAGCCACGTACCAGTGGATGATTCCTCTCCAGTACCGTATGACGGTAGATGCCTGAGAGCTTCTGGTCCAACACCTGTTTCCCGATGCCATAGTAGTGGTAGAGGGCTGCCTGCGCAGCCCAACACACGAACAATGAGGCAAACACATGCTTATCGGCCCAGCGGAGGATTGTCTCCAGCTCCTGCCAGTAGGCAACTTCCTCGAATGCAAGGGTCTCCACAGGGCTCCCTGTGATGATGAGAGCATCGAAGTGCTCCTCCTTCACATGGTCAAAGGTCTGGTAGAAGGCCTTCAGGTAGGAAGAAGGGGTATGTTTGCTTTTATAGCTTGCTGTGGTGAGGAAGGTTATCTCCACCTGCAGGGCAGTATTACCGAGAAGACGGAGAAATTGCTCCTCTGTCCTCATCTTGTTGGGCATAAGGTTGAGGATGGCGACCTTGAGAGGGCGGATATCCTGGTGGATTGCCCTCTCAGCGGTCATGAAAAAGATATTTTCCTGTTTGAGTACCTCAGCGGCAGGGAGGTCCTTTGGGATGGTCACTGGCATGATGAACCCTCCCCAAGTGCCTGAGACAGGTCTGCAAGCAGGTCATCGATATGTTCACAGCCAATCGAGAGCCGTACTGTGGTCTCTGAGATACCCTGACTCTCCAGCTCTTCCTTGGTGAGTTGGGAGTGGGTAGTGGTTCCAGGATGGATTACCAGTGACTTTACATCTGCTACATTGGCAAGTAGGCTGAAAATCTCCAACCGGTCAATGAACGCCTTTGCATCCGCTCCTGTTCCCTTGATATCAAAGGTGAAAATAGAGATACCACCTTTAGGGAAGTAGTGCTTGTAGAGTGTGTGGTACGGGTTATCTTCCAGACTGGGATGCTGTACTCTTGCAACGCAAGGATGGCCAGAGAGGAATTCGACCACCTTGAGTGTGTTCTGGACATGCCTCTCTAGACGTAGGGGAAGGGTTTCCAGCCCCTGGAGGAACAGGAATGCATTCAGTGGAGCAATGCACGGTCCAGTGTCCCTGAGCAGTACGGTACGTGCCTTGGTAATCCAGGCTGCTTTTCCCGCTGCGTCAAGGAAACTCAATCCATGATAGCTGTCGTTTGGTTCTGTTACTTGAGGGAATTTTGCACTCTGTTTCCAGTCGAAATTCCCACTGTCAATGATGACCCCGCCCAGGCTTGTCCCATGACCACCTATGAACTTTGTTGCAGAGTGCACAACTATGTCAGCACCATGCTCGATGGGACGAAGCAGGTAGGGGGTTGCGAAGGTGTTGTCTACCACTAGAGGGATCTTATGGCTATGGGCAAGGTCGGCCAAAGCCTTGAGGTCACAGAGGGTGGCATTCGGGTTACCGATGGACTCAACGAACAGCGCCTTGGTGTTGTCCTGGATAGCTTTCTCAACGTCTGCGATATTAGTGGCATCAACAAAGGTGGTCGTGATACCCCACTCAGGGAGCGTATGAGCAAACAGGTTGTAGGTTCCTCCGTAGATGGTCTTCGCTGAAACGATATGGTCCTGGTTTTTTGCAAGGTTGAGTATGGAGAGCGTGATGGCAGCAGACCCGCTGGCAACAGCCAGAGCCCCAACACCGCCCTCAAGTTGGGCCATTCGATTCTCAAATACTTCCTGGGTTGGGTTTCCAAGCCTTGTGTAGATGTTCCCAGCCTTGGAGAGGTTGAAAAGGGATTCAGCGTCATCGCAGCTGTCAAAGACATAGCTGGTGGTCTGGTAGATGGGTACTGCGCGGGATCCGGTTGCACTGTCTGCTTGTTCTTGTCCTGCATGCAGGGCTAGGGTTTCAAAGTGGTAGGTATTATTGTTTTTCATGGGTTGCTCCTGAATGAAATGATAGGGACCTGGCTACGCCGGGTCTGTGGGATACTGTTCAGAAGCCTCGCATGTGGTCGGTTACCGACCCACAACGTGGATGTTTTGCATGTTTCATGATGATTCCTTGAAGGTCTTAGGCGAGTGCGTTTTGGCACATGTCAGATTCAATACTGTCTTGCATGCTTTGCATCATTGATGTGCCTCCTTCAAGAAATTACCTACCGAATGGCTAGGGATTGGAGCAAGTATAGGGAAACTTGGAGATGCGGTCAAGTGGTTAAATACAAGTATCTGTAAGACGTAAGAAAACCGGGGGGAGTCCCCCCGGTCCTGCATCTTAATCTTCTGTTGCCATGAAGGCATCGAACTCCTTGAATACCTCTTCATCGGGATGCTTCTCAAGCAGGCTGAATACAACCATACAGAGGGAAGCGATAATGAAACCAGGGAGCAACTCATAGACATCGAATATGCCTCCTGAAAGTTGCTTCCATACCACGACGGTAATACCACCACCAAGCATGGCTGCGACAGCTCCATTCCTGCTGGCACGTCTCCAGAAGAGAGAAGCGAGGATGACCGGGCCAAAGGTCGCTCCGAATCCTGCCCATGCATAGCTCACCACGTCGAAGATTGAGGAATTGGGATCCATTGCCAGGAAGATGGCAATGATGGTGATAGCAACGACAGTGAGTCTGCTGACCAACAAGGTCTCCTTGTCAGAGGCATCTTTCCTGAGTACTGCCTTATAGACATCCTTTGAGAATGCTGAAGAGGCTACCAGGAGCTGACTATCGGCGGTACTCATGCTTGCTGCTAGAATTGCACAGAGAAAGAACCCTGCAATGAAGGTTGGGAATATTTTCTGCATGCTGACAATGAACACAGCCTCTGCTGCACTCTGGGAGTCAAAGGTGGTGGGCAGAAGGAAGATTTTGCCTACCACACCAACGAGTAATGCTGCTGCCATGGCAATAACAACCCAGACCATGGCAATTCTTCGGCTCGTCTTGACCTCATGGTTGCTTCTGATGGACATAAAGCGGATGAGGATATGCGGCATACCGAAATAACCGAGGCCCCAGGCAAGCGCACTGAGGATCTGAAGGAACCCATAGCTGGTTCCTGGTGGTGTAACAAATGGGTTGATGAAGTGCTGGCCGAACTGGCTGAGCTGTTCGAAGGTATGGACTGGTCCCCCGATTGCAAACACTGCAATTACGCCGGTCATCACCAAGGCAAAGAACATCAGGGTTCCCTGCAGGAAGTCAGTTGCTACCACAGCCAGGTATCCACCGAGGAGCGTGTATCCAAGGATGACCAGTACGCCCAAGATGAGGGCGGCATAGTAATTCATACCGAATACAGCGGTGAACAGTTTTGCAGAGGCAAGAAATCCACTTGCTGTATAGACAATGAAGAACACCAAGATGATGATCGAGCTGATGGTTTGCAAGAGCTTGCTCTTATCATGGAAACGGTTGGTGAGAAATTCTGGAATGGTGATGGAATCCTTTGCGTGAATGGAGTATTTTCTCATTCTCTTTGCCACCAACAACCAGTTGAGGTATGTACCTACCAGCAATCCAACTGCGGTCCAGAATGCTTCCTGGAGCCCAGTGAAGTAGGCAAGGCCTGGAAGACCCATAAGCAACCAGCCAGACATATCA
This sequence comes from uncultured Sphaerochaeta sp., assembly GCF_963677075.1. Classification (NCBI taxonomy): domain Bacteria; kingdom Pseudomonadati; phylum Spirochaetota; class Spirochaetia; order Spirochaetales; family Sphaerochaetaceae; genus Sphaerochaeta; species uncultured Sphaerochaeta sp. The sequence continues at coordinate 2,687,764 of NZ_OY781873.1, read as the reverse complement.
CTTGCCTCAGCACTGAGTGCTGTGAACCATGGACCGATTGAACGGCCACCAAGAAAGTAGTCACTGGTGGATTTTGTTTTTCTGAATGTGAAAAACCCGATTGTTAGCATAAGCCCCAGATAGAGTGCAAAAGCCAAGGCAGTAATGAGCTGATAACTGTTCATGATCACCATTCTCCCAACATTTAATACATGTTGGTCCAGAATACCTGTTGAAAAAGAGGGTGACAAGGGTAATGGAAGATATACTGCAAAAAAAATGCATAAATATGCATAAATTTGGCGTATGAATTGAATTTTTTGCCTCTATGCAATGAGACAGAGGCGCCAGCTAACTGCTGGCAGCCACTGTCTTGAGGAACCTTCTGAAGAAGAATGCAATCACCATAGTGCCCAAAATCATGACAAAGGTGAGTGCATTTATCACCGGGGATACACCATAGCGGATCATCGAGTAGACATACAGGGGTAATGTCCCTGAACCAGGACCCGAGACAAAGAAGGTGATAACAAAGTCCTCAAGTGACATGGTTATGCACATCAGGAATCCTGAAAGTACTGCAGGTATGATGGAGGGGATGATGACCTTGAGCAGGGTCTGCCGCTCATTGGCTCCCAAGTCACGTGCAGCCTCCAGGGTTGAGTAGTCAAACTCATCCAAGCGTGCACTTACCAACATGAACACAAAGGGTAGATTGAAGGTGGTATGTGCTACAAATATGGTAAACAGTCCGAGACGAATCTTCACCGCAGAGAAGAAGATCAACATGGAGATACCGATGATTACCTCGGGGAGGACCATGGGAAGATAGCTTACCGTGGTAATGTAGCTTCTTCCCTTGAATCGGTACCATTTGATGCCGATCGCTGCCAGGCTTCCCAGTACGGTGGCAGATATGGAGCTCGTGAGTGCAATGATAAGACTATTTCTGAATGCAGCCCAAAGTGATGGGCTTTCATAGATAAGTGTCTTGTACCAGATAAGGCTTGCACTCTCCCACTGCATTCCCTTTACGCTGTTGAAGGAGAAAAAGACCACGACAAACAGAGGGATGAAAAGGAATACTATGACCAAGGAAAGCACGGTATAGGAGAAGGAAAAGCTGGTTCTGGAGGTATTTCTCTGATGGCTCATCTCTTCCCCCGTGAGCTGTGGTGCAGCTTGATATTCTGCTCGAGTGCCTGTTGATTGCTCTTTTTCTGGTGTAGCTCTCTCTTTCCGCTGTACAGCATCCAGAATACTCCGATGAGGGAGATTAGGGTCAGTACCATGGAGAAGGCAGAGGCAAGAGGCCAGTTCCTGGTCTTGGAGACTTGGTCGACGATGATATTTCCGATCATGGTGGAGTCCTTGCCGCCAACCAGGAGTGGTACGGTGTAGGCACCAAAGATAGGAATGAAGGTGAAAATGAAGGCAGTACTCACTCCGCTCTTGATATTGGGAATCATGACCTTGATGATCGACTCCAGCTTGGTTGCACCCAGGTCCCTGGCTGCATCGAGCAAGGCAAAGTCGAACTTGTCTATGGTCGTGAAGAGCGGAAGAATCGCAAAGGGGAGATACATGTAGATCAGGACAACAATGACTGCCTGGTTGTTGTAAATCAGGGAGAGGCTCTGGTCGATCAGCCCAAGGTTCTTCAGAAGCGAGTTGAGAAATCCTTCACTCGATAGTATGGAGATCCAGGCATAGATGCGGATCAGGGAGTTGGTCCAGAAGGGTATGATGATCAAGAACAGGAGGAAGGTCTGATGCTTGCTTTTTGCCATCGCATAGCCACAGGGTAGGGCAATGAGAAGACAGAGCAATGTTGAGACTACACTGATCCACACTGTCCTGAGCAGTACCTTGGCAAAGCTTGGGTTGAACATCTGCTGGTAGGCAGAGAGGGAGAACTCCCACTCAACACCTCCATAGAGACCTCGCTTGAGGAAACTGTAGAGGATGATGATACTGATGGGAATTGTGAAGAATAGTGTGAACCAGAGCCCCATGGGAGCGCTATAGAGCGTTCCTAGCAATCGCTCCCGTTCCCTTGGTTTGAGAATTCGTTTCATTGCTCTGTATCCTTCACCAGGTAGCCGTCGTTTGCACTCCAGCTCACATAGACCGTATCTTTCCACTGGATCTCAGGGCCTTCTTCCAAGAATACTGTGTGCTGCTTGAATACTTTCACCAGTGTGCCAGGTTCCTTCTCCAATTTTACAAAGAACTTCGATTGGAATCCTGAATAGATGGGTTCTTCCACAATTCCCTTGAAGGTGTTCATGGTAGCACTATTGCTTCGTGGAGGATTGGGCGAAATCCTGATTTTCTCTGGACGGACGGTAAAGTCGAGCGAAGAGCCAACTTCCTGGGCTTGGGAATCAGTTACATATACTTCACCTTGCAGTTGGGGGACCTCAACACGCAGGAGGTACTCCTCTCCCTGTGGCTCACAGGAGCGTACGGTACAAGGGAATATGTTTGTCTCTCCGATGAAGCTGGCAACAAATCTGGTTGCAGGAGCCTCATAGATTTCATAGGGGGTTCCTATCTGTAATACCTTGCCCTTGTTCATGACGGCAATGCGATCAGAGACAGAGAGGGCTTCACTCTGGTCGTGGGTTACATAGATGAATGTGATGCCGACCTTATCATGGATGAGGTCGAGTTCCACCAACAGGTTCTGTCTCAGTTTTGCATCCAGGGCAGAGAGTGGTTCATCAAGCAGGAGTACCGCAGGTTCATTGATCAGGGCACGTGCGATGGCCACGCGTTGTTTTTGTCCTCCACTGAGCATGGAAGGTTTCTTGTAAAGATGTTCTTCCAGTTGTACCAGCTTTACATATTCCTTGACTTTCTGTTCAACAGTCGCCTTGTCGGTACGACGAAGTCGCAACGGGAATGCAATATTCTCATAGACAGTGAGATGGGGGAACAATGCATAGGTCTGGAAGACGGTATTTGCCTGACGTTTCTCAGGGGGGAGGGGGAGGATGTCCTTGTTGTCGAAGGCAACGCTTCCCGAGTCCGGATAATCGAATCCAGCGATAATCCTCAGCAGTGTGGTCTTGCCACAACCAGAAGGACCCAACAGCGAGAAGAATTCTCCCCTCTTGATTTGTACGCTTACATCATCAAGAGCCTTGAAATCACCATAGGAACGGGATACCCGTTGAGCAGTTACTTCAACACCTTTCAATCTTTTCCATTTCCTCCACTCGTTTCAGGCATAGAATTTCCAAAAGAGGTGTTTTGGAGCCTTCACGATGGTAATGCGAATATCGAATATTTACCCCCCACTGTCAAGCATTCATCCGATAAAATTTCAATGAATTTGTATATTCATACCTCAATGGAAAGAGAGTGCTTAACGCTGGAAATCTATCCGAACGACCTCACCAGTTCTGGGGTCTTTTCTGTAGACTGCTGGGCCTTCTTCATCATAGCCATACCAGATGAGCCGAGAGAAACGCAAAAGCTCATGTTCCTTCGGTGGATCGAAGACTCTGCAATAATCAAACCTGAAAGTGGTTTGTACGCGCAAATCGTAGCCCAGCATACAACTCCTCCTAAGGCCTCAATCACCGTCCTATGATTGAGGTGCTTGTGTCATAAGCGTAGATGAGCATTGGTTACTCGTCAAGGGTGCCGAAACAAACAATTTCTTATTTCAAGTATTTTCAAGCAAAGAGAAAATCTTAGATCACCCTAAGGTATGTCTTACGTGATGAACACAAAAATACCGACCAGTTCGTGGTCGGTAGTAAAGGTATTTTACGCCAAAGAGGTCTCGAACCTCTGACCTACTGCTTAGAAGGCAGTTGCTCTATCCAACTGAGCTATTGGCGCATCGCTTACAGGTCTTACGTCCCTGAAACGAGCAAACAGTAACGCAAAAATAAAAAAAGGTAAAGATGGTTGGAAAAAATTGTTTAATGCGTGAAATATAATCGTGTTCCATTGTATTTTGACTTGCCTAATGGGTAAATTCTATGTATACTTACTAATACCTAGTTAAAGACTAGGAAATAGACATACGATACATAGGAGGTATTTCATGTTTAAGCAAGTTGAACTTTCCTACGGTTTTGATGCGTTGGAACCGCATATCGATGAATTAACCATGGTGACCCACTACACGAAACACCATGCTGGATATACAAAGAATCTTAATGCTGCGGTAGAGAAGGATCCAAGCCTGAAAGATCGCTCCATTGAAGACATACTCAAGAACCTCGATTCTATCTCCGACGAGAAGCTCAGAACCGCTGTGAGAAATAATGGGGGAGGTTATGCAAATCATAATCTCTATTTCTCAATTCTCAGTCCATCTGCCGCTCATGCGCCTAAAGGGTCATTACTCGATAGAATCAAGAAAGATTTTGGAAGCCTTGATGCTTTAAAAGAAACACTGAACAGTCAGGCAGCAGGAAGATTTGGTTCAGGCTGGGCATTTCTTGTTGCACATTCTGACGGATCCCTGGAAGTGGTAAATGCCCCGAACCAGGATACACCCTTGATGGACAAGAAGGGTGGGGTGCCCATTCTTGGTATCGATGTTTGGGAGCATGCATACTACTTGAAATACAAGAATCTTAGGGCAGACTACCTGAACGCAATTTGGAATGTCCTTGATTGGGCAAAGGTAGAAGAAGACTACCTGAAACTCCTTTCATAGACGTATTGTACTCTTCACGGCCCCCCTGGTTCAGGGGGGTCGTTTTGTGAAGTTCTCAGTCTTTAGAAATCTTCAAAGATATACAAAATATGAAAAATGATTAACTAACATCGGTAAAATACAAAAAGAGAGCGGAACAATACAAATACATTAGTCTATCAGTACTTGATTATCGAATAGTAATTCAGTAGAATATAGCCATGATACAGAACAAGGACAAGGAGACCTATATGGATAACCACGATATACAGAAAAGACAAAGCATTGAGTACATGATCAAGAACTCTGACATGTTCCTGGACGCAGACTATGAACGTCTCGCTTCACACATTGAGGGACACCGCTACTTCCTTGGAAAGAACCTTTCCATGCCAATTACCTGGGATGAGGCAACCTTTTCCTGGATGAGTAATATCTACCAGCCAATCAGCCAAGTAATGGAAAACTGGGCAACCCAGCTGAGTTTCCCCGGTAGAAGGAAAGCAGACCTCTTCTTCGAGATTTGTGACCATCAGTACTTCCTGAGTCTGCAACAGCAGAAGGAAGTCGATGTGTACAATGCTGCGCTGGACTACGACGTACAGTTTGGCAAGACCATCGGAAGGATCATTGCAAAGATTCTCTCTTCCAACAATGCGGCATAAAAGCCAGAAGCAAAATACATAGGGCATGCGGTCTAACGACTGTGTGCCTTTTTTATTACATATTTGAAGAAATAAAACCCGGATAGGAGAATGTGTCTCTATCCGGGTTTGCATTATCTAGATATGTGTTGTCTGTCTATGCTGTTTGATTTTTCTTTTTCAGTATTTCCCCAATCTTTGGTCCCAATAGTGTGAAGAGTGTAAGGATGACAAATACCCATGCAATGGGACTGGTAAAGAAAATACCATAGGTGCCTTCACTCATTAGCAAAGCCCTTCTGAAATTAGACTCTGCCATAGGGCCCAGAATTAATCCCAGAACAGCAGGGGAAACTGAGATATCTGCTTTCTGCATAAAATATCCAAGAATTCCGAAGAATAGCATGACTCCAACATCGAAGAAATTTGTATTGATAGCATATGACCCAACAACACAGAGAATAAAAATCATAGGTGTTAGGATTGATTTTGGAATAGAAAGAACTTTCACAAACAGCTTCAAGCTGGAGAGACCCAAAACAACCATTGCCACATTTGCTACGAACATGCCAAGAAAAATCGAATACACCAGAGTAGTATGTTCTGTAAACAAAAGGGGGCCCGGCTGCAAGCCTTGTACAGTGAGGGCTCCTATCATGATAGCTGCAACAGCATCACCTGGGACACCCATGGTTAGCATCGGTATAAGAGCTCCACCGGTAACCCCATTGTTTCCTCCCTCTGGGGCAGCAATAGCCTCAGGGATACCAGTTCCAAAAAGCTCAGGACGATTACTCATGCGCTTTGCCTGGCTGTATGAGACAAAAGCCCCGATTTCAGCACCAGCACCTGGGACAATACCAATAAAGGTTCCAATCAAACCAGATATAGGAGCATATTTCAAGATGATTTTCCAATCGCTTTTACTAGGCCAAACATGAGAAATCTTTTGGGTCACCTGATCAGGGGTGAATATTCCTTCAACTGTATTAAATGCTTGGCTCATCGCAAACAAGCCAATCATCACTGGAATGAAAGACATTCCACTCAGTAGGTTGATATTGTTGAACGTAAAGCGAGGGAAGCCGGTGATTCCATCAATTCCAATAAATGATAAACTGACACCAAGAGCTCCGCAGAGCACACCCTTAGCAAGACTGTTTCCAGAGATTGATGCGATTATGGACAGCCCAAATACAGCTAAGAGAAAGAACTCCGGTGCACTGAAGCGGAGTGCAAGTTTAGCTAACTGGGGGGAGATCAGCCATAGTGCAAGAACACTGACAACACCACCAATAAATGATGAAATTGTGGAAATCCCCATTGCCCTTCCACTTTCCCCTCGTTTGGAGAATTCATATCCATCAATCGCGGTAGCGGCTGCTGCTGGAGTACCAGGGGTCCTGAGAAGAATACCAGAAATGGATCCTCCATAAATTGCTCCTACATACACACCAATTAAAAGAAGGATGCCTGGAACAGCTTCCAAGCCAAATGTGAGTGGGAGAACCAGTGCGACGCCCATGGTTGCAGTCAATCCAGGGAGCGCACCAATACAGATTCCGGTGAATACCCCAAGAATAATGAAAAGAAAAATTTGAATATTGAAAACAGAGGTCAATACTTCTACTAACATGCTGATACCTCCATTGTTATATAAGCATACCGAAACGCATCGGGACATTCAGTACGGAGCCGAACAAGAAGAAAATTGCCAAGACAAAAATGACACTGATGAGAATAGTTTTCCACCAGGGACGTTTGCTGAACCACTTAATATAGAGAACCAGCATAACTATTGATGTTGTCACAAAACCGACGAGCGGAAGCAAGATGAAATAGAGTACAAGCCCGACCATCGTGACATATACATTCATCACATTCTTGCTTTTCAAGTCTACAGAAGTATCTGCCTCCTTGCCCATTCTAAGGGTAGTGATGAACAGAGACAGTGAGGAGAGAATAATAAGGCTGGCGATGATGATTGGGAACATGCCAGGCCCTGGGACCCCATGATTGCTTGGGGGATAGGTAAGTGATACTGCAATGATAAAAATTGCAAATGCGGTAAAAACACCGCTCACTATAAAATTTGCTTTTCGCATATGTGTGATTCCTTTCGGAGAGAGTGTGCACCACAATGTTTTATGCACATGTGGTGCACAACGCTTTTTACTGTTGTTTCAGTCCAAGCTCTTCAATGAGGGTCTTGAACATTTCATTGTCAGTGACCAGCTTTTCGCCATAGGAGGCACTGTCCATGATATCAACGACATTGTTGCTGCTGTTCATGAATTTCACGAAACCTTCAGATGCTGCAGCCTTGCTGAAAATGTCATAAATCTTGTCAGCAATTGGCTGAGGAGTATCCTTGGGAACACCAAGACCTCTCCAAGTACCGATAGCTACGTCATAGCCAAGTTCCTTGGCAGTTGGAAGGTCTGGCGTTGCAGGAATGCGTTCTGGAGCCAAGACAGCAAGAACTTTCAAGTTTCCTGCTTTTACCTGGCTGACTACCTCTGCATAACTGACTGTTACAGCATCAATATGTCCACCAAGCAAGCTCGTGATTGCAGGAGCTGCACCGTCAAACGGAATATGGTTGAAACTAACTCCGGCGGTCTTTGCCAAACCAGCTGCAGCAAGATGCCAGATAGCACCAACACCACTATTTCCTACGCGCATTGTTTTTGTTTTTGCAGCGTCAAGAAACTCGTTGAGTGTGTTGTATGGAGAGTCCGCTTTGACAGTTACAGCACTGTAAGCACTATTAACCATCATGATGGGCTTAAACTGATCATAGTACAGACCTGCACCAGTTCCCGTATGGGGAAGGGTGACAAGTTCAACGGTTACCATTGTGATCACACTTCCGTCTGCCTTTGCATTGGCTCCGTAGGACATTCCAACGGCTCCACCGCCACCGGTTCTGTTCTCAACAGCAATATTCTTCGGGAAGTTGTCTTTTGCTGCATCCACCAGAGCACGAGCAACCAAATCAGTACCACCTCCTGCGCTGTAAGGAACAATTACTGAAACAGGACCGCTTGGGTAGTTATCAGCAGATACTTCAGTACCGCCCTGGGCGAATACCGAACCAAGAACCAATGATAGCATCATTAACAAAACTAACGTTTTTTTCATGATTACACCTCTCTTCTTTTATTTGCTTCGCATTCCTGCGAATTTACACATTATGAGCTTCCTTAATAAATTGTTTGGCACGTTCCGTTATTGTTTTCCAATCCCCAGCTCTAGCAAGCTCAGGGTTTGCCAAGAACGAACCAACGCCAACAGCGTATGCTCCTGAGCGCATGAATGCTGAGGTGTTTTCTAGCGAAACACCACCAACAGGAAGTAATTTCATGCCTTTGAAAGGGCCCAGCAGATCTTTGATATATTGAGGACCCAATGAACCAGCGGGAAAAATTTTTAGGAGTTCTGCTCCATGTGAAAAGGCTGTATAGAGTTCGGTAGGTGTTAAGACACCTGGTACGGGTAAGACTTGATGCTCGAGACAGTACTCGATGACCTTGAGATCAAGCGAAGGAGATAGAACGAATTGCGCCCCTGCCTCAATACTCTGTTTCGCCATTTCCTGGGTAAGCACGGTACCAGCACCAACTGTCAGGCCATCGATAGCGCTTGCCTTTTCAATGATTGAAAGTGCAGAAGGAGTATTCATTGTAATCTCAAGTGTATTAATCCCTCCATCCTGTAGGGCTTTGATGAGAGTCTCTGCATCTTTACCTTCAATGCCCCTGATAATGGAGATTACTTTTGTCTCACCAATTATTTGTAATACTGTATCTGCTTTACTCATCGATGAATCTCCTTTTTGTTGTCCATAAGCTGATGAAACGTCTTTCCGTCAGGTAGGCCTTCAACGTCACCATGGCTACTGACAGCTAAAGCTCCAAGCAAAGCTCCCATGTTTCCACATCTATCGATCGGTTGGTCATCCAATAGACCTGCAAGAAAACCAGTATTGAATGCATCTCCTGCACCAATGGTGTCTACCACTTTTACCTGATAGGGGTCGATGAAGAAGCCATTAGTGCTGTCAGCAACATAAGCTCCATGGCTTCCTTGTTTGACGCCAATGTAGCTACAACCATTCTCAAGTAAGATTTTTGCTATCTCCGCAGGATTTTCAGTCCCAAGCAATACACGACCTTCATCTTCTCCAAGCAGTACAATATCAGCACGGAAGAGAAGTGGAGCAAGGATGTTTCTGGCTTCCTCTTCAGTCATAAGTTTTCGACGAATATTCGGGTCAAAGCTGACTAACAAGTGTTCTTGTTTTGCAAACGCGAACACTGCTTCAACCAAATCCCTACAGCTTTCGCTGATGGCAGAGGTGATGCCAGAAATATGAATGATTCTTGTCTCTTTCATATATTCCCAGTCGATAGAATCCTTATGCATCGTACTAGCAGCAGACCCTGTACGGTAGTAAAACACTGAAGTATCCAAAGCATTGGAGAACTGTTTGAACATTATTGCAGTTGGGCCTTCGTCACTGATAATAACAGAGGACGTATCCACCCCTTCGGCTTTGAGTTCCCTGATCATAAATTGCCCAAATTCATCATTGCCTACCTTGCTTACCCAGCCGGTAGAAAAGCCAAGCTTTGCAAGGCCAACGGCTACATTGCTTTCTGCTCCAACCACAACTTTTCCAAATTGATGGACATATCTTAACTTTGTATGGGTATCTGGGATGAATGCTACAAGACTTTCTCCCAAGGTTATTACATCCTTACTCACTACATCTTTCCTTTACTATAAATCCAATGTTTTCTATCTTCTGCAATAATTCTTTCAATCTGCACTTTTGCTTCTTGAAGCAGCTGTTTGAATTGCAGTTCCTTTTCTTCTGTGTACCTAAAAACCGGTACTGCCAAGCTCATTCCTGCCAAGGTCTCTCCATCCACCTGTATCGGGACGGCTATGCATCTTATTCCTACAGTTGATTCTTCAATTTCATAACTAAATCCATTCTTTCGAATCTCCTCTAGCTGTGCATTGAGTGCTTCAACATTGGCTACTGTGTGGTCTGTTATAGGGGGTAATGTACCATTTGGATAAAATGTACAGATTTCTTCAGGTGTAAACTGGCTTAAGAGTGCCTTCCCATAACCTGTGCTGTAGGCAGGCAATTTATTTCCAGGATTTGAGACTACACGAAACTTTGAATGAAGCTCCATTTTCTCTAGATACAACACATCAAGATTGGAGAGGACACCGAAGTACAACGTCTCTTCTGTCTTTTCGTTGATGTTGAGCAAGATGGATTTGATTTTATCCAGAATGTCAGAATTGCTGATGTATTTGTTACCAAGGACGAAAAGATTTTCACCTGGATAATACCTCTCTTCAAGCTTGTTGTAGCTGAGGTATTTTCTCTCTGAAAGTGTATTCACCAATGGATGAAGGCTGCTTTTAGGTATTGCAAGGATGCGAGAAAGTTCAGAGAGTGTTATTCCCTGAGCCTGTGCTACCTGCTCTAGGATATCCAAGATTCTTGATGTTGTACGATGCAAAGGTCCAGCCACAGTGTATCTCCTGTATTCGTATATAGGAACAACGTTCGAATATACGTATATAGTTTATATGATTTGTAGCAATTGTAAAGAGAAAATATTGATAATCAACTGAAATAATTGAGATACATATCAGAAGAAATTTAATTAAAACAATATACTATATAGGAATAAAAAAATTTTAGCTTTGAATAATGGATGAAGAAGTTTAAAATTCAGTTTTGTCTAGGCTATGAACCTATGATAGGGTTAGCAAGGGATGATTGAGTGTAGAAATTGCATTCTCCCGATTCATTATTACAAGGATGAGTACATGTGGCAGTATGACATGATTCATAAGCGGAAGTCCTTTCATCTTTTTCGTGGCATAGAGCGCCCACTTACAGATGAGGAGATAGAAGAGATCAATACAGCCTTAGGTGCGTGCAAGCCTCTTGTCGGTGGTATTAAGGTTGCAACGAAGATTGTTCCGGCCAATGAGACAACCTGCAGAAGAGGGGAAACCCACTGCATCCTGTTCTACAGTGAAAAGAAGGAAGGGTACCTGGAGAATATTGGCTATATCGGGGAACAGATCGATCTCTACCTGGCCTCGAGAGATATCGGTGCTCTCTGGTATGGGATCGGGAAGCCAAAAGAGAAGAACCACTCTGGGTTTGAGTATGTCATCATGATAGCCTTTGCAAAAATGCCACCAAAAACATTCCGTAAGGATATGATCAAGGCTAAGAGAAATATGCTCGCAGAAATCAGGGAAGGCGAAGGCTTTGATGAAATCTTGAATATTGCACGATTCGCTCCCAGTGCATGCAACAGCCAGCCATGGTATGTTTCCTGCGAGAAGAAAACACTTTCCGTGTATCGTTATATTAGGAAAGGGAAGCGTGGAATTATGCCAGAGGGTAGCGTCTCATACTACAACCAGATCGACATAGGTATATTTCTTTATATACTTGAACTCTGTATGGAACATGGAGGTCTTGTCTGTACAAGATCCCTCATGTTTGAACATAGTGATCTTGAGAAGAATCTCACAGCGCAATACGAGATAACCACATGAAAGAAAAAGCAGTTCTCTACATACACGGTAAACATGGCAGCAAGGAAGAACTAGATCGTCTGAAACCATTACTTCAGACTAAAGGATATGATGGATATGCCATCGACCTACCAGGTCATGGCCAGAGCAAAGAAGATCTTACAAGCTTTACTCCATGGGGTACCAAGCCTCTATTACAAACCTTCTTTGGAATGCTTTCAAGGGATTATTCCCAGGTTACGCTTCTTGCTAACAGCATTGGGTGTTACTTCTCCATGCACGCATTGCAGGGAAAACCTATTGATAAAGCCTTATTCATCTCTCCCATTCTTTCCATGGAACAGCTTATAACCGATATGATCACTTGGGCAGGTATTACTGAGGCAGAGTTGCAGAAGAAAAAGGAAATTCACACGGAATTTGGGGAAACACTTTCGTGGGATTATCTTCAATTTGTTCGAAAAAACCCCATCAAATGGGAAATTCCGACCTCTGTACTCTATGCAGGACACGATACGTTGACCTCCAGGGATACCGTCGATTCCTTCGTCAATTCTCATAATGCTGCACTCACCGTCTTTGAAGAAGGGGAGCATTGGTTCCATACTCCTGAACAATTGGAGTTTCTTGACCAGTGGCTTCTGAAGCAACTGTAAGGAATATATTGTGTTTCACTATTCTACCTGGTGAAACAAATTGAATTGATTTTTGTTGTGTGAATTCGGTTACCGTAGACTGGCCCCTGGGTAGGCCTCGGGATACAAAAAAGGACGAACTGAGAAACTCAATTCGTCCTAAGTAGATCGGGGCGAAAGGACTCGAACCTTCGATATCCTGCTCCCAAAGCAGGTGCCCTAGCCACTGGGCTACGCCCCGAAACTTTTTGGAGTATACGCACTTGAGCTTGAAAGCGTCAAGGGGGTAGGATACAGAAATATGGATAAGAATACATACGCAAGTTTGATATACGAACGATTGGACACGCTCCTTCCAGAAGATATTCAGTTTCTGGAGCAGCGTGACCCCTTCAGATTCCTGATCAGTGTCATCCTTTCTGCCCAGACAACTGACCGAACCGTCAACGCAGTGGTGCGAACGTTGTTTGCCCTCTACCCCGATGCTCCCTCCCTTGCCAAAGCAAGAAGGGAAGATGTGGAAGAGATCATCTTTCCTACCGGCTTCTATCGAAACAAGGCAAAGAATATCATTGCCTGTGCACAGGCACTCGGAGATGGAGGGCTTCCTGAAACCATGGAAGAGTTGGTCAAGCTTCCTGGAGTGGGGAGAAAGACAGCCAGCTGCGTGCTGGGTGACATCTATGGTAAGCCGGCCATTATTGTCGACACCCATTTTGGAAGGGTCGTGAACCGGCTTGGGTTGGTTTCAACCAAGGACCCGGAGAAAATTGAGAGGGAAGTATCTTCTCTCTTGGCCCCGGAGTATCATTATCGCTTTTCCATGACAGCCAACCTGTTTGGGAGAACGACCTGCCATGCAAAGAAACCAAGTTGTGAGGATTGTCCGTTCAGTGATGTCTGCCCGAGTCGAGATGCTTTTCTGAAGAAACATTCCAAGTGATAAGCTCCCCTTCTCTCTGGATTGTGAGAATGGCTAGTGACACATCCTTGACCATAAATGGTTCAACAGGAAATGTTGTCTCCATCTCACCAAGATAGATACCATCATACGGGTAGTCTGTTTCCAATTGCTTGCGAATCTTTGTAAACGGTGTGCCTGGAATGGGAAGATGCAAATGGCCTGATTGGTAGGACGCTGCGCCAAGTGTAGAGAGAGGAAGATGTGGACAATCGACAAAAGGCAGGGCCTCCTGCTTGTCAGCCGGGCCAAGAATAATGCATGCTTCCAGTGCAAGCAAACTGGGGTTTCCATGTTGTTTATATAAACTGTCCCTGAATAGTTTCAGGTTTCTTCTCAGCTCCTTGCCCAATCGAAGGATGTAATAGTTCTCCATGGGTGTAGCATACTGAAGGAGATAAGCCTCAGCAAGGGAAAAAACAGAAAAGATGATGCCTTTGTCTTTACACAAAAGCTGTTATCTGGTAATTTGGCTAAGGTTGAAGTCTATTTGTACGACACCCTTGTACTACTGCTCACGGGCAAGGGCTTGCCTGGACAAGGTGATGCGTGATTTCGACAGGCCCTAGTTCGGCCAACGAATGAATTATTAAGGATAAGGTGGATATAGCTATGGCTCGTAGATGTGAGATTTGCGGAAAAGGAACGGTTGCAGGAAATAGTGTTCCGAGAAAAGGACAAGCCAAGAAGCATGGCGGTGTTGGTCAGCACATTGGTGTTACCACAAAGCGCGTTTTCCGCCCCAACATCGTGTCAGTGAAAACTTTGGTCAAGGGAACTCCCCGTACCATTAAAGTTTGCACACGTTGCTTGCGGAGCGGTAAGATCGAGAAGCTCGTATAACCATACGCACGTCATCTCGATTACCAGAAGAGCCCAGCATTGGGCTCTTTTTGTATAATTTTGCAAGACCAATTTTCAGTCTTTTGTTCACTATGTTGAATTTTTCTCGGAGGTGGTGGTAATGAATGATATACGGGTACACGCAGTAGAAAGCATCAATCTTATTTCACAGGATGGTTTGGAAAAGCTCATCCGAATTCTTCGCACCTCTGGAGAGACACACCAGGTAGTAGTACTTGCCCCATTTACTGATGAAAACCTCGAACTCACCAACCTCTTGCATCTTGCCAAGCAACGTGATGAGAGGCTTTGGTCCATGCAGGAACAACGTTTCACCCGTTGGACAACCTTGGTGGAGGATCTGCTTGCAGTACCTGCGGGCACCAAGGTGCTGGACAGAATCAAGCAAGGGTTTGCAGACTTGGAAGATATCCTTCGTTCAATCTGGTTGGTCCAGGAGATCAGTGAAGGGGTGGAGCGCTATGCAAGCACACTCTGTGACAGTTGGGTCGCAGACCTTGCCTGCCACTGGGCAACCTTGCATGAACTACCATCCAATCTTCTTGGATATTCGGAAATACAAAAGAAACAGCATGTAGAGGAAGCAGTCCTCTTTGTCTACGGGGCAGTAAAGGAAGGTCAAAGCGAATACGCTGCAGCATCCCTTGCTGCACAGCTTGAGGCGGTTGGGGTGACATTCTGGAACAATAGTTCCTTGCTCCACAATGCTGACCACAGGGAGGTTCCTTCTGCCCTGGTCATCCGTTCTCTCTCTTATGCAGAGGCAACAGAGCTCAGTTTCTTTGGTGCTCCGATCATTCATTCCCATGCCCTTGTCCCTGCCATTGCTGCCTCTTTGGATGTCCAGCTTCGCTGTTGGAAACATGAGAAAGATCCAGGAACCGTTATCAGCAAGCATGGTGACCAGAGGGAACCAAATAGGGTGAAGGGCTTCTCCATCATCCATGACATTGCCTTGATCAATGTGGAAGGGGCTGGTATGAGTGGTGTCATTGGCATCGCCAGCCGACTCTTCTCAGCCATGAGAAAGGCTTCCATCTCTGTTGTGCTTATCAGCCAGGCGTCCAGTGAGTACTCCATCTGTTTTGCTGTCCCCGAGAGGGAAGCAAAACGTGCCTGCGCCACTGCAAGGAAGGAGTTCGCTCCTGAGCTTGAGGCTGCCTCCATTCAGAGTATTGAGGCCGAAACCGGGCTTGCAGTCCTTGCCGCGGTTGGGCAGCAGATGACCGGCCAAGCAGGGGTTGCTGGGAAGTTTTTCTCTTCCTTGGGCAAGGCAGGGGTAAATGTCATTGCCATCGCACAGGGGTCCAGTGAGACCAACATCAGCGCAGTTATCAAGGGAAGTGACAGCAAGAAAGCCCTCAGGGCTCTTCATGCACGCTTCTTCCTCTCCAAGCGAGCAATTTCTGTTGGGTTGCTTGGCCCCGGAAATATTGGGGGTACATTGCTGCAGCAGATTGCAAAGGAGACCTCCAGGCTGAAAGAGCAGTTTGGCCTCGATATTCATATCAGGGGTATTGCCAACTCAAGGAAAATGTTGCTTGATCAGGATGGTATCGATCCAGGAGACTGGAAGGAACGCTTTGACGAGGAAGCTGTTGAACTCGACCAGGACCTCTTTACCCGCCACATTGGTGCCACCTATTTTCCGCACTCCCTGATCATAGACTGCACTACCAGCAGCAAGCTTGCTGAACAGTATGTTTCATGGCTGGAGTCAGGGATCCATGTCATTACCCCGAACAAGAAGGCAGGAACTGCTCCAATGGAGTACTACCAGCGTTTGCTGGAGACTTCCATGCGTACAGGAAAGCGTTTCCTTTATGAGACCACCGTAGGTGCAGGGCTTCCCATTATCTGGACCTTGAAAGACTTGGTCCAGACAGGGGACACCGTACACCGTATTGAGGGGATAGTCAGCGGCACGCTTGCCTGGCTCTTCTCCAGCTATGATGGTAGTGTTCCCTTCAGTTCACTGGTGAGACAGGCAAAGGAGATGGGCTATACTGAGCCTGACCCAAGGGATGACCTTTCAGGCATGGACGTAGGCCGAAAGACGGTCATTCTTGCAAGGGAGCTGGGATACTCCCTGGAAGTGGAAGACATTCCCATCCAGAGTCTGGTCCCTGAGTCTCTTGATGGTTGCTCCCCAAGCGAGTTCATGGAGCGATTGGAAGCAATCGATCCTCTCATTGAAAAAGCGTACAAAGATGCTGCAGCGAAGGGTGAAAAACTCCGCTATGTCGGGATTGTTGATGAAGAAGGCAACTGCAGTGCTTCCTTGAAGAGCTATGCGAGTGACCATCCATTTGCCCAGGCAAGCGGTACTGATAATGTGATCTGTTTTACCACCGACCGGTACTTGAGCCAACCTCTGGTGATCAAGGGACCGGGAGCAGGAAGGGAAGTTACCGCCGGTGGTGTATTCTCTGATATTCTTCGATTGGCAGCCTATCTTGGGGCCAGAATCTAGGAGGACGTAACGATGAAGTTTGTATCAACAAGAAAGAAAGCTCCCAAGGTGAGTGCCAGCGAGGCAATTCTGCAAGGTCTTGCACCAGACGGGGGACTCTATGTTCCTGAGTCCTTTCCCTCCCTCTCCCACCTGAATGTACATGAGATCTCTTCATATCCGGAACTGGCATATGAGGTGCTTGCTCCTTTCTTTGAGGACGATCCTCTGAAAGATGACCTGGCTCAGATATGTATGGACGCATTCAACTTCCCTGTCCCCTTGGTTCCCCTGAAAGGGGAGGAGATGGTTCTTGAGCTTTATCATGGACCGACGGCTGCATTCAAGGATTTTGGTGCACGATTCCTTGCTGCAAGCATGGAGAAGATCCTGGAGAAGCAAAGCCGTAAGCTCACCATCCTGGTTGCAACCAGTGGCGATACCGGTGGGGCAGTGGCAGCCGCTTTCGCTGGGCGAAAGGGTATTGATGTAAAGGTACTCTTCCCCAAGGGTAGGGTAAGCAAGCGACAGCAGACCCAGCTTACCTGTTGGGGTGGCAATATTGAGGCCTATGAGGTCGATGGCAATTTCGATGACTGTCAGAAGATGGTCAAGGATGCGTTCATGGACCAGGAGATTGCCACCAAGTGGGGACTGAGCAGTGCAAACAGTATTAACCTGGGAAGACTGCTTCCCCAGAGTGTGTACTATGTCTATGCTTCCCATCTCTACTACCAGGCTACTGGGAAGAAACCAACTTTCATCATCCCAAGCGGAAATGTGGGCAATAGCTGTGGTGCCTACTGGGCTCTGAGCATGGGAGCTCCCATAGAAAGGATTGTACTTTCCGTGAATGAGAACAAGACAATTCCAGACTATCTGTTCTCTGGCAACTATGAGAAGCGTCCCTCTGTAGCAACCTTGGCCAATGCCATGGATGTTGGGGCTCCCAGCAATATGGAGCGTCTCTTTGATCTTTATCCAGATATCGATACCATGCGAAAAATGGTAAGTGCTTGGTCTGTGGATGACGAGACTATCAGGAAGACGATCAAGGAAGTGTATGATGAGTCAGGGTACATTATGTGCCCCCATACAGCTACAGGAGAGCGAGTAAGAAGAGACCAATTCAGTGGAAAACCCACCATTGTCATTTCTACTGCCCACCCTGCAAAGTTTGAGCAGGTGGTAGAACCACTGCTTGATACCGAGGTTCCCATTCCAGAGAACCTGAAGCTACTGCTTGATAAGGAGACTTCCTTCAAGCAGGTAGGGAAGGAGTATCGGGAGTTGTTTGAGTAAAGTAATCACGGTTAGTATTTAGTGCTCGCTGAGTAATTTGGAAAAGGAATCCCACCAGCATTTGATGGGATTCCAAGATTGAAAATTCAAAATATTAATCTTTTACATCAACAATGACGGCCTTAAAAGTAAGATTCAAAGTATATTCTGTACCTGTTGCGATGGTATCTTCAGCTTCCAAATCAGTTACATCATACACCGTTCCTGATATGGTGCCTTCTAGGTAACCAGCTTCCGTATCAATAACAGAATATGTAAGAGTATATTCCTCTGCATTGATTTTCATAGTAGTATCACCGTTAATATCTTTTTCAATCAATTCTAACCAGAAAGGATCATCTTCGCTTAAGCAATTAACATTTATTGATTTATCAATTTCAATTGATTCATCTGTATGCGCGGGGAGTTCAATATAAGCATAAATAATATCAGATCCGTTAGTTGCTTCGTTATATACTGCAAATTGGCCACCCGATGGCATGTCGAGAGGTTTTGTGGATCCAAGTAGGGTTGTAGAAGACGGATCCATTATTGTTACGAGAGGAACTTCTGAATTTGTAGAAAGATCTACATAGGTTGCCAAAACACTGTCTGCATGCGCCCCTGAATATAGTTCAAAATGTAGTGTATCCAATGTTGTATCAGTAGGAGTTAAAGTAAATATAATATGCTCATTTTTAACAGTCAGGGAAATTGTATCTGTCTTACTCCCATCATCAGTGGTTACCGTAATGGTTGTACTACCTGCAGCCACTGGGGTGACCAATCCTGTGGTACTGACTGTGGCTACACCAGTATCACTTGAAGTCCAAGCTACGTCTTTATTGGTGGCATCATTTGGACTAACTGTAGCATTCAATTGCAACGTATCTCCAACCAAGATTGTCTGATCTTCTTCTGCGATAGTTACACTAGTAACATCTACTGGCCTATTCAATAATTCATCACATCCCATGGTGACCAAAAGGACACATACAATAAGTGCAAATGCCATCCATCGATTCATTTTATATTTCATGTCGTACTCCAAAATTTTTTGTGGTGTTTTATGAGAAGAGTAATTCTTGGAAAATTACTTTACTGTCTTCCATATAAGAGAAACGAAAGTATTTCCCTGTGGGGCGGCGGTAGGTTGGAGTAGAGGGAACTATCCCATCCCGCTTTTCTAGAACAGTTGGGAAAAATATTGCATCGTAGACCTGAAATACAAGCCCAATAGCCGCTTGGCAGTAAAATCATTCCTGATTTATTCCAAGTTCGACGCATTAGCCCTCCAAATATCTGCTATCCTCCAGAGCATTTGTTCCCTGGGGATTTGAGACGCATACGATATTTGGAGCTACAGTATTCTAGTACTGCATGAGCCTCATTGAGTTTGTTCTTATTCGTAGAATACCAACAATTTTATGGAACTGTAAAGAAAAATATGACACAAGGTATGAATAAATTACGTTGGGACTCGCATGATATATGAAAATATGATGAAATAATCACTATAATATCACTAAAAGTATAACAAGTGATGAAAAACATATGACATAAAGAAGCACCCCACGAAATATCCATTCGGAAGGGTGCTTCTCTTATCTATGCGATGTTACTTGGAAAATACTCCCTTTATCGTCAACCTTGAAGTGAGTGCATCATCACTATTGTCAACAATTGAATCATAATAACTCACTTCAAAGAGGGCAGACGTTGAGATTGGACCAAACCGTTTGTCAATCCCCGCTGAGCCTGTTATCTTGAACGCCTCAAGCGAGCTCTTGAACGCCTGGTCAAGTGAAGCTGTGAAGGTGATTGTATCGAAGAACGCCTGCTTGATGGAGAACTTCGTATCATACCCAAATGTAGTCAGCCCTCCTGTCTCTGTACTCCAAGCATGGTCAAACCCAAGAGAGATGGCATATCGACTGAAACTTGTTGCAGCAGAGAGCGCGTAGGAGAACTCCCAGAACGTGGATCCGTCCTTGACCCCATCACTCTGGATGTTCGTGATATAGGAGTCCTTCGTCTTCGCCCCAAAGTTTGTGGACACATCACCAAACTTATACCGCGCACTCTTCCATCTTAATTCCCCGGTATGGGTACTGGTGATATCGTTGGTAGTGGCAGTAGAAATGGCGGTTGCCACGCTTGCATCGGTTGCTTTCGCTGCCAGCGCCTCAGCATTGGTTGTCTCATAGAGGAATGTATAATCCAATGCTATCGTTCCGAAGTGGGCAAGTTGTGGGAAGTCGACACCAGCCTGTACCTGGTGAACAATATTGGAAATATCATTTGCTGAGGTTGGTGTGGTATCAGGGGCGAGATCAGGTTTCACCAAAGCGATGATATCGTTGAACAGAATATCTGCAATATTATCCTTGTTCCTCTCATACCCAGCAGAGAACGTGAAATCCTTGATTCCCTTTTCAAATGCCAATCCATAGGAGAACTCATCGGTGGCTACCGAGGCACCAAGGCTCTTGTAGGTACTATCCGTTTTACGTATCCACGTCTGGATACCAAGAGAAGGTACCTCTACCTCAGCCCCGTAGCTCACGCCCCACAGTGTTCTGTTGATGACTCCACTGATCAAACCATTGGTTGGGAGGAAGTAGTCCAGGACCGGGAAGATTGATTGTACCTTGTCCAAGTATCCCAGGTAGGAGCTTACATCGGGTCCTCCCTGATCCTCCAAGTCTGTCGCCAGCTGGTCAACATCAAGTACGTCACTTGCATCATCATTGTAGAGACTCAGGGAGAAGGATGCGTCAAGATTGAATAGCTTGTTCTTTGAACCACTGCTCAAACCAATGACCATGTTCTGTTCTGGCCTGATGTCATCAAGATCATACAAATCACCGATGGGGGAATCGGCTCCACTCTTGAGATTCTCATACCGTCCCTGCAGGGAGCTGATAAAGGATATATTGGTCTGCAGATAGAAGGCCTCCCTGGCCTTACCAGCCATCTTGAAGCCAAAGAAATTCTGAGGCCATGCTGTTTCTGCCAAACCAAGATCACTCAAACCCTTTGCTACTTTCAGTTCAAAGAACGGGAGATCGATACCGACCGCTGTTCCTCTGAGGGAGAGATCATTGATTGTCTCTTTCTGGAAATTCACCTTTTGGTCACCAAACTGATAGGTAAGTGCAGGTCCAAAGAGAGATATCTTCAGGGTAAACTGGTTGTCATTCTCAAACTGTCTCGCATCCTCTCCTGTCCATTCAAACTCATTGGCGAAGTTGATCGGGTTGTACAAGTTCAGGAAGTTCTGTAGGTCAGCGATCAAGGTATTGGGATATGCTTCAGTAATCTCGGTGGCGGCAACAGTATCCTTGAAAACGGCAGTCCCCTCCATGACAAGTGGACCTGCCTTCATATACCCATCGCCCCCAAGTTCGTATGAGATGTTCAGATTCTGGCTCACATCACTGAATACCTCCTGCAAATCTGTCTGGTTCTCACTCTCTCCAAACCCAAGGATATACTCAACCTCAAGGTTTGCACGGTACGAACCATCAAAGGCAAAGGTGGGTGCTTTCTCTGCGGTAATGGTGAAGGTGTACTCCTCTGTTGAGATATTACCGTAGCGGTCTTCCATCTCGATGGTTATTACCGCATCATCGCTCTCTTCAGGAGTAATCAGGAAGGAGAGGTATCCACCAAAGACACCACTTCGTGTCAGCGTCTGTCCGTCTCTGGTGATGTTGAAGCGTGTGAGTGCACTCTCATCAGCAACACCAAACACTACCAGTTGTTCCTTTCCTTCCACCAGCTCAAACGTTCCCGGACTTATCAATTCCAGGGTGGGAGGTTCCTTGTCCTGAAGCAGTCTGGCCTTGTGTTCTCCGATCTTTGGGTCACGGATAAATCTGCCATCACTATTCTGCATGATCGTGTAGTAGACCAGTTCATCGCCGGTAAGGTAGGTGTAGGGGACTGTAGTCCTCCACACCCCCTTATCTTCAACAAACTCACTATAACGTGGTTCACGCTCACCACTCTGGTAGAAGAAGAACCTTGCTTCCTGTACTGTACCATCGGCCTCCGCACTGGAGAGCGTTACCTCAAGATTCTCATAGGCTTTCACTTCTCCAGAAACGTTTACCTGCAAGGCGAAAAGGGAAGCACTCAAAAGACTTATTACAACGATCAAGAATAACGTATGTGTATTTTTCATGATGCTCCTCCTTCCTACCAACCAAATCCGGGTGAGCCATCATATCCGCCACCCATAAATCCAGGTGCTCCGCCATAGCCACCGCCTCCAAACCCTGGGGCTCCTCCATATCCACCGCCAAAGCCAGGACCACTGAAGAAAGAGTCCATATACCCTCCGAGTCCTGGGTCAGGAGGCGCCCCTCCCATACCCGGTCCAAATGGATCGGGGAAGAATGGTGGTATGTATGGATCTACCGGTACTCCCATGTTGAACGATTCTGGAGGTGGCTCCATGCCAGCTCCCATAGGATCGTAATCAGTCTCATATCCTGTGCCGTCCGGTGTATCAGATGATGCAGGAGTATCCTGTGTCTCTGGCTCCTTAGGCTTCTCCGTACTGTTGACCTGCACTACTTGGTGTGCAGCTACCATCGTACCGTCACTGCCGTATGCACTGGCTGTGATGATATGCTCGGCGGCTGTAAGATCAAGCGAAGCGAAGGAGAGTGTTGAACCTTCAGCGATCACTCCATCTAGGTGGGAGCTCCAGGTAAAGGCATCTTCATCCAGCGATGAACCATCCTTATCCTTGCCTACTGCCTTGAGCTCGGTACTCGCTCCCTTTATCAGGATGATCAAGGGTTGCGGGTCGACAATCTGTACTTCCACAGTTCCTATCACATCCATGAGGATGGTCGCAGAACCTACCATGTTTCCTCCTGCATAGGCTTCCGCAGTTATCGATCTCTTTCCTGCAATAAGTCCAGCTTCGCTGAGATCCAAGGAGTATCCACTGGAGATGGCCTCCTCCCGAAGGTCACTCTTCCAGTCGATACGATCCACTCCCTCCAGCCCTGCAACGGTTGCTGTGATCAGTGAGCTTCCACTGGCAAGTTCGTAGGAAGGTGGAGCATTGTCGATGAAAATGCCCTGTCTCTCTGCGTAGAGATTGAGACTGAACTGATGTCTTCGGACAAGTGAACCCTCACTTGCCTGTACGGTCAGGTCATATACACCTTCTGTGGTAAAGACATCCGGCTGTATGACCGCGCTCGCAGTCCTGGTTCCTTCCCCAATCATCCAAGAAGTCGGGAGTGGAGTTTCCCCGAGCAATAGCTGCATCGCTGGTTCACTGAATCCAGTAAGTGCAACTTGCAAGGAAATCTCTTCACCTAGGCGGGTGATGCTATCAGCAGAAGGGCTAAGGATCTCCAAGGTTGCAGAGGAAGTGAGGTTCAGTGGAACTTCACGCTTAATTGTCTCCTGTGCACCCAGTGGATCGGAGATGAGCATGCTGACCACAACCGGTCCAGCTTGTAGGTTGTTTATCTCTCCGTAGCCCAGATAGATCTCTTTCCCCTTCTTTTCAAGCACCTTGTTTCCCTGCTTGACCTGCCACGTTACCTCGGGGTTTACACCACCCTTGAACTCAGAGCGGAGAGGGAGCGGAGGCGAACTCTCAGCTATCAGATAGTTTGGCAGGTTGTTGTTCACCACTGCCTGCACATTGTTGATCGGCTCAAAGCTGTAAAGGGTAGTGGCAATACTGCCAACCAGTCCCATAGAGTCTGTTGCCTCCGCTCTGATCTGTTGTTCTCCTGCTGCAGAGGGGGTGAATGCAAGGGCCTTTCCTTCCCCTAGCACAGTTCCTGTTCCATCCTTCCACCTGATGGTTCCGGTGAAGGCTTGGTCATCCTTTACCTCAACAGCCAGTACGATGGGTCTGCCAAGCGGAGCACTGGTCCCTTCAGCAAGATTGATGAAGGAGAGTTGTGGCCTGGTGTTCACCGTGAAGGAAATGCTTGCCTGTTCGCTGGCATCCTCCTCGCTGTAGACCGCTACCAATGTACAGGAACCGGCTATCTCAGGTGCCGTAAGATTGTCAATATCATCAATCTCCAGTCCATTGAGATACCACCTGACTTGGCCACCTTCCTGGTCGCTGGGAAGTCCGATCAGTGTCGGGCTGAGTTTGGTTCCAGCATTCACGACACTGCCATGGGGCCAGTTGATCGAGAGCTTGAGCGGCTCCTTCTGGATGGTTATCGTAGTCCGCTCCCTTGCCCGCTCACGATTGTTTCCATCAACGAAGACCGTGGTGATCTCAACCAGTCCAGTTCCCTTTGCAGAGAACATGGCATTGCTTCCCGTAAGGGAAGCATTGCTTGCTGCCGGATCATCAAGATACGTGATGGTCCACTGGTAGGTTCCTTCCACCGCTTCATTGAGTGTAGCGATCAAGGGTACATCATAACCCAGGAAGAAGGTCTGTTCTTTCTTGGGAGAGAGTATTTCCATGGGAAGCTGAGCCCTCGATACCTGGATGGCAGCTCTCGCTATCGTTTCTGCTCCCATACTGTCCTCTGTACGGGCTTCCAGAATATGGTTGCCGACATCTGCCTCGGTCAAGATTCGTTGATTCGCTCCTTCAATAGGAACCCCATCAAAACGATAGGTGACAATCTGGTTGGCTTTCTTGTCCTCTGCGTCAAATGCAGTGGCAGCCCAAGTGAGGGGCTCTCCTGTGTACTGAAGTGGAGGAACCGAGAGGGTAAGAGTCGGGCTTTGGTTGGGAGTCAATGTGAAGCTTACTCTTCTCTGGCTGCTCCTGCCAAAGGCAGTAGTGACGAGGGTAAGTTGCACGTTTCCAGAAACTCCTTTTGGATCAAAGCTGGTCTCCTTTCCTACAGCAACCACTTGGTCAGCAAGCTTCCACTGATAGGTTGCTCCTTCCTCTCCGGTAGCAGAGAGCGCAATCTTCTCGCCTGTCTTATAGGTAATGGTTTGCGCTTGCAGAGGAGAGAGAATAGTTGGCTCGGCAATATCACGGACAGTGATGGTCCGCTCTGCTGTGGTGCGAACCATCGCCCCATTGGCGTAACGTGCCTGGATGGTGAAACTCCCGCTTTTCTCAGCCTTGAATTGGTAACTCAGGCCTACCTCACCGGTACTGCTTCCATTGACATACCATGTAATGCGTGAAGCCGCATCCGAAAGGTCGAAGGACGAACCCACTACCTTATCAACTCCTACCATGCAAGGCACCTGTGTACCGATCATGGTAGTGGTGGAGTCAAAAGGAGCGAGCAAGTTGAGTTGGAAGTCGTTCTGGACTTCAACCCGTACTTGTTTGGTTGTTACATTCCCCAGAGGATCTCTTGCACTGGCGGAAATGGTGTGCTTTCCCGGTTTCAGCGTGCCAAGCGTCCCGCTTAGGAAGTTCGAATTGGGAACGACAGTCGCATCCAGCCTCCATGTAACCAAGTCAATTGCACCTGCGATCAATTCCAGATTGCCCTTGATCACGGTCTCTGGTGAGAGACGTTGTCCCTCTAGCGGCTTGGTAATCGTGAAGTCCAGTGGTTTGAGTACTTTAATCTGCTTTTCAGCAGTTTTGCTGTTCCCAAATACATCAGTGGAGGTGATCGAAATGGTATGCACTCCTGCTTTCAAGGTAGGGATGGTAAACTCCCTACCTGCAGGTCTTTGGTGTTGTGCATACTTTACCCCGTCAACCGAGAGGGCTAGGCTGTCGATCAGATCGGTAAGACCTTGCTCCACTAAAAGGGCTTTTACGGTAATTGCACTTCCTTCCAGCACTCGCTCAGGAGCCTCTATGCTCACCACTCCCTGTTTGTCAGCAACCTGGATATCCCTCCCGGTAATACCGTCGGTATTGGTGGGGAGGTATTCACCCATAGTTCCATCAGGAAGCCGTACTGAGGTTGCATAGCCATCGATATCGATGCTGTGCATACCCTGTGCGAAGGTAACGGTAGGATTGTTGTATTCCTTTAGGTTCACCTTCCAGACCACTTTGTCGATATCCCTGCTCTCATAGAGCAGAGGGATCGGTATGCTCGGTGGATAGAGGTTTTCAAAAGCCAATCCCTCAGGAAGAATGATACTGATATAGGGGTCGATGACCCGCACATTGAAGTGCTTGTCAACGATTATGGAGTTCCGCTCACCCCTGACCATGATGGTTATTTCTTTTTGGGATGCGTTTGGAGTAAAGGAGTAGGCTTCCCCTTGTGCGGTAAGCTGGTTGTCTACATACCACTGGAAGGTCTCATTTGCTTCCCCGTTTGCAATAAGGTTATAGCGTTCTCCTGCAATGAGGCGATCATTGTTGCTAATCCCGTTCACCTCAAATTTTGGAGGTGTGCTCTGGGCAACACTGAAGGTGATTTTTTGCTCACTCGTCTTCTCTGGAGTAGTTTTTCCTGTGGTCAGGTAGCTACCTACCACGCTCAGGGTGTAACTCCCAGCACCGAGTGAGTTCCAGTCAAATGTGTCACTGATCAAGGTCCCATTAAGAGCCATGGTATAAGAGCTGACATCCTTGGTTACGATAACTGGCTTTGGTACCTGTTTGGTCGGGAATTTAGCTCCATTCTGTGGATAGGTTATGGAGATGCTTGGGGCAATGATCTTTACGGTCCACTCCTGTTTCGTACTCTGATTATAGATATCTTTCACTTCTGCCTGGACAGTGTACAACCCCGGAGGCCAGCTTTGATGGCTGATGCTTGCAGCAAGGGTCTCTCGTATAGAAGATCCTTCACTGAAAATATTCCATTTGGTTGTCTCCAGCGTATTCTGGCTGGAAGCCTGCAGTGAGAATATGACCGGTACCCCGGTACGCTGCAGTATTACTGCAGTGGCTGGTGAGAAAGAGGTTATGACCGGCCTCTGATTACTGTATACCGATACTGTTGCCTTGGTGGAAGACAATCCGCTGAAGGAACGGAGGCTCCCATTGGCTCCCATTGCTTGTAATCTCCACCCTGCCTGGATGGTGTGCTGTCCGGTGGTGGTAAGCATCTTATCCCAAGATGGTATTTCATTGCCATCAACAAGCCAGTACAGCTCTCCGTCGACGACAGTCGCACTGACAGGGATTACCTCCCCACTCAGGAACTGCGTTGCAGACGGGGGAGTAAGGTATACGGATGGATTTGCAAGCTGTACTTGGACGCTATTGCTTCCCCTCACTCCGTCCTGGTTTACAGCATAATGGGTGATGGTAAGTGATTTGCTCTTCTCAGAGGTCGATGGCGTATAACTGTTTCCGGTTAAACGTATTCCATTCACTTCCCACCAGTTGTTTGTGACATTAGAACTGCTGCTGGTCTCTGCAACAAACTGATAGGTGGTGCCTGTCTTGAGCAACATATCGTCTTCAGGAAAGTTGATGGAAACCGTTGGAGGTATAAGATCCTTTACGCTAAAGGTAATGGTACTTGAGTCCTCTGTATATATACTAGGTTTTCCCGTTCTGTCGACAACTTCCCATGATGCTTTTGCATATGCACTGTAGGTACCGGTTCCAAGGTTTGCTAGATCAACTGTTGGGGAGGCTAGCTCTTGGTTGCCAATGAAATAACGTATGAGCTGTGCATTGGGCGCCGATACCTCAAGACTTAGGCTGCTTGCTAGAGAAAAGGTGGAACCCATCTGGGGGCTGGTTAGTGCCACTTGTGGATCGATGACCACCACTCTTGTGGTTGCAGTGCTTGTCTTCTGATGGATGTCCGTTACTGAGAGGGTAATGGTATAGGCCCCAGTAGTGGTGGGGGTAAATGATACACTGTCACTCCCACTTCCCAGTGTACCTGATGCGGCTCCACTGTACGTCCAAA
This sequence comes from uncultured Sphaerochaeta sp., assembly GCF_963677075.1. Lineage (NCBI taxonomy): Bacteria > Pseudomonadati > Spirochaetota > Spirochaetia > Spirochaetales > Sphaerochaetaceae > Sphaerochaeta > uncultured Sphaerochaeta sp. Next base: position 2,659,885 of record NZ_OY781873.1, on the reverse strand, counting down.
CCCTACTTTGGATTTGGTTGTCAGCCTGGGAGGAAGCAACTAAATCGAGAGTGGTTCCCTGTACCATCGCAACCTCTGTCTGTGGTTGTACGATTGCAACCGATGGGGCATCTCCTATTACGGTGATTTTCTGGCTATTGGAAGTGACTTCCTTGGTAGTTCCATTGATATCGGGGGTACTCTCACCCTTGGCGGTAAGGGAGTAGGTACCGCTCTCGTCAAACGTATAGGAGAGTGAATTCCCAGAGCCTACTAGGGAACTGTCGAGGTACCACTCTACAGTGGAGAGGTCCCTGGTATTCTTGCTGTCCAAGGTAAAGGTTGTGCTGCTTCCCTTGCTGATTGTTTGTTCGGTCCCTCCTTGAATAGCGATAGCAGGGTCAAGGACGGTAAGATACAGTGAGGCGGAGTTTTTAGCAAGGTTGAAGCTATCGACTATCCTGAGATAGGTCAGTAAGCTATTTGCAGCATAACGCTTGCTTGGAGTGTAGGTGATTGAGTCACCTGTCTTTGTCTCGGTACCAATTTGCCATATTGCGCTCTTAATTGTGGCATTGTCAGAGAGTGTCGCATCCCCACTGAAGGTATATGATTCACCTAGCAATAATACTGCTTTGTCTTCTGGTTCGTTGACTGCGACATCAAGCTCGGTATGGGCTTTCGTAGTAAAGGTTTTGCTGATAGCTGATGTGCTGCTGAAGAATGCCGTACCGTCCCTATTGAACGGCATTATGTACCACGAGTAGGTGGTATTGGGTGAGAGGGGAGAAGAAAGTGTATAGTTGTTCGAAGTGGTGTAGCCATAATACTGTCCGTTGAGGTAGACCCTGTACTCCGTTGTCCAATCGTCGTAATCATCGTTGAACCCCCAACTGAATTCCGGGATGTAGGCGTTGCTTGTGTCTATGGAGGTGAAGAATTTGGGAGAGGGGAAGGAGATGCTCTTCACGCTGTTGGCTATAAGATATCCTGCTGCATCAAAATATTCGATGGTAAAGGTATACGTTTCTCCTGCCCTGAACTTAATAGAAGAAAGGTCATAGGTGACCTCTCCTCCAGTAGTATCCCCAGGATGCCCCTTGATCGAGGAACCAAGCGAGGCAACCACCCTGCTGTGGGATTTACTTATGCTCTGCTTTATTCCAGGTCCGTTGATCGTAACTTTGGTGGTTGAGTTCGTAGGAATGTTTGATTCACTATAATAGGGAGTCTCTGGAAGCTGTATACGAAGTGTAGTATCCCCGACCGTTGGGTTCTGTACTACTGAAAGGGAGCCAATGGTGAGTACCTTGAAGGTAACGGATTGAGCTTCCTTGAGTACCCTACCTGTTGTAACACTTGCATCCTCATTATCAATTTCATATGCCTTGAGAGTTAGGGTATACTCGCCTTCAGGAATGGTCGTATTGGAATTCTCAAAGAAATCAGAAGTAATTGAACTCATTGAAGACACGCCAAATGCATCCCTGATGGCGGTGGGGGCAGAGCCTCCACGGACATTGCCAACATAGTTCATGAGGTCAGTATTGGAGAATGTCAGTGTTTCGCTTCCAGCAAAATACCTGACGATTTCCGCCGTTGCCATATTCTCGGAGGCAGGAATTTCTGTGCTGTCGATCTCCAGTTCCAGTACGAGCAAGAGATAGGCAGGGGTAGGGTCGTTCACGATAGTAAGAGAGACCATCGGCACCGTTAAGATGTCTCCAATATTGAAATTCACCTTTCGTGTTGCAACGATATCCTTAGGTATGCTCAATTTTCTTGAGCTGGTCCTTATGACCTTAGCGGTCATTGGTTGTAAACAGAAAAGTACTAGAAGAATCAGAAAGATAGCCTTCATCAGTCGTTTCATAATAGCCTCCCACCCCTACCAGATATTCCTGGTCTGTAGCACAATGCAAGATGATGTTTCCGTGGTGATTTGTCTTGGCTAACCAGAGTAGAATCCTCTGATGAGTGAGACAGCAGTATATGTGAAGGAATAAGACATGTTGAGGCTAGTGGTGAAGTGTGGGAGGTTGTAAATGGTGCAAGAAGCCTTCCTGTTTTCTTCTATTCCATGCCTCATAATTTATAGTCAAATGCTTACAGCGATTTGTCAATATTGAGAGTCTGTATAAATTGTAGAAGAAAAATTGCATCAGAACTTGGACATAATTAAAAATATGACAAGAAACGTAAGAAAATTCGGAAAAATTTGGGAAGTGCGAAAAAGAGGAAACAGAGCCTACGGAAAAAGTAGTTTTCTCAGTACGTATCTCTAGAGGTAAAGATGAACCTTCTTGCAGTCCTTATGAAGGTAGGGGGTTCCCCGACCATTACGAATTGACTTGATTACACCATCCCGGTTGGAAACGGTGGAACCTGCTAGTAGATCAATAGGCAAGCCTCTATAGAGTTCCTTGGCCATAATGGCCGATGGTCCCATGAGTACCGTGGGAATTCTCTTCCCATTGAAATGGCTGAGGACTTCTTCAAGGGAGGAGTTGATCAGGCTGGTGGCGGTCAGGATCAAGGCATCGCTCTCGGTCTCTGCCCATTGGTAGAACTCCATCTCTGATCCTACTTCCTTTCCAATATCGTAAGCACGAACAGTAATATCATGCTCCTTCAAGTACGAGACGATGGGAGCAAAGTAACCGATCATGGCAACATTGTCTCCTGCATTCAACTTAAGGTCGCGTATCAGATTGCCGTCATCCTCATCCTGTAGGAGGGAGTGGTCCTGGTTCAAGGCATTGCAGAGTGCAATTGCCATGGCTCTGCCAAGCGGGTCCTCTTTCTTGATGTTCTTAAGTAGTTTGATCGCAGGATACCCTTCATATTCCTCCTTGTTCTTGTTAACTGAACAACTATTTCCACTCCCTTTTGGAGTGTAGCAGAGTCCACAACGTCCATCCTGCAAGACAACTGCAGAGTAGCCGAGTCCAAGAAAGATGTTCTTTACATGCAAGCTTTCAGCCTCAGCTTGGAAATAGGTGTGAATACGATTATCAATGTCCATGAGTCTCTCCCTAATTGGCTATTGTATAACGAAGAAGCCAATATGCAAAGGGAAAGATAATGGAATTTGTTTCATAACTTACAAGTAGTCTTCATTTATTGCCTATTGGGTTGCTTCAATACCAAGATCATCAAACACAAGCTGTTTGAAGTCTGCAATTGCTTCATCTCTGGATTTTTCCCCTGCTGTATATGCTCTAGTCACATCCCTCCAATGCATATTGATAACTTCATCATATGGGGTCTTGTTGGTTCCAGTGGCGTACTCGCCAGCAGGAACAAAGATTTCGAACATGTTTTGTCCTCCAAGGAAGTCAAGAGTTCCGTTACTCTTGTTCATGACAGTACCGGAAGCAACAGTATCTTTGATACCTCCAGGACCATCGAGCGTACCGTTTGCCCAGTAGTACTGCAAACCGGTGTTTGAGCTGTCGAGGGTGATCCATTCAATAATTGGTTTCAGTGCTTCTTTATGTTCTGAAAATGTATTGACGAGTATCCAAGTACCGCCCCAGAAGAAGCCAACAGGAGGTTCACAAACCGCCCAGTCCCCATAGGTGCCTTCACCAGGTGCTGAACCGCCGCTATTGTCAGCCATGACATAGTTGATCAACCAAGCTGGTCCGAAGAAACCGAAGATCTGCTTTTCACCGGCGTTTCTCATGTCGGCAAACCAGGGGTCAGACCAGTCCATCGTATTATTTGAGTAATCATTGTCCTTGAGACGTTTTGCCATATCAAGGAAGGCTTCTCTATCTGGGTCTAAATAAAGCTTTTGGTCAACTATCCATCCATGTTCAGAGCTTCCCTCGATTACATGCCAGAGGTCTCCATCACCACTGACTATCCCATAACCTTTTGCTTTTAGGTCTTCAGCAGCTTCCCAAAAATTCTCCCAGGTAGGACCAATCTTATTCTTAATAGCGGAAGGGTCGTCCGTACCCCATACGTCATTTGCAATAGAGCGACGGTATATGAGTGCACCACCAGTAGCCTGGTAACCAAGACCTACCAATTCCCCATTAGGGTTGGTACCGATATCAATGGTGTACTGAGCAATATCTGCTTCCTCGAGCTTAGCATCGACAGTAATTCCAAGATCTTCATAGGGAGTAGCAAAGTGGTGATAGTCACCTTGCGTATATTTTAAAGTAAAAGCAGATTCCACGCAGTAAATATCAGGAATATTTGATCCACCGGCATTCAAGGCAGAGTCAAGAGCCGGCTGGTATGATGCATCGGTAGTAGGAATTATATTCATTTGAAATGTATAATTAAAATCAAGATTGAGTTCTTTATATGCATTCATTATGTTCGGCACTTCATCAGTAAAGCTATAGATATTGATTATCCCATCGTCTGGACTAGGATCAGTAGGAGGAGCAGGGGTAGGTGGTGAGGGAGGTATAGGTTCAGGAGTCCCTGATTCATCTGGAGTATTTGGACCTTGTTCATCACAACCTATCATACCCCCTATCAGGAGAGTAGCGAGAACAAAAATGGAAATATTTTTTAAAAACACGCGCATATAAACCCCCTGATACATGGAAAAAAATAGACACATGTATAAATTATTGATTACAAAGTAATAAAATAGATCTATGTATGACTTACGTTGATTGTAAGTCTCTTATTTTTATCTGGCAAGAAGAAAAATAGCCAAAAGTGATAAGAAGCAGTATTTTTAGTAAATAATTGGAACCTCCGGTATAAAAAACAGGCCCTTTACGAGCCTGCCTCTCTTAGTTGCGTTATATGCCTACTCCGCAATACAGCAGCTTTCTCTCTGCCGAACCGTGATCGGAGTGACACTTCCTTCTGAGAATACAGCTTCCATTGCTTGTTTATAGAGCTCATATTTGTCCAGGGGTATGTAGGCTTGGATGGTACCAGCGAAGCCTCCTCCATGGACACGTACAGTCGCATCGCTTCCCAGCAGGCTCTTGGTCATGGCAATAGCCAGACTCAGACCCTGTTCCTGAGGGAAGAAAGAGGGGTAGAGGTTCTGGAGGAAGCAGAAGGAGCTCTCTCCGCTCGCTCTCACTTCTTTCAGGTATGATGCAATGTCATGATTCTCCAGAGCTTTGAGCATATTGGCAACTCGCTTGTTCTCTTCAAAGAAGTGAATTGAGCGTAGCATTGCCCGGTCATTCTGAAGTGTTTTTCTGAGAAGGGGAAGCTGAGAGATGAAGGTAGATTCATCGATCTCCCTGAGATGCTTTGCCTCAAAGTGAGCAGCTACTTCCTTCATCTCCTTGGGCACTGCAGCATACTCGGGGGTAAGGTCTGCATGATTTCCCCCGGTGTCCACGATGACCAGCTGGTATCCATGATCAGTGAAGGAGTAGTGCACCGGCTCAATCTTCGGGTTTTCCTCATCAGCAAAGTCAATCCCTATGATACCACCATACGCACATGCCATCTGGTCCATCAATCCAGAGGGTTTACCGAAGTAGTTGTTTTCGCTGAACTTCCCGATGATCGCAAGATCAACCGGAGAGAGTGTGTCTTCATTGTAGAGGTGGTTAAAAATGGTTCCACAGAGAACCTCAACTGCGGCAGATGAGGAGAGCCCAGATCCTTTGAGTACCCGGCTCGTGGTATTGGCTTGCCAACCACCAAGATTGAGTCCTCGCTGCTTGAATGCAAAGGCAATACCGCGTACCAGTGCCTCGGTGGTGTTTTTCTCTGCTTCAACGATTGCAAGCTCATCAAGATGCACAACCACTTCTGGGTAGCCTTCACTCGTCAAGACGACGATGTTGTCATCTCGCTTGCTTACTGCGGCGATGGTATCCAGGTTAATGGTAGCAGCAATGACTTTTCCCAGATTGTGGTCTGTATGGTTTCCACCGAGCTCACTTCTTCCAGCAGTGGAGAACAGACTGACATCCTGTTCCTTGAACAAGTTGTTATGTTCTTCAACCAAACTGATGAACCGTTTGTCCATATCCTCAGCTTGGAACGAATTCCCGTAGAGGGATGGATACACGGTATGCAACAAACCTTTCTGTATTGCTTCCTTTCTGGCCATTATATGCTCCTTCAGTGCAAATGTACTTGCGTTCTTGAATGTACACGTGTACACTAACCCTGTATCAAGCATTTGTCAATAAAAATAAGAGGACGAACGATGGGAGCAACCAGAAACAGTGTCGCAAATATGGCAGGGGTAAGTAGTGCAACCGTCTCTCGTGTGTACAACAATCCTGGTAAGGTCTCCCCATCACTTGCAAAGCGAGTACTGGAAGCCGCAAAAGAGTTGGGGTATGAACCCAACAGTGCAGCCGCTACCTTGCGAAGAAGTGGGACCGGCACCATTGCCTTTGTGCAGTTTAGGAAGGAGGAGAGGCCCTACTACTGGGGAAATCTGGATAGCTTTGACTGGTTCTTTGGTAGGGCGATCAAGGGAGTACAGGAAGTGTTGGCGAAAAGCTCCTGGCAGATGCGATTCTATACTGTGGAAACACGGCGTGAGCTGGAAGCGATTGCAATGCGCTGTGATGGTATCCTCGCCTATGATGTTGACACACAGGAGGAGGAAGCGCTTTTTTCTTCCATCTCCATCCCCTACGTGCTTGCCCATCACCTCACTGGAAGTACCGAAACAACGAACTGTGTGAGAACAGACAATCGATATGGTGGAACCCTGCAAGCTCAGTATCTTAGAGAGTGTGGTGTGCTAAATCCACTATATATCACCGGGTACCTCGAGAGTGTCGTCCCCCATGCCGAGCGGCTTGCTGGATTCAGGGAGCACTACCGGGAGGCATTGGTTTTGTCGACAGAAATTGGAAACGCAAATGCCATGGGGGATGTTGCCCAGAGGGTACAGAAACTCATTGATTCCGGTGATGTTGATGGTATTGCAGCGGTGAATGATATGCTCTTGTTCTCTCTCTTATTACGTATTAAGACCGACCTCCCAAAGGTAGGGTATGATGCATCCCCTCTCTTCGGTGTATATCCTGCTCCTGTGGCGAGCATTGCTATTCAGAGCGGTGAGCTCTATAGACAGGCGGCAGAGAAGTTGTTATGTCTCCTGGCTGGAAATCGATCCGATTGTACCACCGTGTTTCCGAAACTTATACGTTCTCTTTTACAGTAGGAGGAAAAGCTTCTTCCATGAGAGGGTTTCTTCTCCTTGTTGCTTTTTATCCTGCACTGTCTTGGAGGTTTGGATCTCCTTGACCGGGAGGAATGGACGAGGCATGGTAGGGTAACTGGGGCCGGCTCTCTTCAGCCTTCTTTTTTGCACTCTCATATGTAAGCCTCAGCCATGAATGCAGAGTTGTCAAGAGTGCGAGTACTACTTTGTAATCTATATATAGCCTACGTTTGAATCGAGTGGACATATGCAGTTTTCCCTCAGTGATCAGGAGCATGATAGCCTCTTGTACTTCCTGCATACCCCATGTTGAAAGTGTACCTCCATAGGAATACCAACCTTTGGTATCCTGAAGCATGGAAGCAAGGGATGAAGGGGAAAAGTGAAAGGGGTGTGATAATACACTCATCAGGATTGCCTTCTCTCCCAGTCTTTTCAGTGAGATGCTTCTGTTACAAACATCACACCCACTACAGAACTCAAATGGCTCATTCATTGCCTCCAAGAGACCTTTTCGGAAGCAATGCTCAGTGCTTTGTAGGATGGAAGCGAGGAGAGAAGGTTTTTCACTTCCATCAAGCAAGCTGATCGAGAGAGCAGGTTTACTGTCTCTTCCCGCTCTTCCACTTTCCTGTAGAAAGGAGAGAACATCTTCGCTCAGGTCATGGTGGATGACGCATCGAATCCCTTTTACATCAATTCCCATTCCAAAGGCTTTTGTTGCAAACAGCACTCCTTTTTCAGAGTCATTGAACCACTTCTCTAGATATCTTCTCTCATCCTTGGTAAGCCCTGCATGGTAATAACGGACTGACACATCGGGGAGTGCGTAGAGGAGATTGTGGGCTGACGTCTCGGTCAGTTTCCGGGTACTGCAAAAGACTAGAGCTGGCAGGAGATTTTCTTGACAGAGCAGCTCAGTGATACTCTCTCTCTTGCTCAGCGTTCTGATGACATGGTAGGTGATGTTTGTCCTGTTGCTGCTTGCATGAATGAGGTGAGGTTTTGCGATTGGAAATATCAGGCGGTTCAAGCCATGGAGCACCAGCTCATCTGCTGTAGCAGTAAAGCAGAGGACCTGCCGAACCGGAAGGTGTTGGATAATGGGTCCGACAGTAGCGAGGGCTGGGCGGAAACCTTCCCCCCAGCTTATGATGGTATGGGCTTCATCCAAGACCAAGAGGCTGATGGTCATCCGGGCAAGGGTGTTGATGAGAGCGGGCAGGGAAAGACACTCTGCATTGGTTACCAGGATTCTAGCTTCCCTGTTTTTTAATTTCTCTAGTAGAAGATTCCTCTCTTCATGGCTCTGGCCACCTTGTATGCAGATATAGGGGATGGAAACCTCATCAAGGCGCCTGATCTGGTCATGCATGAGGGAGAGCAGTGGATAGACCAAGACAGTGATCCCTTCCACGAGGAGGGAGGGAAGCATAAAGCAGAGACTCTTGCCTCCACCGGTAGGGAGTACCACTACTGATCCTTCATGATTGCTCTCTTCACGGTCCTCTTCTAGGATGCGCTGGATTACCAGCTGTTGGAATGGGTAGAGGGAATGGATGTTGAAGCGTTCCTGGAGGATGTGATTGATTTGGTCCTCCAGGAAATGTGTTGTAGTCTCATCTTTCATACCTTGGAAAGATGAGACTATCCAACCTTGCTTCAGACAAGTCCTATTGCTCTTCACTCCTGTCCGTTGCCGGAGGTGGTGGTGGGCTGATCGCATCAATTGCCTTCAAGAGCTCAGGCTCAAGGGTGAGGGCTGCAGCTTTTAGGGACTGCTTCAAATGCTCAGTATGAGCCGCTCCGATGATTGGGGCAGTAACCTGCTTGTGTGTCATTACCCAAGCCACCGCAAGCGTTGCTTCATTGATGCCCCACTTGCTGCAAAGCTCTGAGTATTCACGGGCAACTTGCTCGTAGAACTGACCACCATAACGTTTGTTGTAGTTCTGGTTTTCGACCAATCTTCCAGAGGCGTTTGAATAGCCATCCTTGTATCGACCGGTAAGCAGTCCACCTCCAAGTGGGCTGTAGGTGATAACCCCAAGCCCTTCATATGCAGCCATAGGGAGCAATTCAACCTCAGCCATACGTTTTGCAATGTTGAACATAGGTTGGATGACTGAAATTGGGGCAAATTGGTTTATTGATGTGAGGTGAAGCATTCTTTCCACCTGGTAGGCAGCAAAGTTGCTGACTCCCAATGAGAGCACCTTACCTTCACTGACAAGTCGGTCAACAGCCCTGAGGGTTTCCTCTTCCCTCACAGTAGGATCAAAATGATGGAGAAACAGGACATCCACATAGTCAGTATTCAGACGTTTCAGGCTTGCTTCCACTCCCAGGCGGATATGTTTCGCGTTCAATCCCTTCTCGTTGAAATCGTCTCCCATTGCTCCATATGTCTTGGTGGTTATAACAACCTTATCACGCTCTTTGGCGATGAATTCTCCGAGATAGCTCTCTGCAACTCCCTTCTGGTAAACATCGGCACAGTCAAAGAAGTTGATTCCTGCCTCTCTGCAGGTCTTGTACATCTTCTCTGATTCGCTCTTGTCAGCTCTTCCGCCGAAGGACATGGTCCCAAAGCAGAGCTCAGAAACCTTGATACCGGTTCTCCCTAGCGATTTATATTCCATCGTTACCTCCCAAATACTGAAGCGTTCATCAGTCTTTCACTCATGGTCAAGGCAAGCCTTTCCATCTTTATCGTTTCTCGTTTGAACAGGGTCTGTTTCTTGATAGCTTGCTCGATGGCAGAGGAGGCGACAAGTTCATCAATCCAGCTATCAGGAAAGAGTTCCGGTCCTCTCAAGGCCCCCTGCAACGCTCCATACAGGCCACAAGATAGGCGAGCATCTCCTCCCATCCTTGCAATGTCACTCATGTCTTCCTCAAAGGAGGGCGCGTGTAGCAGTGTATGGAATACTAAAAGCAGCGTCTCCTTCAATGTATGGTTTCCAGCAATAACGAGACTGGGTTTTCTTGCTCTGGAGAGCAGTGCAGTTAGTTGTTCATCCAGATTCTTGCCACCACGAGGGGTGAAGAGGTCGTGAACAAGTTTTTCCCCATCAAAGACCTCTTCATTGATCAAAAGATGAAAACAGTGGGCAAGCAGTACTACTGCCTCTTTTTCAAGAGAATCCTCACAGAAAAGGGCTGCCGTAGTGAGGGCGATTTCCCTGACCTGTTTTTGTTTCAACTCGACACCTGCTATCGCTATGACGACAGAAAGAGGAAGCGCTGCGCGATACTCCTGAAGGGGGAACCCCTCTTCACTCTCCTCACGGTAACGATTGACCAATGCATGGAAATGATCGGCATCCAGGTCTTGGTTGGACAGCAGGCTCATGGAAAGCAGAAGCGGCAAGTCGCTCACTTCTCCTGAGATGCCACAGTCACTGCGTAGGTGTTCGAGGGAGAACACCTCTTGTATTGTATCTTGTACTTCTTCTTGGAGTGTTTCCCTGGAGAGGCCTTCACACTGACTGCCGAATCCATCGCCTACAAACAAACCAAGCAGAGCGCCGTTAGCGCGTTCTTGTATATTCATGGTTCTAACAATAGCGTAAGTGCCCACAAAAGACGAGTCTCTATGTGCTTCATATCCCTGTTTTAATCCAGGACTGATAACCAGAGTTTTTCAGATTCCAGAAGAGAAGATGCTACCAATTCCAAGAAAGGCCCATAATGCATGGTCATGTGAGCTATTTGATTTGCCTTCCAGTCAGTATCTACCGCTATCGGAACAAAGTACAGATAATCATGGTTATGCCTATTGCAAAGAAAAACCACGCTGTTTTTCAGCGTGGCTTCTTGAAAAGTAAGATGTTACTACTTGTTGTAATACGCTTTTCGAGCAGCTTCAAGCTCTTCCTGAACCCGTTTCAGATCAGTAGGGATATCGATATGCTGCGGGCAGAGTGGGATACACTGACCACACTCCGTACAGGCAGGAGGACGCTTGTCAGCACTACTCTCGCTCTCCCACTGGTCCTTGACCACCTCATAGTTATCGAACATCCGGTACTTGTTCCAGAGTGCAAAGTTCCCGGGAATATCGACACCAAAGGGACAGGGCATACAGTACTTGCAGCCGGTACAGTCATTGCCGATGCGGCTTCTCATGCTGCTTCCAATCTCTTCCAGTACCGCTCTCTCGTGCTCGCTCAATGGTTTGTAGGGAGAGAAGGTCTTTAGGTTCTCCCTGACCTGCTCCTCGGTGGACATACCGCTTAGGATGACTTTCACATTCTGGTGGTCAGCTACCCACCTAAGGGCAAAGGAAGCTGGTGATGCATCAGGGTCCAATGCTTTCATCTTGGCTTCCAGGTCAGGGGACAGCCCAGCAAGTGAGCCTCCCTTGATCGGTTCCATCACGATGACGGGTATACCAAGTTCTGTACACAGTTCATAGCCCTTGTCTCCTGCCTGCTCTTCAGTGTCCAGGTAGTTGTATTGGATCTGGATGAAATCCCAGGGGCGAAAGCGGGTGATATACTCAAAATCCTCATAGATGGAGTGGAAAGAGAAGCCCAGATGCTTGATACGGCCCTTTTTCTGTTCCTCTTCCAGGTAGGTAACTACACCAAGGTCGACCATCCGGTCGAATGCTTTCTTGTCGATTGCGTGGATAAGATAGAAGTCGATGTAGCTCTGTTGGAGTCTTATAAGCTGTTCATTGAATATCCGCTTTGCATCATCAATTGAGGTAACCGACCATTGGGGAAGCTTTGTGGCAACATAGAAGCTGCTTCTATCCAAGGTGGAGAGGAATTCTCCTACCAACGGCTCACTCTCCCCACCATGATAGGGATAGGCGGTATCAAAATAATTCACCCCGGCTTCATAGGCTTCCTTCAACATAGCCAGTGAACGCTTTCGGTCAATCTTACCTTCTGGGGTTGTAGGGAAGCGCATAGCGCCAAAACCAAGAAGGGATGCGTGAATATCCAATGTTTCAAAATACCGTGTTTCCATGTCCAAACTCCTCTTTTATTAATGGTACCATAAAAATATTTCTCTGTGTTGCATCTCAATTCTTTTTTGGTCTATCACCTTGCACTCGACCCTACGCGAGTCTATGATAGACAAGGTTTGGGGAGAGAAATGATGAAATTGATAAGGTACAGAAGGAATATTCCACTTTCCTACGGGTTCACTGCGTTGATGAACATCTCCTTTACCCATGGGCTTTGGATGATGTATCTTGCGTCAAAAGGCTTCTCCTTGGTGCAGCTTGGTCTCTTGGAGGCAATCTTCCATGTTACCAGTTTCCTGATGGAAGTTCCCACAGGTTCGGTTGCCGACATCTGGGGAAGAAAAGTAAGCCGCCTCTCAGGCAGGTTGTTCGGTGCCCTAAGCCTTGCCATCATGTTTCTTGCCCCTACCTTCCCTCTTCAGGTACTGGGTTTCATCTGCAGTGCACTCGGATATAATCTCGAGTCCGGGGCAGGGGATGCCTTGCTCTATGATTCACTATTGCTCGATGGGAGGGAGTCCTCCTATCTAAGAGTAAAAGGACTGGATGAACTGCTCTATCAGGCATGCTCGGTGGTTGCATTCCTGGTGGGTGGATTGCTAGCCACTCTCGATTACGGCTATGCATTCTCTCTCACTATCCTGACCAATCTCCTTGCCTTCCTACTGGCACTGTTCTTCAAGGAACCCGAGATAGAGAAGGAACCAAGAAGTGGACTATTCTCTGGAATCCTAAACTCCCTGAAGACCCAGATTTTCTCAAGCGTAAAGGTCTTTCGGGAAACACCCCGTATTGCCTTCCTGATTGTCTTCAGTGAGTCCCTGTTCGCTTTCATGATCAGCCTCTTCTTCTATTTGCAGAACTTCTGGACTGATCAAGGGTACCTCCCTGATGCCATAGGATATGCTTATGCAGCCCACGCAATGTTGGCCGCATTCTTCTCTCTCAATGCACATCACATTGAGAGAAAAATCAACGAGAAAGGAATCCTTGTTGCCTGTCCCATTTTTCTTGCACTCTGTCTGTGGGGGATTGCCCTCACCCCATACACCATGGCTTTCTATGTCATTCTTGGTTGTATGGAAGGATTGCTGGCTCCTACGATCAGCAGCTATCTGAATAAGCTCATACCCTCCAAGTTCAGGGCTACCATTCTGAGCTTTCAGAGCATGGCATACAGCCTGTTCATGATCATGATCTTCCCCTTGGTTGGTCTGATCGGAAACACCCACTCCCTCTTGCTCTCATTCACCTTGATGGCAATAGCGGCAACACTCTTGGTTTTTGCCTATATCTGGGTCCTGATACGCAAGCGATAAGCTTGGCAGTAGACCCTCTCTCTGCTACTATGGACCAATGAAAATGAGTGAGAGAATGATCAATGCCTTACTGCGTGCCTTTTTTCGTGTTTGCTTTAAAATTGATCGCAGTGAGTTGAAAAAGGTCCCCATGGAGGGACCGCTTCTGATGATGGTGAACCACACCTCAAACCTTGAAGGACCCATGCTCTATGGGTACTTGCAGCCGAGGAAGCTCCATGCCATAGCTAAGCAAGAGCTTTGGAATAGCAAATTCATGGCATATCTGATGGAAACCTGGGGAAGTATCCCAGTGGATCGTGAGAACATGGGACGTGCTACCATGGATGCCTGTTTCAAGATACTCGACCAGAATCATATCCTGGCCATAGCTCCTGAGGGCACCCGAAGCAAGGATGGGACACTCCAGAGAGGAAAGGGTGGCGTTGCATTTATCGCCCACAAGAAAAATGCTCCCATGATTCCTGTAGCGGTAATGGGCTTCGAGAAGACCAAAGCCAATATGAAGCGCCTTAGAAGAACGGTAATCACGATCAAAGTAGGAAAGCCCTTTGAGATAATCCAGAAGGGTGGTCGCTTGGACGCAGAAACCAGAGATAAGCTTGGCGATGAGATCATGCTCCACCTTGCTGCCCTGATGCCTGAGGAGAGACGTGGATACTACCTGGGTAAGCCGATTGAATTCACCCTCACCCAGACCATTAACTAAGTGTCTGTTCCAGCTCCTCACTGCATGCCTGTAGTGAATCACAGACGGTGAGGAGTATTTGCTTCTGTTGTGACTTTCTTCCAAGCGTGGAGAGCGATTCAGCTTTATAGTGCAAAGGCTTCCCCATTTGTAGGTATGCTTGCTTCCCACTCGGTGAGTACCGCGTATCGATTGTGCCTCCCTGCATTCTATTCACCAAGTCAAGGAGGTTCAAGGCACTCTCTGCCGCTCTTCCTGTTTGGTACGTACCTTGGAGATATGCTGGATCGAGATACTCAAGGAGATCAACAATCTGGTTCTTCACGAGGTACTGTTTTACATTTTCCTTTTCCTCGAATGAACTATCCCGGATGAAAAGCGTATCACTGCCTGTGAAGCGAACCCGATAGAGCCTATCAATGATCGAGCCTTGGGCATCTTGCAGGCCAGCTTCTGCTTCGGCAAGAGAGAGCAATCCTTCACAGATTGTGTCCCTGCGTTGCGTGAAGGAGTGATGGGGATTGTCTTCCAATGAATAGGCTCTTGCTATCTCGCTGAGCATGCTCTCCATGGCATTGGTGATTTGCCCTGCAAGTGTATCTCCCTCAACAGTCAGACCACTTAGTTGTTTCCACCTTTCCAGCAATGATGATACCCAATCCTCACTGGCATTTGCATATCGATATCCGATCGAAAGGGGGAGGATGGTAACCCCTCCTGCGCTTTCCATCGCCCACATTGCCATACTCGCAATCCCTGTCTGTAATTTTGATACCTGATACATGTGATAGGTCACCTGACCTTCTGGTGCCAAGGCAAGGGGATACCTGGGTCTGGCCAATTCCTTCCTCAGATATTGCATTCCCTCCTTGTTCGCACTTCGGTTCTGCACGGCGATGAAACCAAGACGGGGAAAAAGAAACTGTGTCGCCTTACCAGCCCAATAGAGGACATCACGCCCATAGAGAAACCGCACATGGCTCTCCTTGACGGCTGCAAGCAGGACCGGGGCATCCTCTTTTGCTGTATGACGGAATGCAAGGATTACAGGGTAGGGGGATGAGAGTGCTTCCTTCAAGTATTCCCTGTGTATAGTGGTTATCCCCTTTACCCCCATCGCGAGATGGAGGTAGGGACGGATAATCATTCTGCTGAGATGGAATACCGGCTTACTGAATCGAGGTTCCGGGAAAGGGGTGGGTTTTCGTACGCTCACCGGACCTCCTTCTTCTCCAGCATCTGCTCATAATATGCTTGGTCGATGGGATACTTCCTAAGAATGAACAAACCAAGAAGATACCAAAGCAGAGGAAGTGGACCGGAGACAAGAATAATTCCCTTCATTGCCAGTTCTGAGACCTGGCCACTATGATACCCAAAGAGTGCCAATACCCAACCATTGAGTGCCAAGGCGAATGCCTGACCGATTTTGCTGGAGAAAGTCCAGAGACTGGAGAACACCCCCTCCCTTCTTCCGCTGTGGTGTTTGATCGAGTCGTACTCAACCACATCAGGGAGAATGGCATGGGGCATCACATAGTGTGTAGAGAGGCCGACCCCGGCTGCTCCCATGATAATCACACCGTAGATGGGTCCCAGATACTGTCCAAGCAAGCTGAAGGCCAATACACAAGCACTCATGATTCCCATACCGATCATATAGCACTGCTTCTTGCCAATTTTATGGGCTATCCGTACCCAGAGGGGAATGCAGAGCAAGCTGAAGGAGAGCAGGGCGATCAAGGCAAGCTGGAATAGCCCCTCATTGCCGAAGATGTAGGTGAAGTAGTAGACAAGAGCTCCTTGGACCATGCTGGTGCCGGTAATGAAAAAGGTCCACGGAAGCAAGGCCGAGAGAAATACACGGTCCTTCAGAACACCGGTGAAGGTGGAGATGAAGCCTGTCTGTTCCTGATCCTTGATGGCTTTCGGTTCGTGGATTGCAAAAACCGTTGCCATCGTGGAGATAAGCATAACAGCGCCCATAAAGGTTCCCATAATGGACCAGCCAAGGGGAACCTCTGGAAAGAGGTTAACGATGGGCATTACCAGCGCAGCACCCACAAATGTCCCCATGACAGCGAAGCTCATCCTGTACCCGGTCAATATGGTGCGCTCATGGTAGTCATCAGTGAGCTCGGGGAGTAGGGCTGCATAGGGGATGTTTACCAGGGTGTATGCTGTATTGAGCAGGCAGTAAAGAAATGTAACATAGATGAAAAGCTTCATCTGGCTGGAGAGTTCCACAGGTGTGAAAATCAGGCCCATGCAGAAGAATGAGATAATCGCCCCAACTACCATGTACGGGCGTCTTCTCCCATAGCGGGTACGGGTTCTATCAGAGAGGTACCCAGTGATGGGATCTGTGATGGCATCCCATATTTTCCCGATCATCAAGGCTGTTCCTGCAAGGGCAGGAGCGAGGGAGAGGATATCGGTAAAGTAGTAGAGCAAATAGAAGCCGATAATGGTAAAAAATAGGTTTCCCCCAAGGTCACCTACACCGAACCCTAATTTTGTACGTCTAGTCAGCATGGGAATGGTATCCTCCCTCTTTGCAATGAGTGTACTGTGGCTTCTAGGGGTGCACAACAAAAATCATGGGGTGTCCAGGATTCCCATGAACAGAGGTATCTCTTCCTGCATATCCAAAATGGCATAGAAGAATGGGCGGTTGAGCGTCATCTCGACCGATTCCCTGGGCATGAAGCTTGTGAGCCGTATCATGACAGCGGTGACCGCTGCAGCCTCGGTTCCTTCTTCATCTACGCGGATAAAGCTCTTATGCAGCACCTCATCAATATGAAGAGGAGCCTGATCGGAGCTAAGCATAGCAGAGAAATCGGCAACACCCGGGGTGAAGGCTTTTTTCATTCCCATGGTACTTAGTGAGGAGACCAGACTTTCCTGGTATCGGCTCTCAAATTTTGGAAGACTCAGCCTTACCAAGGTCTCTTTGCTCATCTCTGCCCAATCAAAGAGCATCTGGCTGAATGGCCTATCCTGGTACTTGGCAAGGTAGGACCTGATGGGAATCGATTTGTTCGGCAAGAGCGCTACAAAGGAGTACCGCTCATTGGCATAGGGAAGGACGATGAACTGATGGTCATCCCCTCCAAGGTAAGCAAACTGCTTTTCCTGGTTCATGAAAGGGACAGTTTTCTTTTCGTGTTCACCAAAGAACGTGCCATCCCTGGTATCACTGCCTGAAAACTGTTCTTTCCAGTCATCCTTGAATGCAATGGTATTGATAAGATACATAAGCATATCAGGCGAGGTTCGATCGATAATGTCCGCAATTGCCCCTCGGGTGGCTTTCTTTACATATGCGTTGATAATTCCTGCACTGGAGGGGTCCTGGAAGTCAAGGGACTGAGCAACTCCTTGGTAGTTTGTCCTGATCGAATCGAGGAACACCGGTGAGATCTGGAACGCTTCATTCATCCAGATGCTGTTGGAAATATCCAACACGCTCTCATGTTTGAGGGAATTCAGGTACGTTTCACTCTCCGTGTTCAGTGAAGCGGGGGTATAGAGAGAATCGGTGAGGACGGTAAGCATTTCGCTTTCGGTTTCCCCTACAGCACCATTCATGGTCATGGAGAGGGCAAGCAAGGCTGAAAGCGGGCTGATCATGCGGTTGCCTTCCGTCTTATAGCCGGCAAAGAAGAGACCATCTGAAAAGGTGCTTGCGATTTCACTGTATGACTTGGAAGGGGGCATTTCTTGCAATGGTTGGGCAACGAGAGCCCCTGTGGCCAAGAGGACCAAAAATAGTAATACGATTTTGCGCAAAAGGTGCTTGCGATTTCACTGTATGACTTGGAAGGGGGCATTTCTTGCAATGGTTGGGCAACGAGAGCCCCTGTGGCCAAGAGGACCAAAAATAGTAATACGCATGCATAGACTCCTTATCCAGAGTGTACCATGGTTTTACCCAATGTGAAGCAAGAGCACACACAAAGCACACAACTAGAGGGAACACTACTCCTGTATGAACGGAGGACAATATGAGACAGTCACGGGGAAAAGTGCAACGAATACGGAAAATTGTACAACTGGTGTTCTTTCTTTGGGTGGTTACGGTAATTGCCTTGAGTGAAGCGGTAGCAAATGGATTTACGCTACCATTCTCCATGGAAACAGTTTCCCTGCATGCTATATGCCCCTTTGGCGGGGTGGTAACGCTGTGGAACCTCATAAAAGATGGTATCCTGATTCGAAAGATTCATGAGTCAGCGGTAGTTCTAGCATCACTCTCGGTGCTCTTGGCAGTTTTCTTTGGACCGGTCATCTGTTCCTGGGTCTGTCCGTTCGGGACATTTCAGGAGTGGATTGGGAAGCTTGGGAGACGGCTCTTCCCCAAGCGGTACAACACCTTCGTTCCCAAGCGTATCGACCGTTACCTACGATTCCTGCGGTATGGTATCCTTGTATGGATCTTGGTCATGACCGCCCTCTCTGCGACCTTGGTTTTCAAGCCCTATGACCCCTACTTTGCGCTCTTCTCTCTCATTCATCGTGAGTTTGCACTTGCTGGACTTGTTATATTATTCATCATCATTTTGCTTTCACTCTTCGTGGAGCGTCCTTTCTGCAAGTATGCCTGTCCCTATGGTGCCTTCCTTGGGCTCTTCAACAAGATCAGGATCTTCAAGATACGAAGAAACAAGGATCTTTGCATCAACTGTTCAGCTTGCAATAGAGCTTGCCCCATGAACATAGATGTAGAGGGGAGCGAAGTGGTCTCCTCAGGTCAGTGTATCTCCTGCATGGCTTGCACCAGTGAAGATGCATGTCCTGTCTCTGATACCGTGATCACCTCCATCAACAAGAAACACAAGGGAATTTCCATTCGGCGTATCGGTATCATTACGGTTCTGGTAATTATAGGGGGCATCATGCTCTCCATGGTGCTTGGACTCTGGAGAACCTCCAGCAGCAAGCAACCGACATTGTTGAAGGAAGGGGAGTTTGCAGGAGCTCCAAACCCAGAAGATATTCGAGGAAGCTATACCTTTGAAGATGTGGCAAAGGCGTTTCCTGTTCCTCTTTCCATACTCCTGGAAGCATTTGGTGTAGAAGAGGGAACGATGCGTCTTGGCTCCCTTGAGGAGATCTGGGCAGGTGCCATCCCTGAGGGAGCAGAGGTTGGAACTGATTCCATCAGGCTCTTTGTATCGGTATATACCGGATTCCCGTTTACCGCAGAAGAGGGAACCTTGCTACCCACCAGTGCAGTGCGCGTGTTGGAGCGTGAAGGGAAGGAAGCTGACCCTCGCTTTGCACTGATCAAGGAAAAGGCCATTGAACTTACAGTCGACCCAAACGTGGTAATTATCGCTCCTGCCCTTGAGATAACCGGTAAGACCACGGTACAGGAAGTGCTGGATGCTGGCTACAGTCTTTCCCTGATTGAGTCAATCCTCGGAACGGTGGAGAACAAGCGTGAGAGCATCAAGGTGATTGCTGAATCACAGGGGCTGAGTTTTAGTGAGGTGAAGCTCAAGATCCTTGAGTAACTCAGGTAGCAAGGGCCAAGGTGATGGGGATGGTAAAAATCCCCATCAGTGAGCTGACCAGAACCATGGTGCTGGAGAACTCATTCTTCAACCCGTAGCGCAGTGGCAATACACTTGTGAAAACTGCTGAAGGGAGTGCCGTTGCTACAATCACTACCGTCTTTGCTAGTCCGGTAAGGCCAACAAGGGATGCTGCAAGATAGCCAACAGCATACCCTCCGATAAATCGGATGGCCAAGCCCCCGATGATATGTCGGTCGAAGGTGAATCGGATTCTCTTCAGAGAGACCCCGAGTGTAAAGGCTGCCAGAGGGCTGGCGGCGCTACCCGCAAAGGTGAAGGTTGAGACAATTGCCTTCGGTATTGTGATAGGAAGTATTCTTACGAGGAATCCAAGCAATACCGCCCAGAGAATCGGTGAGTGGAGCATATTCAGCAGACCTTTCTTGCTGAACCCTCCGGTGATGATCAATAGGCCCAATGTGAAGAGAAAAATACCCTGTATCTGGTCATAGATGAGGATCAAGTTCATTGCCTCACTTCCTCCCCACAGTTCCATCAGAGGAATACCGAGAAACCCGGAGTTCATGAATACCAGTGGGGGGATTGTGCTACGCATATCCTGTTTAGCAAGTTTTGCCCACCCAAGTGCGAGTGGGAAGAGTAAAAGAGAGACCAATGCAGATGCTTTTGCGATATCTCCAATAACCGCTCCGCTGAGAGAGCTTTCAGTCAGCGAGATGAATACCAGGGCAGGCATGAAGAAGTCAGAGACAATGCGTACAAGGTCTTCTACCTTGATTGACTCAATGCTGCTCAGCAAAAAACCACCCAAGACAACAAGGATAATGGGAAGCATCTGGAATAGTGAGGAGATAATCATGAGCTGAACTATACGGTAAAGCGTGAAGGGAAGCAACCAAGCAGAGGGGAAAAAAGCACGCCCAGAGACCATTCAGTTCTTGATTCCTTCCCTTATTCCGCTATACTGAGAACCAGAATACAGGAGTATCATGGAAAAGAGTGATTGGTCAGCAGAAGGCAGGCAAGATTCACGCAGAACAGGGCAGCTGACTATTCGCGTCCTTCTGCTCAGTCTCTTCCTGGTATTCATCCTCTCGCTGTTTTTCCACCAATTCAATCGTAAACTTGAGCAGTCCCTCTGGGAGGAGAAGCAATCCCAATTCCAGTATCTTGCGAACCAAAGTGCCCAGCTGGTAAGCCAGCAGATCAATGAAGACCAGAGAGTGCTGCAATCGTTGGTTGAACAAACTGCGTCCCTCACGGAAGAGAGTGCGGTAGCTATGCTCAATGAGTATGATATCCAGTGGGAGGACGTAGGTGATTATCCTTCCATTACCCGTTCTGGTGATCATTTGCAGTATGCGGCAAAGGCCAATCTGGCTGATGGAACATGTCTTACCCTGTTTCATTCCGTTTCCACCAATACATACGATACATTACTTGGTACGTTGTTTGCGGGTAAGCCATTCACTGGATACTGGATAAAGCCGGAGGGAACCCTGCTCTGGCAGACAGATGGGAATCTTGATGGGCTTGATGCCCTTTCTCTTGCGTCTGATGAAACAATGCAGTTGTTCACCAGTAAGCTTGATGGTGGATGGGGACAGTTTGTCTTGGTTGCAAAACGTGGACTCTCAGAATCTGTCTCGCTGGCAATACTACGCTCATCACTCTCGATGGCGGTGATGGTTATCGTTATCTTCTTTCTCTTTCTGGTGTATCTGCTCTCCATGGATCATCGATATGCCAAAACCTTATGGCATCTTGCCTATATGGATGAGCTTACCAAACTGCCGAACAAGAATCTCTTCGAAAAGGAAGCAAAGCTACGCTTGCAGCACCCGAGGGACTCTTATGCACTTATGATCCTGGATATTGGCAAGTTCAAGTTGATCAATGACCATTTTGGGTATGGTTTTGGGGATTCCTTGCTTCTTCACTGTGCAAAGGTGCTTCCCCGGTATGTTACTCGTGATGGACTGTGTGCACGGTTAAGCGGTGATAAGTTCATTATGCTTGTAAGCTACCGTGAACGGACAGCCTTGCAACGGAGGATTACCATCATCGAGGAAGAGTTGCGGCATTTCTCCTTTCCCAAAGCTTCGCTTTTCCAGTTGGAAATTCTCATCGGTATCTCACTGGTCGAAGAGCCAAATCTGGAGATAAGTTCGTATATCGACCGGGCTCTGTTTGCTCTCTCAGCATTGAAAGAAGCGAAACAGGGTTGGTATCTCTTCTATGAGGAAGCACTCAAGGACCAGCTATTGGAAGAGAGTGAATTGGAGCATGTTTTCAATAAGGCTCTCTCGGCAGGGGAATTTTTCATCCAGATACAGCCGAAATACTCCTTTTCTACTGGATCCCTTATCGGGGGGGAAGCCCTGGTCAGATGGAAGCATCCAACCAGAGGATTGTTGATGCCCTCACAATTCATTCCACTTCTGGAGAAACATAATCTCCTTATCGCGCTTGACATGTATGTCCTGAAGCTAGTGTGTAAGCTGTTTGTCCAATGGAAGGGTGAGGGTAAACCCCTTTTGCCTATCTCGGTCAACCAGTCAAGGGCACATCTCTTTGTCACGAACTACGAGGAGAGCTTGGTAGCCTTGGTTGACCACTATGGTATTGACCATAAACTTATGGAATTCGAATTGACTGAGACCTTGTTCCTTCATGACCTTACCCATCTATCATCTGTTCTGAAATCGCTGAGAAGCCAAGGATTCCTGGTCTCTCTTGATGATTTCGGTTCAGGGTACTCTTCCCTTACCATGCTTAAGGATGTACAGATTGATGTGATCAAGATGGATCAAGGATTTTTCACCGACCTTACAACCAACGAACAGGGAAGGGTGGTGATCCAACATGTTATAGCCATGGCGAAAGATCTTGGGATCACCTCCATTGCTGAAGGTGTGGAGAGTGAAGAGCAAGCCAGGATGCTCGCTTCCATGGGCTGCGACGGTGTGCAGGGGTACTTCTACAGCCAACCGCTGGAGACCAGTGAGTATGGGCAGTTGCTGAGCGACGACACTCCTCGCTGCTTCCTCTAGAAGATAAAGAGAAAGAGAATACCTTGGAAGAACAGATACGTCAGGGCATGTGTGGCCATGGCATATTGGATTCCCATTTTCAGATAGACCCACCCAAAGAGGTATCCCAATACTCCGTTGAGTACAAGGCTTCTGAGTACCAACATACCGCTCAAGGTGCCGAAGGCCGTTTGTGTTGCCGGTAGATGCCCAAGGGCAAACAGTATCGCAGCTACCAGATTCGCAATATGATAGTAGGCTTTTGGGATTTCCAGTCCTTGTCTCGTTTTTCCAAACAACAGGTCGAGTATGAAGACCAGGAGGGAGAGGAAGAACAATCGAAGCATGATCTCTTCCAGGATGCCTCCATAAAGCATGGAAAAGAGGAGTGCAACCAAGCTGAAGGATTCAGGGGAGTAGGAGGCCTGGACCTGGGGAATGTGAGGCGCAAACACAAAATAATCACTAAGCATGACCAATGCAGAGAGGAGTCCCAGGAGGACCGCCTTTCCTACAAGTGTTTTCTCAAAGGAGAGGGGGCGAAGCAGGCCAACCTTACGGGCAAGTTGGTGTCCTAGGTAGGCTAGCAGAAGCGTATACACCAAAGCTACTTGGATAAAGGTGGCCAGAAGAAGCAGAGGGAGTGAGACTTCAACCCCAAGGTTTGCAGCTACAGTACTGTTCGTATACGCCAAATACCAGGCACAGAGAAGCCCTATAGGGAAAAAAAGCAGGGCAAAATGTAATGCTTTCTTGTCAATTTTCATGCAAAGCTCCTGCACGTACTGTATCCCAGTGTGCAGGAGTTGACAAGAAGTGAATAGTGAATCCTTTTACCTTAGAGGAATATATAAGCCTCCATTTGATCGTTAAAGGACTCGGAAGTAACGCCATGTTTGGTGGACCCATTGAATCGAGGAGCCTCTCCTATGAATTGGATGGTCACTTCTCCGCCCCCTTCAAAGGAAATCTTCCCTGCATGGACAGCTGCAGTTCCAATCGGGCTGTCACTACTATAAGGACCAGATCCCCAGATGGTCTCCTCCGTTCCTCCTGGTGGGAGAGAGACAGTCACCTCTTCCCCTACAAACAGATTGAGGAAATCAGCATTTGTCCGCCAGTCTATGACATACTCTTCCAGTATGTCTTCCTCAAGCAGATTTCCTTTCTTGTCGGTAAACACAAAACTGAGTGGCCAGGAGCCATAGGTGATTGATGTAACTCCCTTTTGTGTACTGCCTCTGTAGTACGAGCGGCCTTCAAGAATCTTGAAGTATACCCTACCACCTTCCTCGAAGGTTATCAGGCCACTGTGCACAGCAGCCGTTCCTACATTGCTGTCACCGGTATAGACCCCAGTTCCCCAGATAGCAAGATCGGACCCTCCAGGTGGCAATTCGAGTGTGAAGATATCACCGACCCGTTCACTGAACATGTCCCCACTCATTAACCATGGCTCGACATCGGGAACATGATTGAGTGCTTCTATGAATGCACCATGGTCATACCCTAATTGGATCTCCGGAATACCGTTTGAGAAAGAAAGTGAGGCAGATGTACAGCCTAGAAGCAACAGGGAAAGCACAACAACTCCAACACCGATTCTTAGTAACTTGTTCATCGATAACCCCCATGTGTGGTGGGTGTTGGTACAGATTGCAGGGCAGGGAAGTACAAGTACCAATCCACCGAGATTTCTGTGATTCCAATCTGAGCATAATCCCGAATCTGTCTACTTAGAAGAGGCTCACCCCATGAAAGTTGCACAAATCCTGCTTGCCATACCGCAGAGTTTGCTCCAAACTGCTGGAGAGGAGTCAGAACATGGAACTAATACATAATCATGACAAGCGTACTTCACGGCTTATCGAGTACTTCCAGATTCTTTATCAGGGAACTACCGACAAGGAAACCTATGAATCCTATCGTGATGTATTGGAAACAGCCACAGCATATGAGACGAATGCGGCATTGGATGAACTCCTCAGCAAGGCAGAGGATATTGAGTCCTATACCATTCCAGTAGCAAGATTCATCAGGTCAGTGGGAAAGGGCTTGGAGAGTGCTACGCTTCCAGATTACCAAGACAATGTACTGCTTATATCCTTGGCTGAGGAGAATGTTGAAATCGCGAAGGTATCCTCTTCATTGCAGCAACTCAGCATACAGCTCAAGAAGGAGGGAGACAGCGATATTTCACGCATTCAGGAAATTCTTTCCTCGTTTGACCTGCTACAGAAGCACTATGATCGATTGCAGAATGAGCTATTTCCCCTTTTTGAGCAAACCAGCAATGAACATAGCTGCGTGAAGCTGATGTGGGCGATCCAGAATACAGCCCTTGACCTGAAGAAGCAGACGCAAGCCTATGAAGGCAGTGATATGGCATCATTCTGGAAATTGTTCAGCAACTTCTACTTCAATATGGAAATATTGCGATATCGGGAGACGTATATCCTCTACCCGGTTGCCTATCGTGCACTAGGCGAACATAGTGAAAAGCGCATGGACAATGCTCTTTCTGATGCACTCTTTTCATGTAAGACTGGTGCTCTTACCTTCAAACAGTTGGAGTTGATCTTCCGCCTCCTCCCACTCGATATAGCTTTCATTGGGGCCGATGACCGGGTCAAGTTCTACTCTGACCCCCCACATCGTATCTTTCCCCGTAGTCCACAGGTAATTGGAAGGTTGGTGCAGAACTGCCATCCTCCAAAGAGTGTGTCCACCGTCGAGGAAATCCTCAGTTCCTTCAAAGAAGGAAGGGAGGATACTGCGGAGTTCTATTTGGTTGTAAAGGGAGCTTTTGTCCACATCCAGTACTACGCAGTGCGTAGCATGGATGGCAAGTATCTTGGGACCTTGGAAGTGACCCAAGACGCAACACACCTCAGAGCCCTTAGCGGGGAGAAGCGGTTGCTTTAGATTCGAGATATCCCTTGATCAGGGTGGCGTTGAAATTCTCTTCAGCTTCCAATACACCCATCTCTCGTTGGGCATTCTCCGGTGAGTCAGATGCGTGTGCAGCATTGACGCGGATATTGGAGCCAAATTCTCTGCGGATGGTTCCAGCAAGTGCCTTGTTTGGGTCTGTGGCACCAAGGATTGTTCTGATCTTACTCACGGCATCAACGCCTTCATAGATCAGGACCATGCATTTTACCAGTCCTGGCTTGTCCAAATCCTCGGCCTTGCATTCACTCGGCTTTATACCGGCCATGAACTCTACAATGCGTTCGAACTGTTCTTCACTGTACATATCGCCGAAGCTGTTGGTCAGGATTGTCTGGAGCTGGTCACCCAGCAGTACATTGAATTCACTTTCCAGGAGTTCCCTCGCTTGCATACCGTAGATGGGAGCAAGTTTGGCTTTCAGGCCTTCCTTGGTCGGGCCGTAGAACTGCAGAGCCTGGGCAACGGACATCTTCAGTACCTTGATACCTACGATGCGAAGTCCACTGCGACTGAACATATCTATGATCATGCCGGGGCGGCTGGATGCATACTTCCAGTTATCTGGCTTGATGATAACCAGTGTTCGCTGGGCCTTCTCATAATATTCATCAGGTCTGTTCTTGACGATGTTGTTCTCTCCAGGCAACCACGAGCCAAAGAGGGCGAGCGTTTGGTCAGCTTCATTCTGGCTCTGTGCAGTGATGACTGCCGGCTCAAAATAGAGGACATCGCTCTCTTTTTCATCGGTATAGATAAGATCAGCATAGGTGTCACGGATTGACATACCGGTAACATTTTCCACCAGGCGGGCTTCCTTCTGGAAGGATCCCACCACTTTGGTAAGTTCCTCACAGGGATGTTCCCCTTTGAATAGAAGCAACAAGGATCGGTGTTTGACTCCACCGGTGGGCCCTAGGTTCTGTTCTATGTAAGAGGAAAGAAGGTTTGAGATGTTTGCACCCTCATCCTTTTCCCTAGTCTTGATGATCGATGCATATTCCTCGGTAATGGTTTGATCCATTGCAATCATCTGAGCTCCTACAAGCTCGAGGGATATGCGGGAGAGAAGTCTGGATAGCACCCCGCCGGTGCGACTTTTTGCTACGGTATATGGGGTAACCAGAACATACGATAAGGACTGTTCCATGAGCAGCCTCCTTAGTAAAGTGTCTGTACACCGTATCCTACAAGTCCAGATGCTCTTTGTCTATGACCTGCTCAAGAAAAAACCTCGATTTGACACGAATGCATTGTCTTAAGTGCTGCCTCATGGTTGTCGGGGGTTGTTCCAGCGCAACAACTTGCATCAACGAGGACAGGAAGCTCCGGTCTCATTGCCTTGATCAAGAGGGCATTGGAGACCACACAGATGTCAGTGCATACCCCCACCAACTCCACTTCCGTAATTGTTTGGTCCTTTGCTATGTATGTTGCAAGATCAACCGAGCCGAAAGTGGGTTTTTCAAAGACCATTGCATCTTTCAGTGGCTCCTTGAGCTGATCTACCAGCTGATGTCCTTCTTCGCCCTTGATGCAGTGAGGAACAGGAAGGTGTTTCCCTTCACTGGTTTCCAGATAGTCTGCCTCATGGGTGTCCAAGGTATAGGCGAGTGGCCCCTTGTGACCTGCCACTTTCGCGGCCACCTTATCAACCACCTCCTCTGCTTCAACAGTGCCGAGGCTTCCCGAGATGAAATCCTTTTGCATGTCGATTACGACAAGCAACCTTCTAGAATGAGACTTTGAATAATCCTTCTTTGTTGCAGTAGGCATATACATCTCCATGGTCAGTATCGGTGAATACCGCAGAGGCAGGAGTCCCCTTACGTATATCATGGCGCCGGGTATGGTGTTTTGTCACCAAGAATATGGTAGTTATCTGATGGTCATCACTCTGGGGATGAGGCTTGCTTCCCACTTTAACGTAGAGTAAGTCACCCCTATGAGTGAGTACTATTTCATGGTTTGCATCTCTCTCGTCTGCGGTCCTTGGTTTCAGGAGTTGCATCTCGGTTTCACAGCAGTGCAAGGAGTGCCCCTCGTCATATACCAAATCAACCATTGAATGGCAGATGGGGCAACGATAGAAGTGAAGCTTCTTTGCCATAGACCCTCCTTTCTTCTAAAGGTACCAAGGTTCGATCAAAGAGGAAAGGGGAGGAGAGAAAAACATAACAGACTATTCATGGTCTCTAAACACTTTTCTCACATATTACCTGTAGGGTGTGCTCAACAATGTTTCTAAAATATGGAGGAAACAATGAAAAGATTGAGTATTATCGTCCTGATGGTTATCACCTTGGCTTCACTTGGTGCAGCAGGGAAAAGTGAATCAGAGAATGTTGCAACAAGTTCCTTTAGCTGGATTGAAGGCTCTGAAGTTGAAGGCCTTCCTGGGGTAAACCCACTGAAGGTCAGCGGGAATATCATCACCGCTGGAAGTTCCACCGTCTATCCCCTTTCTGAGCGCATGGCTGAAAGGTTCAAGGAAGAAGGGTACAGTGGTGTTATCACCATTGACTCAATCGGAAGTGGTGCAGGCTTTGAACGCTTTACCGTATCCGGTGAGACTGACATCTCCAATGCAAGCCGTGGTATCAAGGCAAGCGAGATTGAGGATGCAAAGAAGATTGGTAGAAACCCCATCGAGTTCAGAGTTGGAACCGATGCTCTTGCAGTGGTCGTAAGCAAGGAAAACACTTTCCTGAAGGATGCAACCATGGAAGAGCTTGGTAAAATTTTCAGCACTGCCAAGTTGTGGTCTGATATCAATCCTGCCTATCCTGCCGAGCCCATCCAGCGCTTTATCCCTGGAACCGACAGTGGTACCTTCGACTACTTCTCTGAGGAAGTGTTTGACAAGAATCCTGAACCAATGCTCTCTGCTAGTCACCTGCAGCTCAGTGAGGATGACAACATCCTGGTACAGGGTATCAAGGGCAGTCCCTATGCAATTGGGTTCTTCGGCTATGCATACTACAGTGAGAATGAAGACTCGCTCAACATTCTCAGTATCAACGGAATTGAAGCAAGCAAGGCGAATGTGGACAACAACTCCTATCCCTTGGCAAGACCTCTCTTCCTCTATAGTGATGCCGAGATCATGAAGAGCAAACCACAGGTTGCAGCTTTCCTGGACTTCTACCTCAGCTATGTCAATGAAGAGGTTGTAGGTGTAGGTTACTTCCCTGCCAATGAGGATGAGCTGAATAAGGCTCGCCAGGCTTGGTTGGATGCTACCCAGGGTGCCTACTAACACACCACGGTTCGAGGTTGGCCGCATCTGCTTGGTGCGGCCAATTCCCATAAAAAACTAGGATATACAAGTATGACACAAAGGCATATCACCCATCCTTTTGGAAAGAAACGCAGGCTGCATGAACGGATTATTGAAACCATCCTGTTCCTGTTTGCACTGTTCTCCATCATGATCACTGTTGGGATTGCGGTGATTCTCATTCGCGAGTCCTTTCTCTTTTTCTCTGACCCCGAAGTCACCTTGGTTGAATTTTTTACCGGGAAGACCTGGCAACCCATGATCGGGTTGTTTGGTTTTCTCCCCTTGCTGAATGCAACCATCATGACGAGTGTTATCGCCATGTTGTTCGCCATACCCCTTGGGCTGTTTGTGGCAATCTATCTGGCGGAGTATGCATCTGACAAGGTCAGAGCTAGACTCAAGCCGATTCTTGAGGTGTTGGCAGGGATTCCAACCATAGTATATGGCTATTTTGCCCTTACCTTCATGACGCCATTGCTTCGCTCAATATTTGGTCAGGAGACAGTGGAGATTTACAATACGGCCAGTGCAGGATTGGTTATTGGGATTCTTGTACTTCCCATGATCGCCACCATGGCCGAGGATGCCATCTCAGCAGTCCCCCAGGAGTTACGCCTTGCAGGTCTTGCTCTTGGAGGGACCCCGATAGAGACCACATTCCGTGTTGTCCTTCCTGCCGCGTTAAGTGGGCTTAGTGCCACATTCCTGCTCGCTCTCTCCAGAGCTATTGGAGAGACCATGATCGTGGCCTTGGCAGCAGGGGCTGGGCCGAATATGACGTTCAATCCCTTTGAAGCTGCTGAAACCATCACGGGATACATTGTGAGGATCAGTGGAGGGGATGTCAGCTACAACTCGGTTGATTACAACAGTATTTTTGCGCTTGGGTTGGTGTTGTTCATCATCACCTTTACGCTGAATCTTATCTCAAGAAAAGTCTCAAACCTTTTCTATCAGGAGTATGAATAATATGCAGACAGAATCGATGTTTGGCACCAAGGCAGAGAGCCTGCTCTTGATGCAGAAACGCGCTCGCTTATCGATATTCTGGAAAGTGATATTTATCTTCGCTACAACAGTCGCAGTCTTGTTTCTGCTGCTGTTGCTTGTATCGGTGATTGACTCCATTTTTGGGTATGCAGTCATCAGAAACGAGGTAAATATTTCAGAGTTGATCAGTGGGGCCTCGTCCTTGGATGAGTTCTCCCGGTCCCAATTGGAGGAGACTGCAAGGAACAACCTCTCCAGTGGGATACTGAGAAGGGTGGAGTATGAGAAGCCGATAGCAGAACGTTCCGATCGTGAGTTACGTGCCCTGATAGAGCAATATATCATAAAGCCATCGGTACTCAGGAGCTGGGGCCTTTGGGGCTCGATCACCAAACAGGATGAGATTGGTGCCTTTATGGCAAATCAGGAAGATTCGTATTTGATCTTCAAGAGCTGGATAACCCCGGATTTTCTTACCAATGACCAAAGTGCCAATCCCCTCAATGCGGGTATTCGCACTGCACTCCTTGGCTCCCTCTGGATTATTGCCATTACCTTCTTGCTGGCTTTCCCCATCGGGGTGGGTTCAGCCATCTATCTGGAGGAGTATGCAGAGGATACAAAACTGAATCGTATGTTGCAGCTCAACATCTTCAATCTCAGTGCAGTACCTTCCATTATCTACGGCCTTTTGGGATTGGCCGTATTTGTAAGGGCCATGGAAGAGGTGACCAGTGGGGCATTTCTCAGTGCGGTTGCCGATACCACTGCTAATGGCAGGACTATTCTCAGTGGAGGACTTGCCTTGGGGTTGTTGGTACTCCCGATCATTATCATCAACACACAGGAAGCCCTCAAGGGTGTTCCCGACTCACTGAGGATGAGCAGCTACGGGGTGGGAGCAACAAAGTGGCAGACCATCTGGAGTCAGGTACTCCCTGTCAGTTTTGACAGGATCCTAACGGGAACGATTCTCGCGCTTTCCAGGGCGTTGGGAGAGACGGCACCTCTGGTGGTCATTGGTGCCTCAACGTTCATCAGCGTTGACCCTTCCAGTATCTTCTCGAAATTCACGACCTTGCCGATTCAAATCTACCAGTGGTCGGCTCGTCCCCAGGGTTCATACCGCAATATTGCAGCAGCAGCCATCATTGTCTTGTTGGTACTTCTGCTTGTGTTGAACAGCGGGGCGATCTATCTCAGAGACAAACTCGCCAAGAAAAAGAGGATGGCAGCATGAAAGTAATGCAAGCAACAGAAGCAGAAAGTTTTGAGTTCCTAGGGAAAGCAGAACCAGATACAAAACAGGAGATCATAACCCTGGAGGACGTGAATATCCATTACGGCAATTTTCATGCAGTAAAGGATGCTTCCCTTCCCATCTATGAGAAACAGGTTACTGCATTCATTGGACCTTCAGGGTGTGGGAAGAGTACCGTACTGAGAAGCATCAACCGAATGAATGACATGATAAAGGGGGCAACGATTGATGGTAATGTACTGTTCCATGGCCACGATCTCTATGCGAAGGATGTTGACCCGGTTCTGATCAGAAGAAGCATCGGCATGGTGTTCCAGAAACCCAATCCATTCCCCAAATCGATTTATGAGAATATTACCTGGGGAGCAAAAATCAATGGATTCAGAGGGGACTACGACGAACTGGTGGAGACCAGCCTGCAGAAGGCAGCTCTCTGGGATGAGGTCAAGGATAAGCTCAAGCAGAATGCCCTTCGACTCAGTGGAGGACAGCAGCAGCGTCTCTGTATTGCAAGGACCCTGGCTGTACAGCCTGAGGTTATCCTGATGGATGAACCGGCCTCAGCACTCGACCCTATCGCAACAGGTCGTATCGAGGAGCTGATCCTCGAACTGAAGAAATACTACACGATTGTCATTGTCACGCATAATATGGGTCAGGCATCACGTGTTTCAGACCATACCGCATTCTTCATGGTTGATGTGAAGCGGACGGGCTATCTGGAGGAGTATGCTCCCACCGAGCAGCTGTTCCTCAACCCGGCACATAAAAAGACGGAAGAGTACATCTCCGGAAAATTCGGTTGATCCTGGGAGGGAATCATGGACCAAAATATCAGTAAACTTGATGAGAAGATGCAATTCTTCCAAGAAATGCTCATTCAAATGGTGAATAGGGTGGAGGAAGCAATCTACCAGGCACAATATGCGTTTCGAAACCACGATGTGGAGTTGGCCAAGAAAGTCATAGCCAACGACTGGTTCATCGACCAGCTGCAGGAGATGGTGGAGAATGATGCTGTGAGACTTCTGGTAAGTGAGACTCCTTATGGGCATTATATGCGTCATATCATTGCAGGGATCAAGATTGTATCCAGCTTGGAGAGAATGGGTGACCATGCTGCCCATATGGCAAAGATGGCAAGTAGTGAAGAGGAAGCAATGTTTATCCCGTTTGTAGAACGTATCAGCGAAATGGCACTGCTCGGTGCTACCATGACCCGCAAGGTTGTTGAAGCCTTCATTGATGTGAAGGCAGAGAAGGCAATCGAGGTTGCATCCCTTGACGACAAGATGGATGCAGAGCGGGATGCCTTGAACGCTGATTTGTTTGCTCTCAGGCCAGAGACAGAGGCTGAGATGGAGCGTATCCTCAATCTCTTTTATCTGACAAAGGAGATGGAACGGTATGGGGACCATGTTACTACCATATGCCGATGGATTGTCTACATGGACAAGGGTCAGAGGCCGAAGCTCAACGGACCAAAAAAGACTGAGTAGAAAACTCCAAAGCAGCATCCTCCCCGAAAGGGGGGGATATTCTTTAGTGTTTTTTGTAGAGCTCTTCGCTCCGTTTTTGCAGGTCCTTCAGGTTTCCACCCATCCTTGGGAGTGTGATGGTAAAGGTACTTCCTTTTCCCAGCTCACTCTCAAGCGAGAGTTTTCCCCCATGTACATTCACGATATGTTTCACAATGGATAGGCCAAGGCCGGTTCCTCCCTGACTCCTGCTTCTTGCTGCATCAACCCGGTAGAATCGCTCGAAAATCCTGTCTTGGACAGCCTTGGGTATTCCAATACCATGGTCCTTGACGCTGAAGACAATCTGGTCCTCACCAACAGTTGCCGAGAGATGAACCTTCGATCCTGCTTCAGAGTAATTCAATGCATTGATCACCAAGTTTGTCAAAGCCTGGGCAATCAGGTTTTCATTGACATAGAGCAGGAGATTATCTGGATTGTCCGAGGCGATGTGCAGGCTGCTGCCACGTTCCTCGTATCGATAGGAACAAGCTTCTTCCGTTTCTCCTACAATCTGCTCCAGGGTGGTCCAGCTCATGGATGCCTTGTGCTGTTCTTGCTCAAGGCTGCTGAGCAATAACAAATCCTCAACAAGTTGTCTCATTCTGTTTGCTTGCCTGCTGATGATCTTTGAGAAGTGGGAAATTTCCTCTGGATTCTGCGTCTCAGTGAGTGCTTCCGCAAATCCAGCAATTGAGGTAATGGGGGTTTTGAGTTCGTGGCTTACATTGGCCACAAAATCCTTGCGGATTTGCTCAAGACGTTTTAACTCTGTCATATCATTTATGGAGAGTACCACTGAGTTGACGAATCCTTCAGATGATCGGACAGCACAGGTGACCATCCTCAGCTCCCGCACCTGTTGTTTTCCTGCAATTCGTGCAGTATGCCCAAAAAGATGTCCATACTGTTCGATGGTGAGTTCCCTCTCCTCTCCATCACGAAGTGTGGCATTACAGAGAGTACGCACTTCGTTGGAACTGATAAGCTGGGAAAGATTCTTGTCAAGGACCGAGTCTCTCTGGTCAGTGAAGAGCAAGTGGGCCTCCCTGTTTGCTACCTTGATGTTCAGGTTCCGGTCGAGGAGAAGAATTCCTTCACTGAGGCTGTTGAGAATGGCTTCCACTTGGTTCTTGCCGAACTCAACCTGAGAAATCTTTTCCTGGATCTCTTGGGCCATCTCTTCCATGGTATGGGCGAGTTCAGCGAGTTCCTGGGGGGATGAGAGATGGAGTCTTGCTTGGAGGTCGCCTGTTGCATATTTACGCGCAAGGCCCTTCAAACGGTCAAGTGGGCGGGTAATCATCGTGATGACGAAGAAGGTAAGGAGCAAGAAAAAGAGCACTAGAACACCAATGCCTCTGAAGAAGAGGCTTTGGTAGGTCTTCTGGTACCCAGAGAGTTGGTTGAGCGTCTTGGAGACTCTCAGTATGGCAATGGTGGGATGGTCTTCCAATGCTACTGCCCAGTAGAGGACGGGAAGGTTCTGGGTGCTGCTACGCCGTTCACTGGAAGCACTCCCGTTTCTCAATGCTGCTTGGACTTCCTCGCGATAGAGGTGATTGTTCAACGTCTCTGCAGCGTAGTCAGAGTCAAAGAGAACAACGCCCTCACGGTTGATGATGGTGATCCTGGTCGAAGTGGAAGCTGCATACGAGTCAAAATGTTCCGCCATCCATGGCTCAGCTGAGTTCTTGGAGAGGGTTGCCAGATACTCTGCCTTGGCAGAGAGCTCTGCGTAGGTTGTTTCCCTGATGGTAGTGGCGAACGAGCGGTTTGCAATCCACATACTGCCAAAGAGTGAACACACCAGAACCAAAAAGGTAGTCAACGCCAAACGTGCACGAATGCTTTTGTATTGCATAATTTTCCTCACTTGATTCTACCAACGTTGATTCAAGCAAGACAAGAGAAGCGTACGGTATTCATACTTTCTTCACATTTTTCCTCCCTTCCCCCTTTTTTCTTTCTGTGGTATGGTTTTCTTTGAATTATTATTAGGAGTTTGCAATGAATCTCACGGTGCAGGAAAAAAATCCTGCTGGTCTCTATGATACCCCTCTGCTGCATCAATCGTATTTCTGGTCTCAAGTGAAGGAGAGCCAAGGATACCACACCAAAGCATTTGACATAAAAACACCACTTTCTGAACTTAATGGGAAACCTGGCTCCTCCTATATCCTGGATGACATCCTTGTCCAGTTGATACCGGTTAATCGGTACCAAAGCATCGGTTATGTACCCTATGGACCGGTTTTGAATCCTGATGAAGAGAGGATGGGTCCCTTCCTGGAAGAGCTTTCGATGAACTTAAAAGAGAAGCTACCTTCCCATTGTCTTCTGCTTCGCTATGACCTTCCTTGGCAATCGATCTGGGAAGAGGATGATGTTTCTCTCTCCCTGCAGAATCTTAGACTCAACTGGGGGACAAACAACAAGCAACTAAGAAAAGCAGTCTCGAACCAGCTTCCCAGTGATACCATGTTCGTGAATCTGCTGGGGAGTGAAGAGCAAATTCTCTCTCGCATGCATCACAAAACCCGTTACAATATTCGTCTTGCGCAAAGAAAGGGAGTAGAAGTCCGCCAGGTTGGGAGAGATCACCTGGATACCTTCTACTCACTGTATGAGGAGACCTGTGAGAGAAACCGGATAACCTTGCACGATCGCTCATATTTTGATGCACTGTACAGCGCTGAAGATGAGGGAGCTGAAATTGTACTCCTGATGGCTTTCTTTGATGGACAGCCTCTCAGTGCCATGTTCCTCAGTCGTTCAGCGCGCCGGGCAACCTATCTCTATGGAGCCTCTTCCTCCAAGATGAGGAACTCCATGAGTACCTACGCCCTGCAGTGGCATGCGATTCTGTTGGCGAAGAGATGGGGATGCACTGAGTATGACCTCTTCGGAGTCTCTCCTACGGGCGGAATAAACCACCCGATGAGTGGCCTCTATACCTTCAAGAAAGGGTTTGGCGGCACCACCTTCCATAGGATGGGTTGCTGGGACTTTGCCTATGATGAGGAACAAGCCTCGCAGTTATTTGCCTATGAGATGGTAGGGGAAGGGTATCACCTGCGCTGAAACAGCAGGGTTGCCACACCTCCGCAGATCATCCCAATACTGCCGGCACGTTCATTGCTCAAATCGTAGCGCACCGTATGGTCTTGCATTTGCCCATCCAGGAGCATCTTCTGTGCCTCTTTGATCGCCCTTGCCTCAATCTCTCCACCACCCACTGTCCCCATTAGGGTCCTGTCAACAAACAGGGCTAGTTGGAAACCGACTTCACACGGAGCTGATCCATGTTTTTCCACTACACGGACGAGAATATGAGGTTCGCCGGTTGCCTGACGGGCAAGCAATTGTTCGTCCAGCCTGACCGCTTGTTCTTTCTTGCGGTATTCGCTGATGACCTGCGCAAGAATGGAGAGGGCAATCTCCGAGGAAGTCACTGCCCCGATATCAAGCCCAATGGGAGCTTTCACAGAAGCAAGTTCTGCTTCACTGTAATTTGCATCGCGTAGTGCATCAAAGGTGTTTGCAACCTTTTTCTTGCTGCCGATCATGCCGATGTAGGAGTGGGGTAGGCGTAGTGTTTTCTCCAGGCAGAGCCTGTCAAAGGCATGCCCTCTGGTGGTGATGATGAAGTACGGTCTGATCCACCGTTGAGGCCTTTCCAGAACCTCTTCAAACGGAGCACAGAGACAGGTAGCCTGAGGAAATCGTTCTTGATTACAGAATTCTGGGCGATCATCGACAATTGTGACCCGTAAGGCAAGATCAATCGCAAGATGGTAGAGGTCGAGGGCAATATGACCACCGCCAAAGATGACCAGATGCACATCGCTGGAAAGACGCTCCCTGAGAAGACTGGGATCATCCCAGTCATGCTCGCCTCTCTCTAAGCTGGCGATGACTTTCTTGTTCTGCAGGATCGCCTCATCCCCTGTGAAGGGACCCTGCAGGATAGTCCTTCTCTCTACGATATCATATTTCAATGCACTGAGTAGTTGTGAGTAGTAGTGTTTCCTATCCATGGTTCCTCCTGGCAAGGACAGTGTATTTACCCCATACTAACGGATTGAAGGCAAAATATCCATTGAAGATAGCAAAGAATAATGGAAAGATTACCACACCTGACGCTATTCAGAGCCGGGAGTGGTCCCTCTTGTATCGCCTTATGCTCTGCTGAGGAATCCGTCTACTGCTTCCAGAACAGCACCTCCGATTGCCATGGCTTTTTCGCTTACCGTGGTATGGTCAGCATGCGCGCCACGTGGGTCGATATCAGCAATCTTGAAGTGCTCCGGAACCTTCAGCCCATTGTTCAGCAAGCCCCTGAGCTTACCATCAATGGTTGCAATGACATCCACCTCACCAACCTTGGCAATTACCTCACCTTGCTTCACCAGATCGCCGATTTGATGGTCACTGGAGAAGATTCCCTCAGCAGGGCTGTGGAGCACCCGTTCTTTGTCATACCCTGCGATGACCCCTGGGGTTCCGGTATTGGGCATTGCTGAACCTTCACTCAGGATCCTTGCAAGACTATGTCCCCTCATGGTCTCGATGACCAGATCACAATCCTGTTTTGCCACAAACCCAGGACCAAGGGCGATTACCAGTGGAGCGTCAGTGATCGTGGTGCCGATATTCTTCTTGGCCATGATGGCATCCACTACACAGACCGGTTTTATTCTCTTGATCTGTTCACCCTTCGGGTCTGCCAGGACGGGTATGATGCCTGCATCCATCTTTGCATAGGCATCCTTCAGGTCATTGCAGCGGGATGCTTTCACTCCCTCTATGGTTATTGTATCACTGTACATTGCCTGTGCGATGCTGACAGTTCTCCTGATAACCGTTGGCTGTTCAGTTTCCAGTACCACGACATAGTATCCTGCTCTGAAGAGACGGAGAATGACCCCCGTAGCCAGGTCGCCTCCACCTCGGACCACGATCATCTTGTTTGCCTTGTGCTTGAGGCTCTGCCCACTACGGTTGTTGAAAACCTTCATCACCTCACTCAGTACGGAGAGCGCAATCTCCTGAGGGGTTTCAGTGCCGATATCCAGTCCAATTGGACAGATGCAATCGCTTCAGATCATTCTGGTCAAGGGTGAGGGAAGCAAGCAACTTCTTTGCCTTGTGCCTGGAGCCCAGCACCCCAAGGTAGGCAATGTTCCTCTTAAGGAGTAGTTTTGTGGTTTCAGGGCCAAAGGCATGGCTTGCAATAATACAAGCTGTATACTCATTGGTTTCAATATTGTTCAGTGCTTCAGCAAGGGTTGGGGCAACCTCACGTTTCTTTGAGAAGGTAAAGAGATCTTCCGTGGCAAAGTCTTCTCGTGTTTCAACCACCTGGGTGGGGATTCCTACAAAGTGGGCAAGTTCCGCGATTGCCTGGTTTACATGCCCTCCACCGATCAAGAGGAGGTTGTGGTAGTTCACCGGGAGACTGAGATGACAGGTCCATGAGCCGGTTTCCACCAAGGTGGTACTTTTCTTGTTGAGTGCCTCTTGGGCGTAACTGAGGAATGTGGGATGCACATCCCCAATGGTAGCTCCTCCCTCACAGAGTCCGAGCAAAGCCACTGAGGGTTGCAATTGAAGACCAAAAACATGGTCAAGCTCATACGACTCCCAGCGCCTGAAATCGATGAAGGCTTTCCGCTCAACATCAGTGGTACAGCGGAGGAGGAAAAGATAGACAACACCTACACTTACCTCGTCATCCATCTGGACTGTGAAGTGTATATGGCGGTGTGACTCATCATTGCTGATCAGGTTGAGGGATTGGCTGAGTACATATGCCTCGAGTTCTCCTCCACCGACAGTCCCGGTAATCCGTCCTTTTGTGTCGATGACCATGGATCCTTGGTTCCTGCTTGTGGATCCTTCAGTCTTGATGATGGTTGCATATACAAAGTCCTCTTTGTGTTCACTCAAGTATGCTGCTGCTTCGAATACGGTATGCTTCATGGTATTTTCCTTTCTATAAGAATATTTTCTTCGAGTGAACCGAAAAACAAAGGCAAATCTGGGAACGATCTTCGAATGTTCTCGATCTTGCTCCAGTCGGTTCTCTCTGCTTGGTTAAAAAGTATAGCGCGAACACCCTTCATGCCCTTCTGAATGCCTTCTGGATGGGTAAGCAAGAAGGAGTAGGTCTCTTCATCGATAAGACGGTCAGGTAGGGCTTCACATCCGAAGCAGTGTTCACTGAGTCTCTTGCCGAAGACGGAAAAAGAAGCAATTGCCAAGGTAGCGGTAGTAAATTCCGGTACCACTGGATCACGATCACAATGTAACTTCAGACCCATACCGCGAGCTCCATCTGCTTCCAGCAAGAGTACATCATAGTGTTCTTTCAAACGTGCGAGGTCTTCGGTAGGCGGTGCTTCTGCCTTGATGGGCCCTCGTCTTGCGTAGAAAACCCGCTCACCCTTCTTGCATTGGTATGAGAACACATCCTCATCCCACAAGTAGCGGTCGCAGTAATAGTCCCTGTTTTCAGGATACAGTACTTTCGTAGTGGTGGAGACAAGAACCCGCTTCATCTCAGCTGCGTACGCATTTGCAAGCTGTATCAAAGCAGTGGTTTTCCCCCCACTTCCCGTAATGCAGATACAGCTTTCACTACCTTGAAAGTGCTTCTGCAGGGATGTAATCAATGTCGCCATACTTCACTGTAGCACCACAGGTGGATGACTTGCAACTATTGCGGTGATTTCTTTCTGCACTGGTATTGGCATCGTTCCCTGCTAGACTGGAGGAATGAACAGAATTGAAACAGGGTTTGCAGGAGCTGATATCATTGGTAATCGTTATGTGCTCTGTGTCGTTGACCAGGAGGGAAAGAGCCCTCACTATGCACGAGGGCGTGCTGACACATTGAAAGGTAGGGAGAAGTTCTTTGCCACCATTCCTCCTGGCACCCCGCTTATGATTGTGGAATCAGAGCTTGCGGTACTTTCACTGCATCTCCTTGGTGAATCATTTGTGTTTATCCAGAAAGAGAAAGAAACCTATGCAGTTTGGGAGAAGGCTGGGATCAAGAGAGGGGGAGCGGATGGCTAACTTTGCGGCAAAACTTCTCCAATCGACTTCACAGCAGGTTCCCCTTTCAGAGCGGGAGCAACTGAAACTGCTGGAGATACAAGGAAGAGAGTTGGAGAGGATCCAGAGGATAACTGACGATAGCCTCTCCATCATAGAAAGGATCCAAGACGGGAGTGCAACCGATGCTGATATCTCCCAGGCATTCGAGAACGAGTATGAGAGTAGGGTTGGTCACTTTATGGTGGAAGATGAGACAAGTGAAGATCCCTCACCATTTGCAGAAGATGACGAGAGCTTTTTGGCAGAACTCTACCGATTACTGGATAAGATACCGTGAGATGGTCAGTTCTTGTAGGTGTAGCCGATTCCCCAGATGGTTTTGATCTTGGTGCCGTATGATCCCAGTTTCTTTCTTGAGCGTAGCAATCTGGACATCGATTGATCGGTCGGTCACCGGGTAATCGTCTCCCTTGACCTTGGTGATGATCTGATTCCTTGTGAAGGACTTGTTCAGGGTTCGAAGCCAGGAGATAGAGCAGGGCAAACTCTGTGGCAGTGAGTTCAATCTCTTGCCCATCGAGCATGCACTGATGTTTGTGTTGGTCCATGATAAGCCCATCAGCTTCTACCATGAGGTGCTGTTGCTCCAGTTCCTGTGTCCTTCTCAGAACTCTGCCCTGATCTTGCTTGCAAGGACTTTTGCACTGAATGGCTTGCTCAGGTAGTCATCCGCCCCGAGCTCCCAGGGCTGTAATGATATCACT
This sequence comes from uncultured Sphaerochaeta sp., assembly GCF_963677075.1. Taxonomy (NCBI): domain Bacteria; kingdom Pseudomonadati; phylum Spirochaetota; class Spirochaetia; order Spirochaetales; family Sphaerochaetaceae; genus Sphaerochaeta; species uncultured Sphaerochaeta sp. The sequence goes on along the minus strand of NZ_OY781873.1, from coordinate 2,619,370 downwards.
CTCTTCCCCTCGAGCTGAGACCACAATGATGGGTACCGGGTTGTTCAGCTGATAGCGAACAGACTTGATGGTAGAGAGGCCATCGAGGACAGGCATCATGATATCGAGCACAATAAGATCAATGTGGTGACTCTTCAGTAAATCCAGAGCTTGTGCTCCATGTTCAGCTTCCAGGACCGTGTATCCTAGGGATGAGAGGTGTATCTCTCCAGTTCCCGGATATCAACATCATCTTCAACAACCAAGAATAGTTTCCATAGCCATACACTACTTGCATTGCATCTTGAAAGCAAGATTATCCAGGCATTTTCATAGATTTCTCATAGATTCCAAGGAGAAGAAAAAACCACGCAAGGGTTATCCCAAGCGTGGTTTGCAAAAGAACTGTTTTTTCTCTTTAGCGTGGCATTGCTAAAATGGTGGCCAACTCAGGATTCTTCTCGATGTTCTTCTGAAGATCCTTCTCACGGGCTCTTGTTCACATAGTTCTCTGTCCTCGAAGGTGTAGTGGAAATTGGTATGAACATCATAGGTGCCGTTCATGAGAGCATAGGCATCCTCCGTCATGACCAACTCCTCATCGGTCGGAATCACCAGGATCTTTACCTTTGAATCATCAGTGTTGATCTCGAATTCGCCGTTTCTGCTGAAACAGACTTCATTCTTGTGTTCATCAAGCACTGCCCCGATTGCTTCCAAGCCCTGACATGCGCCGAGACGAATATGTCGAGCCATCTCTCCGACACCTGCGGTGAATACGATTGCATCCAGCTTATCACCAAAGAGGGTAGCATAGCCACCGATGTACTTGGCAATCCTGCGGGTTTCCATCTTGATGGCCAGAGCTGCTTTCTTGTCCCCTTCCAGACTTGCCTTGAGCACGTCTCTTCGATCGCTCTTTCCGCACAAGCCGATCAGTCCGCTTTTCTTGTTGAGAACAGTGTCCATCTCTTTTGCACTCATGCCGGTATTGTCCATCATGTAGGGAATGATGGCAGGATCGATATCTCCACTTCTGGAGCCCATGATCAATCCTTCAAGGGGGGTAAGGCCCATGGAAGTGTCAATGCAGACGCCGTTTTTTACTGCGCTGATGGATGCGCCGTTTCCGATATGGCAGACGATTACATTCGTATCTTCATTCTTCTTGCCCAACACGACTGCTGCACGCTTTGCACAGTAGAGATGGCTGGTTCCATGGAAGCCATAGCGTCGTACATTGTAATCAGTGTACCACTCATAGGGAACGGCATACATGAATGCTTCCTCAGGCATGGTCTGATGCCATGCAGTGTCGAGGATGATGGCCTGGGGAACGGAAGGCATTGCTTTCCTGGCTGCTTCAATGCCCATGATATTGGCAGGCATGTGTAGTGGACCCAGGTGTGTGACCTTCTTTAGTTGTTCAATGACTTCATCGGTTACCAATGCAGACTGCTTGAACACCTCTCCACCATGCAGGACACGGTGACCAACAGCCCCAATATCAGCTTCAAGTCACTGATGACTCCATACTCATCATCAAGAAGCATCCTGATGATCAGCTCAATTGCCTCTTTGTGAGTAGGGGAAGAGAACTCTGCATTGTATTCCTCTTTGCCATTTGCCTTATGCTCAATGGTGGAATATTCCAGTCCGATGCGTTCCACGACGCCAACAGCAAGAATATCTTTGTTGACCCAGTCGTACACCTGGTACTTGGCAGACGAACTGCCACAGTTCAAGGTTAAAATTACCATGAATGACTCCTATTATTTCTCTATAACACTCTGTTAATTGATTGCAAAAGATACCCATCTATTAAAACACTATTGGGCAGAATAATCAACATGAAGCGAAAAAAGAACCTTTAGTTCTTTTCCTCTTATGAAGGTATTTCTTTGCCTGTGGTTTTGGACACTTCCCCTCTTTCTGCACGCACAAACGATAGTACAAGGTTCATTCAGTCCTCTGCAGGAAGCCATGAACATTGAGTACCATAGTGAGGAAGAACGTGAAGATTTCCGCTTAAAGCTCTCTCTCTCCTCTTCTGAGCTGCAGATTGAACCATATATTTCCTACGAGGGAGAAGTCTGGAGCTTCAGCTATAAACCAAGGACTTTCCTGGAAAGGGTATGGTTCAGCAGTTCATGGGAAAAGCAAGACCTACGTCTCTCGTACCTGTACAGGGAAGAGAATAACAGGGCCTTCCACTTACAGGGAAAGCAAGGAGGATTGGCATACCAATTTGCAGAGGGACAATCTTCCATCCCATCGGTATATACGTGGAATGAACAACCAGGAAAAATCTATCTCTTCTGGGATGCAGAGAGCCCCCATGTCGACCTCTCTCTTATTGCCTCTTGGGCTGATGGAGAGCGCTTTTCTTTCTCCCCTGACATCACATTCTCACAGGGAGCCCTTTCATTCGATTGGAAGTTTGAGGGGACTTCCGAAAGGCAATCGCAATCTGTCGCTTTGCAAATGAAATGTCATGGCATACAGGCAGTGTGGGGAGGGGAGATACAAACAGGCCCCTCCCCGGTTTTTGGTGGACAGAGGCAAGAAATGGAACAATCTGTACACTCCAAAATCAGCTATACATTGGGGTCGATTACCTTGGAGAGCAGTTTCGATAGTTGGGTGAAAACCAGAACATCTGGAGAGCAGAGCAGGAGGAGCAGCTACCAAGTATCAGGACAGTGGCTGGATTACAGAATAGATGTTGTCTGGGACAGTATTGATGGAATGTCATTACAGATGAAGGCAGAACAGGGAACACTAAACCTAAGTAGGGATGGCATTACCTTATCCCTGCTTCTTAAGAAGGGACCCCTGTCTCTCACCATCAAGAAAAATGTCAAGGAGCAGCTATCAGTCACCTACTCATTCCGCTTTACCATCGGCCAAGATAGTGGATCTCTTCTTGCAAGGTGATATGGAACTCACTCTGTACAGTGGCTCTGATGTACTCGATCAAGGCTCGTACATCTTCACTGGTGGCAGTTCTCTCACGATTGATGATGATGTTTGCATGGGTTGGGGATACGCTGGCTCCCCCGATGGTATGACCCTTGAGATTGCAGGCATCAATGAGGGCAGCAGCTTTCTTGCCTTCTGGGTTCTTGAATATTGACCCAAGACTTGGATAGTCATACAGACCCTTATGCTTACGATGCTTTTTAACCGTGTCCTTGCGTTTTCTCACCTCACTGGTTTGTGTGGTAGGCTTTAATCGGAATCCTGCTTCATAGATGATCAAATCATCCCTGCCGGTAAAAGGGGAGTGGCGATAGGAGAACTCATCCTGGTGGATTTGCATCCTATGAAGTTTCCCATCCAAGGTCATATAGTCGACATAGTAGAGCAGATCCCCTATCTGTACACCGTTTGCCCCGCTGTTTCCATAGATAGCCCCCCCCACTGTGCCAGGGATACCACCGAGCATTTCCAGCCCTTCCAGTCCGTCTTCAATTGCCTGTGAGATGGCTTTGTCCAGAGGACAACCTGAGCGGACACAAAACATCTCCCCTTGTACATGCCTGCGGGCAAGGTGGCCAGTGAGGATAACGAGTCCTTCAACACCCTTGTCACTGATCAAGGTATTGGTTGCTCCCCCAAGAATTGAGAGGGGAAGATTGTTGTCCTTTGCATGGTTTATCAGGATTCTCAGTTCCTCGAAATTGGTGGGATAGGCAGCCCATTGGGCATTTCCCCCACACTGAATACTACTGTGTGAAGCGAGTTCCAGATTCTCCATGAGCAGGTGGTCAAGGTTGATTTTTTCAATACTATTGCGTACATTGGTAGGCATGGAGACATCTTACCCCCTTTTTTTGGGGTGGGCAACCTAAAGGAGCTCTCAATGCCTGTCTTTCTCTATAATACCATGAGTCGTGGTTTGGAAGCATTTGAACCAATACACGATAAGGAAGTAGGTCTCTACTCATGTGGGCCTACCGTATATAACTATGCACATATCGGAAATCTGAGGACCTTCCTGTTTGAGGACCTGCTCAAGCGCACCCTGCTTGTCTCTGGTTTCAAGGTGAACCATGTCATGAATATCACAGACGTCGGGCACTTGACCGGAGATGGGGATGAAGGTGAGGACAAGATTGAAAAGATGGCAAGCCAGACCCATAGGAGTGTCTGGGAGATTGCCCAGTTCTATACCGATGCATTCTTCAAGGATTATGACTCCTTGAATATGATTCGACCCAGTGTAGTCTGCAAGGCAACAGACCATATCCAGCAGATGATCGATCTGATCAAGAGGCTGGAGGAGAGCGGGCATACCTATGTCAGTGGAGGCAATGTCTATTTCAGCATCGATTCAATTCCCGACTACGGTAAACTGGCTCGCCTCGATCTCGATTCCCTCAAGACCGCTGTTCGTGATGATGTAAGCAGTGATGACAACAAGAAAAATCCCAAGGATTTCGTTCTCTGGTTCACCAAGAGTAAACATGGGGAGCAGGCGATGATGTGGGATTCCCCATGGGGAAAGGGCTTTCCCGGTTGGCATATTGAGTGCTCCGCGATGAGCATGCACTACCTGGGGGAGTCGTTTGACATCCATTGTGGTGGAATTGATGCAATTCCCGTTCATCACACCAATGAGATTGCACAGAGTGAGGCTGCAACCGGCAAGCAGTGGGTTAAGTACTGGATGCATGGTGAATTCCTCCTGGATGAGACTGGGAAGATGAGCAAGAGCAAGGGGGAATTCCTTACCCTTGATTTGCTGAAGCGCAAGGGCTACGATGCAATGGATTACCGTTATTACTGTTTGGGTGGCCATTACCGCAGTCAGCTGAAGTTCAGCTTTGAAGCGCTCGATACTGCTCGTAAGGCTCGACGGAATGTAGTGGATCGTATCCAGGTTATGCTGAAGGACGGTGCCAAGGAAGTCTCCCTAAAGAGTGAAAAAGCTCTGCAATACAAAGAGACCTTCCTTGAACATTTGCAGCATGATCTGGGAAGTCCCAGAGGACTTGCTGACCTTTGGGGGGTATTGAAGGATGAGGAGTTGGACGGAGATGAGAAGTACTCCCTCATCATGTTCTTTGATCAGGTGTTCGGTCTTGATCTTGCATCTGTTGAGCTGCCGAAAGAAGAATCGTTTCCTCCTAAGGCTCTCGCACTGCTCGAGAAGAGGCTGCAAGCGAAGAAGGAAAAGAACTGGCCGCTTGCTGATTCTCTGCGTTCCGAGCTGGATGCAATGGGCTACCTTGTCAAAGACACCCCAACGGGAAGTTCTTTGGAAAAAAAGATGTAACTTGGTTACTGGTGAGTTGTTAACGTTATGGAAATACAAAGCAACGATGAGCGAGCCTTTCGGCAAGTATATGAGCAGGTATTCCCGATATTGATGCGTGTGGTTTATCACGTAACCAATAATCAGGACCTTGCAGAGGAGATTTGTCAGGAAGCTTTCATCCGGTTCTTTGACAAAGGCATGGAGTTCGCTACCCTCAATGATGCCAAGTATTGGCTCATCAGGGTTTCGAAGAATCTTGCCATCAACCAAGTGAAGCGGAAAGCCCGCGAGATGAACATGGTGGATAAATTGAAAAAGTATCCATCCACGGGGGCAAATCATTCCGATGGATCTCAGGTATTGATGGAGAAGGAGACCAGGAAACTTGTACAGGAAGCAATTGATCAGCTACCCGAAAAGTTCCGCCTAGTCATTGTGATGAAAGAGTACACCGATATGGACTACAAGCAGATCGCGCAGGTGTTGCATATTTCCGAAAGTAACGTGAAGGTACGAGTCTATCGGGCAAGGAAGATGCTCGAGTCGATTCTCAGCCAGGAGTGATGTGAATGTGTGTCGATGACGAATTGTTGAATACCTATTTGGATGGCGAATTACAGGAGCCTTGGAGGACCCAGGTCCAGGAACACCTAGGCTATTGCAACGCGTGTCGCCAGAGACTTGAACAGCTTCGCGCCCTTCACCAGAAAGTTGCAGATGCTGTTCTGCCTGATTCAGAAATCTCTGCCCGGCAGGATCGAGTTCTCCAATATTTTGAGAAAACACGTTTTTCCTCCTCCAATAAAAAAATGCATATTTTTCGAAAGAAAATCCAGGTCAGGCTTGTACCTGCCTTGATTACCTCTGCGGCCGCCTTTGTTGTGGTATTCATCGGGGCATTTGTGCTCTTTGGGAACAGCTCCCAGCAGGGACAGGAAATCCTTCCTGGGGTTGCCTCCCAAATTGACAGTGCCCATATCCGGCAAGTGACCGAAGTACAGCAGCCTTCCCTCGATATGTTCAGTTTGGAACAGATTGTCCAGCATCTTGATGCAATGGGGTATGCAGTGAAGCTGGAAGTGAAGGCAGTCACTCCTCTCGAATAGTATTCTGTTTTTCTTCTCATGCCGAAGGCTCTACATTCACTTGTAGAGCCTTCCCTATTTTGGTACTATGGGAAGACTCTTTTTACCTGTAGGAGGCATAATGTGAAGGCTGTTGAGTTACCGAAGGCCTATGATCCAAAACAATTCGAGGATCGAATTTACCAGCAATGGCTGGAAGAAGGAAAGTTCAAACCTGCTGAGGGTAAGGAACCTCCATTTACTATCGTCATGCCTCCTCCCAATGTTACCGGGATACTGCACATGGGCCATGCCCTGAACAACTCCTTGCAGGATATCCTGACCCGTTACTACCGGATGAGTGGGAGAACAACCCTCTGGCTTCCTGGTACTGACCATGCAGGTATCGCCACACAACATGTGGTTGAACGCCAGCTTGCACAAGAGGGGTTGCGACGTCAGGACTTGGGACGTGACAAGTTCCTAGAGAGGACATGGCAGGTAAAAGATAAGCATCATGATATCATCACCGATCAGTTGAAGAAGATTGGTTGCAGCTGTGACTGGGAGCATGAACGATTCACCATGGATGAAGGTCTGAGCCAGGCAGTTCGAGAGAGTTTTGTTACCCTCTATGAGCGTGGTTTGATCTACAAAGGTGAGTACCTGGTCAACTACTGCCCCAAGTGTGGTACGGCCCTCGCCGATGATGAGGTTGAGTACCAAGAGCTTGGTGGATTCCTCTACGACGTACGCTATCCCTATAGTGATGGAAGTGGTTATATTACCGTTGCTACCACAAGGCCGGAGACAATGTTCGGTGATGTGGCTGTTGCAGTGCATCCTGATGATGAACGCTATACCCATCTTGTCGGTACGTTGATCGATCTTCCCCTCACCGACAAAAAGATCCCCATCATTGCAGACAGTTTTGTGGAAATGGGTTTCGGAACCGGAATGGTAAAGATCACCCCTGCACATGACCCCAATGACTGGCAGTGTGGTATGCGCCATGGGCTAGAAAAGGTCAATGTACTGAATCCTGATGGTACGCTCAACGAGAACTGCCCTGAGAAGTACCGTGGCATGAGTGCGGTCGATGCACGCTCCTTGGTGGTCGCTGATCTGAAGGAACAGGGATTCTTGGTCAAGGAAGTTGTCCACAACCATGATGTCGGCCACTGCTACCGTTGTCATACGGTCATTGAACCGTATCTTTCAAACCAGTGGTTCGTGAAGATGGAAGGGATGGCCAAGAAGGCATTGCAGGCTTGGAAGGATGAGAAGGTGGTCTTCTATCCCAAGCGCTGGGAGAATACCTACACCCACTGGCTGGAGAATATCCATGATTGGTGTATCAGCCGACAGCTCTGGTGGGGACACCGCATTCCTGTGTGGGAGTGTCAGGATTGTCATGAGATCATTGTAAGCCGGGCTGATCCCTCAACATGCCCCAAGTGTGGTTCCAAGAACCTCATCCAGGAGAGTGATGTACTCGATACTTGGTTCAGCTCCTGGCTCTGGCCTTTCAGTACGCTTGGCTGGCCCGAGAAGAGTGCCGACTTGAAGCAGTTCTTCCCCACAAGCACCTTGGTTACCGGATATGACATTATCTTCTTCTGGGTAAGCCGGATGATCATGGCCTCCCTGGAGTTTCTTGGTGAGGTTCCGTTCAAGGATATCTACATTACCGGATTGGTGCGTGACAAGCAGGGGAGGAAGATGAGCAAGAGCCTCGGCAATGGCATTGACCCCTTGGATGTTGTTTCCCAGTATGGTGCTGATGCCATGAAGTTCACGCTTGCCTACATGGCAACCCAAGGGCAGGACATTCTCATCGATATGGAAACATTCAAGCTTGGGAGCCGTTTTGCCAACAAGGTCTGGAATGCAGCCCGTTTCCTCTTGATGAATCTTGAAGGGGTGGAACTGGGTGATATTGCCAAGGTTGAACTCAATACACTGGATAAGTGGATCTATAACCAACTCAACGAGGCTGTGGCGAAGATCAAGGTGGCAATGGAGAACTATAAGTTCAATGATGGAGCTCAGGCTGTCTATGATTTCTTCTGGAATGACTTCTGTGACTGGTATGTAGAGAGTGCCAAACGTGGTCTATACAGTGAAAAGCCTGAGGAGAAACAGAGACAGGTGACCATCTTGCTTGACTTGCTTGCTGAGTCCATGCGCTTGATGCACCCCTTTGCTTCGTTCATCAGTGAAGAGATTTACCAGAAGCTTCCCAATGTCGATGATCAGTTGATCGAAAGCAAGTATCCCATCTTCCAGAAAGAACGGGAACATGCAGCTGAGGCTGCCCTTGTGCAGAGGATGCAGGAATCTGTTACCGCTCTCAGGGCGATGCGCTCTGAGTTGGGCATCCCTGTGGAGCGGAAGATCAGGGTAGTGGTGAAGTGTGACAAGGATTTCTTTGCCTCTGAGTTCTTCGCTGAACAGAAAGCATTGATGGCTACCTTTGCAGGGGCTTCCTCAATCGAGGTGGACAGCAGTGATACTATCGATGTCAAAGGGGCGTTTCCTGTAGCAGGAACCGGCTATGAGATGTATGTATTTGTCAAGGAAGCAATCGATGTGGAAAAGGAGATTGCCCGCCTGGAAAGCGATCTGGACAAGCACGACAAGAACCTCTCCAAGGTGATGGCCAAACTCTCCAACGAGAAGTTCCTCCAGAACGCCAAGGAGGAAGCAATCGAGAAAGAGAAGGGCAAGAAAAGTGAGTTTGAGGAGAAGATTGAGAAAGGGAAGAAGCACTTAGCCCTTCTCAAGAGTTTCCTGTAACGGAACATCAAAATAATGTATCAATATTCCCCCTGGAAGCTTTTTTCAGGGGGAATATTCTATGCATTGGTCGGGACAAAGAAATAGGCGCCCTGTTCGGGCGCCTGATAAAACGAGTAAGGATTTTTTTATTATTCGCCTTTCTCTGCCTGAATTTCTTTTCTGCGCTCTTTGGCAAGCTTTGCAATTTCAGCCAGAGCCTTGCGAGCTCTTGCAGCCGATACCTTGACTCCCTTCTCGGTGAACTTCTGGTTTTCTGCCAGATAGGTCTCATACTGCGCAACAATCTGCTCGTGAATAGTCATGTATTCCTCCATGTGTCTAGGTTAATTCATTCTACCATGATTTCACCCTTTCGCAAGTAAAAAACCGGTATTTAGTGCTCTAAAACGCTATTTTTACGATATTTTTCGGCCTTTCCAATCAAATCCCCTCCCTGTGTGTACCAAAAAGAGTCCATGGAGGTACATCAGTACTACAGAGAACACGGTGACATGAGCCAAGAATGCTGAAGAAAATGAGAATTTGAAGAACCGAGCGTTGATAACCCATGCGGCTAGGAAGAGGAGCGTGCCTGCGAGGCTGGGCACGATGGTCATCAAGGATTCACCCGTGACTGCAAGATAAAGCGGGAGGAACGGCGAGAAGGCAAGAAGAAGCAAAACGAGGACAATCGCAAGTATGAGGATGGTACTGAGCCACCCTCGTTTGACCACTCCATTGATGGAACGCTCTAGTCCATGGAAGGCTTCCTTGAATGAGGGGAACATCTCACAGGTAAGTGCTTCACTCATCGGAGCGAATAGCTGCTTCTCCCGCAATTTGACACAGCTGCGAGCAAGGAGGACGTCATCACATATTTCACTCTTGATGTGTGAAAACCCTTCCATATGGTTGAGTGCGCTGCGCCTGAGAAACATATACTGCCCGATCGCCATGGCAAACATGGGAATCTGGAGTCGTTCCTGGAGCCTGAATGGTACATAGAGAGTAGGGTTGAACAGCATCGCGCTTACCAACAATTCCATACCTAGGTTTCTGGTAACCTGCTTGGGGTAGCCACTGAGCATAGAGGCGTTATGTCCCTTGAGCAGGGAGAGTCCATAGGAGACGGAATCTGGATTGTGTACCGTGTCAGCATCTGTAAAGAGAAGATAGTCACCTTTGCTCTCCTTGAAGAGTTGCTGCATCGCAAAGATCTTACCTCGCCAACCTTGCTTTAGGGGTTTTCCTGGTATAAGACGGACACGTTCATCCTCCAGGCAAAGTGTTCGTACCACGTTTGCAGTATCATCATCAGAGCCGTCATCAAGAATGAGAATCTCAAGATTCGTGTGGTTCTGCGCAAGCAGTGAACGTACACAGGGTCCAATGGTATGCTCCTCATTCCTCGCAGGGATCAATACACTGACCAACTCATCGGAGCATTCCAATCGTATGGTATTCTGTAGGTCGGATAGATATCGGATATTGGAGAGGGTAAGGATGAAAGCGTACAAACCCAAGATGCCGACTATAAGAGAGAGGATCAGACTCATAGCCTCTCCTCTGTTTCCCTGATGTAATTATCAAGGGTAGGGTCGAATGCATAGATTGCCTTGGCAGCAGAAAAATATCCCAGTGCCTTGTCCCACTCTTCCCTGTCCATGCAGATTCGTCCTATGCCAACATATATACTGGAAAGGTCCCAACTGTTGAGCTGGGAAGGTCCTGCTTCAAGCAATGTAAGAAAAAGTGAGAGCGCCTCATCTTTATCACCTCCTGCAAAGGAGGGTGCGTAGAGAAGGCTGTTGGCTTTCATCAGTATGGCATATATCTGGTTGGGGTACTGAACATAGGCTTTCTTGATCTTGGAGTTGCTGCTGATCCCTTTTGCAAGTCTTGATGGGTTGATAAGGTAATAGATGGAATCAATCTCAGCTTCCCCCATCAAGTGAAAAAATGAACCATCTGTAAGACTTTTCAAAGAGGATTCAGCTTCCTTGAGCAGTTCCTTTGCTCTCTCTGTATCCCTCTTCTCTATTTCGGTGTAGAGCCTAGCCAGCATTGTTGCGCTGCGGATGGCGATCACAGCCTGCTCCTCTTTCTGGAGAACCGTCTTTAGGACGAGCTGTTGTCGTACCACTTCACCCTGCATCGCATCTCCATCTCCTCTCACTACATCCATAAATTGCACAAAAGGTGCATGGTCACCAAGAAAGCCGTAGTCATCATCGAGGGATGCTACAGCTGGTAGTGTGTGAGAGAGAAATAACACGATACTTACAGTAATCCAGAGTCTCCACATGTCTTTATTTAAGCATAGATTCCCGGCGGATGATATAACCTTTCTCAATCGGCTTGGTTGTTTTAATGTACTGGATCTTGCCATGGTCAGCTTGCCCTACCGGTATATGGTCAGCATCAAGCAGGGAGAATCCTTCATCCTCAATCTTTGGTACATCCTTGGCGATATACTCTATCTTCATGGTGTCCTTGATCTGGTTCTTCAGGTCCAATGTGTAGATACCTTCAGCTACCTTCTCTCCGACAAACCCACAGAAGAGATAGTTTCTCTCATATCCTTTCTCTGTGCTCTTGTCGATTGACTCTCCCATGACAGGGTCTACCGGTCCATGACCAAAGAAAAATCCCGTGGAGTACTCACGGTGGCTGATATTGAACAGATCCTCACGGTATGCTCTCCAGCTCTCATCGCCGGTTTTTAGGCTATCGAGTGCTTTTCTATATGCCCTGGTTACCACAGCCACGTAGTAGCTGCTTTTCATCCGTCCCTCAATCTTCAAGGAATCCACACCGGCGTCAACGAGTTCTCCCAAGTGGTCGATCATACAAAGGTCCTTGCTGGAGAGTATGGTGGTATACCCATCCTGTTCAGAGATAGGGTAGTAGACACCACTTCGTTGTTCTTCTTCCAAGGCCAATGCTCCACTTTTCAGGACATCCTCGATTGCATCTGTGGTTGCCAGACGATAGTTCCACCTGCAGGTATGACTACAGTCACCCTGGTTGGCGCTTCTGCCTGCAAGATGGCTGGAGAGCAGGCATCGGCCGGAGTAGGCCATGCACATAGCCCCATGGACAAAGACTTCCAGTTGTAGGTCAGGATTTGCATCCTTGATCCGTTTGATGTCATCCAGAGGGGTTTCCCTGCCCAATATTACACGGGAGAATCCCATTTTTCGGTACATGGAGGCACTACTGGAATTGGTACAGCTGGCTTGGGTTGAGAGGTGAAGTTCAACATCATCACCCAGTGCATCCTGCAGGATGGGAACAAGTCCCAAGTCGCTGATAATGAAGGCGTCGAAGGGCCAGGACTTGATGATTCCCATCTGATCCTGCAATGAGGAGAGCTTCTGTTCATCGAAAATCATGTTCAGTGTGCCATACAAGCGTTTCCCGCTTGATTGTTTCAAACGGGAAACCTCCTGTAAGTCTTTTTCGGTAAAGTTCCTGGCATTGGCACGCAAGGAGAAGTCGCTCAGTCCCATGTATGCTGCATCAGCACCATATTCAAATGCAAGACGCAGCTTTTCAAGGTTCCCTGCAGGACTCAGTAACTCAACGCTCACGCAATGCCTCCCTCACAGCAAGGGCTACTGCCTTGCTGATCGTCTCTGCATCGTTGGTGCTTGAGGGCATGAGTATTGGCTGCATCGCTTCTCGCTTTTCATCTTCAGGGAAAGCGATTGCCAGCACTTCTTCAATACTTCCTACAAGATGGAAATTGACACCTTTGGTCACCTGTTCATCCAGTTTGTCCAGATCACGCTTGTTGAACTGTGGGATGATGATGTCCTTGATCTTGTTCCGTCTTGCAGCAAGGACCTTCTCCTTCAATCCACCGATCGGCATGACTTTTCCCTTCAGGCTCAGTTCACCGGTCATGGCCAAATCAGGGGCTATGACTTGGTTTGTCACCAAGGAGTAGAGCGCAACAGTCATGGTAATACCAGCCGATGGCCCATCCTTTGGCGTGGCTCCTTCAGGTACATGAAGATGGATTGAGTTGTGCTCAAACCAGCTTGGATCGATCTTTCGCTCCAAGGCATGGGCTTTCACCCAGGTATAAGCAAGACTGACCGATTCCTGCATGACTTCCCCAAGCTGGCCGGTGAGTTTGATCTCTCCCTTGCCAGGGGTGTTCTGTGCTTCGATGATCAGGGTATCTCCACCCATACTTGTCCAAGCGAGGCCGATAGCCATTCCTGGTCGGTCTGCCTTGAGTATTTCATCCTCAACAAAGATAGGCTGGCCAAGCAGTTCATACAACAATTTCTCGTTTATGGTCACGGGGAGCTTCTCTTCAGGATTCTCCGTGAGCATGAGTGCAACCTTGCGGTTGATCTTATGCAGGGACTTCTCGAAGTTTCTGACCCCAGCCTCTCGTGCATACTCATCAGCTATCTTTCTGAGAATCTTGGCTGGATAGCGAATCTCACTCTTGCTCAGACCGTGTTTCTCCAAGGATTTGGGTACCAGGTACTTCTTTCCTATGGCCAGTTTCTCCTCACTGGTGTATCCAGCAAGCTGGATGATTTCCATACGGTCTAGCAGGGGACGGGGTATCGTCTCCAGGGTATTGGCTGTAACAATGAACAGTACTTCACTGACATCGAAGGGAATATCCAGGTAGGTGTCCCTGAATGCAGTATTCTGCTCCGGGTCAAGCACCTCAAGCAGTGCACTTGCAGGATCACCCTGGTAAGATACACCCATCTTGTCGATCTCATCGATCAAGAAAACCGGGTTCTTGCTCTTGGTGATTCTCAGGCCTTGGATAATCTTACCGGGCATGGCACCGATATACGTTCTTCGGTGTCCCTTAATCTCACTCTCGTCATTCATGCCACCAACTGAGAAACGGAAGTACTCCTTTTTCAGTGATCTGGCGATGGAAACGCCCACACTGGTCTTACCGACACCTGGAGGGCCGACAAGACAGATAATTGAACCCTTGGTGTCCTGTTTTTTCTTTCGTACTGCGAGGAACTCAAGGATACGGTCCTTTACGTCCTTCATGCCGTAGTGGTCACGCTCAAGGATTTTCCTGGCACTTTCAATGCTGAAGTTCTCAGGTTTTGGTTCCTTCCAGGGAAGGTCACTGATAATCTCGAGGTAGGTCCTGGTGAGGGAATATTCAGGACTGGACGGATCCATTCCTTCAAGTCTACCCATTTCACGGTCAACAGTCTCCTTCGCCTCTTCTGATAAGGGAAGGTTCTTGAATTTTGTCTTCAAGCGGTTGATCAGGTCGGTCTTGGGGTTTGTGGAAAGCCCCAATTCCTGTTGGATGGACTTCAACTCCTCACGTAGGAAGTACTCCCGTTGGTTCTTCTCGATCTTCTGGTTCACCCTGGCCTGGATTTTGGCCTGGACCTGGGCGATGTTTTGTTCGTTCTTGATAAATACCAAGACTTTTTCGATACGTCGCCGTACCACCAGGGTTTCGAGAATTTCCTGTTGTTGTTTCCTCTCTACATTCAGGATACTGGCAATGAAATCCGCCAATTTTCCTGGATGGTCAATATTGACCATATTTAGACGCATCTCTTCGCTGAAGAGTTGGTTGTTCTTGGTCAGCTGTTTCATTTCCGTGAGCAAGAGACGAGTCCATGCGCGGAGCTCTTCCTGCTCATCTTCGATATCCTCAAGGTACTGAACCTCTGCGACCAGATAGGGGCCGCTGGGATAGTACTGTTTGGTCTCGAAACGCTTCAGCGTTGAGATGAAGATACTGATTCCTCCATCGGGGAGTTTGATTTTCTTAACGATTTTAGCAACAGTCCCTATCGTATAGAGATTTTTCTCTGAGTACTCCTCTTCGTCATTGTCTTCTTTGACAAGCAGAAGTCCAAGGAAGCCACCGTGCTTGATAGCCTGGTTGACGATTTCGACATCTTGGTTGTCTGTGATCATCAACGGGGTGAATAGTCCTGGGAAAACCGGATTTCCAGTAACCGGGAGTATAAATAGATTATTGGGAAGCAGTTGCTCAATCGGCATCAGTTCCTGTTCAGACATAGCGCCTCCAATATTACAAATACGTTCAGACAAGTGTGCAACTCGTCTGAACCAAAGGTACTCAATCTTTTTCCCAAAGGAAAGTCACTACTTCTGTTTTGCCATCCATTTTACCCCAAGATAACAGAGAGGAGTGTCGATAAGGGCAAAGAGTACTTTAAAGAGCCAATAGGGGATGATCAGGGAGAACACATAAGTAGCTGTGAACTTGGGTGTGAGCTGATAGAATGCGATAAACATAAAGATAACTGTATCAATGAACTGGCTGGTCATTGTACTGAGATTGTTCCTGAGCCAAAGCATCTTTCCCTTATTCAATTTCTTGAATTGCAGGAATATTGAGATATCGATTGTTTGGCTGATGGCAAAGCTGATAAGGCTTGCCAGGCTCATACGCATGCTCATGCCAAATATCTGTTGGTACTGAGTCTGTAGGTCCCATGTCTCATGTGGTTTGATCTGAACAAACAAACCTGTCACCACAAACAGGATAACCAGCATAATAATGGAGTACTTTACGAAGATTGAGGCATGTTGGTGACCTTTTACCTCTCCTACAATATCTGTAACCAAGAAGAGCACAGGCATGAAAAAGATTCCTACCGATACCCTTACACCAAAGAGGCTGATAATCTTGCTTCCAACGGTATTAACCACGATCATTCCTGTGATGTACAGGGCAAAGAGAAAGAACTCTTTTTTGTCCAATGCTGTTGTCTGTGTTTCCATGGGTTCCTCACTTAACTTTGCGCAAGTGTATCTGAAAGATTGGATATGGGTCAAATGCTCTTCTGATATATTGCATTGTGATTCAGCGTAATTTTTGTTATACAGAGATAAAAAGGGAGAAAATACAATGCGTTTGACAAATAAAGCCGTTCTGATCACTGGGGGTACGAGAGGAATAGGGAAGGCAATGACATATCGGTTTGCCGCAGAAGGTGCAAGAATTGCTCTGCTTGTACGTAGAGATGTAGATGAATTCGTACAGGAATTACAATCCTTGGGTTATTCAGTAATAGCCATTAAAACCGATATCACAGATTATGATCAGGTAAATCAGGCGATTAATTCCGTGATTGAAAAGTTTGGTACAATAGATATTCTGGTGAATAACGCTGCAACAATTGCCCGTGGTAGTGTACTTGAGATGACTATGGAACAATGGAAAGAGGTCATGGATGTGAATCTGAATGCGGCGTTTTATTGCTGCAAAGCGATTATTCCACATTTTATTGAGAATGGGAAAGGAAATATCATCAATATGTCCTCAGTTGCAGCAAAATGTGGTGATATCACAGCTGCTCCTGTCTATGGAACTTCAAAAGGAGCCCTCACTACCTTGACTAGATCCTTAGCTCGTCAATTGGCTTGTCATGCTATCCGTGTAAATGCTATTGCTCCTCATGCAATAGTAACAGAAATGAGCGGACAATGGTCGGAGGAAAAGCGTAAACAAGTAGTTTCTTCGATACCTATGGGAAGAATGGGGAGTGTTGATGAGGTTGCCATGACGGCACTTTTTCTCGCAACTGATGAAGCTCCTTTTATCACTGGGGAGACAATTAACATCAATGGTGGTTATCTCATGGATTAATTAGTCTATGAGCTAGAATTGCTCTAGCTCATAAAGAGAACTCATTTTCCTATTTTCTTTCTGAAATTGGTAATTGTGTACCTACATATGGAGAGAATCGTTTGAATCCTTCGGCGTATTCTATGTCAAGTTTGGTCCATACTCTAGCTTGAAATGCTCTATGACGCGCAAAATGAATATAAAAATCCTTTAGCTGGGGTTGGCATGCAAACTGTTTAATTGCTTCAATTTTATCTTCGTGTACGCTGCTCACATCAATATAAAAATCTGGAGAAAATTGATTGAATTCACTCATAGGTACTGTTGGTTCGAAGAAATAAATATTGGGATAGTATTGTGCTTTTGTATCTGGTAAGGCACCAAGTTGAGACGCACTGTTGCATGCCATAACTACTGCGTTTCCGGTTATAGCATGGTCTGGATTGGTTGGGTCATTTGTAAAGTGAGTGAAGATGATTTCAGGTCTTATTTCCAGAACACGAGAGATTAAGAATCGAGTACGCGTTGCATCAATAGTTAGCGGGTAGTCATCCCAATCAAGAAATTCAATCGTTGCACCAATTTTTTTGGCAGCCTCAGTTGATTCTTGTTTCCGAATAGATGCACATTCTTCATACGTACCAGTTGGAATTGTCTTCCAATACCCTGCAGACTCGCCATGGGTACCGCACGTTAAAGCGATGATGTGTATTGAATAACCCATATTTGCATATGTGATTAATGTTCCGCCAGCTCTTGTACAATAATCTGCAGCGTGTGCACTAACAACGAGAATATCTTTTTGGCCCATACTAATTGCTCCATACAGTGAAAGAATAAAATGGGCTGCAAACCTGTAGCCCGAACAACATTTACTATTGGTCCTATATCGTTCTCATCCAAGAGATGAGTTTGGTATAGTCTGTCTCCTCCTGGTCAAACAAAATGAGACGACCAAGAACATATCCTTCGACTCCTTTTGCGCTTAATCTACTCATATTATGCTTGTCAACGCCACCGTCGATAACAATTGGGAATCCCCATGGCTCACGTTCTTTTACTGCTTGCTCTATTTTATCTTCAAGCCAAGGCAAAAAGAGTTGGCCGCAAAAACCCGGATTAACAGTCATCAGCATAAGATAATCAATGAGAGGGTATAAAGCTTTGATTGATTCAAGTGAAGTGCCTGGATTAATCACAACTCCTGCTTTCTTCCCAAGATCCTTGATCCTTTGCAGGGTAAGGGCGGGCTGTGGGTCAGCTTCTGGGTGAATGTATATGATATCTATTCCCGTGTCGGCCATGAGTTGAATATATCGAATGGGATCTTTTACCATCATATGCACATCAAGAAGCTTTTTTGTATGGCGTCTAACCACAGCCATTTCTGCAAGACTCATTCCGAAATTTGGTACAAAATCGCCATCCATTAAGTCAAGATGGAAAATGTCTACTCCAGCTTTATCAAGACGGAGTACTTCTTCCTTAAGATTTTCTGTGTCCAAATTCATGATAGAAGGGCAGAGTAGTTTTTCCATAAATGCCTCCTATGCCAGCAGTCCGGCATCTGCCAAGATGTTTTTAAGAACGACTTTGTTTTCTTGGTTCATAGGTCCTACAGGAGCAAAACAAGGGCCAGCATCAATTCCTTGCAGTTCAAGACTTTCTTTTAGGATAGTAGGGTACGATCCTAGACTGAAAGCCATTCGAATTGGAGCGATTTTATATTGAGCCTCCAGAGAACCTTCAATGTCTCCAGCCACATACTTATCATAGATATCTGCCATCAGTCTTGGGGCAATATTTGCACAAGCTGTAATTGCACCATGACCACCGTATGCAAGACATGCATGGATAAGCGTATCCCTTCCACTAAGAACAGAGAATTGATCTTTATTCTCACGGGTGTTACGGATATATTCACTCGTAAGGGTAAAATCACCGCTGCTATCCTTAATTCCTACAATATTTGAAATTTCGGATAACTTTGTGGCAGTTTCAACTGCAATATTGACATTTGTCTTTCCAACATTGTTATAGAGCAACATGGGAAGATTTGTGGAAGAAGCTATACTCGCGTAGTGATTATAGAGTTCTCCTTGCGTTACACTTACAAACATAGGTGTTAATACACTAATTGCATCAGCTTTCACTTCTTCAGCCATTTGCGCATATTCAACGGCTTCTTTTGTGGTAATCCCATTTACTCCTGCATATACAGGTACTCTACCTCTAGCCTCATCTATACAAATTTGGAATGCTTCTTTTCTCTGTTCAGGAGAGAAGCCATAAAACTCGCCAGATGTACCTACAACGAACAAGCCATGCACGCCACCGTCGATAAGATAGCTTACTAAACGTCTTAATCCTTTCTCGTTGACTTGTAGTGTGTCAGTCAACGGTGTAATCATAGCGGCAATGATTCCATTTGCCTTAAAACTCATATGAAACTCCTTCTCCGTGGTTTATTGTAAGAATTCTTTATTTTTTGCAGATTCATATTCTTTGAATAAAGAGGTGCCCTTTATCCTATGGATAAGATCCAACTCATCTTCACTCATTGAGAGGTTATCCAATATTGAGACAGAGTCTTCGAGGTGAGAGACTTTCCCCGTACCGTATACTATTGTTGTCACTTCATCAAATGAGAATACCCATTTCATTGCTGCATGAGCAAGAAGCGTTTTATCATCAATATTAGCTTCTTTTGCCATTTCGAAAAGGGCTCCCTTCATAAAAGCCTCTCGTGCGACCACACCCATGTTTGCCTTTGCTGCCTTTTTAAGAACCTGTTTTGTTGCTTGATGATCGGCAAAATTAAAATTGATATAGACTACGTCAAAGGATCCTGTTGCTATCTGCTTTAAATATGTGCTTTCGCCACTGAATGTATCAGCACATGCATAACGAATAAGCCCTTCTTTTTTCAGCTGTGATACGTTGTAAGAAATTTTCTGCAAATATTCATTATCGCTCTCAAGAGCACTCTTCATAAATGCAAGATTAAAAAAATCAATTGTGTCTCTTTGCAAGAGCTTGAGGATTCTCTCTGCTTCAGCTTTCAAGGTTGCGTAATCTGCCATCTTCTTGTTGTTTTCATCATATGTATAGCAAAAACCTTCTGGACGTGTTTGGATGTACACAGGAAAGGGTGGTGGCAGCTCTTGTAAATTACGGCCTAAAGCTTCCTTTTCTGAATCGTGTGTCACGTCATAGAAATTAATACCTAAATCATATGCAGATGAAAGGATTTTCTTGCGATTCTCGCCTCCAAACCCTGGAAAGATATACCCAGGTGTAATTGCTTTTTCAAAATCTTCATTGAATCCTCTGGATTTATGGTTTGGAAGATATTCATGACCTCCCATTGAGATCATGGAAATGTCTATTCCTGTATTTCCTAGTGGTTTATATTTCATATTTTTGCTCCTCTAATAATGCTTTATGTGCCATATACTAAGTTGGGTAAGAAAAGAATAACATCCGGAATTGCTAGAAGAAGGATCCCAACAAGAATAACTACAATAAAGAACGGGATACTTTCTTTCATATATTCAGACATTTTTACATCTAATATTCCGTTGACAATATACATTGCTATTCCTACAGGAGGGGTCAGGATGCCCATTGTTACAATTATGCTGGTGATGACTCCAAAAAGAACAGGATCAATGCCGATTGTACGAACGATTGGCATCAAGATGGGAGTAAGCAAGAGAATAACTATTGAGCCATCCATAAACATACCAAAAATCACGTACAATACAAAAACAATTCCCATGACCACGAACTGACTGGAAGTAAAACTGGTTATGAAAGTTGTTAGTTTTTGTGGGATCTGATCCATTGGTATCCCGTATGCAAAGATTGCACTCATGGATATCATAAACATGATTGCCCCGATATCGCGAATTGCTTCCTTCAAGGTTTCTATCAGCGATGCAAGTGTCATTTCCTTATACACGAAAAAGCCAATGATTATTGCGTAAACACAAGCAAATGCACCGACTTCAGAAGGTGTAAATAGGCCAAGTCTAAGGCTACCGATCAGAACGATTGGAAAAATCAGAGCCCAAATAGTCTCTTTCAATGATGAAGCGATTTCTTTGAGTGACGCGCGTTTCTCACGAGCACGAGGAAATTTCCGTATTCTGGCAGTAATTGCAACTGTGAGCATCATAGCTGACATCATGATTATTCCGCTCATAATACCAGCAGTAAACAGACGTCCAATAGATACTTCTCCTACTGTCCCGTAGAGAATCATACCAACCCCTGGAGGAATAGTGGAAGTAATCAGACTGGTAAAACCAATGACAACTGCAGTATATCCACGTGGATATTTCTGTGAGAGCATCTCAGGCCCTAGAATACGTGCTTCCATAGCAGCGTCTGCATTGGAGGATCCAGAACATCCACCCATGAATGTACTGAGAACAACACTTACCTGGGCCATGCCTCCACGCATATGTCCGGCAACCTGCATGGAAAGTTTGATGAGTCTGCTGGTAATACCGCTACTATTCATGAGGCTTCCAGCAAATATGAAAAGTGGAACTGCTAATAGAGTAACACTTTGCGTCTGGGAAATTGGCAATTGAACGATGGTAGCGAAGGGGAGTTCTGGATGCTGGAAGAAATAAAATAGACCAGCAATGCCGAGAGAAAACCCAACAGGTACCCCTACGATTAAGAAAAACAAGAATATTATCAGTACCAAAATCATGGTTTCCTCACTTATTGTTTTTCATTCTGTACGCTTTGCGCAACAGATGAATTCTCTCTTACGAGTGCTTTCATTTTTAAGACGGTCGTGATTATCATGAAAAAACAAGGTATGGGAATACTCAATGTTGCCCATGTGTAACTCATAAAAGGAATTCCTTGGAATGTCCGATTCCTGGATGAATAGGCAAGTTTAAATCCATAATAGACCATGAGAATGAGAAAAATGAGAATCAGTGAGTAGATGAAAAGCTTTAAAACCTTTTGGGCTTTTGGGCTAAGTTTTTGTTGAAAGATCTCAACATTAACCATTTTATCATCTCTCAAAGCTGTGTCTGCACCTACATAGACAGACCAAGTAAACATCAGTAATGCTACGTCCAATCCCCAGTTGATGGGAAATCCAATAGTCCTTAAAATTGCAGCCAATGTGAGCATGAAGACAGTCGAAATAAGTAAGACTGCCCCGAAAGCAAGCTCAATTGCACAAAATTTTTCGTATGCCTTTGCTAAGCGTTTCATTATGTTCCTCTCAACTTGGTATATAGGCCTGCAACCACATATGGATTGCAGGCCAAGATACACGAGCGTTACTTATTTCCCGAGTTCAGCGTAGACAGCTGCTTTTGCTTCTGCCAAACCAAGAGATTCATATGCTTTTTCTCCAGATTCGATGAAAGCTTCAACATCAAGATCACTATGAGGGATATAGGTCATGCCCTGATCAATCATGAACTGGCGGTCTGCCTCAGCATTCTGAAGAAGAATGTTGGATGCATCCAAACCAGCATTATTACATTCCTCAATCAAGATTGCTTGATAGTCAGCAGGCAACTTGTTGAACCAAGCAGAACTAACAACCATGACATTGAGCTGGAAGATATGCTGAGTTTCGACAATATAGTCAGCCACTTCGTATACTTTCAGCTGTTTTGCAGCGGCATAAGGAAGTTCACAACCATCCACAACCTTGGTCTGGATGCCGTTGTACAACTCACCATAAGCGAGTGCAACAGCCTTGCTTCCCAACGAGTTAACAGTAGCCAGCCATGCTGGTGCATTAGCTGTACGAATCAAACTGTTACGAAGTTCGGAAGGGCTCTTTCCTGGCTTATTGGTGAATACGTTTCTAAATCCCTGAACCCAAGCATAAGAAACAACTTTAATCTGGTGTTTTTCCTCAAGTTCATTTACCCAACCCTGAATTACTTTAGAGTCAAGAAGTTGTTCGACATCATCAATGCCAGAGAGGAAGAACGGCATGTACAGAATTCCCCATTCCTTTACATAGTTGCCAAGACGAGCGGGGTCAGTCTGCCAACCAACATTTGAGCCAAGCCTGATCTGTTCAAGAACATCTTCTTCTACACCAAGTTGAGCGCTGGGGTAGACTTCAATCTTGAGCTTGCCGTCAGTTCTTTCAGAGACAGCTTTTGCCCATTCGAGATACTGTTTGTGAAAAGTATCTTCGGGTGTCAATACGTGGCCAAATCTCAGTAAATATTCTTGGTCACCCTTTTGCTCTGCTGCACCCTGTGCCATGATAGGCATGAGTAATGCAACCAACATAATTCCAATTAGCAATCGTTTCTTCATAATGATTCCTCCACTTGTATTTACTGAACCTTTACAAGGTTCGTTGAGACAAATTACTAGTTATAGGTGGTCAAAGCCGAAACATAATTATCTGCAAGCGCCTTGCACGTTTCATTAAGGTGAGCATCCATTAGCGCCTCACAGCGAGCTGCGTCTTTCTTCTCAAGTGCATCCAATATTTCAAGGTGAG
This sequence comes from uncultured Sphaerochaeta sp., assembly GCF_963677075.1. Lineage (NCBI taxonomy): Bacteria > Pseudomonadati > Spirochaetota > Spirochaetia > Spirochaetales > Sphaerochaetaceae > Sphaerochaeta > uncultured Sphaerochaeta sp. Next base: position 2,596,151 of record NZ_OY781873.1, on the reverse strand, counting down.
CTATCCTGGAATGCTCCTCAATAGTTGGTTGATGCTTGGTAAGATTTCGGGTCAGCTTCATTAATGCAGATAGTTTTGAAGAAAATTCCTTTAGGTATCTATTGTCTGCGAGCTCGATGAGAAGCCCATGAACCTGATCACCTAAGTCAGTTGCTTTTAAACCACCGTCTTGTCTGATGTCTAGGTCTAGAAGTTTATTTCGTAGATCTTCAATTCGTTTGGGGATATCTTTTCGGCTGGAGTAACATGCAAAACGAGCACAAGAACCTTCAATTGAACGACGAGCATTAAAGATTTCAACAACATCTTGAAATGAAAATTCTCGGATTTGGTAGCCTCTATTATTCTGTACCTCAAGCAACCCAAGCATTACCAATCTATTCATTATTTCTCTGATTGGGGTCCTTGAAAATCCGTAAGTCTGTACCAAATCACGTTCAACCAGCCATGTTCCTGGTAGAAACTCTTCGTTTAGAATGCGGCGTTGAATATCTTCAAAGACTTCTTCCTTAGTCATCGGTAATCCACCTTTTGTATCCCATTGGTATACCACTAGAATACCATGAATATACATGCTGTCAATAAATTTCTTACATTTTTTGATATGTGTTAAATATCAGATGATTGTGTCTCATTAAAATTCAAAAAAGGTTGATAAATAATTTGTTGCAATTTGTTGCAGTCATGCTATGATTAGGATTGAACGTTAGTTCTGCATTAGTAAGGAAGGATTGAATATGGATAGTAAATTAATTGTCATTGCCATCGGGGGAAACTCCCTGATCGAAGACCCCAAGCATGTTACCGTCTCTGCCCAGTATGAGGCAGCGCGGAAAACTGCTGCTCATATTGCAAAATTGGTTAAGGCAGGCCATCGTGTTGTCATAGCACACGGAAATGGGCCACAGGTAGGTTATATCCTGCTTCGTGCTGAATTCTCCCGCTCCATCTTGCACACTGTTCCCCTGGATAGCTGTGTAGCAGATACGCAGGGAGCGATCGGGTATCAATTACAGATGGCATTGAAGAATGAGTTCAATCGCATTCAGCTCAATCCCCAGGTCGCCACTGTAGTTACCCAGGTAGAGGTATCTGATGACGATCCGTCATTCCAGAAACCCTCCAAGCCGATCGGTTCCTTCATGAGTAAGGAAGATGCACAATACCATATGGATAAGGATGGATGGGTCTGCACAGAAGATGCAGGTCGTGGGTATAGACGTGTTGTTGCAAGCCCCAAGCCAAAAGCCATCGTGGAAATCGATACGATTCGAACCATGCTGGAGAACCGCATCATAGTTATCGCTGGCGGCGGTGGTGGTATCCCTGTTGTTCGAGATGAAGAGGGGTATCTTACTGGTCGTGAGGCAGTCATCGACAAGGATTTGGCAGCAGCCCTGATGGCCAAGGAATTGAAGGCTGATCTGTTTGTCATCTCTACTGCTGTTGAGAAAGTGTGTTTGAACTTTGGAAAACCTGACCAGAAGACACTCGATAGCATTACCGTAGAGGAAGCAGAGCAGTACATCAGTGAAGGCCATTTTGCTCCAGGAAGCATGCTTCCGAAGGTGCAGGCAATTGTTGACTTTGTACGTTCCACCGGTAATGAAGGGCTCATCACAGACCCTGAGCATCTCTATGGTGCCCTCTATGAGGGTAAGGGAACCAAGATTGTCAGGTAAAAAGCCCTATTTCAAGGACCGCCGCAGTGCTGTAATCAGCATTGCGGTTGTTGTATTTCTTCTGGTTCTCGCAGTATTGGGAATTGACAGCAACAATGTCAGGCGATTGGGAGGGTATGAGAGACAAGCCTCCCTTTCCAGAGAGACGGTGGAAATGCAGATTTCTGAGCGTTTTCAGTATGCTGCAACACTTGCCTCGCTGATCGAGAACCAACATACCCTGCAACATGTGGTATCTGCCTTTGAGACAGCTGATACAGTCGAGAGACAGAGCGAGCTGTACCGTGAATTGGAGGATGTGCTGGCCGTATTGCAGAAGGAACTCTATGCTCATCCCTCATACAATCTGTATGGACCCTATTTTGAGAAGATGTACGAGATCGAAAAGCAATTGGTTGATTCGATTGCAGAATATAATCTGCATGCAGATTACTTCAACAGGCAAATCAAGGCATTCCCCGCCAACCTGGTTGCGAAGAGGAATAATCTTGTGGAACTACCTTTTTATACGGTTTCGTCTGCCCTGAAAAGTCGACCCTGAATAGAAGGCTGGTAGTAATAAAAGGATGATTCTCAGATTATCCTGCACGAAGAGTCCGGGAAGGATGAGCCTTCCCAGCAAGAGAATCACCATAACCAAGACCGAAAAGGAGAGTATCCTTGAGGTCTCTTTTTTTTGAAAAAGCAGGGTGAAAGCGGGTATGAAAAGCAGTGGATTGACAAAGATGATGTTCAGGTTGTAGTAGGTCATGTCCATATCAGAGAAACTCATCATGAAGAGCAACAATGAGCCCAAGACTGCCAAGACCAGTAGTATAAGTGATAATAGTAATCCTTTTAGTCTGGGATGCTTTCTTCCGGTCGCCAAGAGAAACACCCCCATGACAAGTCCGCTGAGCCCATATGCCCAGTCATAGGTAACTGGTTCTTCCGGTACGGTGAATCTCACTCCAAGCTCTTTCGTGTCCTGCAGGATATCCTCAGATTTGGCAAGCTTCGTACCATCGCTGTAGGTGAAGTCAAGCACCGACTGATGGAGTGCCTCGGGCAGGTACATCTCATCGTAGCGATTCAATCTCTTATCAATATTCTTACCTTGCAAGAAATCGAGGGCCCAAAAGATCAAAGGGCTATGGATCATATTCTGCATTGCTGAATTTCTCAGCGTGGTTCCTGCTGATTCACTCTCGGCCCACCGCTGGAATTCTCCCCCGGTTGCTGCATTGATGATGTCACGGATACGAGTGGAACAGTTATCATCATAAAAATGGTACAAATAGGTTGAATATTCACTCAGGATGTTTTTCTGTAAGAAGGAGATAAGGGCAAACTTTGCCTCCTTGGGGAAGGAGAGTTCAATCAGCTTGACATCTCTAATCTCATCAATCGCGTCCTGGATTCTCCAGGTAGCTTCGCTTGCCACAACGTAGTAGTACATTCTCCCCATCGCAAAGTTGAGGTAGAAGTGTGGTTGGTCAGGATCAAAGATACCCCAATCATACATGACCTTTCCCCCTGAAGGCTGTGATATGACCAGTGCACTATGCCCGAACCATGCGTACAAGGGGTCACCGGGGCCAATGGTGAGTAAGTGGATCTTTGTCTGGTCGATCCACGCTTCCTGGTTTGGTGCAAGTTCACGGGAAAAATCGACAACAGACAACTCTTTGACGCTGTCAAAGGGTTGCTCGATTTCTCGTGGGTGAATGCTCAGAGCCATGATCGGGGAGAGCAACACCAGGAGCATGAGGATGAGGATGATTCGTTTCACTCGACAAATATAGCACAGAGTGACCGCTCTTCCAACCAGTTGATTTTTTACCTTGTTCAATCTACTCTTGGCGGTGGAGGGTCCATGGAGCGTAACGTATCGTCTTTGGCCATCGTATTGCATAGTCAACGGTACGGCCAACTGAACAGGCGGCTGAAGTTGCTCACGGTGGACTTTGGCATTATCGATGTGTTGAGTTATGGAGCCCAAAAGTCTCTCAAGTCGGTCAAGGCTGAAGTTTTTACCGATGGGCAGTTCTTTTTGTACTACAATCCAGTCAAGAAGGATTATACACTCAAGGATGTTACGGTGCTTGCTACCCATGATGAACTCAGGGAGTCCTTGCATCCGACCTATGCAGCCCTGTTTTTCTGTGAACTGCTTCTTCAGGTGCATGGCGGGGAAAGCACCGATGAATATCGATTACTGTCCCAGGCACTGGACCATCTGAGCAGTATGCCAGAGAAGACCGACCTGGTCATCATCCAGTTTGTGCATCAGTTGAGTGACCTGGTTGGGTTGCGTACAGACTATTCTCGATGTCCTCTCTGTGATCGACCCTATGGGAGGGACGAGATGGTGAGCTTTTCCTCGACCCTGCTTGCCCACTGCTGTGAAGCATGTGCCAGCCTCGATGCAGATCTCTTACTCCCTCCTGGAGCCCGCAGGTATCTTGAGGTGACATCCTCCATGGACTTCGAGCAGAGTCTTCAGGTTCCTCTCAGCGCTGCTGCCACACTGAGGATCAAGCGGTATCTTTTGCGATACGCGCAGATGATAGGCCAGCGGATGCTCAAAACTCTCTCTTCTCCCATTTTGTGGGAGGCGACGAGTCTGTAAATGTGTATACTTATGTGAAAGGTTGTTATATATGGTTTGGAAAAAATCTCCCGTATCGTCCCAGGACATCCGCCGTCTGCATGAACAGTACGGCTTGGATGTCATCAGTTCCTCAATACTTGCAAGAAGAGGCTTAACCAGTCGAGAACAGATCAAATTTTATCTGGAGAGCGAGCTCTCCTATCTCCATAACCCGTTCCTTTTTGATGATATGGAAGAAGTGGTTGACCGCATCAATCAAGCAGTCACAGAAGGGGAGAAGGTCTGTGTATTCGGGGACCGTGATGTAGACGGTATTACGAGTACTGCCTTGTTGGTACAGGAACTGCGATCCTTGTCACTGGAAGTCAGCTATAAGCTTCCTGATGGTGATGAGCCGTATGGGCTTACCATGGAGGGAGTCGACCTGGTTGCGGCCCAGAATGTTACCCTGATCATCACGGTTGACTGTGGAATCTCGAACTTTGATGAGATTGCCTATGCACACAGCCTTGGCATCGATACGATTGTCCTTGATCACCACATCAGTGGAGACAGCTTGCCCCCTGCATTGGCCATCATCGACCCAAAGGTGCCCGGATGCGGGTACCCTTTCGAACATCTTGCCGGATGCGGAGTTGTGGCCAAGGTGATTTGGGCACTGAGATTCAGTAAAACGGATTTCTATCGGGAGGAGTGCATCCTGCTGCATGCACAACCCGGTCATGATACGGTTATTATACAGGCTATGAGGATTGAGAACCTTTTGGTTGTTGATCGTGTCATCGAGGAGATAAACCCAGGTCTTATCGATGTAAGCAAGAGCAAGGCACTGGAGTTTCTCTCTGCAGGGCTTCCAATCCTGGTGGTTGATGCAGCCGCTGAGCTTGCCCAATTGCGGCAAGCTTTCGGCAAGAAGATCGATATTCATCTTGTTGATATGCGAAGCGAAATGGAAGCGGTCCTCCCCGTGGTGAAGGGGAAGGGCTTATTTGCCCTCTCCAATATCAGCAGGGCAGTACGCTATTCCCCCCATGGGAAGGATGAGCTACAGGTCCTGTATACCTTGTTCATTGCCTATTGCATGAAGCGGTATCCTTCCCTCGATGCTGAGTATGAATCAGTGCTTGATCTGGTTGCCATTGGTACGGTTGCTGACTTGATGCCAATGGAAAACGAGAACCGAATCCTGGTAAAACGCGGACTCAAGGTGCTTGCGAAAGGGCGCAGGCAGAGTCTGCTTCCACTATTCTCGATGCAGAACCTGATGGGAAAACAGCTCTCAACCAGTGATATCTCCTGGCAGATCAGTCCAGTCATCAATGCCTCCGGGCGTATGGGAAAACCGACGGTAGCCTTGGAAATGTTGCTCGCAGGGGATTTGTATGAGGCAGAGTCCCTTGCAGGGGAGTTGATCAAACTGAACAAGGAACGGCAGAAGCTCGGGGAAGATGCGTGGGACCGGATGAAGGAAAGTGCCCAAGACAGCTTTGAAGAATCGGGAAGCAAGCTTGTTGTTGTAGAGGATAGTACGCTCTCTCGGGGAATTACCGGTTTGATGGCAAGCCGATTGCTGAGACAGTACAACGCTCCTGCCATCGTTCTTGCAACTGTGGATGAGAGCAGAGTCTCTGCTTCCATGAGAAGCCCTGTGCATTTTGATGCAAGGGAGTTCCTCTCTCGTTTCAGTGATCTCTTCCTTGACTTCGGTGGGCATACCTGTGCCGGTGGGTTTTCAATGGATGTTGAACACCTTGCTGAATTCAAGAAGCGTGTTGCTGATGAGATAGATACGATGGATTGCATGGTTGATGATGCAGAGGATGAGCTTGTCATCGATGTAACGCTTCCTGATACCTATATGACCCCTGGTATTATCAAGGTGGTGGAGTTCTTTGAGCCCTACGGGGAGAAGAACCCTCCACTGGTGTTGATGATGGAAGGAGCCCAGATCGAAGATATCCAGTTCATGAACAACAAAGGGGGTAGTGTCCAACATGTCAAATTGACCATTGCCTTCGGTCAGTATAAGTGGCCGGCGTTGTTCTGGCGTGCGGGAGATCGTGTAGGTACGGATTTTGACAAGGGAGACCGAGTCAATGTGGCGTTTCGATTGGGAAGGAATTATTTCCGCAACCAGGAAAGCCTGCAACTGACCATCATGGACCTCAAGAGAGCTGAATAATCTCTTGGGTGTACTTGACATGCAGTGAGAATTTATTGCAATCTACTACTCGTCAAGTTGAACCCAGTAATAGGGAAGGGGGGTGATTTTATATATGGCATTTGTAAAAGTAGATGACAATGAACCTCTTGAGAAGTCTATCAAGCGTTTTAAGCGCATGGTTGAGAAAGAGGGGATTATCCGCGAATGGAAAAAGCGGGAGTACTTTGAGAAGCCCTCCACCATCCTCAACAGGAAGAAGAAAGCGCTTGCACGCAAGCAGATGAAGAAGGTGCGGAAACTGCACGGCTCAAAGAACTACTAAAACATCAAACCGTCGGCTCAGCCGGCGGTTTTGCTATAAGATTACTATCTTAAAAGAAACTCTGTATCAATTAAACAATTCCCTTAATTCTTCCTATTCGGAAAGATTTAAAGGGAATTTTTCTTTATCCGTCAAAATTTGTAAAATAAATTAGACAAAAAGGTGTTTTCTAGTGTACAATTCCCTCTGTAGAAGGTCACGGGGAGACGCAACCCTGAAAACACGCAATTTATAGAGAGGAAATTACAACTATGCTAATTCTCATTTCTGACGCCTTTGATGATGTGCTGGCAGGAAAACTGACCGCATTCGGAGAGGTCACCACAGACAAGAGTCGCCTTGGTGAGGCGAGTGTTGTTCTGGTACGGAGCAAGACCAAATGTACCAAGGACTATATTGATCAGGCACCTAACCTGAAGGTAATCATCCGCGGAGGTGTTGGTATCGACAACATCGACAAGGCATATGCAGAGAGTAAAGGCATTGTGGTTCGCAATACCCCTAAATCATCAGCAATCGCAGTAGCCGAGCTGGCTTTCGCTCTTATGCTCAGTACCCCGTGTAATCTGGTAACCTATCATAACGGGATGAAGAGTGGGCAGTGGCTCAAGAATATGAAGAGAACTGAACTCTACGGAAAGACGCTCTGCCTCTTTGGCATTGGGAATATTGCTCGCAAAGTAGCTGAGCGTGCAAAAGCATTTGGCATGAACGTGGTAGCGTATGATAAATATGTGAAGACCAGTGATGCTGCCGATATGAAAGAGACTCCCGAAGAAGCGGTGAAGGATGCTGACTATATCTCCTTGCACCTTCCCCTTACTGATGAGACCCAGTGCATGGTCGGCAAAAAACTGATTTCCCATTGTTCCAAGAAGCCAGTCATCATCAATACAGGACGTGCTCGTTGTGTCCAGGAAGATGAGATGGTATCGATGCTTGAAGATGGATCGGTCAGCTGGTACTGCACTGATGTCTGGCCAACAGATCCTCCTTCCGAGGATTATCCCATTCTTAAGGCAGAGCGTGTAACGCTTACCCCGCATGTAGGGGCAAATAGTGTGGAGAATCTTGCACGTATCGGTGATGAAGCCTATGAAATTCTCGAAGGATTGAAGAAGGAAGGAGTAATCTGATGGAACGGAAGAAAAATTATTTTGCAGGTCCCTCGGTAATGCCGGTAGAGGTACTGGAGAAACTCAAGGAAGATATGGTTGACTTCAAGGGACAAGGGTTGTCCATGATCGAGGCCAGTCACCGTGGCGGCATGTTTGAAGAGATGTATGACCAGTGTCTTGGTCTCTTCAGGGAGTTGCTGGGTATCAGCGATGAGTATGATGTCTATTTCCTTGGTGGTGGAGCAACCTTGCAGTTCACCATGATCCCTATGAACTTCCTGCGCCCTGGTACTGTTGCTGATTATATCCGAAGCGGTACCTGGTCAAACAAGGCTGCAGATGATGCTGAGAAACTGGGGAAGGTCAACTACTACTATGATGGAAAGGCGAACAGCTATTCCAGCCTTCCCGACCCCAAGACCGTCAAGCCAAGCAAGGATTCCAGTTACCTCTATCTCTGTTCCAATGAGACAATCGGGGGTATTGAATGGCAGGACTTCCCGGATACCGGCTCCGTTCCCTTGATCGGTGACATGTCCAGTGATATCTTCAGCCGTCCCATTCCAGTGGATAAGTTCTCCATGATCTATGGTGGGGTACAGAAGAATCTTGGACCTGCAGGTGCAACCTTTGTAATTATGAGGAAGTCCCTGCTTGAGAAGCAGAACTCCAATCTTACCGCATATATGGACTACAAGCTGCATAGCAAGAACAAGGGGTTGTACAATACTCCTCCCGTATTCTCCATCTGGGCAGTGAAGCTGGTCCTTGAGTGGATCAAGGCAAATGGTGGAACTGAAGGTATGTTGAAGCGTGCCCAGGAGAAGAGCAGTATCATCTATGATACCATCGACAACTCCTCCTTCTTCCGTAGCCCTGTTGATGCTGCATATCGTTCCAGGATGAATATTGTATTCCGCCTTCCCAGTGAAGAGCTGGAAGCAAAGTTTATCGAGGAGTCAAAGAAGGCTGACATGCTTGGTCTCAAGGGACACCGTTCAGTTGGTGGACTGAGGGCAAGTATTTACAATGCACTCCCTGTTGAAGATGTTGAGGCACTTGCTCAGTTCATGAAGGAATTCGAAAGGAAAAACGGGTGATAGCATGAAAGTGAAAATGGATGAAACGAACAAAGCGATAATCCGACAGTTGCGTGATGGCAGAAAGCCTTTCAGTGCTATTGCTGAAGAGCTGAGCATCACGGAAAATACCGTTCGCGCCCGCGTCAATAAGTTGATTGAGGAGGGTGTGCTGGAGATTTCCGGACTGGTGAATCCGGAAGTAATACCTGGATTGCAGGTGGTCATGATGGGGGTAAAGCTAAAAACCCTTGACCTGGAGAGGAAAGCTAAAGAATTTTCCAGCCTCCGGGGGATTATCTCTGCTTCAGTGGTTACCGGTCGCTATGATCTGATCGTCCATTTGGTTCTGAGTGAGGAAGAGGGGTTGAGTCTCCTGGATTTCTTCAAGACAGAACTTGATAAGATTTCCGAGATTTCTGAAGTGGAAACCTTTGTGGTCTATCAATCACATAATCTGAGAATTCCTTATATTCTCTAGTTCCTGTATTGAATAACACGATTAGGGTGCCTGAAAAGGCACCCTAAACTATATCTGGAACCTCTTCTGTGGTTGTTGATAAAAGCAGTTGCAGGTTGTAGAGAAACCCTTTCTTTCATGGTATACTACCTCATGCTGTGTCAAAGACACGAATGATACTTACCAGTTGAGGAGAGAAATAGTATGGCAGACCTGTCTACATCATATCTTGGATTGCAATTAAAAAACCCCTTGATCGCAGGGAGTAGTCCCCTTACATCATCATTGGATAACCTGAAACGTTGTGAAGATGCAGGATTATCTGCTGTGGTACTGAAATCCATCTTTGAAGAACAGATTGAATTGGACAGTGAGTCAGCTGTGGATGAGTCAGATGCGTATCTCACTCACGCAGATGCCTATGGATTCATGAAACATGCAAGCATGGAACAGCAAATCGATGCATACCTGTCCTTGCTCGAGGATGCCAAACAGGCGTTGGATATTCCCGTTATTGCCAGTATTAACTGCAAGCAGAATGGTAGCTGGATTGAATATGCAAAACGCTTTGTAGCCTGCGGTGCTGATGCAATCGAGTTGAACCACTACGTGGTGGCGGCAGATGTTGAGGTGGAAGGAGCAACCCTTGAGAAGGAGTATCTCTCCCTCGTAAAGAGTGCCAGAAAGCAGCTCAAGCTTCCCATCAGTCTGAAAATGGGGCCAGCTTTCTCTTCTTTGGCAAATATGCTCAGACGGTTTGACGAACTCTCCATTGATGGAGTGGTGCTGTTCAACCGTTTCTATAGCCCTGATATTGATATCAACAAACTTGCTTTGGTTCCTGCACAGATGATAAGCAGCAAGGATGAATACGCCTTAAGTCTTCGTTGGACTGCACTGATGAGTGATGAAATCCGTTATGATATTTGTGCTGCTACCGGTATTCACAGTGGAAGCACTGTGGTAAAGCAGTTGCTTGCCGGAGCGAAGGCCGTCCAGTTGTGCTCCGTTTTGCTTAAGCAAGGACTCTCTTCTGTATCAAAGATTGAGAAGGAGCTCTCCGACTGGATGGATTCACACGCATACTCCAGTATCTCTGACTTCAATGGCAAGTTGGCCCAGGAAAGGATGGCTGACCCAGCTAAATGGGAACGAGTCCAGTACATGAAGTCAATTCTGGAAGCTCAAAAGGGTTGAACCATGAATATTGAACAATATAAAGACATAGCCCCCTATAGGGGGTCGGATGTTCGTGAAGCAATTGAACGTGTCCTAAAGGATAAGGATGCGCTTCTGAAGATTCTCTCCTCGCTCGGACCTGTTGAAACAGAAGCGGAACGGCAACAGGTAGAGGCCTACGCCAAATACATAGTATCTCAACTGGAAACAGTGACGAGCTATGATGAGTTCCAGGAGCGCATAACCGCTGGGGTGTTTCTGCCTGCCATTATCGACAAGAGCGTTGATACCTTCTCATTTGATGGAATGCAGCAGATTGAGAATGATAAAGCGTACCTGTTTATGAGCAATCACCGTGATATCGTACTCGATTGTGCCCTGATTGACCTTGCACTCTATAAAGGTGGAAAGATGTTCTGTGAGATGGCAATCGGGGATAATCTGCTGACCAACCAGTTTGTGACCGATCTATTCAAGCTTAATGGTGGGGTGACCGTTAAACGTACACTTCCCATGCGGGAGAAATATCTGGAATCAATCAGACTGAGTGCCTATTTTGTTGAGTTGATCACCGAAGAGAACAAATCCATCTGGGTTGCCCAGAAGAGTGGGAGGGCAAAGGATGGCATAGATGTAACTACACCTGCAATCATCAAAATGCTGCATCTTTCCCAGAAGAAAAAGGGAGTCTCTTTTTCCCAGGTGGTGAACAGTTGTCGAATCGTTCCTGTGGCAGTGAGCTACGAGTATGATCCCTGCGATTTGATCAAGGCAGGGGAGGAAGTTACACGTCTCGCGAAGGGTGAGCAAGCGAAGAAGCGCTATGAGGACCTGATTTCCATCTCCCGCGGCCTGAAAGGGTATAAGGGGAATATCCACATTGCCTTCGGTACTCCCCTGGAAGGGGATTGGGAGAATTCCGACCAGGTAGCCCAAGAGGTTGACCGGCAGATCCATACCCTCTACAAGCTCTGGCCCACCAATCTGTTTGCCTATGACTACCTGCATAACAGCACACAGTTCCAGGACTCCTATCGGGATTTTGACAGCGAAGCTTTCCTCTACCGCTTCAAGGGTACTCGTGAGGAGGTACGGCAATTTGCGCTCAACACCTATGCGAATCCAGTTGCATCATACTTGGCTGCACAAGAAAAGTAGTGTTTTTCTGCTTCTTCTTTGTATCCTTCTTCTTGCTTCCTGCAGGAAGGAGGAGATTGTCGTAGTCAATCTGGAACATGAGAAGTCCCTTGTATTCGATCTTGAAACAGGCCTGAGTAGTGAACACTTATCTCTCTCTTTCGATCTCCTGGGAGAGGAGAGACCTGTTCAGGTACGCCTCTCCTCATCAAACGAGGTCTCAAGCTGGATTATCGATATCAGAGGGGAAAGGACCTCCCCAGATACTGCCCAGTACCGAGTTGGGCCTCTTACCATGGGAGAAGGAATACCGTTTTCTCCTGGAGTGTATGAGGTCAACATCATCAATGAGGATGGAATCATACGAAGCGAACAAATCGAACTTTCTCCTTCACTGATGGATAAAATTCCAGGGGAAATACCTCACTACGATGAGGAATCAGGTACATTGTCCGCGATCCCTGTTCCCAGTCAACTTACCCGGTATGATGAGACAGGTAGGTTTCTCTCGACGCTTTCCTTGGACGAGGATTCCTATACCATGAGAGAAGAGGATTTCTCCTTGGCCATCATCACCGACAACATTACCTATCTTGTGCAACGTTAGGTACGCTGGACAGCCTTCATCAACTCATCCTTGTGGAGCCTGATGACAAAGGTTCTGCCATGCGGACAGGTGGGTTCAGCGAGAGCAAACACCTTTTCAAGTAGTGAAATGGCCATCATCCGGTCTATTGTGTCCCCTGCCTTGATCGCTGCATGGCATGCAACAATGGCATAGAGTCCTTTCTCGACCTCTTCACTCTCCCCACTCATCGTCTGTATGAACGAGACCAACTGTTTTTCTACCGAGCGGTAGATTGCTGGGATTGCATGGATTTCCCAGAGGAGGTCATCACTGCGGACCAGCTTGATTCCCAAATTCAGGTATACATCCAGATTCCCCTGCAGGTAGTTGTCAACATCACGTTCAACCTCAAAGGAGAGGGGAATCATCAGGGACTGTACTTCTTTCTTTGCCCGTACCTCATCAAAAAGGATCCTCTCATGCGCTGCATGCTGGTCTACAAGGTAAAGATCATTCTCCTTCTCTGCAACCAGAAAGAGGTTGAAGGCCTGTCCGAGGTAGGTGAATTGTTTCTGTTCAGCCTGCATATCCCAGATATTCTCAGTTTCTGTGGCACGGGTTGTCTGCATTCCGTCTGATTGTAGGATCTCTTTCGCTTTCTGGAACCACTCAGGGTCGATGGGCTTTCTTGCCTCTCCCTGATATCTGCTGCTTCTCTCATGGCTGGATGCATCCACAGCCCTCTGGTGGGTATAGGTTGCCTTGGGAGTGAGGAGGGGAGTCTGTTCGTCCTGTATCTCTTTTGCAACAATCCGTGGTATGGTGCGACGGACTTGGCTGGAGATCATTTCCACTACCTGGTGATGAATCTCTGCTTTGTTTCTAAGCTTCACCTCACGCTTGGTTGGATGGATATTGAAATCGACCAACGTAGGGTCGACATCAATGAAAAGATAACAGTAGGGAAAGGCTCCTCCGTGCAGCATCTCTCCGTATCCATAGGTAACTGCCTGTACGAGGGCAAACTCCTCCACAGGTCTATTGTTCACAAAGATCTTGATATGGGAACGATCACTTCTATAGAGCGCCGGAGAAGAACAGACTGCATAGAGGTTGAAGCGACCTGCGCTGTCATACAGTTCAATCATCTCGGAGGGAACGATATTCTGGCTGATAGCCAGGACATCCAGAACGCGTTGTTTCTTGTTTGTGGCAGGGAGATCGACGCGGACCTTTCCATCAGTGATGAACCGAAATGATCGTTCGGGAAAGGCAAGAGCCTTCTCCTGTAGGACGTAGCGGCACATGGTTGCTTCTGTTGAAGGTCTTTTCAGAAACTGACGCCTGGCAGGAAGTTCCTTGAACAAGCCCTCAACACTTACCGTTGTTCCTTCTCTGGGTCCACCGGGTTGTACCTCACCTTTTATTCCATTATCCACGGTAATCTGAAAAGCATCCTGTCCTTGGTAGCTGCTGGCAATAGTGACGGTGGATACTGCGGCAATGCTGTATAATGCTTCTCCTCGGAAACCCATGCTCTTGATATGATACAGATCTTCAAGATCATGAACCTTGCTGGTGGCATGGCTCTCACAGAGCAAAGGTAGGTCATCCTTTGCAATGCCCTCTCCATCATCGATCAATTTGATCGACTCAAGGCCCCCATCGGTGACACTGGCTACCAGTTGCTTGGCCCCTGCATCCAGTGCATTGTCGAGCAATTCACGAATGACTGAGGCTGGTCTATCAATAACCTCGCCTGCAGCAATACGCTGCGCTACAAGCGGATCGAGCTTTTGTATTCTCATAGCATGACTCTACCATAGAAGGGATAAAAGGGCAAAACCTCTCTCTAGAACTGTTTATCTAGATTCAGTGAAACTCGTGCGCTGACCACTGGATTTGTGTAGCTTGTTACCTGGGCAGGGTATTGGGCTTTCAGCTGCAGTGTGAATGGATCGAAGGCATACTGAAGAGAGAGGAAACTTGTGCTGTAAGGGCTCCTCAGCAAGGAGAGAGCATCTTCATTTCCTGCAAATACCTCAGAAAGGTTGCTTATGATACCCAGCTGTGCAAACCCAAGACCGACCTGAAGCCGTTCTTTGGTATAGGAGAGTGAGAACTGACTATAGTCTGCTTGATGGGCAGCGGAAACAGGAGAAGTAAGATTGGCAAAAGCAAAGCTGGAACTGAACGGGAGGTTGAACAACAGTCTGGCTTGCCAGACCTTCCCCTGTATTCGTACATCACCCAATACCTCAACTGCTGCTGAATAACTCGTGTCGAGGAATGAAGCAAACTCATTGGCGATGAGGGGGTGGTTCTCACCCTTGGTGAGCGAGACCAGTATTTTCGAGAAGAACTGATTCTTCTTCAGCGAGAATCCTGTTCCGACAAGGTAATTGGGGAATATCGAGCCAACAGAGGTATCTATGAAGGAGTCGGTATCCAAGGTAGGGTAGGCAGGTAGGTATCCGCTTGCATGCAAGAGGAACTTGAACTCAGTGGTTCTTGAGTCAACCACGGGAAACCCAAGGCCAAGGAATGGATAGGTATTGATGCTCCAGGTAGGACTGTTGTCAATCACAGCAAGGCCGCCAAGTGCTACGGACATGCGATAGCCACTTTTTGGAGTAAATCGGAGCAAGGATGAACCAAACTGACGCTCATTATCGGAAAGTGAACCAAAGTAGAGATCATCGAATGTGGTTACCAGGGTAACCGGACCCAAGCTAAGTTGGTTCAAAACTGCCAGATTCTGGTCAGATATGAGTGACGGTGCATACAAACTGGTCAATTCCGTGGTTATCGGGAATTTTCGATCCAGCGTCAAATAGAAGGTACTGCTGCTGTAACCGATCCTCAACTTGTCAATGAATGAGAATGCATAGGCTGCCATCTCCAGGCGGGAAGTGGGAACAGGATATGCCGTATTGGTATATGTGGAGAAATCCTCAGTCTCGATATTGCCCTGCAATCTGATGCTGAACAAGCCTTTCTCGAAGTAGGGCTTGAGGAATAATTGATGGTGCAAGGAATCTGCATTGCTTCCATCAAAGGTAAAGCGATAACCGAACTCCACCCCAAAGGATCCCGTTACTCTCGCTTCTTCTGCAGAAAATGCCAAGGTTGGCCGGGTAGCCTCTGATGGAGAGGCAAGGGTGATTTCTTCCTCTACTGGCTCCACCACAGCTTCTTCCTCATCAGCAACAGTGGTAGCCTCGGTCTCTGGTACTTCAATTTCTTCGACTGTCTCAACATCTACCACTTCCTCTACGAGCGGTATCTCGATGGTGACAGGCTCCTCATCCTTGGTCTCTGTTACCACCACAATTTCCTCTGCTTCAACCGCTGCTTGGAGTGAGGAAGGGGATGGGGGAACCTGTACGGTTTGAGATACGTTGGAAAAGGTGGGAATTCCTGGTGTCATGGGGCGGATGGTGATCTTGATCCTGTCCTTGGGAGGGGGAAGGATGATATTGCTGAACTGGCTTACTCGCTCTGGTATCTTGACCGGTTCCACTTCAACCTGCAGGCTTTGCAAGCGTTGTGGGATGAATTCTGAAGTTTTGGCAACAGCAATACTGGAAGGCTTGTCAGCCAAAGCCGTAATCGACACACCTTCCACAGGCGGAGGGGTGAGCGCAATTTTTTCCACGTTGGCCATAGGAGCACGTGGGGTGGTGGGGGCAGTGATCTTATCACTGAGCTCCTGCATGATCTGTTTTGCCAGCATCATGTCAGGATAGGTTGCATAGGTAAGATAGTATCCTGTCTCGATAAACTTCAGTCGAGCCATTCTTTCCTGCATGAAAAGCTTTTCAAATGTATTGACTTCCCGTTTTGCCCCAGTAAGGGCATTGTAGGACTCGACTCTGCCGGTGAAGGTGGTGACACTCTCTTCATCTTCTGTGGTGATGACCAGCATTTCCCCATCTCCGTGCAGGGTGAAACGTGAAACAGGAGTAGTGACCGTGAGAAATCCATCTTCCATGTCGTAGGTATTGAAGGTTGCTTTACCGCTGACCAAATAGAGGTCGGGATTGTTGCCAGCCAGGTCACCGGTAACCAATAGTGAATCTTCGAACACATTGATGGTGCCCCGGGGGGTCACGAGAAGAATGGGTGTATCAGGATTATGGATAATCCAACCTTCTGCAATGTTTTGCGCTTGTTCACTGGTTGCATCAAGTCGATTTCCCTGGCTGTCGTAGACATGCAGGGCGGCGATGTCACCATCACCGATGAATACCTCATCCTCTGCAAAGAGGGTAGTACCACCTATAAGGATCAGCAGAAGCAGAACAATATATTTCACCAATCGTTTCATAGAAACTCCCATCATGACATTACAGGATTGATATCTTCACAAGCGTGTCCAGCGAGTATGTAGGTTCAGCATTTTCATCAAAGTGTGCACGTAGTCCGATATCAAATGAATAAGGCTTTACCTTGATGACTGTTGTGGAGGAAAGCACCACATTACGCAGTGTTTTCAAGCCCTCAAAGAAACCCTCCCCTGTACTTGTAGGATAAAGCTTTTCATATTGCAAGTCCAGTGAAACGATATACATAAAGGGTTTATCGATCCTTGCATTTGCAATAAAACTATAGTCGTGGAAGTCATTATCTGTCAGATTGCTCTCCATGTGTGCACTCAGGTAGAGACCTTGGCGAGTAAAATTCAATCCCAGTGTGCCGTCAAAATGCAGGGTACCAAGCTCAAGACGGAGTTTCTCGGTCTCGTCACTCTCTCTCGTCTCGAAATCTGAAGAGTAGTAGTTGGTGTAATAGCTCCCAAACGTAGGAATGGTCAAGCTGGTATTGAACACAAAGAAGCTTCTCGTATGTCCCCAGAGCCCGTAGCGAAGTGCTGAGCCAAACTGTTTGTTCTGTACGTCGGGAAGCTGAAGCAAGACATCGCTAAATACATGAAGATTCAGGAAATCGCGTTCATATATCGGGAGGGAAAAATCGAGGGAAATCATTTCCCTGCCAAAAGGTTCTTCGTCCTCTCCCTGTCTTGGACTGCTTGCATGAGAGAGCCCTACCTCAAGATCTGAGAACAAGGAGAGGTGAGGATACTCATACAATGGGCGTGCATAAATTCTCCATGCACGCAATGTGGGTTCATACAAGTCATTGGTAACAAATTCAAAACCAGCGTTGGGTATACCCAGCAGGTTTCCATCTAGCATGATATCAAGTCCGGGCTGACTCTCACGGTATCCTACACTATAGTCGAAATAGCTGTTCAACAACGCACCATCACCTAGGGTTATTCCCATCAGCTTCCCGTAACGGATATACAGGGAATCATATCGCTGTCCCCACTGGATTGAGCGGATGAATGAACCGTAGTGCTTTGCCACCCTAAGCGCATAATCCTCAAAGATTTCATCCACTTCCCTCTCAGGCAACTCCCACGGGGAGAAATCGAGCATGAGGCCGAATGGGTCAAACGTTGCCTTTCCCTGGATTTTCAAGTCAAGTTGGAATGATAGGTTCCCAAGGGCGAAATCCGGTTTATAAGCAATGCTGAAGGAACCATCTGAGGAGGCCATACCTTCCAATAGACTGTCAGAGGTGCTTGGCAGGTAGGGGGTTTCAGTCAGTGTACTATCAGGGGAGGGTTGATCGAGGTCTGGGGACGTGTCTGGTTCAAGCGATCCTTCTGGATTGCTTGGACTCTCCTCAGATTGTGGGCTTGGCTCCTCAGATACCGTTGTGTCGTCCATTAGTTGCACTTGCTCGGAGGAAGAATCCATATCCTCAGCGGAAAGTGGCAGGAAGACGGTCAGCAGCACCAAAAAGAAGAGCAAGCAGGCACGATAATGCATCCTTTGCATCCCTCCTCCCTCTCTACAATCATCACACAAACCTGTCATGGTTGTAAACAGGCTGGGCGCGACCAAGTTACATTCTTGGCTCGTAGTGGTGTGCTTTGTAAATATGCTCCCTGCTGAGTTTGTCCAGGTGTGACAACTCCTTGACAATAGGCTTGATGCGGGAACGGATATTCGTCTGGTCATAGGGGCACACGGGTTTAACCACAGGAAGGTCATACGCTTCTGCCAGTCTCTTGGTAACTGACTCGTGAATCTCTATCATGGGACGAATTACATTGATTTTTCCATCAAAGAAGGGTTGTACCGGCTGCATCGTAGAGAAGCGACCCCTAAGGCAGAGATTCATCAGGCTGGTTTCCGCCAGATCATCCAGGTGGTGTCCCATGGCGACCAGATTCATGCCCTCTTCCTCACATCGGGTAAAAAGGATTCTTCTTCTGTTTCTGGAACAGAGATAGCAGTTGAACTCACCTTTGAATGATTCTGGGAATTGATGTTCATCAACAATCTTGAAATCATACCCAAGGTCGGTAAAAAAGGTGGTAAGCAAGGCTCGATACTCTTCTGGAATCGGGTGTTCGATCCAGTTGATCATAAGAGCCTTGAGTTCATAATTGATGGGAAGCCACTTTCTCCTGATGGAGAGGGCAAGGGCAAGGGCAAGACTGTCCTTGCCTCCGCTGGCGGAGAGCAGAACGGTATCATTCTCGCGAATCATCGAGTAGGTGTTTATGGCTTTTCCGGTATGCTTGATAAAACGCATAACCCAGGGGGGGATATTCCCCTCCAGGAGTGTTCTATAGGATAATTTTTCCATGTAATCAGAACTCCAATGCTCTTCCAAGTGCTTCTGGAGAGATAGTGTGTGGTGTGAAGATTCTGAATTTTCTCAGGCTTTTTGTAAAGACCCTACCAATATCATAGGAAAAAAGGTAATCAACCTCACCAAATGTGCTGACGGAACCGTTCTCATGGAGAATGGGTAGGTCTGCCTCAAAGCTGATCGGCTCTGGAATATCTACGATAACCTCACTTGGATCACATCCAAGCTTGTTCGCTATATGTTCCTCGAAGGAGAGACGTGAGAAGAGATCCTTGTTCTTTGTCTCCAATACACCCTCTTCTTCATAGGGTTTCTCGAATGTCGCCGTATACAGCTGGTTGTCACGCACCAAGGAGAAGAGATTGCTGTAGGTGAACTGTTTCAGCTGTGGAAGCGAAAAGAACTGTTCATCATCCAATCCATAAAGATCTTCTGTCTGCAGTGATCCATCAGACAAGGATGCCAATACTGCCTTCTTGATCATAGCAGTCGCACTTCGGGTCGTGGTATGCCAATATACGTTTCGGTACATCAGGTACTTGCTGAACAAGAGGTGCTCCACCGATCCCAGTGCTTCCTCCTGCAATGCCATCCTGCCCCCGGCAACAACCAGTCTGTCAACAATGTAGGATACATCCTGGGTACCATAGGGTACCCCACAGAAGAAGGCATCACGGTTTAGGTAATCGAGCTTGTCTGGGTCGAGTGTTCCAGAGAGAATACTGCGATAGAGGAGAATCTCTTCATCTGAGGTCTCTTGGTGCTCATCTATGATTGATCCAACACGCTCCGCATCCAGCCCAGCCATCTCAATGGCTTTATGCAGGGCTGCATCCTCACGTATCATCGTACAGGCAATTGCTTCATGGCTGGTGAGTGGGAGTTCTTTCAGAGAGTGGGCGAATGGGAAATGCCCAATGTCATGCAGTAGGCATGCACAGAGAAAGGTAAGCGCCCCCTCTTCGGTTATAGGCAGCTCTTTATTCTGGCCGAAGAGGCTCTGGAGGATTGAAAAACCGATGTGATAGACGCCCAGGCTATGGTCAAGACGGGTATGCACAGCCCCTGGATAGAGGTGGAAGGTAGGGCCGAGTTGCTTGATCCTCCCAAGTTTCTGTACAGTGGGGGTCAATAGGATGGACTTGAAGGCCCTGGAGAGCTTGATGTCCTTCCATAAAGGGTCTCGAATTGTTGTTTCGCTTTGGCGGTAAAGAGACGCGAGCAACTGTGTATTGCGGTATTGCATATCGAGAGTGTAAAGCAGTGTTTGCCTTGATGTAAAGTACAAGATTATGGTAGAGCGATGGACTATTCATCGGGTACACTGACAAAAAGGGAGGAATGTACATGCATCAATACCTGATAGTCGCTGATGATTTCACTGGAGCAAATGACAGTGGACTGCAACTAAGACGGAAGGGGCTCTCTACCCATGTAACGATTGGGAAATACACCCGGAATGAAAAACCCATCGAGGCACTTGTGTTGGACACAGAATCCCGGAACATAGATGAAAAGGAAGCCTCAGTTCTGGTTCGCTCAACCCTGGAAGGGGTGGATGCTGAATCCTTTTCCATTGTCATGAAAAAAATTGATTCCACGCTTCGGGGAAATCTCTGTGCTGAGGTCATGGAGGTTGCTGCATTCTGTGCTGCAGAGTTGGTCATAGTATCTCCTGCATTTCCTGATCAGGGAAGAACGGTGGAGGGCGGAAGATTGTTGGTCCATGGCAAACCTTTACTGGAGACAGAACATGGCAAGGATCCCCGAAAGCCGGTAGAAGAAGATAATCTACTCAAGCTCTTCTCCAAAGGGCAGAGTCTATATACCGTAGTTCACCAAGAGGCGGGTGCTGCGTTCCCTGCTCTGGAGGGGAAGACGATGCTTGTATGTGATGCCCGCACACAGGACGACCTTTTCCGCCTTGTCAGGCTGGCAAGAAAACGAGAAGAGAAAGTCCTGTATGTGGGAAGTGCTGGTTTGGCTGATGCGCTCTGTAATGTGCAATATCCTTCCCGTGGAGTACTGGGTATGGTTGCAAGTCTCAGCGAAGTAACTCGCAACCAAGTAAGGTATGCCAAGGAACATGGGATTTTTACCGAAGTTGTTGAGGTGGAGTCTCTCCTTGGGGAAGTAGACCCTTATCCGATCATCAAACGGGTCAGGGAAGCCATCTCCCAAAGCAAGCCAGCCCTTGTCGTGGTTTCCTCAGTCCTTGATGAATCTGCATTCAGTCGTTCCTTGGAGGAAGGTGCACAACGCGGACTTTCCTCTGATGCGGTTGCAGCAACAATAAGGGACTCCTTCAGCCTTCTGGGAAAGGCCTTGGTAGAGCAGTGTGAGATCTCTGGCTTGTTCCTCACTGGTGGGGACACCGCCTTCGGCCTTTTGGAGGCTCTGGGAATTCATGAGGTGGAAATAATCAGGGAAGTACAGGGAGGTATCCCCCTCCTTGAAGTACCCAGTGGAGGGTATGCATCAATGAGAATTGTCACAAAAGCGGGTGCTTTCGGAAATGATCAAGCAATTGCGCATAGCTTGCGGGTTTTGCAAGAACGGTAGAAGGAGAACGTGATGAAAGATAAAAAATTTGGAATTACACTTGGAGATCCCTGTGGCATTGGTCCTGAGATCACCCTCAAGGCATTGCATGCAAGGAAGGAGTACCAGAGGAGTGCTCTCCTGTTTGGGACCCGTTCGCTGTTGGAGTATTACAACTCGCTGCTTGGGTATGAGATGAGGTTCAACTCAATCAAGAAGATGGATGATTGGGATGACTCTGCGATCAATATATATGATCCACATCCGGTAGACATCTCCCAGATTGAGGTTGGGGTAGTAACCTCCCTTGGTGGTACCATCGCCTTTGAAAGTGTACGATCGGCGATCGAATTTGCCTTACGAAAGGATATCTCCTCAGTGGTTACCGCTCCGCTCAACAAGGAAGCGCTCCACCTGGCTGGTTTTCCCTACGCCGGTCATACCGAGATCTTCGGTGCGTTCACCAAAGGGGAGCGGTATGCAATGCTGCTATACAGCGAGAAACTGAAGGTAATCCACGTCTCAACCCATGTTTCCTTGCGGAATGCCTGTGACCTTTGCAAGAAAAAAAGAGTACTTGAAGTCATTCATCTGGCCCATGAGACACTGACAAAGATTGGCTATGACAATCCAAGGATTGCCGTTGCTGGATTGAATCCACACGCAGGGGAGAATGGCATTTTTGGTGATGAGGAGATCAAGGAAATCATTCCAGCAATCCAGGAAGCAAAAGCTGAAGGTCTGCAAGTCAGTGGTCCAATCCCTCCTGATACGGTTTTCCTGAAAGCATTACAGGGTTCCTGGGATATCGTGGTGGCCATGTATCACGATCAAGGGCATATCCCCCTGAAGATGCTCAGTTTCGAGAACGGGGTGAACATTACCGTTGGTTTGGACGTCATCAGAACCTCTGTTGACCACGGTACCGCGTTCGATATTGCCGGAAAGCTGATTGCAAGTGAGAGAAGCCTGCTCGAGGCAATTGAGATCGGGGAGAGGCTCTAGAAGCAAGGAAAGAGGAGGCAACGCCTCCTCTTTCTCTTACAATCCAACAACTGTCTCGAACATTACTCCACGTAGGGGATGGCATAAGGGCCATCGCTTAGATAGAGAACCTTGAGGTCCTTTCTTTGCTCTCTCTTCTCAATCTGCTCAATGACTCTCTTGATCACTTCGCTGTAGTCAGTGCTCTGGGTAAGTAAGGAGGCATCAATTCCTGGAAGGCCGCTGTTGTTCTCTCCTACAATCTGAGGAGCATAATAATAGTAGTGGTCCAAAGGAATCTTCTCGAATACCGAAGCCCACTTCTGTACCTGCCACTGGTCTGGCATGAACGGCCAATCCTTGCTGTGCAGGAGGGTTACCAGTTCCTCTGCGCTGGTAAGCGCCAGGATGCTGAGTACAGTCTTGTACATCACCGAACCCACGACATCTTTCTTGTCTGTGAAGTTGGAGATGCTGATCAGGTATCCATCCTTCTTCATTGCGCCGATTGCAGCAAAGGCTGCCTTCGCACTCTGATAGTGGTTGATACCGACAAACCCACCATGGGTAATGACGATATCGGCCTCTTCCCTGATGGGTATCTTTGCATATCCCTTGACCATCTCAAAGGCTTCCTGATGGGCTGCCTCCAGGTCACCAGCAAATACCCCGGTGATATTGAAAGCATGGTCCAGGGTAACATTGATGATAAAATCAACCCCAGCCATCTTCGCAAAAGCGAGGGATTCCTCATGAACTGGATTGCCATCGAGGAGCAAGTCGCAGCTGTTCTTATGACCCATGAGGTCCGCACCGTGGAAGAGGAAGGTGCCATGTTCACTGATCAGACCAGGGCATACAGACTTTCGTCCCCCACTGACACCTGCCATGAAGTGGCTTTCGACCAATCCAGTGAGGATCTTCAGGTCAGCTTCTACATAGAGGCTGTTGATCTTTACTTCACTTCCACGATCAGTCTTTCCGAGGTAGGTGAGGTTGTCATCCTCTTTGCAATCGTGGTTGATAATGGAAATCCCATGCTCGAATACCCAGGGATCGATAATGCGCTCAATCTCATCATCGGTCATCGGGCGGTGGGTACCTGTAGCAATGAGTACTGTAAGATTCTCCCTCTTATAACCGGTTTCAAGCAGTACCTCGAGCAGGGGTACCAAGATATTTCCCTCTCCTTTGTAGGGGACGGGCCGGGTATTGTCAGAGATGACAATTACCGCCTTTGCCTGTGGGTTTGCATCAAGCTTGGCTTTGGCAATACTCTGGAAACTGTCAGATGCAATGGGATTGGCCAGTGCCTCAGAAACCGCCTGTTTTGGGTCACTGAGTGCCTTTGGTGCCTTCATTGCATACACTGTGGTATGTTCGGGAAGTTCTAGTTTCTTTCCTTGGCTGTCTATTGGGTTATGTACCAGCATGGTTGACTCCTTTAGCAAAGAAAGACGAGCGTTTGCCCGTCTTTCTTGATAATTGTATACAAAACGTGCACACTCAGCTTATAACTGTTGGCCTTTTGCGTCAACCGCAGGTTCAGCGCTTGTGGTAGGATGCTCGTTTACAAGTCCCCGCTTCAAATCCCACCTGTAGAAGAAATCGACCAGGAATGGAACCAGCAAGGCAGTAACGATGATAGAAGCAGCTACCTGAACGGTTGCCTTGTCTGCAAATGGGGCCCAAGCTGGGTCTACCAATGCAATGGCAGCCGGGGTGGCAATTGAGTTACCGGCAGAGGTACCGACAGCAGCACCGACGGCAGCAGTTCTTCTTGACTTCTTGGGAACCAACCACTTGAAGATGAAGTAGGAAGGAACACCGGTGATGATAAGGGTCATCAGACCAAGGACGATACCAGGAAGACCGGCTTCGATGATCGTCTGAAGACTCAGTCCCGCACCGAGAGGGAAGGCGAAGGTGAAGATTGCAATAAACATACCGGGCTTGAGGAACTCCCTGATTCTCTCATCAAGGTTACCAAGAATCATACCAACGATGATGGGAACAATGACTGCTACAAGACTCATGAGAGGAATGTTTGCAACTCCGGCAACACCCATGAAAGCCATTTCGAAGAAAGGTCCATCATTGGAGGAGATGACGGCGATTGCACCAACATCGGACTCATCACCATACTTGGAAGCAAGTGCTGTGTAGAGTCCACCATTACTGTTGGACATGGCACTGATCATGGCGAGCGGTGTGACACCGAGGAATGCAGCTTCAGGACCAGCAAGTTTTGCGAAGATAACGCCGAAACTTACACCGAAGAGAACCTTGCTGAAATTGAGGACCACTCCTTTATAGAGTGACATACCAGCAGTTCTGAACTGAATCTGTGCTCCACTGCAGAAAAAGAGCAATGCGATCAAGGTAAGTGCGCCTGACTTGAAGAATGCTGTGGTAAAACTACCGATCATCAATGCTTCAGGAAAGAATGTATTGGTCAATACACCGAGTACCAAAGGTACTACCATCAATCCACCAGGAATCTTGTTGATCGTCTCGAGAATTGGAACTTTTCCCATCTTCATGTTGTGAGTCTCCTTTTTTCTGTTTTGATTGCAAACTTGTTACACCTTATCATAGATGTCCAAAAAGTCCAGAAAAAAGAAAATCCTTTGACATTGTAAAAGAAATGCATCATATAAAAAGTATGAAAGAATGCATTTCTCTCCTGATCATAGTAATGTTCTGTGTGGTTCCCCTTTTTGCAAATGAAACCTTGCCGTTTCCTGAGGCGTATGGAGCGCAGCTTCCTAGCGATGCTTCGATTGGACAGATTGTCAGTGGCGAGGAAGGTAGTGCAGAAGCAATTACCAGGCAAGCATTGATGAACTCCTATGGGCCAGGATGGCTTGAGGAGTATGTCAGTGAGGTGCTGAGAAAGGCATTCACCAATACCTATGACCAACAGTTGGCTTCTCTGTTGCCAGCAAAGCAAGTGCAGGTAGGTAGGGCAGTGGTTCGATCAGACTTGTATGAGGTTCCGTTCTGTGTACATGAGCCAGACTACCAGTGGGGTACCATGGTCTGGAATCGTAGTGAAGATGAAAGGTGGGTGTTGCTTGCTATCCAGATAGAATCATCACTCTGAATCAGGTTCAAGATCCTGCTTCCTGATCACCAGGACATACGAATCGGAAGCCTCCACAGAAAAGGACTGGTATTGTGACTCTTTTGCGCGAAGATATTGCATCAGTACCGCGGGATCCACATCCAGATCTTCTAGATTGATGACAATGGCTTTCTGTTGGGGTTTGATGGTAATCTGGACATCTTCCATTTCCGTCCCATCAAGGAGAGGCCCTTCCCAGTGTTCTTCATCAGGGTTTATGGCAGGGGTCTTGCTGTAGACACCACAACTGGATACCAGTGCAATGGTACCCAAAAGCAAAAAGATGACTACAAACTGTACTAGGCGAGAGCGCAGCCTCATTGAACCCCTCCAAACAGACTCAGTGTATCCATAATGATAACAAAGGAGAAGAGGAAAGATTACAAAAGAAATTGAATGGAAACATTTCCTCAATTGGGGTAGAGTACCTCCCAAGAAGGAGCGTTTATGGCATTACTCGATATCTCCCTTTTTTCTGATACCCTCCAGCTGGATGTTTCTCTCACGGTCATCTATCCCCAGCGATGTGACCGCTCACCTGATATTCCTGGCGGTCCCTATAAAGTGCTCTACCTGCTGCATGGGATAAAGCAGAATGAACAGAGTTATGTGCGAAATTCGGCAATTGAACGGTATGTGAGAAATCTTCCCTTGGTGGTTGTGATGCCATCGGTTGGAAGAAGCTTCTACACCGACCAGGAACGTGGCTACCCCTATTTTACCTTCCTGAGTGAAGAACTTCCTCGGTTCCTCTCCTCTGTTTTTACCGTCAGTACCAAACGCGAGGATACCTTTATCGCAGGACTGTCGATGGGAGGATATGGGGCATTCAAGGCCGCTCTCACGCGTCCCGACCTATACAGCAGGGCTGCAAGCATGAGCGGTGCCTTGGACCTGGTGGCGCTGGCCAATACGCTTGGGGACTCAGTAAAGATTTTCCCACATGAGTGGGAGAATACCTTTGGCTCCTATGAAGTTAAAGACAGTGAACATGACCTGATGGCATTGTCTCGAAAGGAACTCTCTCCCAAGCCGTCATTCTATGTGACCTGTGGTGATGAGGATGCCCTGTTGCAGGATAACCTGCGATTTGTTGAGACATTGCAAGAGACCCATGACGTTATCTATGACCAGCACCCGGGAGGGCATACCTGGAAGTTCTGGGACAAGGCACTGAAACGTGTGCTGAGGTGGCTGCCTCTCTGATCAGGCTTTCTGGCCTGCAATGGCAAATGGTGTCTGATAGTCCACCCACCTGTCATCGAGTGTAAATACGATATCGGTGTCACAGAAGTTTGAATAGGAGTACATCGCCTTGATCATCTCCAGGCGGATTGCATCAAGCTGCTTTACCGGTCGCTCCTCAGAGAGGTAGACATAGATGACAACCATCAAGGAACGTCCCCGCTTCAATGCATAGACCTCTGCCTTTCGGAAGGCATATTTTTTCACGAAGCGGTTGGTGATTTTCTCCAGTGTTGCCTGTACCGAGATGGTAGGAGCTGCCCCCAAGAGTTCCCTGCTGTAGATAACCAGGTCCTTGATAAGCACTGGACTGAGGAAAGCCAGGAAAAGCACGGTAAGTGCCGGGTCAATGTAGTTGCTCAAGAATGCAAAACGTGTCTGCTTGATCAAGCCAACCATTCCTATTGCAAGCACTGAGGCAAGGGAGAGAAGGGTGTCCAGCAACCATGCCTTGCTCTCCGAGCGGAGGGTCGGGCTGCTCAGTTTTTTGGCCTTGTTTGCAAGGGCAAGCCAAACAACAAAACAGACAACCAAGGAAAATATCGAGACAGGAAAGGCAATTGAAAAGGTAATGGCATAACCACCACGGGTCATGGCAATACCAGCCATGGTTCCAATGGTTACGACCATGGTAAGCAGGACCAGGCTCCTCAAGACCAGGAAAAATGGTTCAAAGGCTCCATAACCAAAGGGGAATCGGTCATCGTCTTCCTTGAAAAGGAGGGTTACCACCCTTCCTGAGCCGATGATGAACATGCTTTGGATCAGGGAATAGAGTCCATCGAGAAGCATTGAGTTTGAGTTGGCGACAATGGAGACCACCAAACCGAGTATGCCGAATCCGAGGCAAACGATGGTAGTCACCCGTAGTAACAGTAGTTCTTGTTTTTTATTGCACATATACAGTAATTGTTGCTATCAATCATGGCGTTCATTCGCCCGGGACCACCGTTTATGGTCCTACGTATAGGACAGATACTGAGTATCAAATCAGGTGATATGTTGATATATATTCTGAAGTATACAGGAATCCTTCATAAACCGCAAGCAATGCCCATAATTCGAATTATGAAAAATATATTGTGCAAAACACTTGTCAGTTAAACAAGAAATAGACTATTATTTGATACATATTCCTATGATAATTTTAATGAGGTAGACCATGCGCAAGGCACAGAGAACACTGATATTTTCCCTGATCTCTCTTACTATTGTAGCGAGCTTGCTCTCTTGCAGCAAAGCAGATCAAGAACAAGAAGTGAATGAACCATTGGAAGCAGTGAGTGCTGCCACCGATTATACCCAGGTTGTCTCTTCCTCTGTTGCAATCGAAGAGCGAGCACTGCGGGATCGTGTAATTGGCAGTGGTACGGTACAGGGCCAGAGGGAAGTGAGTATCAAATCTCGGCTGAGTGGAGAAATCCAAGAGATATCAGTTGACTTGGGAAGTACCCTGAAAGGGGGAGACACCCTGCTTACCATTGATGACACCATTGCCAAACTTACCCTCAGCCAGTTGGAATCGCAATACGAGAATGCAGTGAAGCAACAGGCTGTGAATGAGAAACTGTTTGCCAGCGGGGCAATCTCCCTCTCCCAACTCAACCAAGGGAAATCCAGTTTGGATGGGCTTTCAGCCCAACTTGAACAGGCAAAGAATAATGTAGCCAACTCCAGGATAACGACACCAATATCCGGAAGTGTTGCTGAGATAACCAAGCTGGTGGAAGGGGACCTGTTGCAAGCTGGTTCCCAGATTGCCCGAATCGTGGATCTCGATCATCTGAGGGTTACGCTCGCTATTGGTCAAGCTCAGCTTTTTCTTATCAAGGAAGGAGCACCGGCAGAGATCACCATACGCACCCCAACCGAAACCATTGTTGCTGAGGGCAGGGTAAGCGCCATCAGTGCTTCATCTGACAGCAGAACCGGTAGCTGGGTGGTCTATGTGGATTTTGAGAATCCAAGACCAGATATGTTGAAAGCAGGAATTACCGCGGATGTAACCATCTTCAACACCGAGGCTCCCTTGTATACGGTGGTTCCCAACGGTGCAATGGTGAATCGGAATGGTAGGCAGTACATCTTTGTGGTTGACGGTTCCAATGCCAGTCTGCAGGAAGTGACCGTAGTTGACCAGTTTGGTGACCTTACCGCCATTGAAAGCAAGGATGCCTCTGTTTCCTTGATAGGGGAGCGAGTGCTTGTCAGCAGCCTCTCACGTTTGATCGACGGTAGTGCCATCAGCACTTCGTTGGAGTAGGAGGGCAGTATGGATAATCAGGACAAGCAGTTCTCCATCGGTAGGTTCTCGGTAACAAAACCGGTCTTGGTCAATATTCTCATGATCACCGTACTTGCTCTGGGTATTTTCAGTCTACTCACCTTGCCACAGGAACAGTTCGCAGAGGTACCTTTCTATTGGGTCAATGTCATTGTCCCTTATCCAGGTGTGAGTGCCCAGGATATGGAATCCTCAGTCACCATTCCCGTGGAGAATGCATTTGCCGGGATGGATCGACTCAAGCAGATCAGCTCAACCACCAGTGAGGGATTGAGTGTGGTCCGGGTTGAGTTTGATGATGGCATAGACGATACACTCTTCCGTTCTCTTTATCAGGATGCACAGACACGGTTCAGCCAGGTCAGTCTTCCTGAGGGGACCTTGCAGCCATTGCTGGATGATTTTTCCTCCTCTGACTTTCTGCCTGTCATCGAGGTGATTGTCAGCGGGAATATTTCCTACCAGGACATGCGTGAGCAAGCTCAGGAACTGCAAAACCGGTTTCTCAGCATTCCAGATGTTTCAGATGTGGAAATTGTTGGTCTCCCTGAAAGGCAAATCCAGGTTAAGTTGGACCCGACACTGCTCTCCTCAATGGGATTGAGTGTCAATGAGGTGGTTCGTTCTCTCTCAGGGGAGAACCAGCGCCTTCCAAGTGGAAGCCTCTCAACGGAGAGTCGCCAATACCTGCTTCGTACTTTTGGCTCCGTAGAGGGAGTCAGGGATATTGAATCCGTTATTGTCAGACGTTCCAACCAGGGAGAGGGACTTGTCCGTCTCTCTGATGTTGCAAAGGTCATGGATGGGTTTGATGAGGAAGCACCCTTGAGCCGGTTCAATGGGGAGAGTGCTGTCAGTTTGAAAATCACCAAGGTGGTGAAAGGTGATTCTGTGGCCATCGTTGATGCGGTCAGGCAGATTGTGGATGATACCCAACCTCGGGCAGGGGCAACCCTGACGCTGTTCAATGATTCCACAGTCCAGATTGCAAGCAGTCTCTCTGTGCTCTCCTCCAACGCCCTTATGGGTCTTTTATTGCTGGTTATCATTCTTTCTCTGTTCATTGGTTTCAGGAATGCATTCATAACCGCGCTCGGTATCCCGGTAACCTTTGCATTGACCTTCTTGGTGCTCGATCAGTTGGGGCAGACGGTCAACACCAATACCCTTTTTGGCTTGGTGCTGGTATTAGGTCTGATCGTCGACCACGGCATTGTAATCGTCGAGAACTCATACCGTCTCCAGCTCGCTGGAGTACCTCGGCATGAGGCCGCGATCAAGGGGGTCAACCAGGTGGTGTGGCCCATCATTGCCGCCACCGGAACCACCGTTGCAGCATTCCTCCCCCTTATGATTATTCCAGGGACCATCGGTAAGTTCCTCAGGGTCATTCCCCTCACTGTCACCATTGCCTTGATCGTAAGTACTTTCGAGGCCCTTTTCTTCCTCCCCAGCCACTATGCAGAGTGGGGCCCCAGGAGACTCAAGCAGGAGAAAGCAGGCAAACAACGCTTTGAGCGTTTCATCAACACCTATCAACGGGCGCTTGCATGGGCCCTGGATAGAAAGGGACGTTTCATACTCCTCATACTCGTGGTAACTGCCGCAATATTCTCCTTGGTGGGTGGTTTGCGTCAGGACCTGTTCAGTGCAGAGGATTATAGTTATTTCAATATTGAGATCACCACTCCCCAGGGATCTACCTTGCGGACTACCAACAATGTGGTCTCTGCATATGAAAAGGTCCTCCTTGATAAGGTCGGGGATGGAGAGATTCTCTCCATCAGTGCCAATATCGGTGGTAATGAAGGGGGTGCTGAAAGTACCACCCAGGCAACCATCACGGTTGACCTTGCTGAGATGGATGAAGGGAGAACCAGAAGCATTGAGACCATCATTGATGAAGTGAAGAGGGAGACCTACTATATCAGTGGGGCAGAGCAGGTGCTTTTCACCAAAGCCCAGACGGGTCCTCCAACCTCTGCAGATTTCAGTTTCCGTCTCTCCGGTGATGCATATGAACCTCTCATAGAGGCTGCAGGCGTATTGGGCAATACCCTCTCCTCGATTGAGGATGTGGAGAATGTCCAGAGCGATTTCATTGCTGGCAATCCCGCCCTCCGTATTGATGTTGACCAGGATCAGGCAACCCGTTTGGGAATCGGTGTTTCTACCATCGCCAGTTACTTGCGTGTACGTTTTGAAGGACAGAACGTTGGAACGTTGTTCCTGGAGAATGAAGAGATTGATATGGTCGTCCAGTTTGATAATGGAGGAACAGAGCGCTTTGAGGATCTCCAGCAGATTCTCATACCCACTGATGATGGCAGGCTCGTGCCATTGAGCAGTGTTGCAACCATCTCATTGGAGAGCTCCATCGGTTCCATCAGGCGTGTGGAAGGAAAGCGTGAGATTACTGTAACCGCAGATGCACTCACAGGGGTTGACCAGAATGTGGTCAATGACCAGATAGTGCAACTCTGGGATACCGATCTACGCAATCGATACCCCTCGGTTGATCTGGTGGTAGGTGGCGAGTTCAGTGATTTTTCCAACCTCCTGATCGATATCCTCCGTATCTTTGTGCTCGGGATATTCCTGATGTACTTGATCCTTGGTACCCAGTTCAACAGCTACAGCCAACCATTCCTGATTCTGCTTAGCGTTCCTTTTGCCTTTATCGGGGTGGTGCTTTTCCTCTTTGTCTCAGGCACTCCTCTTTCAACAACCGTAATCTACTCAGCAGTTGCCTTGGCTGGCATCGCGGTAAACGATGCCATCGTCCTGATCAGTTTCATCAATGAACTACGGGCAGAGGGGAAATCTGTAGCTGAGGCGATTGTAGAGGCTGCAGGGACTCGTATCCGACCAATCCTCCTAACCAGTCTTACCACCATAGCAGGACTGCTTCCCACAGCAATCGGGATAGGGGGATATTCCGTTGTATGGTCACCAATGGCCTCCACCATCATGGTAGGCTTGATCTTCTCCACGTTGAGCGCGCTGTTTGTACTACCCTTGCTCTACGCTTCATTTTACAAAGACACCCGGAGGAATGCTTAATGAAACGATACCTAC
The DNA here is from genome assembly GCF_963677075.1 of uncultured Sphaerochaeta sp. Lineage (NCBI taxonomy): Bacteria > Pseudomonadati > Spirochaetota > Spirochaetia > Spirochaetales > Sphaerochaetaceae > Sphaerochaeta > uncultured Sphaerochaeta sp. The sequence continues at coordinate 2,563,918 of NZ_OY781873.1, read as the reverse complement.
CAATTATGATACTCTTACTGTCTGCGCTCTCATCCCTTGCTGCCTCCTCCTATCCTGATCTTACTCCTGTGGATTTGGCAGGGGAGTCTGAACTCCCCTTGGAGGCTGAAGCAATTGATGCATTCCTTGATACCTGGAGAGAGGAGGCACATCCAACTACTTCCAGTTTGCTGGAGCAGCTGGAAACAAAACTGAAAGAGAATGACTGGCAGCTGCAGCAGCTCTCAGATGTAGTTGGCATCCAGGAAGCACAACTGGAATTCTCTCTCTCCCAGGGCCGGCCCACATGGGGAGTGAGTGCAACTCCCTATACCTACAATGACATGACCGTGCAGACTGGAGCTTCTCCTCCTGCTCCTTCTGTTGTAAGAACCAAGAGCCACTCCTTCCAGGTAGGGGGAACCCTCACTGATACCCTCTCTACAGGGGCGACCTTGCAGCTCTCCGCTAACCAGAAAAGCTCGTACAGCATGACCAGTACAAAAGATGCCTGGACACAGACACCCACCGTTTCCCTCTCCCTTCGCCAACCACTTTGGATCGGGGAGGGATTGGTTGACCTCTCCTACCAGGACAAGCAGGTGGAGAAACAACGTATTGCTCTCTCTGATGCCATCTACTCCAAGGATGGACTGCAGCGTGCGCTCATCCTGCAGAATATTCGCCTCCTCTTGCTCCGTCAGAGCTTGCTGGAGAACCGATATATACTCTCTGCAAGAGTCAGCTTGGCCGATACTGCAAGAAAGAGGGCCAAAGAGGATTTGGACGAAGGCCTTATCAGCCGCCAGGCGTATGAGAGCAGCCAGCTTGCCTACCAGCAGAGCCTGAGTGCTTACCAAGCAGTGAATCGCGAACTTGATACTCTTTCGGTTACCTTAAAGCGGGTATGGGAAGATGATCTCCCCCCGCAGGTATCAGTTACTGACTTCAACCCCGTTTCCCTCATGGAAAATGGGTATGACCTTGAAGCACTGTTTTCACGATATCTATCCCAGGACACTGCCTACCAGCAAGCATTGTTGGAGATGCAGAAGGCAACCATCGAAACTGGGATGTTTTCTGTGCAGGATGCTCCAGCCCTTCAGTTGAGCTTCCAGATGAGTCCTTTCTACTCCCCAAGTGATGGTAATTCGTTCTTTTCATCCTTTGGTGAGCTTTTCTCAGATGCCAACCCTCAGATGACTTTCTCCATAGCATTCAGTGCAACCGATCTGTTCAGGAAATCATCCTCATTGCAACAGTCACTTGCTCAGGAAGCACTGGACTCTGCGAAGGCTGGTCTTGAGATCGCCTATGCAGAAGCTGAGGATACCGTACAGGAAATTGAGCAGGAAATCGTTGGGTATCTCTCTGATCTGGGTGTCCAGCTTGCTGACTACCGGTTAAAAGAAGCATTGCTTTCCAGTGAGCAGATACGATTCGAGGCATCGATAAGTGACAAGCAATCCCTTCTACAGAGGGAGTTGGACTGGTACCAGGCAGCCTTTACTGTGCTAGGGACACTCAGGGAGTTGGAATTTCTCTATCTCCAGATGCGCCTACAGGGGTTGCTAGGATAGTTCACTTTCCTTGAGCGCTGCCTTATGGCGGTACATCGCTTTGTCAGCAAGGGTGAAGGCATCCCGGATTGATTTGCCTTCATCGTTGCTTGACTCTGCATATCCCCATGCAACATCGATAGGATGGGCAAGCTTGGTATTGGCTTCCAGCAGCTTCATTTCAAATTGTTCCATCCTGGATTGTCTCTTGCCTATCTTGGCTCTGGTAAAAATTACACAGAACTCATCACCACCAATCCTGAATACTTTTCCATCAGGTGAGAACGCTTTATTGAGCAACTCTGCCAAGGATAAGAGCAGGTGGTCTCCCTCATGGTGTCCCCAGGTATCATTGACTCCTTTAAGGTTGTTCATATCAAAGAGTATAAAGACCAGCTCCTGGTTTCTTTGTTCTGCTATAGCCAGCATCCGTTCAAAAGCAATACGGTTTCGTGCCTTGGTAGGCAGGTCGAAATCGAACTTTGCTTCCTGCACGATAAGATAGTACAGCAATAGTGCCGTTGCAATGGAACTGGTGATATAGGAGTCCTCTAGGTAGAAAAACTGGATAATTGTTGCAATGATGGGCAAGCAATAGACCAAGGCAACCAGGAACTTGCTTGGGAATATGGTAGTATGCCTCATCCTGAAGAGCTGTATAAGGATGAGGATGTAGTAGGAGTAAGAGATACAGGTGGTAACATAGAAGAAGGGTCCCCTGATATACTCGTTGGAGGTATTCACAGAGAAAAACCAACCGTTCTGTATCGAGAGAATCGCCAGTATAGCGTTCAAGGCCAAGGGGGTATAGAGAAGTCTTTTTATTGTCTTTCCATACTCACTATACCCAAGATACCAGAGGATGATGAGTGAAACTGCTGGAATTAGGATGAAATAGACCGTGTTGGAAAGCAAGTGGATAATAATGGCATACGCAGCTGTACGACCTGCCATGATGTACCCCAGCACTTCAACAGCCAGCAACGCGAGGGTAATGTAGGAGGCAAGGATATAGTACCTATTCTGCCTTGACCCACTGAGATGTCGTGTAGCCAGGTAAATAGTAAAGAACAAGGGAACCATGCTGAAGATATCTACAATGATAAGTGGGTTCATGTCGGCTCCTTGGAAAAGTCTTCACGCAAATGGTATACGCTCGGTATGGCATTTGCCTACAAAAAAAGCCGCAAGAACACAAAAAAAACGCAAGAATTTTTGTAATCCTTGCGTTGCTATTTGTTTTAATGAAAATTATTGCATCTGCCAGGCAAGTCCTGTAGAGAAAGTCAGGCTTGCAATATTGTTCTTGGTGTAGGCCTCAGTGGACTCTGTCCAGTTGCTTGCATCATTCTCGCTCTCCCCATCTGCAGTCCCTCCGAAGAAGCGTGCATTGGCAAAGAGGGAGAAGCCATCCTCTATCGCATAGTCCATGCGTAGGGAGGCATCCAATATTGACCCCTCAAACGCATAGTCAGCTCCATTGATATAGGCAAGGTTCGCGTATGATCCTGCGATATCGGCACTGAGGGTCAAGCCAAAGGGGAAGCGGTACTCACTGTAGATGGCCAGGGCTGGAACCAGCCCTACGTTCTGACTCACAAAGTATTCAGCTGTATCAGTTCCGTCATCATACATCTCCCTGAACTGGATGGATGCATTCCTGATCTGCAGGGCAAGGCCGACTCCAAGATACGCCTCTTCATATTTCCCAAGCAGGTCATAGGTGTAGGTGGCTCGGTAGAAAGGGAAGCTGTAGGTCAGTTCCATGGGACCGTTGAAAGTATGGCCGCCAATCTTTACATTGTTGTCTTTAAAATCAACTGCGGTATCAAGCTGCAATGGTTGGTAGGTGAACCAGAGACGATGTTTATCCTCAATTCTTGCCCCGACCGTGTAGCGGCTGAAGGGGTAGAGGTTGTTTTGTCCGCCTTGCTTGATGAAATCGAATTCGTCTCCTGCTGCCCCGTTTTGGAAAGTATGGTGCAACAAGCCAATGGTTCCTTGTTCTGTCTCCACGAACGGGGTGAAGGAGAATGCAAAGAGTGAGAGAGCAGAGAAGGAAAGCAGTGTAAGCGTCAGGATTAGTTTCTTGTTCATAATATCTCCTATTTGATACCAATAATATAAAAAGAAATTATATTTTGATCAATATAACTGTTGGCCTAGATTCAGGAAAATATGCCACAATCCAAATGTTTGGCGGCGTAGATACCAAAAAGCATATAGCAACTGGTAAGTATGAAGATAAGTGGAAACCCTAGGGAGGGGAGCAAGAGACCAGCAAGCATGGGGTAGAGGATATTCATCAAGGCACCAGCACCGCCAATTCCAAAATAAATTGGGCGGTTCTCATTGTTGGAAATTTCCAAAAGAATCCCCACGGTAAGTATGTGATAGAGAGCACCGGTAGCTCCTCCGATCATGAAAGCAAGTGGGTAGAGTAGTGGGGTTGCTATCAACAAGAGAGCAATGATCGGGGTGGAGACACCGAGAAGGATGAAAAGATAGATAAGCGGGCGATAGCGCTGTCCCTTGCTGAACAGGTTGGTCAGCATGGTTGCAAGAAGGGAACCGGAAAGCTGGAACAACAGGAAGGTTCCCGTTCTTCCTCCATCCAATCCATAGCGTTGATTTGCCAGAACCACCAAGAATGGCAGGGTAGAGAGGATAACCCCTGAGGTATTCACCAAAAGCAGATAGAGCCTGACATTTCGGTCTTCCTTGATGGCATGGGCAAACATACCCAGTCTTTCTCCTAGAGTCTGTTTTTTTTGCTGGGGAGGTTCTCCCTCTTTCAGCATCCAGAAGCCACTGGTTGCCAGGAGAAGAAGCAGACTTGCCATAAGGAAAAGCAGGCTGTAGCTGTCGGGGTAGGAGAGGTAGGAGAGTACAAGCTTTACCACAACTGAACTGATGATCAATCCAATACTGGTAATCAGTTGTTTCTGGGTGAGTAGTTTCTTTCGTTGAGGTTTTTCAATCGTGCTTCCAAGAATATCGGTGTAGGCGATGTTTGCCCATGCACCGCTGAAGGAGAATACGGTGATCAAGAAGAGAATAAGCCATATTTTCCAGGTGGCAGGGGATCCAAGGTTTCGCAAGAATATGCCAAGGCTTGCAAGTGCAGCAACCCTGAGGTAGATTCCCCCAAGAAGGGCCGGTTTCTTGTGCTTGAATCCCATGATAAAGGTAGCAAACAACAGTTGCATGAAGCTACCGAATCCCACCATGATGGCAGTCAGGAGTCCTAGGTGAAAGGTAGTAGCCCCAGTTTCGCTTAGCATGGCTGGGGCGACGGTATTCACATCTATGAAACTCATGGTAAGCGAAAGGAACAATGCATGGATCATGAAAGAGCGATAGTTGGTAATCCTCATCAGTACCCCCTCCCTAATTTGAATATAGCAAAGTAACTGGCCTTTGGGTATCAAAATGATGAGGGGGCTTGGAGCCCAACAGGTGATTAATCATGAAAAATACGATGGGATGCCTGCAATACCTCTTCTGTAGCAGGACTGATTTTTGTATACACCTCTCGATTGATTCTTTCATACAATGCAACATTTGCCTTATCTGGGAGGAATGTGTCCCGTACTCTCACCATATGCTCGATAGCCGATGCCCTGTCGGGATATATCCCGAGTGCAAGAGCGGTGCAGATGGCCGCCCCCATACTTGCTGACTCGTTGGTTTGGTTCCTGTGGGCAGGTACGCCAAATACATCTGCGAGGATCTGCATGAAAAGTTCCCCATTGGAGCCACCGCCACTTACAATAAGATGTTTGATCTCAACTCCCATCTCATCACACATCGCCTGAGCATGGTTCTTCATGGTCATCGAGATGCCTTCAAGCACAGAGCGGAACATGTGTTTTCCCTTATGCTTGCCATTGAAGCCGATCATGATGCCCCTTTCCCATTGCTGGGTGGGCCGGGCAAGCCAATGCAAGATGGTGTACAGTCCGTCACAACCAGCGCTTACGTCCTTACCCAAGACATTCAGATACGCTTCTGGAGACATATTATGCTCCTTGGCTGATTCTACCAATCCTGTTCCCATCAGGTCCTTGATCCAGGTGACGGTCGCCATTCCCCTGCGAATTCCATTGCTTTCATAGAGGAATTCACCGGGTACTGCCCCTGGATTGCTCCAATAGTACGTTGCATCCTCTTGGTACGTGTCTCCTACCATCATACTGGTGATGTAGGTTCCCAGTGACACAAGAACGGTTCCTTTATCAGCCAATCCAGCACCAAGGCCTTCCACTGCCTTGTCATTTGCAGTAGAAACAACCGGGATTCCCTCAGGAAGTCCAGTAGCCTTGCTTGCCTGTTCAGTTACCGAGCCGAGAATGGTAGATGGGTCAACCAAATCGAAGAGCATATCCCGTGGAGTAGAGTAGGAGTCGAAGAGCTCACCATCCGGGTACCATTGAAGGGACTCTGGATTGATGGGCCAGGGACCGACGTAGTTAGAGCGGGTATCCCTTGTCTCTCTGGTAAGTCGATGGGTCAGATACCCGGTAGCAGTGGTAACATACCGAACCTCATCATCTTCATGTTCATATGGATAGGAAAGGCGGATATCCATCCAGCTCTGCACAGGCGAAGCCAGACTTCCGTCCTTCTTAAGGAGGGCACGGCAGCAACGGATGGATCCCAAACCGATTCCAATGATATCTTCCCTGTTCCCCTGGAAGGCCTGGAGCATGCCCTTGCAAGCTTGCTGCAGGCTATCCCACAAATCATCATCAGGATGTTCAGCCTTACCCTCTCCATAGAGATGGATTTCCTTGAGCGGCACGGTATTTGAGCAGATTTCCTCCCCAAGGGTGTCAAACATGGTCACCTTGGTACTTTGTGTGCCTCCGTCAATTGCTACTATGTACTGCTGTTTCATACTCTCTTCTTTTTTCTTTGCTCTTTCCTGAGAACTAACGTATCAGGAAACCACCGTCGATGGTAAGAACGGTTCCATTCACATAGTTGGAAGCATCGCTGGAGAGATAGATGCAAGAACCCATCAAGTCTGTTGCTGTTCCCCATCGATTTGCAGGAATGTGGGAGACGATCACCTCATTACGTTTCTGGTCGCTGCGGGTTTTCTCAGTCAATTTGGTTACAAAATACCCAGGAGCGATAGCATTGACCTGGACATTGTATTCTGCCAACTCATCACTCATAGCCTTCGTCAAACCAACGATACCATGTTTTGATGCAGCGTATGCTGGTGACCAGCGTCCACCGAGAAAGGCATACAGGGATGCAATATTGATGATCTTTCCACTTCTTTGCCTGATCATATGGGGTGTTACCTCATGTATCATCTCAAAGGCAGCGGTTAGATTCACCGCAATCATCTTGTCCCAGTCACTGCGATTGAATTCAGTGACATCCTCCTTGTTTATGCTGATACCTGCACAATTGACCAGGATATCTATACTGCCCCACGTATTGATGCAAGTATCGACTATACGTTTGCATTCACCCTCTTCAGTGATATTGCTGTGAATATACTGATAGGCAACTCCGCAATCTTCAACCCACTGTTTTGTCTGTCCATCTTCTTCCATGATGCTGGCTACAATGACATTTGCTCCAGCTTTCGCCAGAGCTACTGAAAGGGGTTGCCCAAGACCGGTGTTCCCACCAGTGACAACGGCATTTTTCCCTTTCAAGGAAAAGAAATCCATGGTGAAGTCAGGTATATTCATTCGCTCTCTCCTCTGTCTGTTGTACTCTGATCGAACGTTGTTTGCTCGTTATGTAAAGCAATCTTCTGTAATAGTTTTTCTATAAACGTCTTTGCATCCCCGACAACCACCACATCTGATATGCTGCAAATGGGTGCGTCAGGATTCGTATTCACCGAGAGTATCGTCTCCACATTCTGCAATCCTTCCACATGCTGGATAGCCCCATCGATTCCAATGGCGATATACAGACGAGGACTGACAATCTTTCCTGATTGTCCTACCTGAATGCTACGGTTGGCAATCCCTTGGTCGACGAGTTTTCGGCTTGCAGATACTTCACCACCCAATTTTTTCGCCAGAGTTTCCAGCATCGGGTATGCCCTCTTGGCACCACCACCACCTGAGATGAGAACATCACTATCTCGGATATCATAGGAAAGGGGTCTCTGCCTCCTCTCCAGCGGGATTAGTGAGGAGGGCGATGCAATCTCGCCTTCATAGTGCTGTACTACAGTTTTCACCTGTGACTTCAGCTCCCAGGAGAATATGCCTGGCTTGATGCTCAGGATAATTGGCCTCTCACTCTTCATTACGATACCTGCCAGCACATTTCCTGAATAAGCTGTACGCACAAATTCCAAGTCCTCTCCGTGTCTTTGGACATCGTTTATCTCAGCAACAAGGCCAACCCCCATCCGTCTTGCAACTCGGGGAGCAACCATTCTTCCTAGCCATGTACCTGGAATGAGAATGGAGTCAAAGGAATGGTGCTCGTGAAGGTCGAAGATGATGGCACAGATATGCCGTGCATCTTCCTTGACGATTTTCTCATCTTTGACAAGGATGATGGTATCAAAACCCTCAGGCAGCGATTCTTGGTCGGATGAGAATGCAAGGAGCCAAGACTCGCTGTTCTTCTCACCATAGATGCGTCGGTTTACCTCAAGAAGTGCATCGCTCCTCTTTGGGTCTTCCGTATCCTGCAGGATCAAGGTTCGTTTCATGCTACACAAACCCCCTTTCCTTGAGATAGGAGAGTACAAAGTCGATCCCCTCGTCGTCCGCTTCAACCACTGTTTTCTTCCGTTTCCGGCTCTTTGCCTCGTAGGTGTTGACCACCTTGGTTAAAGAACCTTCCAAGCCCACATGGGAAGGGTTCAAATCCAGTTCCTTGTTGGTGAGTATGGTTAGTTTGTCTGATACATCTCGTTGCAGGTCTGCATAGGAGGGATAGGGGAGTTTGCACGTACTGCTCCTGGAGAGGCTTAACACACCAGGGAGTTGCATCGACCAGGTGGTGGTCTCTCTTTCCCCTTCAACAGAGAATACTGCAAGACTGCTGGTTGTATGATCAATGTCTATCTCATTGACATCGAGCATATGATCAAGGTCGAGCATTTCAGCAATCTGAGCAGGAACCTGAGATGTAGCACCGTCGAGCGACCGACTTCCGCTCAAGAGTACGTCAAACGCTTGGCTCTTGAGATACGAGCCCAATACTTCACTCGTTGCATAAGTGTCACTCCCGGCAAAAAGAGGGTCACAGATCAGTATACCCCGGTCCACTGGAAGCCTGAGCAGGTCGTGCATATGAGGAATCACATTAGAGGGTGCCATCGAGACCACTTGGAGATGGGATTCAGGGTGCTTCTCCTTTACCTTGAAGGCAAAGGAGAGCGCGCATACATCATCCGGGTTCAACACCATCCTGGTGTGATTCCTTACCATGCTACTGGCCTCATAGTCATAACCGAACCCTGTAATGTCTGGGACGAATTTAACCAAGCATATGATGTTCATAGTGACACCAGGTTATTGGTACTTCTTACCTTCTTCCTGTGGGAAGATGGTACCAAAGTTCATGATGCCGTTGGGATCAAATGCCTCTTTCAGTTTCTCCAGCATATAGTAGGCGGAACCATGCTCCTGTTCGGTCCATTCATTGCGGAATTTGCCAATTCCATGATGGTGACACATTGACCCGCCAAGCTTGAGGGTTTCCTCGACAATGATCCGTTGCATTGGGTGGTGGTATACACGCATTTCATCCTCTGGTGCACAATGGATATCGTAGTTGTACACGAAGTACATGTTGGTTCCGTTGATGTAGCTATGGGAAGAGTGACCGCCAAGCATGGTCAGATCATGGAAACGTGGATACTCTTCCTTCACGCGCTTCATGACATTGTAGTAGATCTTTGTGATCGTACCCCAGTCTGCAGAGATTTCGGTGGTGAAGCCGGAGTGGCTGTCATGTTCTTTCATCCCTTCATACTCATCGTCTATGTCTTGCTGGGACCAGTTGAGGTTGTTGAACCAGTTTTCAATATGTTTACTGTCAACCTGTTCGATGATGCCGTCCTTGAATTTCTCGACAGCCTGTTCGATTGCCTCTCCTGTAGCTTTTACAATTCCCTCAGGGCCTTCTGCCATGAACAGCAGTACGCACTTGTTCTTGTGGAAGTGGTAGAAATGCTGTGCAGCATCTTCCTCACTGTAGGTACGGGCAACAGAGGGTCTGAAGCCGTTTACCATGACTTCCCTCAACACCTTGATGCCGGTATCGACATCATTGATGAGATACCCATAGAATTTGTTGTTGTCAGGATAGAGTTTGAACATCTTTACCGTTACTTCGGTGATGTAGCATAGTGATCCTTCATTGCCGATGGCAATATGACGAATATCGGGACCACCTGAACGTCGGGGAACATTCTTAATTCTGGAGATATGTCCGTCTGGGAATACGCACTCAAGTCCGACTACCATGTCCTCGATTGCCCCATAGAGGGTGGAAAACTGTCCAATACTCCGGGTTGCGACCAATCCACCCAGTTTTGCTACAGGCTTTGACTGTGGTGAGTGGCCGGTGGTAAAACCTTCCTTTCTCAGGGCATCTTCCAGTACTTGCAGGGGAACTCCCGCCTGTACGGTTGCCTGCATGTTATAGGTATCGATATTGATGATACTATCCAAGTTCAGGGCATCTATGACGAGTGTCTGTTCCTTCCAGTTCTCAAGACCACCCTCTGTTGCTGTTTTTCCTGCACGGGGGATCACGTTGATCTTATTGGTATTGCAGAACACAAGCAGGTCGCGAACCTGCTGGGGAGAGTCGGGGTAGACGATTGCCAGCGGGGAGGGCACATCGAGTACGTTCCTTGCTTTTGCATATTTCTTATATCTATCTGCAGATGCATCATAGAGATCTTCACTGTTGGTGCTGATCTGGGTAGGTTTCAGCATTGTTTTCAACTGTTCAAGAATCTTTTCGTTATTCACATATTCCTCCAAAGGTCTAGGCGACAAGTCCAAATAGGTATCTGAACCCTCTGTTCTTAGGGTAAAGGGCATTGTATGTAATGTCAATGAATATGGAAAAATTTCTAGTTATAAGAAAATAAATTACAATAAAAGGAAAAATTTCCATATTTATACTGGTTATTGGCCCAGTTTACCTTTACACTCCTTGTATGAGTGTTTACACTGATTATAGTTGTAAAAAGAAGAAGGACACACTGTTTTGAATACGATTGACTTACATACATTGAATCCCCTGGAGCGACACATCCATGAGGTCTTGCTTGCCCAACGTGATACGCATGGTACCTTACGCATCACCCAGGCTGCTGAGATATGCAATTGCTCAGTATCGAAAATCTCAAAGTTTGTAAAAAAACTTGGATTTCATAATTATAAACAATACATGGAATTTTTGAGTGGGAAGGATGTGATCGGATATACCTCAACAAACGAGATACAGCGTATACGTTCTTTCCTCGATACCTTCGATTCCCAACTGGTGGACGATCTTCATTCCATGATACTGGATCATAAAAAACTGGTCCTCTTTGGCTATGGGCCTTCCTTGCTCTGCGCGGAATACTTCGCCTATCGGTTCAGGAACTGTACCGATATAACGACCATGGCTGTTTCTGACCCCATTGCGGTCAAGAATATGGTGGATGAGACAACGCTGCTTGTCATACTGACAGAAACCGGTCGTTTTCACTCCTTTCAGGATGTATACTCTACAGCTAAGAACAAAGGGTGTGATGTGATCATCATTTCAGAGGAATTCAATACGGAACTGGTCACCCAATGTGACAAGATTTTCTATTTGGCACAGCATGCTCAACCAGAGTATTTGCAAGCTTATGAGAAATCGCGAACCACGTTCTTCATTTTTCTTGAGGAGGTCATCCAACGGTTTCTTCCTCATCAATCCTAAGAGGACGCAAATCGTTTCAATATCAGGAGGGGACAGTATGAGTACAATACCACGAACAATGAAAGCGGTTGTTACTAAATCCAATGGGGGGTATGAGCAATTGCAGTACCAGGATGTTCCTGTTCCTGAGCTTCTTCCTGGTACGGTTTTGCTGAAAGTTCTTTCAGCCGGAGTCAACAATACGGATATCAATACCCGTTTGGGGTGGTATGCTTCCAAGGTAAAGGAAGGAACCCTTGCACTCTCCTCAGGGGAAATAGACAACAGTATGGATGGGGTATGGAAGGAGAAGACTCCTTTTCCTCTCATCCAGGGAACGGATTGTTGTGGACGCGTGGTAGCTGTAGGAAGTGGACAGGATGCACACTTGCTAAACTCGCGTGTCCTTGTTCGTCCTTGTATGAGGAGCTCTGGTTGGGAATCACTGGAGACCATATGGCTGGGCTCTGACTGCGATGGCGCGTTTGCTGAGTATGTACGAGTTCCTACTCCAGAGGTGTTTCCTGTTGACTGTGAGTGGAGTGATGAGGAGCTGGGAACCATTCCCTGTGCCTATGGTACCGCAGAGAATATGTTGCATCGCGCCTCTGTACAGGAAGATGATATCGTACTGGTGCGTGGTTCTTCTGGTGGGGTGGGCTCTGCGGTTGTCCAACTTGCTGGGCGCCGGGGTGCACGGGTGATTGCTGTTACCAGCAAAGGAAAGAAGAGAGAGGTTGCTTCTCTCTCTGTGGAGAGGATACTTACACACGAGGAGCTTGCTAGTGGAGTCCTTCCATCAAATTCTGTTGATGTCGTAGTTGATAATGTAGCTGGTCCAGACTTTGGTGAGATGCTGAACCTGCTGAAGAGGGGAGGGTGTTTGGTAACCTCCGGTGCTATTGCGGGTGCACAGGTAACCATTGATTTACGATCACTTTATCTTAAGGATTTGAGACTCATTGGCTGTACTGCTTGGGATGAACCGGTATTCAGAGATGTTATCTCCTATATCGAACAGGGCGAGATCCGCCCACTACTTGCAGGAGTATTTCCCTTGGAAGAGATAGCAGCAGCACAACAGGAATTTTCCCGGAAGCACCATGTTGGGAAACTGGTACTGGTTCCTATGCAGGTGTAGGAATGGTCAATGATCGCTCATTGAAATAACTTCTCTGTAAAGAACCAATTCTGACATGGTGTTACTGCTTTGTTGTATAAAATCTTTACTGCAGAATACAAGAAAAGAAAGCAAAAAATTTCCTCCAGAATAAGCTTTCCTCCCAACAACTACAAGTTGATGTGATTTCAGGAGCAACGTACAGCAGTGTGGTGATACTTAAGGCAGTCGAGTCGGCGCTTATGGGCCAAATAACACGCTAATTTCTTCTCTTGTAACACCAAAAATCATGACAAGACAGGAAAAAGATTGAGAATCGCTTTGGATTGGGGTATGCTAGGAGTAGTAAACAGCGTATAAGGTTCCCTCTTGGGCAACGATACATAGATAGGAGAAGCTATGAACACAAGCTACGAGAAAGAGCGTCTGAAAAAAACTACTATCGTCTATCTAGTGGTTATGGTACTTATCGTTGTGTTGATTCTGCTTGCAGTGCAGGACACACAGGTCAAGACTGTCGCTGTTATTTTGGTCCTGTTGGTAGGAGCTGCTGCAATTATTGTGCAATGGCTGTTACTTGGAAAGAAAGGTGATGCAACGAAGATGCAAGAACCGGTTAAACCTGTACAGAGTGCACCAAAAGCAGAAAAGCCTGTTCAGAAAGCTAGCTCACCAGTACCTCCCAAGCAGGAGAAGAAAGAGGAAGCCCCAAAAGAGGAAGTTTCTACCAAAACCGGGTCACAGTGTGAGACTGCTGGAGTCTATCACTGCTTTGAACATCCCGACAAGACGGTCACCATGGAGGAAGGTAAGCGCTTCCCACCATGCAGAGGGGATGATAAGGGACATAGTGCTACCTGGGTCCTGGAGTCATAAGGCATTTCTTACTATATCTTTTTGGAGAAGTTCATGAACCCAATTCGCGCCGCATTGTTGGGTGGGGGGAGTAGGGGTCGGTATGTGTATGCCGACTACGCAAAAACCCGACCACAAGATCTTCGAATAACAGCCATTGCAGAACCTGATTCACAGAAGCGTACTACAATTGCAGAGGAGCATGCAATTCCATCTTCTCTTGTAGTATCCGACTGGAAGGATTTATTTCCCTCCACACACCAGGATTTTGATGTCATTATCATTGCTACCCAAGATGCAATGCATTTGGAGCCTCTTCTCAAGGCAATTGATGAGGGATATCCAGTACTCTGTGAAAAACCGGTTGTTCCTTCTTTGGGTGAGCTATCCCAGATTGCAGAAAAAGCAAATCATACCAAAAGCCTGGTAAGTATCTCACATGTACTGCGATATACTCCGTTCTTCACCAAAATCAAACAACTCATCGAGGAGAAGTCCATCGGTGATCTGATCGGTATCGAATTGCATGAGAATGTAGGCCATATCCATATCTCGCACAGCTATGTGAGAGGAAACTGGAGGAAGAGAGAAGAATCCAGTCCTATGATCCTTGCCAAGAGTTGTCACGATATGGACATTCTTCGCTATCTTGCAGGGAGTTCTTGCGAAACGCTCTCCAGCTATGGTGATCTGTTCCATTTTAAACAAGATAATGCACCCGAGGGAGCTCCTCCACGATGTACTGATGGTTGCCCTGTGCTTGAACAGTGTCCCTATGCTGCCCAGAAGATCTACTTGGGTGAGAATATTCTCTGGCCTGTGAATGTCATTACCACTGACCTCTCCTACGAGGGGCGGGAGAAGGCGTTGAAAGAAGGTCCCTATGGGAGGTGTGTATACCACTGTGACAATAATGTGGTTGATCACCAAAGTGTAAGTGCACGGTTCTCCAATGGCGTTATCGCAAGCTTTACCATGTCTGGATTTACCATGGATACACATAGGAGTATACGGGTAATGGGGAGTAAGGCAGAACTTAAAGGGGACATGGAGAGTGGTGAGATTACCATTGATGTTTTCTCGACCAAGGAGCGTATTACTTATCAGCTCAATACGAAAAGAGATGGCCACGGGGGAGGAGACGAGCACCTGATTACTGATTTCATCGCACGTGTTCGTTCTTTGGATATACATAGTACCAGTGATCTTTCCTCCTCGTTGGAAAGCCATTTTATGGCATTTGCAGCCGAAGAAAGCCGTCTCTCTGGGGGAGAAAAAATTGACCTTGCCTCATTTCAGAAGCAAGGTCGTATGAGACTCCTATCTTAGGCAATCTGTTTCTTGTGCTTCCAATAGAACTGGAAGAGTACAACTAGAACCGCCAAAGAGAAACCGATTATATCCTGTACCACGTTAGCAGAGATTAAGAGCAGGGCTCCAAAGAAGGCCGCAATACGTACAGGCCAAACCATGTCTTTGAACAGATACCCCTCTGTTGCCATACCGATCAAGAGAACTCCCAAGATGGCGGTAATTGCTACCCGCAGCGCAACCAGCGGCGTTACATCAATGAGCAGCAGTGCTGAGTTGTAGATGAACATGTAGGGAACGATAAAGCCAGCCAGTGAGAGTTTTACCGATTGTATGCCTGTCTTCATGGGATCTCCGCCACTCAAGCCTGCTGCTGCAAATGATGCAAGAGCAACCGGAGGGGTGATGTTGGCAAACATCGCAAAATAGAAGACGAACATATGGGCTGCCAATGGGGGGATGCCAAGCTTCACAAGGGCCGGGGCTGCCATGGTAGCGGTGATCAGGTAAGCTGGTATGGACGGAAGACCCATACCGAGTATCATACAGGTGATCATGGTGAGGAAGAGAGTCAACATCAGGTTGGACTGTCCAAGCTGGATGATGGCATTGGCCATATTAAGACCAAACCCAGTAAGACTAACCACACCAATGATGATTCCCACCACAGCACAGGCAACGGCTACAGAAACTACAGCCCTGGTACCTTCAGAGAATGCATCGAGAATCTGGCGAAGTGTCATCCTGGTTGTCTTTCTTGCCATACTGACCGCGATGGTAGCAACTATTGCCCAGAAGGCGGAGAAAATGACTGTGGCTCCACTGAAAAGCAGCATGTAGAGCAGAAAGGCGATGGGAATCAAGAGATGTCCACGCTCCCGCATCACATCCTTCAACTTCGGCAGTTGATCCTTGGGAAGTCCCTCAAGGTTTAGCTTGGAAGCACGAAGCTGGACCTGTACCAAGATGCCGAGGTAGTAGAGTAGGGCAGGTATTGCTGCACTTACGACGATGGAACTGTATTTGACTCCGAGCATCTCAGCCATGATGAAGGCTGCTGCACCCATGATCGGGGGAAGAAGCTGCCCTCCAACAGAGGCACTCGATTCTACAGCGCCGCTGAACTCATTGGAATACCCGGTTTTTTTCATTAGTGGGATGGTGAAAGCTCCAGTGGTAACTACATTGGCGACAGCACTTCCGTTGATGGAACCAAGGAATCCGCTCGCTATGACTGCCACCTTAGCCGGACCACCCTTGGAGCTTCCTGCAAAGGCAAGGGCAAGATCATTGAAGAATCGTCCCATACCACACTTATTCATGACCGTACCAAACATGATAAATAGGAAAATATATGATGCCGCTACATCCACAGAAGTGCCATAGATACCTTCTGTGTTGATGAAAATATGGTTGACCAGAGCTTTCCAGTCATAGCCTCGATGCATGAAAATCCCTGGAAGATTTCTTCCAAAGAGCCCGTACAGCAAAAAGATGAGACTGAGGATAACCAATGGCCATCCAGAAATCCTCCTGCTTGCTTCCAGTACCACGAGAATCAGGATGGTTCCCATGACCACATCCATGGTATTGGGACTCCCCATTCGGTTGATGAAGTTGATGTAGTCAATCCAGACATATGCTGCCACTGCAAGTGAGGCAATTGCAAACACAATGTCATACCAGGGGATGGATTTCCTGCTTGCTTTCTTGTTGGCAGGGTAGAGGAAGAATGTCATGAAAAGAATCATGGCAACATGGAGTGAGCGGTGTAAATGTGTTGCCGGATACCCTATAAATGAGGTACCAAAGTGGTATAGTGCTACAATGATGGAAATCCAATACAGCCCCTGGGCAAGAAGATAGTGGTCGAATTTACGTGTCTTCGATTCTTTCTCGAACTTGCTGAGCAGCTGCTCCTGTTTGCTTTTCATGGCAGGATTCATTTCGTCAAGGGATATCTTGGCCATATGGTTCCTACTCCTTCTATAGTTAATTCTACCGGAATATGATGGGGTACATCCTCACCGGTGATAAAGATGGTGTTTCCAACAGTAATGCTGGTTAATGCGGTTTGAGAATGGATCCAACGAATTTCGCCAAACACTTGGTCGAGTTGTTCCATGACAACCATACCGTCTTTCACAGATGTTACGCCTTTGTTCTCAGGAATACCAGCTCCGAAGCCTGCTACCTTGATGGTGTCTAGGCGGAATGAGCCATCCTTTTGGATGGTGAATTCCTCAATCCAGGGAATGAACTCAGCTGAATGGATCCAGCTGTAGGTGAGCTGCTCTCCCTCTTCAACGGGAATCGAGGCCAGCACCTTTCCGGTTTGCTGGTCACGCAACACCAAGGCAAGACCTGGCCTTTGTAAGAAGAGGAGAAGCAGTGTCCCCACCACAAGGGTGAGGACAACAACAATAATACTACGTTGTGTACTGCTTTTCATCAATAATGCTTACAGTCCTGCTTCCTCGTAGTATTTGATAGCTCCTTCATGGAAGGGGATATCCACACCGATGTGACTGTTCTCAAGGGTGATGTGCTTCTTTGCTGTAGCATGTGCTGCCTGGATGTCTTCAATATTTTCGAAGATACCCTTGGTCAGGTCATATGCTACATCAACAGGGAGACTCTCATTCACGATCATGATATTGCGAACCGTGGCGGTCTGGATATCAGAATCGGTGTCATACACGTCAGCGGGAATGGTTGCTTCAACGAAGAAGGGATAGTTCTGCTTCAGGGTTGCAAGACCTTCGCCTTCGATGGGTACGAGTACAATCTTGCTGGTGGTGCCAAGCTCCATGATGGTTGCATTGGGAATGCCACTGGTTACAAAGACTGCATCAACCATGTTGTTCTTCAACTGTGCGATAGCCTCACCATAGTTGAGGTAGTCAACCTTGCTGTCAGCATAGGTCATGCCGTGTGCTTCGTACATCATTCTTGCATTGACCTCAACACCACTATTGGGGGCGCCGATGCCGACACGCTTACCTTTCAGATCGGTGAACTTCTTGATACCGGTCTTGTCAGTGGTAACCAGCTGTACATAGTTGGGGTAGAGACCAAGCAGAGCGCGGAGCTCTGTAGCAGGTTCCTTGCCCTCATAAGCACCAAAACCCTGGTATGCCTGTGCTACAACATCACTCATGGCAATTGCCATCTCAGCACGATTTTCCCTGATCAGGGTGACGTTCTCTGCTGAAGCACCGGTTGCCTGTGCTGATGACTTGTAGCCAAGTTTATTCTGGAATACAGAAGAGAACGCTCCTCCGATTGGGTAGTAGAGACCACTGGTAGGTCCGGTTGCAACGGTGATGAAGTACTTGCTTCTATCAAGTTCGCCACTCTGTGCTTTTTCACTATCGCCTGCAGCAAAAAGGGAGATGCTCATGACCAAGGCCAGAAGAGCAATTAGGAACAGCTGTCTTTTTTTCATACGTTTCTCCTGTAAATAAAATTCTCGCAGGGGTATAGGCCTGCATGTTTCCAAGAACCACTTTCTGAGCACTTCTTATCGTTGTTTTGCCAGATGGGTAGGAATGCATATCATTGGTATTAATATGCAAAAGCAGAATACATGGAGGTTTATATGAAAATCAAGTGGTAAAGTGAAGAAGCATGGAAAATATCCCATAAAAACAGTATAATTTCCTTATGACAATACGCCAGTTCCTTAATATCGTAGAGATGCGAACGAAGGTCATCAGCATGGGGACCTTCGCTTGTGCTTCTCTATATGCACTAAATATGCTTGATAACGTACCCTTGCTTCCATGGGTGATCATGGGGTTTGCAACCCTTTTCGTCGATATGGGAACCACTGGCTTTAACACCTTTTTCGATTATTATCGGGGGACAGACAATCTCACCTATACCAAGGAGAAAGAGAAGGTCTTGGTCCATGAGCAGGTGAATCCGCTCTCTGCCTTGCTTATCTCCCTTGCCCTGTTCGCCCTAGCTGCTGTACTGGGCCTTGTTCTGGCTTATATGACCAGCTGGTACCTTATCCTGGTTGGTGGGATGTGCATGCTTGTTGGTTTCTTCTATACAGCCGGGCCACTGCCGATCAGCAGGACTCCGTTTGGTGAACTGTTTGCCGGAGGCTTTCTGGGCAGTGTTCTCTTTTTGATCACGCTTTTCGTTCTGGGAGTTCCCCTTGGTGCCAAGGAGGTTGCAGCAACTGCTCCCTTTCTTTTGCTTATTGGTATGATCCTTTCGGTGAACAATGGATGCGACCGGATAGGTGATACAGCAAATGGAAGGAAAACACTTTCCATTCTCCTGGGAAAACGAGGCAGTGTTGCCTTGGTTGCAGCTGAAGGTTTGGCAGCCTATCTGGTAAGTGCCGTGTTTGTGTTTGTTGGAATGTATCCAGTGTACTTCCTTCCTCTGCTGGTATTTCTGGCCATCCGTTTCTTGGTCCTGTTTAGGAGAGTGAGAAAAGCGGGCATGGATGAAGCACACAAAGCCCAACATATGGGCTTTGCTTCTTCTACCTTTATCTCGTTCTCATTGAGTTTTGTTATTGCTTTCCTGCTTAGTAGAGTGTTCGGTTCTCCGGTTTTTTAATGGTTGCTGCAAACACCGAGTTAGCCAAACCAAGGACCGCTGAGAGGGAGAACAGTACTTCGATGCCGAGCGTTTTCCAGATAAATCCACCAAGCAGTGCGATTATGACACTGATCAGGTGATTGACCGAGATACCCGTTGTAAGGGTAGCTGTAAGCTCTTCACGGGAAGAGGATAGGTCTCTCACATACACATTTGTTGCCATGCTTGCAAGGCTGATAATCGAATCAAGTACAAAATTGACACATACCACAATGAATGCTATCTCCATCGGGAATATCCGGTGTGCAAAGCCATAAAGCAAACATACCGCAACGAGAATGATGGTATCGGCTACCATGATGGTCTTATATCCCAGTTTGTCCACCAATATTCCGATAACCGGACTGAGCAACATGCCGAAGATTGCACAGATGGCCAGCAACATCGCAATTACTGAGGTGTCGGCTCCATAGAAAAGGATAAGGACATAGGGAGCAAAGGTAAGGAAGATCTGCTTTCTTGCTCCATAGAATACTTCCAGCATGTAGAATTTCCCAAACTTTCGATGGAAGTACAACCGACTTCGTTTGACCGGTTTTCCCCGATCTCTCATCGTGAGGACGATCACTGCTGCTGAGAAGAGCAAGGATGCTGAGAGGAAGAATATCACCCTGAAACCAACAATTGAATCCCTTGCATACCCAAGGCGACCAAGGACCAAGAAGAGGATGGAGACGATGACAAAACCACCGATGTTTCCCCCATGACTGATCGCTGAGGTAACCCCCAGACTGGCTCCTCCCTTCTCGCTTTTTGCAAAGGAGAGGGACATCGAGCTCTTGATTGGCATGATAATATGCTCTCCACTACTGAAGACAACCATGAAGAGGATGACTACTACTTTACTGGAGCCGAGAAACAACAAGCCAAGCAAACCGAAGAGCATGATAAGCGTACCTACCTTGTAGACGGTACTCTCACTGAATCGATACATGGAAGCGAGGATGAAGATAAGCAGGAGCCCCGGCAGTTCCCGAAAGAATTCGACAATTCCCCGTTCAAATTCAGATATCTTTACTATCTCTGCAAGATAGTTGTCCTGAATTCCACGATACAGCCCGTAAGCAAGACCGGTAAGCAAAATGGTAGTAAGGAACACCCTTACACCCGTATCGCCCCGGTAGATCGATTCTTTCTCTCTCGGCATGGTAGAGACTCCAGTTGGCTTGAATTACCTGTGACTATGATTAGAAACGTCACAGTTGTCAACAACAGAGAGTGAGAAATGCATATTGACTGCATCCTAGCCTCGTCGTAGGAAAACAGAGAGAGAATGAGACGTAGGTATTGAAGAGAAACGAATCGTATCTATCTTAGAGAGAAAATAGGTGATAGTAAGAGATGGTTGGAAGTTTGAGAAAGCTATTGACTAAGGTTGAGCTTGCAGTGAAAAAGCTTGAACGATACCTCTAGGTAATCTGGCTTCAGCTGTCTTTCGGTGGCTGAAGCTGTAATTTTTTGTAGGTTTAACAGAGAATGCATCTAAATTGCCGGCACATGGATGTATTCATTTCCTATTTTTATCACTTTTATGCATAATCTTGACGTACGTCAATGAAACCTTACTCCTTTGTGGTCATACTAAAGCCAAGTAAATAGTTAGTAAGGAGTACGTATATATATGAAAAATGCCAAATCAATACGCTCATGGAGCTTAATCTCAGGTGTGTCCATCTTTATCATGGCGATTGCTGCTGGATTCGCCTATGGAATGATCTTCCCCTCTTTATATAGGGAGGCAGATCCAATGCAGACCCTTCAATTGATTGAAGCCAATAAGGGGTCTTTTCGTGCCATGAATCTCTTGTTCATGGTGATACTGGTAACCGATCTCTTGGTTTCCTACGGGTTCTGTGTAATCATGAATCCTTTTGGTAGGCATCTGGCTTCTCTGGTCAGCCTGACACGTTTTATTTACTCAGGTATCCTTGCAGTCGCCCTATATTACCTGTTTGGTAAGCAAATGGACGCATTCCTCCGGATCTGGTCTTTCGGTTTGTTCCTCTTTGGTTTTCATCTCCTGCTCCTAGGCAGTGTTTTGTTACAGGGCCGATGGCCTGTCAAACTGCTGGGAGTCCTGTTGTTGATAGGGGGAGTTGGCTATTCTCTCATTCATGGAATCGAGACATTCACCCCTCAGTCATATCAGGCAGCCATGCTTCTGGAAGACGTCCTTAGTATACCCATGGCAGCAGGTGAGTTGCTCCTGGGTTTTTGGTTGGTACTGACGCGAGGGAGAATGTTCATACAAGAGAGGACTCAGCAAGGCGGCGTTTGATCCTGCTCAAGGATTCAGCGGTAATGCCGATATAGCTTGCAAGTTGGTGTTGGGGGACTCGCGCAAACAGATCCATACGTGTTTGCATAAGTCTCTTGACCCTGTCCTCTGGTCCCATACTGATGAAGGCTGTGTACTCATCATGCATTTTCCCAAGCGACTCTTCCATCATCCTTCTTGTTATTTCCGCAAAGACAGGGTATGTATCAAACTCATCTGATTGTTGATCCAGATCACCCACAATCATGACTGAATCCTCAAGACATGTAACGAAGTAGGGGGAGTCCTTGGAAGTGAGGATTGCGATGCTTTGATATTCTGTAATGAAATCGGAGGTAATTTCTTTTCCTTCCTCATTTACTGCATACTTCCTTGCGCATCCCTGCAACATAAAAAAGCATTGAGTTACAGGGTCTCCCTGCCTGATCAACACAGTACCTTTCTTGAAGTACGCTATTGGCAGATGTTGTATCATTGGTTTTAGCTCAGCGGGAGAGATATCCGCATAGTGAGAAGCAAATTGTGCAAAATTATCAATCAATGTTTCGGGTACTTGGTATGGTTTCATATGGTATCCTTTATCGCTGGCTAGATGGTACCATTCCCTGCCTCTACTGTACACAACTGCTCACAATTTGTTGGACATCGATTTGCTTGACGATTGTCGGTACCCGTCGTAGGCTACAGAAAGAAGGAGACGCAGGTATGGAAGGAAAACGGTTTGGTTCTACCTTGGAAGGGAAATTGGTGGTAATAACTGGGGCGAGTAAAGGCATAGGCAAGGGCTTGGCAGAGATCATTGCCTTTGAGGGAGCACGGGTTGCTATCGCTGCACGCGACATAGATGCGCTTGAGCAGGTTGCTGCCGACATACAGGAACAAGGGGGCGAATGCAAAGCCTTCAAACTTGACTTGAGAAGAGTTGAATCGATCAGGGATTGTTTTTCCCGTATTGAAGAGGAAATGGGGCCAATCGATGTACTGGTAAACAATGCCGGAATGGGTAATCCAATTCCAGCTGAGGAAATTACTGAGGAAGACTGGGACTGGATGATGGATCTGAACCTGAAAGGAACCTTCTTCTGTTGCCAGGAAGCAGGAAAGAGAATGCTCTCCCGTAAAAAGGGACGTATTGTGAACATCTCCAGCCAGGCTTCTGTGGTGGCCATCCCCCATGAGGCTGTCTATTGTGCTTCAAAGGGTGGGCTGAATATGCTCACCAAGGTATTGGCTGCCGAGTGGTCCCCAAGCAATATTACGGTCAATGCAGTTGGCCCTACCTTCGTCTATACCCCTGGTACTGCTGAAAGGCTGGATGACCCAGCATTCCTTGAAGGGGTACTTGATAAGATTCCTCGTGGGAGGGTTGCCACCATTGATGATGTTGCTTCTGCAGTTCTTTATCTCGCAAGTGATCATGCAGACATGGTAACCGGTACCCTACTGCTGGTTGATGGTGGCTGGACCTCCCTCTAAGATGAAGAGTAGGTAAAGAATAAGAGGAGTGTCTTGTTTTTTGGAACTCACAATCCTATCATCTACCCATGATATATATTGTTGAGGACAATCCAGCAATTGCAGAGACCATCCAAGCCTACTTGCAATTATCAGGGTACACCACCGAAGTATTCGGGAAGTGTGAAGGTGTGATTGAAAGCCTGGAATACAAACATCCCCGTCTTTGCATCCTTGATGTGATGCTGCCTGATGGGGATGGCTTTCTTCTGGCCAAGCAGATTCATGCTAAAGATGAGAGCATTCCATTCATATTCCTGACCGCTCGTGAATCAGAGAGCGACCGGATAACCGGTCTGGAACTCGGGTCAGAGGATTATATTGTAAAACCATTCAGTCCTAAGGAGCTGGTCCTGAGAGTCCAGGCAATACTTAGAAGAGTGGAGCAGGGAGGAAAACAACAGAGTGAAGGTGTCCAATTTTTATTGGACGGCCATACACTCCACCTCAATGAGCACACCCATGAAGTTATCCTTGATGGTACATTGCTCTCCCTTACGGCGCTTGAATGGAAGATGCTTCTTCTGCTTGCTGAGAACAGCCCCCAGTTGATCACCAGACAGCGCCTTTTGGGTGAATGCCTGGGGTATGTACATGACGGATCTGACAGAACGATCAACACCCATATGAAGAACCTGCGCTCAAAACTTGGGTCAGTTGAGTGGATCAAGACGGTAAGAGGATTCGGGTACGCATTTGCCGGGAATCGGAAGGAAATCTAGGATGAGAAGAACCATCTCCCTGTCAAAGCTGAACTTCCTCCTTGTGCTTCTCAGCCTTCTGGTGTTCACCTTCTTGCTTTCCCTGATGCTCTTCTTCGGATTGGATGCAACCCAGGATGCCTGGTACTCACAGCAAACTGCTAGCCTGCAGAGACAAATTGAAGAACGGGTTCTGGAAGTATATAGGCAAGAAGGAACGCTCAGTGAAGGATCCCTCTCAGTTGCATTGGAAGATCTATTGCAGCAACCCACCTACCTGATCATCTCCGACACAGGGAGAAACACGCTCTACTCCTACCATAAAACTGATCGCAGTGTTGGCAGGGCAAGGGGATTCCAATTTGGACAATTGGAGAACCAGAAGATACTTCCCATCACCGGGGAGGATGGACAAACCATTGCCTATTATTCCATGCATCTGCCTACCTTCTCCGAGGTGGAAGCCAATGCAATGCTTGTCTCAGCTGCAAAGAATGTACTCATCTGGGCATTGCTTATTTCCTTGCTTGTAGCAGTACTACTTGCCTTTCTCTTTTTTCTTCCCCTCAAGAAGCGGAGTCGGGAACTCACGGAAGGCTTGTCCAGTATGGCCAATCGTCAGAGGGATGTTGTACTAAAACAAAGTATGGTGAGTGAATTTGCAGACATAAGTGAAGCAGCAAAAAAACTCCAGGAAAATCTATTGCATGAGGAGCGGCTTCGTCGTCAATGGGCAGCTGATATCGCCCATGATCTGAGGAGCCCTGTTACCGTACTCAAGGGACAGTTGGAAGGCGTTGCAGACGGAGTCCTGAAACTGGATGAGCATCGTATTGATCTCTTTTTGGCAGAAACAGAAAAGCTGACGTATATGATCAATGACCTCTCTCTCCTGACGCATCTGGAATCGCCGGGCTATGAAGTACATACTGAGCCAGTAAGGGTCGATGCAGTACTCAAGAATCTCCTATCTCGCTTTGAAGTGCAAGCAAAACAGCGAGGGATGGAATTCTCTTACACTGCCACACCCCTGTTATTGCAAGCCGATTTGAACCTGTTTACCAGACTCCTGGACAACTTGATTTCCAATGCAGTGCGATACGGCACAGCTCCTTCCACGATCACCATCCATGTTATCGTTGATTCGGCGGGAAATGCCGTGCAGCTGAGTATCGAAAACGAAGGAGTGATTGAAGAGGCATTCCTTCCTCGGCTCTTCGACAGGCTCAGTAGAGCCGAGACATCACGTTCCAGTGAAGGTAGTGGACTGGGGCTCTCCATAGTAAAAGCCATTGTTGAGGCTCATGGTTGGAATATTGCAGTGACCAGCAAGAAAAAAACCATATTTACCCTCTACTTTACCTAATCTTTATCTACTGTTGAAACTCTCTGGACACTACAGTGCGAAACTCTAGTCAAGACAAACAAATTGACTGGAGGTCAAAGAATGAAGAACAACAAACGTATTGGGATGGTAGCCATCCTGCTGATCGTCGGTATCGTAGCACTGAGTGCAGCTCCTGCCTTCGCACAAGGTAGAGCAGTAGCTCCAGTGCAGGGAAGGGCTGTAGCTACAGCTCCTAGAGCAAGTGTCCAGCAGAACCAGGCTGTACAACAGCGTGTTATGATGATGGATTGTACTGCAGAAGATTGTATCTTTGATGAGCTCCCCGCTGAACTGCAGGCACAGGTTGAAGAGAGAAGGGCAGAAGCTGAACTGAGACAGGCTGAAGGCGGTCAGTATCAGGGTGGTGGTCGTGGACAGAAAGGCAGCTCACCTCAGGGTGGCCGTGGACAGAAAGCTGGATCCCCACAAGGTGGATATGGCCGTCGCTAAATCGTAGAATACGTAATCTCCAAGAGGGTCTTCGGACCCTCTTTCTTAATGTAAATATCTGAAATAATGCATATATGATTGGTAATGATATATAATCATATAACAATATAAATACTTGTAATATAAGGAAAAAAACACGTTTTATGTAAAAATCCCCTTGAGAAACACTATCTCTGGGCGCATACTGACCATAGTAAACGCAAGGAGAGCATATGAGAATTATTGATGTATTGGTTATTGGGGGCGGTGCCTCCGGGTTGCAGGCAGCGATCACCACGAAGACTACCTATCCAGAGAAAGAAGTGGTTTTGGTTCGCAAGGAAGAGCAAGTCCTGATACCTTGTGGAATTCCCTATATTTTTGGAACGCTCAGTGACAGTAGCAAGGATATCCTCCCAGACAAGTTGCTTACCTCTGTAGGGGTTGAGATTGTCGTGGATGAAATGACTGAGATCAAGGTCAAGGAAAGGCAATGCGTGTTTGCAAGTGGCGAGACGATGCAATATGCAAAGTTGATCCTTGCCCTGGGCAGTATCCCCACCAAGCCGGCTTGGCTCAAGGGTGGAGATCTGGAGCGAGTATTCACCATACCTAAAAACAAGGTGTACTTGGACAAGATGCTTGATGAACTCAAGGACCTTAAGGAGATCATCGTCATTGGTGCAGGTTTTATCGGTGTCGAGGTGTCTGACGAGCTGAACAAGAAAGGGTACCATGTCACCTTGTTGGAGATTGAGAAAGCAATCCTTAATCGTGCCTTTGACGATGAGTTTGGAGCACTTGCCCAGGAGCATCTGGAAGAGCGTGGTGTAAAGGTCATTACCGGCAAGGGTGCCAGTGAGATCAAGGGAAAAGATGGAAAGGTCAGTGAGGTAGTTCTCACCAGTGGTGAACATATCAAGGCTGATGCAGTAATCCTCTCGATGGGATATGCACCCAATACAGCAATTGCAAAAGCAGCAGGCATTGAACTCAATGAGTTTGACTTCATCAAGACCTGTGAATATATGCGTGTATTGCCCTGTACCAGTGATATCGTTGCGGTAGGGGACTGTGCAGAGAAACGCGATTTTGTTACCAGGAAACTTGACCGTACGATGCTAGCCTCCACGGCATGTGCAGAAGCCAGGACAGCAGGTATGAACCTCTATTCTCTGAGCCCCTGTAAACCATTCACAGGGACCATTGCCATTTACTCAACAGCAATAGGTAATCACGCTTTTGGTACTGCAGGTATCACTGAGGCTCGTGCCGTAGCTGAGAATTTCTCGGTCATCTGTGGCAGTTTTACCGGTATGGATACCCATCCCGGAAACCTCGAGCACTCTCACAAGCAGATGGTGAAACTTATTGTCGCCAGCGATTGCGGCATGATTCTTGGTGCAGAGGTGTATGGTGGCACTACTATTGGGGAATTGACCAATGCAATCGGTTTCCTTATTCAGAATCGTGTAACGGTCAAGCAACTCCTTACGATGCAAATCGGTACGCAACCTCTGTTGACTGGTTCTCCTGCAGGGTATCCTTTGATCAAGGCAGCCGAAGTGGTCGTAAAGAAGATGCGCTGTTAGGCGTTTTCATTTCTCTTTTGCCCTGTGTATGGTATAGTTAGCAGGGCAAAGGAGAGGTAACCTATGAAGACACTCATCATCTATGCAACTCGATATGGTACGACCGGGACCTGTGCACAGTTACTCAGTGATGCACTGGAAGGGGAGGTTGTATTACAAAACCTTGCAGAAAATCCCACGGTTGATCTTGCCGGGTTCGAGACTGTTGTTGTAGGAAGCCCTGTCTATGCAGGAAGGGTTAATAAGCGTGTTAAGCGTTTTTGTGCTGACCATGAGTCAACCTTGCTCGCTAAGCGTTTAGGACTCTTTACCTGCGATATGGAAGAGGGGGAAGGAAGTATCAAGCAATTGGATCATTGCTATGCTCCTGCCTTGGTTTCCCATGCATTGGTGAGAAACAGTTTTGGAGGGCAGTTCCTCTTCTCCCATATGGGATGGTTCACCAAAAAGATGATCAAGATGATGAGCAAGAGTGATGAGGATGTCAAACGAATCCAATATGACGCAATCAAGGAATTTGCCGACGTACTCAACAGCTAGGCTGTGCTTTCTTCGTTGCTGCCTTTCTCAATCGATTGTTGATTGCAACCCCAATTCCCTGTTCAGGCAACAGGGAACAAACCATGAACCGAAGTCCCATGCCATCTAGCTTTCTGATCGCCCAGTAGAGCCGCATTGCAGCCTTCTCGCTGTCCTTGTCTTCACTGATGTAGGCCACAGGGCCTTTGAACGAAACACCAATATCCTCAGACAGTAATACGCCCACATCCTCACATCCTTGGTACTGACGAACATCATCGACCAGGTAAAGAGGGGTCGTTGGGGCATAGTGTGATTCCAGCAATCCTGGGCTCTCCATCTTTGTGTCGGTAGGACCGGCTTGTTTCGCCATGGCTACCTCGCCAAGCAGAGGAGAAAGCTCCTGGATACCAATTTTACCGGGTCTGAGAATGGTGGGAATTGGTGTATGCAATGCAAGCACTGTTGATTCAATACCTACGGTACAGGCACCTCCGTCTAGGATTGCTGCAATCCTGCCTGAGAGTTGCTCCCTTACATGCTCGGCAGTGGTGGGGCTGGTATATCCAAACCGGTTGGCGCTTGGGGCTGCAATTGGCTTACCGCTTGCCTTGATCAGGGCCAGGGCAAGCGGGTTTGCAGGCATTCTTACCGCTACTGTCTCGCTTCCTGCTGTAACTATGTCAGCTACCTGGGGGTGTTTCTTCATCACCAGGGTAAGGGGTCCGGGCCAAAATTGTTCCATGAGGGCTTTTGCTTGGTCGCTAACTTCCGCGACCAAGCCATCAAGTTGCGAGAAATCAGCAATATGGACAATGAGAGGATCGAAGAAAGGTCGTTCCTTGGCAGCGAATATGCCCCTGACTGCTTCCTCGTTGGTGGCATCCCCGCCCAGTCCATATACAGTCTCGGTTGGAAAAGCTACCAGTTTTCCTTCAGCGAGTAGTTTTGCATCCTCTTCGATCAAGCGAGGGAGGTCTTCAGCAGGATTTGGGTACAAACGGGTATAGGTGAATGCATCTTCCAAGGTATGAAAGTGGAAGGTGAGATAGGGAGTAGAAACACCTGAGAGTGGGCAGTAACAGGTAAGAGTCAGATTCTCTTTCAGCAGGTAGGACGCTTTTTCTTCTTTTAGGAGTGTTAAAGGCTCCTCAGTTTCTATGAAGGGGAAGGCAGGATAGAGCTTCTGGTAGTGCTCTGCGCTCTTGTGCTCTTGTGGTGTATACACCACCAGTAAGCTTGCAGAGGTAAAATTGTTTGCAGTACATTGTACTAGCATGGAAACAGGTACCATAGTGGTATGCATGATAAAAAAGCCCTCCCGAGTGCTCTTACGTGAGCGTATCGCAAAGCGAGGGTTTCTTGCAAGTGAAGGAGAATGAGATGGTGGTAAGAGCGTACAGAAAGACTGACATTCCTAGGATGAGAGCCATCTGGAATGAGGTGGTTAAAGAAGGCAATGCCTTTCCCCAGACAGAATGCCTTTCCGATACAAAGGCAAACTCCTTCTTTGCGAGTCAGAGCTTCTGTGGTGTTGCAGAGGATCAGGGAGCCATTAAAGGAATGTATATCCTCCATCCAAACAATATCGGACGCGTTGGTCATATAGCCAATGCCTCGTATGCTGTGGATAGCAGGTTTCAAGGACAGGGGGTGGGAAGGTCCTTGGTTCAGGATTCCCTTTCCAGGTTGCCAAGGTTTGGTTTCCAGATCATGCAGTACAACGCAGTGGTTGCAACAAACAGTGCAGCAATTCATCTCTATGAATCACTCGGATTCCAAAGACTTGGCATCATTCATGGAGGATTTCTCATGCCTGATGGCTCCTATGAGGATATCATTCCCATGGTCTATTATGTGAATGCGGAGGCTTAAGTTAGAAGGATACACAAAGTTCCAGAATAAGAAATACTCCTCCCTATGGTAAGGAGAAGCCCTCAAGCCAGAGTATAGAAGATTCCTGATACGTATTCACCTATGATCTTGATCAAGGGAGGTGTCTCCCTCTTCCCATCATAATTATTCATTGAAGATTTCCTTATCGCGTTATCTATTGGAAATATTTGAATAGTTCCATAAATCAGGAATAATGCCCCGGGTAGTGCTCACTCATAGAGAATATCCTGTACAGTATATATTGTTTAGTATATACTCTTAGTGAGGGTGTAGTATGGGGCGTACAATAGTGAGTGATGATGGATGTTTTGAATGGGATGAAGAAAAGGCCATAGGAAACTGGAAAAAACATGGGATTCACTTGGAAAAAGCTATGGTAGTTTTCTTTGATCCACAAAGAATCGAATTTTATGACACATCACATTCTGTTTTTGAAGATCGGTATATCACTGTAGGCAATGCCTCTAGGAGTAATGTGTTATTAGTGGTTATCTGCTCGGCAGAAAAAAACGGTAGGACGAGGTTGATCTCAGCACGTCGTGCCTCAAAGATTGAAGAAGGATTATACTATGTCAGATAGAGATGAATGGAGTGACAGAGAAGTTGAGGAATTAAAATCTCGTGGAATTGACTTTTCAGATATTCCGGAGCTTACTCCTGATTACCTGGAAACTCTGCAGCGAGTTGTGCCTAGGGATTATTATAAGGTGGTCCCTGTAAAGAAGGCCATCAGCATTAAACTGGATGCTGATGTGCTGGAGTATTTCAAGGCAAAAGGAAAAGGATATCAGACAAGGATAAACAAGGTTCTTCGACAGGAAATGCTCAGGGAGACTGCTCCTTCCTATGGCAAGGAGCATGTATCAAGTGATGCTGAAAAAGAATCCTGAGACTTATTCCCCAATGATCTTTATCAAGGGAAGTGTCTTTTGCTTCTAAAAGAAAGCAAACAGCTTACCCATCATTGCTGTAGTAAACTCTGGAAAGCATCTTTTACTTTAAGAATCATTTATATGGATGGGTTTAATAGTTGCAAGAAGTATTTTGAGATAACCTCAGATTAATTTTGATATCTTGTATACTGTACTCCGATGTTGAACAGCAAGAACCAGGATTGTAATTTCCTTGTCGACTATTTTGCAAATGATTCGGTAATTGCCAACCCGATACCTCCAATAACGTGAAAGGTTAGCTGTAAGAGGCTTTTCTAACGACCTTGGATCTTTTCGGTCTTCCAGTTTTCTTAAGAATTTCAATATCTTGATTTTTACAGAGTTATCCAAAGCAGAAAGTTCCTTTTTAGCTTGCTCCTCAAACCTGATCTGATAAGCCATTTTCTGCTATAACTTCTTCAAGCGTAGTGGTTTTGCTGCGACCTGCTCTCACATCTTCGTCGCGTTTTTTTGCTAGGTAAATCATTTCAAGATCACAAACCTTATCTTCAAGCGCTTCCTGGATGTAATACGTTTTTGTTCTGCCTGTTTGCTCTGCCAGGTTGTTAAGCCTGTCTACCAGTTCTTTCGGTAAGCGCACTGATATGCTCTCTGTCATGTAGGTCTCCTTTTTTGCTCATTAGCAAATCCATGAACAATGTAATACACGTACTACATGTAATGCAAGTATTATAACTAGTAATTTTTCTAAAAAAACTAGAGTAAGAAACCTTAGATTTTAAAAATACGAATGAGGATGGTAGCGAATATTAGTTCTCTTGGATGTAAAATGATTTCTTGACACAGACAAATATGTCTAAATAATTATGTATATATAGAAGGAGTTTCTAATTGTATACGTGGGACCCGAAGAAGAGCGAGAAGAATAAAAAGAAACACGGGTTCTCATTTGAAGATATTGTTAATGTGTTCGACGACCCAAATCTTTTGGATTGGGTCGATTGAAAACACTCTACATTGGAAGAGACCAGATACCAATGTATCGGGCGACATGAAAATTACCTTATAATCATGATTGTATATACGGATAGAAATGGGGTCATCAGGATTATATCAGCTAGGGAGGCCTCTCCCAAGGAAAAGAAGGCGTATTATGAGTATGAAGAAAAGAGAAGATAAACAGAACAAGAGCGTCAAGAAAATCGATTTCTCTGATATCCCGGAGATGACTGATGAACAGTTGGCACAATTGCAGCCTTCTCATTTGCGTAATCCAGAGAATTTTCGCCCCATCAAAAAAAAGATCAGCATCTATGTCGATGCTGATGTGCTTGATCATTACAAGTCAAAAGGCAAAGGGTATCAAACAAAGATCAATCGGGTATTGCGGCAAGGGATGCTCAGGGAGACAGCTCCTGCCTACGGCAAGGAGCATAAATCAAGCGATACCGACGAAGAATCCTAATACTTATTCACCTATGATCTTAATCAAGGCATGTTTTTCTCTTTTCCCATCAAACTCAAAGTAGAAAATCTGCTCCCAGGTCCCAAAATCAAGTTTTCCGTTTGTGATGGCACATACCGTCTCTCTTCCCATAATGGTTCTCTTCAGGTGAGCATCCGCATTATCCTCATACCCATTGTGATTGTATTGGGAATAGGGCTTTTCAGGAGCCAGTTTCTCGAGCCAACGTTCATAGTCCTGATGCAGACCACGCTCATCATCGTTTATGAATACGCTGGCTGTGATATTCATCGCATTGATCAAAACCAAGCCTTCCTTGATACCACTTGCATCAATAGCATCCTGAACATCACTGGTAATGTTTACTAATCCTCTTCTGGTAGGGAGATGGAAAAAGAGTTCTTTTCTATAGTGTTTCATGCGTTCCTCCTGCTGGTAGCATAAGTAAAAATCCAAGTGAAGGTCAAATACAAATAAATTAATAATAATATACCGATAATCACATAAACAGATAAAAAATATAAAATAATACTACATAATATAATTTATAAGTGAATATAATACCTTGCTTTCAGAGAAATGCTGGTTTAGAATTAAATCGATCTTCTGGAACTGCTACTACCATATTTAATGGTATTTGCAATACAAAGGGTGTGTCCCGTGTTTTTTTCCAAGGAGGTCCTCATGCATGATCGAGCGAACGAGATCGCGGCGATTGTTTCTCAGCATAGAGAGCGACATGGTGCGCTTCTCTCCATACTGGAAGCAGTTCAGCGTACGAATGAGCACAACTATCTTCCCAAACAAGAACTGGTAATGGTAGCCAAAGAACTGGGGGTCCCTCTCTCCCAAGTCTATTCGGTTGTCACCTTCTATGCTTTCTTCAATCTGAAAGCACAAGGAGAACATGTAATTACCGTCTGTCGTGGAAC
The DNA here is from genome assembly GCF_963677075.1 of uncultured Sphaerochaeta sp. Lineage (NCBI taxonomy): Bacteria > Pseudomonadati > Spirochaetota > Spirochaetia > Spirochaetales > Sphaerochaetaceae > Sphaerochaeta > uncultured Sphaerochaeta sp. Next base: position 2,530,958 of record NZ_OY781873.1, on the reverse strand, counting down.
GGCATGCCATACAAGAGGCTCCAAGCCCTTGCTTGACAAGGTGTTGCATATGCTTGGCGTTGAGCTTGATGAAGATGGGATGGCTACCACCCCTGACTATCGTTTTACCGTCCATACCGTGGCTTGTTTTGGGCAGTGTGCGCTTGCTCCGGTCATTGCAATCGATGGAGTGATTCACTCCATGGTAACCGAAGAAAAACTCACTACCATGATAGAAGCCCTCTCGGCACAGAAGGAGGGAGCATGAGCAGTATCTTGGACCGTTTAGACATTGAAGGAAGAAAGACCCTCTATCCAGAAATTCCTGCTATTGCAGTTGGAATGGGTACATGTGGCATAGGAAGTGGGGCTGATGTGCTCTTTGACGCATTCCTGGCTCTCCAGAAGAAACAGAAAGATGCTTTCATGCTTCGCCCTGTCGGTTGTTTTGGCTGTTGTAGCGAAGAGCCTCTGGTATTGCTGTATAACCCTGAGAAACCGATGGTACTCCTGCATAACGTAGGGGAAGCAGATTGTGCCCCGATTGTACAAGCACTGATTGATGGCACCTATTATGCAGAGAAAGCCTTCTGCAAGATAAGCAATTGGGACCATCATCTCTCTTCACATGAATACGGAGAGGACTACCCAGAACTTCCTGAATGGAATGAAATACCGTTCTTCCATCCACAAGTAAAACTGGTGTTGCGTGATGCGGGCATCATCGATCCAACCAACATCGCTGAGTATGTCGCTGTTGGTGGATACAGGGCACTTGAGAAAGCGCTCTTTACCATGAACAGGGAAAGTGTACTTGGGGAAGTCAAGTCGTCAAAGCTCAGGGGACGGGGAGGGGCTGGATTCCCTACTGGCCTGAAATGGGAATTGATGAAAAAGGAAGAGTCAGAGAAGAAGTACTTGATCTGCAATGCAGATGAAGGGGACCCTGGAGCATACATGAATCGTAATGAGATGGAGAGTGATCCTCATATGCTCCTTGAGGGCATGTTGATTGCTGCCTATGTGACAGGGGCAGATGAGGGGATCATCTACGTTCGTGCAGAGTACCCCTTGGCCGTGGAACGGCTAAGCAGTGCAATCCAAGATGCCTATGCCAATAATCTGTTGGGAGACGATATCCTTGGAGCAAATATGCGCTTCAATCTGCAGGTTGTGGAAGGTGCTGGGGCCTTTGTCTGTGGAGAGGAAACAGCATTGATCGCTTCACTGGAAGGGAGAGCGGGACGACCTCGCTCTAAACCACCATTCCCCAGCCAGAAGGGTTATCTTGGGTATCCAACCACCATCAACAATCTGGAGACCTGGTGCAATATTCCTCTCATCATTGGGAAGGGTAGCGACTGGTTTATGAGATTCGGCATTCCTTCCTCACCCGGAACGAAAGTATTTTCCTTGGTAGGAAAAGTCAAGCATACCGGGTTGGTCGAACTTCCCTTGGGAGAGAAGCTGACAACCTTGGTTTATGAGGCAGGTGGGGGATCGGTTTCAAAAACGAAACGTATCAAAGCTGTACAGAGTGGAGGCCCTTCAGGAGGGTGCATCCCCTCCAATCTCTTTGATAAGAGTATTGACTATGAGAGCTTGGCTGCCCTTGGCTCCATAATGGGCTCTGGCGGTATGGTTGTCATGGACAATGACAACTGTATGGTGGACTCAGCACGCTATTTTGTTGAATTCACCACAAAGGAGTCATGCGGTAACTGTACCCCTTGCAGGGAAGGCCTTTCACAAGTGCTTTCCATTCTGGATAGAATTACCAAAGGAGAAGGAAAGAGAGAGGACCTACAGATGTTGGAAACCTTGGGAGCCCATATCAGTGACACAGCAATGTGTGGACTTGGGCAGTCTGCTACCAATCCTGTGCTGACAACACTACGATATTTCCCTGAGGAATATGAAAGCCATATCTTAAGAAAGCGTTGTACAGCTGGAACGTGTGAAGCGTTGGTAGATGAGCTTTGTTCCAACTCCTGTCCACTTTCCATGCGGATTCCCACCTATATTGCATTGCTTAGGGAGAATCGATTGGTGGAGGCCTTTACCTCCACTTTGGAAGACAATCCCCTGCCTGGAACACTGGGAAGAATATGCCACTTCCACTGTCAGATGAGGTGCAGACGCGACACCTTGGATGCTCCTGTGCATCAGGGGGAACTGCATCGTTACCTTGCAGATACGCTCTACAAGATGGGTAACGAGCAGGAAGTATACCAAGAGATGGTTGCGAGGATTCCTGCATCAACTGGGAAAAAGATCGGAATAGTGGGTGCAGGCCCCGCTGGTTTGAGTGCAGCTTTCTACCTCGTTCGTCTTGGGCATGAGGTGACCATCTACGATGAGCATAGTGAAGCAGGTGGTGTGCTTCGCTATGGCATACCAAGCTATAGACTGCCAAGAGAAGTGCTTGCAAAGGAGTTGGAGCTCTTTGAGCAACTTCCCATTACCTTTGCTTTCAACAAGCGGCTCGGTAAGGACATGTGGCTCTCTGATCTCAAGGGCAACTATGATGAAGTCATTCTTGCTCTTGGCTCTTACCATCACGCAGCCTTGCAGCTTGATGGTGCTGATAAGGGACAGGTAGTGCAAGGTACCGACGTCCTCAACGCACTTGCTGAGGGTGAGGTGCCCTCGGTTGGCAGACGGGTTGTCATTATTGGAGGCGGCAATGTCGCCATCGATGTTGCCAGGTCTCTCTGGAGAATGGGAATTGATGTAACCATTGCCTATAGGAGAGACAAAGAGGATATGCCGGCCAATGAGAGTGAGATTGAGGAGGCCTTCAGTGAGGGTATTCCCTGCATCTTCAATGTTGCACCCAAAAAGGTTGACAGGGACAAGAAGGGAAGACTCGAAGCTCTTGAGGTGGAGGAGCTGGAGATAGGTGAATATGACCTCAGCGGTAGAAGAATCCGTCGAGGTACCGGCACCATCCGCTCAATCCCCTGCGATACGGTCATTGTAGCAATCGGGGAACGGGTTGACACAGACCTCTTGCAGAAAGAGAAGCTTGCCGTCTCAAAGCGTGGTCATCTGGAAGTGAATCCATACTTGTATGAGACCAACCAAGAGCATGTCTGGGCGATTGGGGATGTCATCAACGGACCTTCCACTGCAGCCGAAGCGATGGGGCAAGGCAAGGAAGTTGCCCGCCTAATCGACTTAAAGCTGAGTGGAGAAGACCGGTTTGCACAGCTTTTCACCACCTTCAGGTATGATCAGACAGTGGGTAAGACCCTGTATGAGGGAAAAGCCATCAACGCCGAAAAACTCCCTATTGCTGCAAGAAGTGGTTCCTTTGAAGAGGTGAACAAGGGCTACACCGGTCGCCAGGCAAGAATGGAGGCAGGAAGATGTCTCAGGTGCGATGTCAAGTGTGAACAGGAGGTACTCTATGGATAGGAAGATGATCACACTCTCCGTTGACGGGAAAACAGTCACGGTCCCGGAGGGGACAAGAATCCTGGATGCATGCAAGGTTGCAGGGATCAAGGTACCTTCTCTCTGCTATCTGGAGGATGTCTCTGCGCACGGGTCCTGCGGCATCTGTGTGGTCGAAATTGAGGGATTCAGACGTTTGGTCCGTTCATGCCTCCATACCGTCCAGCAGGATATGGTCATCCATACACACACTGACCGTGTTATGCGTGCAAGGAAGCTGAATCTTGAGCTGTTGCTTGCCAATCATCCATTGCTCTGTACCAATTGTGAGAGAAACCTCAACTGCGAGTTGCAATCCCTTGCCTTGCAACTGGGAGTGAGAGAGTCACGATTCGAGAGGACGAAAAAATCGATACTCCCGATTGACTCCTCTTCCTCCGCAATTGTACGTGACCCGAATGCCTGCATTCTTTGCAATCGTTGTGTCGAGGTATGTGCAAAGGTACAGGAAGTGCATGCAATTGAGATGATGGGCAGGGGACTCCGTACGACCGTATCAACCTTCTTTGATGAAGGACTGGCTTCCTCAGTCTGTACCAACTGCGGGCAGTGCTCCCTTGTCTGTCCAACCGGTGCCATCACTGAAAAGAGTCATGAGAGGGAAGTATTCGATGCGATTGCTGATCCAGATCTCGTAGTGCTAGTGCAGACCGCCCCGGCTATCCGGGTAGGACTTGGAGAGGCAATGGGCTTGGGTGAAGGTTCCTTGGTGACCGGCAAGATGGTCAGTGCTCTGAGGACACTCGGCTTTGACAGGGTTTTTGACACCCAGTTCAGTGCCGATCTTACCATCATGGAAGAGTCTCATGAATTGATACACCGCATGACCAATGGTGGGACGCTTCCCATGATCACCAGTTGCTCTCCTGGATGGATCAAGTTCATTGAAACCTTCTATCCTGAACAACTCGACCATCTCTCATCCTGCAAGTCGCCACAACAGATGTTCGGCTCCATTGCCAAGACCTATTACGCTGAGCAAGCTGGAATAGATCCCAGGAATATTCGGGTGGTCTCGGTCATGCCCTGTACTGCCAAGAAGTTTGAGGCAGGCAGAAGTGAGATTGACAGTGCCTTCTCCTACTGGCGGGAAAAGGGTTCCTTCTCAGAGGAGGAGTACTTCCCGGATGTTGATTATGTTCTGACCACACGGGAACTGGCAAGGATGCTGAAACGGATTGGGATTGATTTCGCCCATCTGGAAGAGGGCAAGTTCGATGATCCCCTTGGACAGTCAACAGGATCGGCAGTACTGTTTGGTGCTACAGGTGGTGTGATGGAAGCAGCGCTCAGAACTGCATATGAGACCATCACAAAGACTACCTTAGAGGAGTTGGAGTTTGAACAGATTCGCATCGGTAAGGGTATCAGGGAAGCAACCATCATGATCGGGGAAACCCCGCTTAAGGTTGCAGTAGCCAATACCCTGGCAAATGCTCGCGTCCTCCTGGACCAGATCCAGGAAGGCAAGAGTCCCTATGCGTTCATAGAAGTGATGACCTGTCCTGATGGATGTCTGGGGGGAGGTGGGCAACCGATTCCATCGACCAAGGAGATCAGGAGAAAGCGAGCCATGTCCATCTATGAGGAAGACCGTGGCATGCCGATACGCAAATCCCATGAGAATCCGTCCATCCAGGAACTCTATACCTCATTCCTAGAGCAGCCTCTGGGTCATCTGAGTCACCAGCTGTTACATACCACGTATGTAAAGCGTGGTGCCTATCCAGATTGATCCTCAGGTTGCAGTATCTTTGGAGGGGGGGCATCTGCCCCCTCTCCCTGCGTAAAAACCCTGCAACTATGATATACTGCGCTCAATGGAGGACGGAATGAGAATTCTCGCATGTGCAGACATTCATTTGGGGCGAAAACCGGAGCTCGCACAATCCGGACACGCTGCTTGGGATTCAATCATCCAAAAAGCGATTGGGCTTGCCGTGGATGTAGTGGTATTGGCCGGTGATGTCGTGGAACATGAGAGAACCTGGCTATCCGTCTATGGTCCTCTTCTTTCTGGGTTGGAAACGCTCAAGAATGCAGGAATACAGGTTGTCGGGGTAGGGGGAAACCATGACTGGTCCGTCTTTCCCCGGTTGGCCGAAGAGAGTGATGCGATCAAGATCCTTGGTTTGAACGGAACATGGGAATCCCATGATATCGGGGATGTTCGGTTCATTGGTTGGTCATTTCCCAGTACACATGAGGAAGAATCCCCGCTTTCCGATTTCGATGCATCACTGGTTGATGATTCCAAGCTTTCCCTTGGTCTGTTGCATGCTGACTGGACTCAGCAGTACTCCAAATATGCTCCCATAGACGAACATGCATTGTTGAAAACCGGTATTCCTCTCTGGATGCTTGGACATATCCATAGAGGAGGAAGACTGGGCACTTCTTCTGCCTACTATTGTGGCTCCCCCTTTGCTCTCGACGTGAGTGAAACAGGTGCACATGGAGCCTATCTTCTGGAAACCGAACAAGGTCGCACATGGAAGGATCCACTGTTCATTGCCCTCTGTCCGTATCGGTATGAACAATGTATAGTTGATGCTACCGGTATACAAGATATGGAATCACTTCGCTCTGCGGTTACCAGATCGGTACGCGCCTATATTGACCAGATGCCATTCCATGGAACAGTTGCGGTACGTTTGGTGTTCACCGGGAACCTGCATGCTAATCTGGACTTGCAACAGGTCTTTTCCTTTGAAGGAAGGGAGATGGAACTCCTATTCCAGGACGAGGATCTGGAGGTGCTGTTGTTGAACCGCGCCGAAGATGCAACAGACCTGGAGGTAGATCTCGATCAACTGGTCAAGGGCAGCGGTCCGCAAGCCCTGCTTGCATCTATGCTTCTAGACAGCGATGCACTGCAGCAACTGGGTGTGTCCTATCAACGATTGGATACAGAGAGTTACAATACCAGTGGGTTCAATCTTCTCAGGCAGACCTCCCTTACCCAGGAAGAGGCCGTCAAACGGGGAAAACGGGCAGTTCTTCAGTTGCTCAGGGCTATGGAATCCCAGCGGAGGGAGCATGAAGCATAAAAACTCGTACAGATTCACTCGTTTTACGCTTTCAAAGGCTCCTGGATTCCTTGTTCGATCCTTCGGGGATCTTAGCGCACTGCACCCTGGGCTCAATATCCTTACCGGGGCAAATGGGGTTGGGAAGACGACCATAATCAAGGCCTTCTGGTCACTCCTGTTTACACCAGCCAAACATCCATCGCTGGAAGCTGAGGCTGTATTGCAGAGGGGCGAGGCAGAGTGGTTCCTCTCACTCTCCTCCAATCGTCTGGAGCAGAAACGAATATCAGACGGGTTAATCACCACACTTCCCGGTAGAAACGACGCGTTTGCCGATGCATATTGGTTTCCCTTGCATGAACTCCTGACGAAGGAAGGTGTGGGTGAAGCATTTCTGGAAGCCATACGCAAGGAAATGCAGGGCGGAGTTGATCTGGAGAGGGCAGTCCGGGAAGCCGGAGGCATTGAGGCCTTTTCCAGGAAGCGACACACATTGGTACAGGCTCTGAAAGAAAAGCAACGGTTGGTGAGGGATCAGCAAAAAAGAATTCTTGAGAATCTGGATCTCAGGCAGAATATTTCAGATTTACAGGATACGCTCGAAGAGAGTGAGGGACATACGGCAGAGAAGATCCGCTTGGAAACCTTGCTGGAGTATCTCTCTGTGAAAGAGACCTATGAAGAGATCCTATCCCAGCAGAAATCGTACCATCCTGTTCTTGGGAACATGACTGTCCATAGCCTTTCAGAAGCGAGAACACGAGAGCATGAGTGGGAAGCTGCAACTTCTGCAATGCAACAAGCAAAAGCTGCGCTCATGGAGACCCAAGGCCTTCTTGATCAATGCAACGTGAATCAGGCAGTCCTTGATGATCCGCTCATGCCAAGATTGATCGAGCAACGCAGTGATGCTTTGCAAGAGGCAAAAAGAGCGCTTGATGCAGCGAAAAATGAAGCCAAACGGGCTCAAGAGGCAAGAAGTGCCTGGGAGAATGCACACCGTTGGCTTATGGAAGATTCCCCCAATGAGCAGACCCTTGAAAAGATGGTCAAGCAGCTTAATACCCTTGCCTATACCTCAGAACCAATACGATGCCAGCTAGCCAGCAGTGAATACATTGTACGTGCTATAGGGGAAGAAGAACCCATTGCAGATGGCCTGATTGAACGATTGAGGGATATAAAGCAACAACTCACTGCCCTGGTTGTACTGGCTGCAAGGAAAGAATCGCAGCAGCCAACAATTTCCCGTGTGAAGTCTTCTCTTATGGGTGTTTTCTCACTCCTTTCTGTAGCAATAGGTTCAATCCTTGGCCTTCTCTTTCATCCAGGATATTCCGTGTTTGCCATCCCTCTCCTGGCATTGCTGTTCATCATTGCAGGGAGGAAAAGGGCAAATCCCCTTTTTGAGGAAGCAGAAAACCAGCTAAGTTGTGGTATTGGAAAGGTAAATGCCCTGTTGGAAAAGCATGGACAGGCACCACTGGATTCCTCCACTGCTGCTGATATCTCCCGGGCTGTAGGACTGCTCTCAAGCAGTATAGCTTCGCTTCAGCAGAAGGACGCTCTGAATGTGAGAAGACGAATTGCAAGGAAGGCCTATGAGGAAGCATTGAGCCAGTGGAAGGCTTGGTTACATCAATGGGAGGATGTTGCCTCTGATCTCAAGCTATCCTTGGATCCATCTTTGGAAGGCGCCCAGTTCTTTCATTTTGCTGAACACTTACAGGAGTGGGTTCATCTTCAGACAGCTGAAAAGGAATCTTTTGCCTCGCTTGGAGAGGTCGAGAACGCCTATCGGGAAGTCCTCTTGGCGCTTCAGAACCTTTGTGGCACCAGTACCTCTGATGTTGTGGAGTTACTGAATATTGCTTCTACATTGGTCACCACCATCACCGATGCTCGTAGCTTCACAAAACAGTGCCAGAAGGAAAACCAGCATCTGGAGAACGCCATTATTCGGTTCCATGAAGCTGAAGAAGCAAGAAATGCATACTATACAGATCTCGGACTCGATGTTGGAGATATCCATACATTGGAGCGGCTCGATCCCCAGGTTGCGGAGTATCAGGGGATTGCCTCGAGATTACAACTGGTAAAAACCAAGCTTGAGGGGTACTCAGAGCAGATCCGTGAAGAAGCGGAGCATGGCAATGCCTCTGATTTCATTGTTCTGCTGGAAGAGACAAATACACAATTGGAAAGGCGCAAGGAACAGGAGAAGACACTCTGGGAATGGGAGCGTACCTACCGGGAACTCTGTAATGACTCGAATTTGGAGAATGCTGAGCTGGAATGCCTGAAGGCAGAAGAGGCATTGGAGGCTTTCCGACAGGAAGAGGTTGCCCAGCGGATGGTGTATCAGCTCTATGAACAGACCAAGGAGCAGAGTGAACGTACCTATCAACCACAGGTTCTCAAGAAGGCAAGTACTTGGTTGCAACGGATTACCCAGAATCGTTATCTGTTCACCGTGGGAGATGCAGGCTTCCTAGCTCACGATACGGTAACCATGCGTCCCTATACATTGGACCAACTCTCCAGTGGTACACGCATCCAGCTCTTATTCTCCCTAAGGATGGCATTCCTCGAGATGCTGGAGGGAGGCGGAGCGTATCAGTTCCCTCTTTTCTTTGATGAGTTGATGGCAAACAGCGACGATGAACGTTCCCTCGCCATTGCTAAGGCTATTGCAGAAATTGCTAAAGAGCGGCAGGTGTTCTACTGCACGGCACAGCAGGATGAGGTAAGGAAGCTTGAACAGGTGGCAAATGGGGATTGCCTGCTTATTAATCTAGAGGATGAGCAAAGAGAGTACCGAATATTGCAACACCCCTTCCAGGAAGTACCAATGGAAAGAAGTTCCCTGCCCCCATTCAAAGAGGATTATCTTGCCTATGCGGCAGCCTGCAAGGTATCGAGACCTGATCTATGGGAACCCCTGGGGAGCCTGTCCAGCTGGTATCTTTGTACCACCAGCAAGGAATTGGAACGGATGCTCGATCGGGGTTTTTCCAAGGCAGGCCAGGCAAAGGAAGTCTCTGCGTTGTATACCATGCGTTTTACCATCCTCTCTGTAGCCCAGAAAATGGCAAGGAAGGGGAGAGCAAAGCTCCTTGCTCCCCAAGACCTTGACGATGATGGATTGAGCATGAATCGTGAGGCGAATTACTTTGATGCATTGCTTACCTTCCTAAAGGAAAGACCCAGGAGTGGAGATGACGTTATTGCTGCAATAGCAGAAAAGACCTTGAAAGGATTCCGTGAACCTACGCTCTCAGCCTTTACTGCCTGGTTGTATGAGAATGGGTATGCCAGTGAAGAGACGCCGTACACCCTTTCTGAAATTCTCGAGAGGATTTGCTTGGAGTTTGAGGAACTTACGGTGATCTCAGATGACTATATGTTGGTAAAACGCTATCTCCAAAGTCTTGGCCTTCCACAGTAATACATGTATCAGCAAATGACCGACACCATCAGTGCCTTATTTCCAGAGATGGATTTCTTTTATAAAAAACTCGGCGAATTTTGCAAAATGTTGTGTACCAAGGTTGTAATGTCACTGAAAGTACGCTAGAAAGATAACAAGTATATCGCTGTCAGTAAATAAAATAAAAGGGAGTCAATATGAAAAAGAGGGTATTACTTGTTGCATTCTTGATTCTGGTAAGCTTGGTTTTCACCAGCTGTGGTACGTTGTTCACTAAAGGAGGGAGTGATTATCGTAGTGGCGTTTTAGCTTATGAGAAGAAGGAGTATGTATCCTCTCTCAGGTATCTTAATCAGGCATTGGCTGTCAATCCTGAGTTTGTGGAAGCTGCCCAGATGTATCCTGTGGTTTTCAGCGAAGGAACTTCTTATTACAAGACTCAGATTGCCAACAATGCTGCAAAGCAGGATCGACAGGCTGCTGATATTGTCTTTCATTCCTATACGCAATTACAAGCTTTGCATGAAGTGGCCAGGGCAAGCGGAAGAAGTGGTTTGATGGTTGAAAACTTCACCAGCAAACTAGACGAGGCACGACTGAAATCAGGAGATCTCTGGTTCAGCTATGCACAGAGCCTCCAGGCAAAAGGGGATCGTGAAAGCCTGAAACAGGCTGTTGCTGCATATGAGACAGCAAGAAGTAGAAATCCGAACCTTGAAAACATAGATGATACGATTGCCTCCCTTATCAAGGAAGCTACGGTGACCGTCGCTGTAGCTGCATCTGGGTCCATGGATGATAATTACCCAAAGAAGGTCCTCTCTGATGTGACGAGAATCCTTGGTTCCGACCGATTCATTGAAGTGATACAGGAAGAAGATTTCACCCCTGGCCCCGACTCGATGGTTGGTCCCCTCGATATTGCCATCATGACCGGTATGGGAAGGGGTTGGGACTATGTATTGGAGGTCTATGCCAGTACCAATTTTGAAGAGATAAGCAAGGAGAGTCCGGTAAGACTTCCCTCGGATGCTCCGCTTTTCTCAGGGATCAAGCGTACGATCGGGTACCAGAACAAGACCTATATTTCCTATAGGCTGTTTTCCATCAAGCAGGGGGTGAAGACTGTCGCAGAGGACACAATCACCACTATTGACGGCCCCTATGAATACGATTTCAGCTATGTGAATGCTGAAGGGGTGCGGGAACTCAACCTCGGAGGAACAGGAAAAAAGAATCTACGCTTTGTAACCAGTAGGGCCGATGATATTACCACAAATACCACCATCAGTTCCTTACGGATGGATTACGAACGAATACCCATTCCCTCTCTAGTTATTGATCCGACCGACCAAACGCAGTGGATTGCCTACTTCAAGGATCAGTACTACAACTTCCAGGATTTTGCCAAGAATGAGAGTGGGCGAGAGCTCTTCTATGCGATTGAGGTGGTTCATCATGAGCCGAGTGATACCTATTTTATGATAGGACCAGATCTGGATACAGCCATCCAACGCTCCAAGATCAATAGTGCCATCATGAATGCACTAAGTTATACTGCCCGTACATTGGCGGATGCTGAGAAAGAGAAAGCAAAAGATGGCACCCGGAATGCCGGAGAGATTGCTGCAAACGCTGTAAAAGACCTATTCTAAGGTTTCTGTATAATGAAATTGACAAAGGGAGTACCTAAAGAGGTGCTCTCTTTGGTCAATTTCATCATTCCATTTTATCTGTACTGGTAGTATACTCAGCCACATGTACAAACGCACCATTCGAGCCTGTTACCTAGGTAATTTCATTGGGGCCTTGACCTGCAACCTGGCTCCTCTCCTCTATGTAACCTTCATGAGTGAGCTTGGTCTCTCCTTTGAACAGGTAGGGCGTCTTACCTTGCTCAATTTCTTCACCCAGATTGTCGCCGACCTTGTTTTCAGCAGACCAGTTGACCGTTATGGAGTCAGACCGTTCATTACCCTGGGGCACTTCCTGGCGTTTGTAGGTTTTCTTTTCCTTGCCCTTGCTCCTCGCTTATTCCCTCACAACACCTATCTTGGATTGATGCTTGCAACTATCATTTACTCCATAGGTGGTGGACTCTTCGAACTATTGTTGAGTGCAATCGTACAGGCAATCCCTGGGGATGCAAAGGAGAGTGCAATGAGTCTCTTGCACTCCTTCTATGCATGGGGATTCATTGTTGTCGTCATCGGGACGACACTGATGATCCAGCTCTTCGGCCGCGGGAATTGGATGTTTGTTGTCTTGATCTGGTCAGTTTTCCCCCTCTTGAATTTCATCAACTTTTTGACTGTCCCCCTTGCCCCTGCTGTTCATGAGGACCACCGGACAAAGATCCGAGAGCTGCTTGCATCCAGATACTTTCTCTTTGTTGTACTCGGTATCGCCGTCGGCGGCGCTACTGAGGTCTCCATGAGCCAATGGACCAGTACCTTTGCTGAAACGGCCTTAGGCTTGCCGAAGGAAGTGGGGGACCTGGTAGGCCTTTGTTTGTTTGCCTTGCTCCTTGGAACCATACGCGCAATCTACGGTGCATGGGGTACCCGCTTCCCGTTGTACAAGGCTATGCTGATGGGATCTATCCTCTGTGTAGTGTGTTATCTTGTGGCTGCTTTGAGTCCACTTCCGATTATCAGCTTGGTTGCCTGTATCTTTGCAGGATTGGGAGCAGGGCTTCTTTGGCCAGGCTCAGTGGTTAACGGTGCAAACCGTTTCCCCCTCGCTGGATCCTCTCTTTTTGCCTTTCTGGCTGCAGGCGGAGATGCAGGAGCAGCATTTGGCCCCTGGCTTATTGGTGTGACTGCTGATGTATTCCCCAATCTGGTTACCAAGGCTCCTTGGCTACGAGGACTCTCCGAGGCTGATGCTGCGCTGAGAAGCGGAATGCTTATCGGCACCCTGTTTCCCCTGCTGATGGTCTTGTTTCTTATGAGGATGCATCGCCTTGAGCAGCAGAAGTAGGCATGGTGGCCCGGTTCTTGACCATGGCGAGCATTTCATCTGCACCACGAAGCCTTCTTGAGATATCCCTCGCAAGGTTGAGAACGAGCATGGTGTAGGTCTTCAGGTCAACAAGTGATATCTTGTAGAGATCCTTGTTGGAAAGGGTGATGACCCGGCTCGGGGCAAGGGTAACCACTGAGGCCGCACAGTTCTGGATGTCGATGAGTTCCATCTCTCCAAAACTGTCTCCATTATGCAAGGTTGTGATGATTCTGCTCTGTTTCTTGTTGGTCTCCGATTGCCTGACTATGGCAACCTCACCCTCGACAATGAAGTGTACCCGGTTGTTGGGTTCCCCTTGCTTGAGGATGGTAACATTCTCCTCATAGGTATGCTCCTCCAGATAGGGTTTGATCAAGGAGAGAGAAGCATCGTTGAGCCCACCAAACATGCTGTGCTTGCAGAGAAATTCATTGTCGATTGTGCATTCACTCATACTTCATCCTACATTCATATATTTCAGAGCGCAAGGTTATGTCCCTTGCTAATCAGGGAAAAGAAACAATGAATACTGGAAGAAGAACTCTGGATGTTAGTAGTAGGTTGTTGTGTTTACTGAAAAACTCTTGTCGATTGATTGCCGAAATGTATCAGATTGAGTACTGTTTCCTTGCTATAACCTAAGGAAATACTATGAATAGAAAGATATTACTACTCCATATCCTGCTAATAGTAGGTATTTTAAGTCTAGGAGCAAGCTCTCTCACACTGGATGATGCATTAGAGCGTGCACGTATGCACAATCTCTCCCTTCAGGGCAATGCCATCGATGTAAACGCAGCAAAGCGCGATATTGATACCTCTTGGAATCTCTTTCTTCCCAATCTCAATCTCTCTCTTTCCCATTCTGGATCTGGTCCGGTATTTAATGCTGCTGAGCGTACTGTCTCTGGAATTCCGATTCCTGCAACGTTTGGAGATACCGGTCTTTCCTTCGGCCTCAACATGCAATTCACCTTGAATTTAGCGGTGAAGGAACAGCTGGAGAGCTATCATCTGGGGTATCAGATTCAGAAGGTTACCTATGAACAGGCGAAAGCTGAAATACAAAGGAATGTGACCAAGCTGTTCTATTATCTCCTGATGGAGAAGCAGAATATTGAGGTGCAAGAAGCAAATCTGGAGCTTGCCCGTCAGCAGTGGGATGAAGTGAAGGAGAAGTTCGAACAAGGGTTTGCCAGTGAGGTTGAGGTACTCTCCTCCGAGCTCTCCTATGAGCAGATGAGACCACCCTTGCAGCAGTCAAAGAACCAGTATGAGGCAAATCTGTTCTCCCTGAAAGCTCTGATCGGCATGGATCTCTCTGAACCTCTGGAAGTGGAAGGCGAGATACCTGCCCTTATGGAGCATCTTGAGGTCACAGAGTTGCAAGAGTATCTTGCAAAGAGCTATTCCATTGCACTTCTTGACTTGAACCTTGCGAGCATTGAAAAGCAGAAAGAACTGAACAAGAAACAGGCATTCACCCCATCCCTCAGCCTGCAAGGGAACTATGGGATTTCTGGGTGGAACGACTCCTACAGCAACTCATTCAGTGATAGTTTTTCCTATACGGTAAGTGTAGCACTTCCCCTTGATGGGTTTATCCCAAACTCACGAACCCAGGTAGGACTTGCCTCCCTGGATGACTCGCTTGATAAACTTGCCTTGCAGCGTCAGCAGGCGCTCCAACAGATGGAATTGAGTGTCACCTCCCAGGTGCAGAATCTGAATATGCTCTCTCTGCAAGCAGACCTTGCCGAGCAAAGTCTTGCCGTGAGTGAACGACTCTATGAAGCACAGGTCATCCAATACTACAGCGGATACTTGGGGTTTGTGAGCCTTGAAGAATCGAGGAATAACCTTATGCGCGCAAAACAAGGAGTGCTTGGTGTTCAGTACCAATACATCAGCGCCCTTATCGACCTGCTCTACGACCTGAATATTCCAATGAAGGAGTTTAATCCATCCCATGAATCCTAATACATCAAAAAAACGCATTGTCGGAGTAAGTGTACTCGTCATCTTGATCCTTGCAGCCACTTCTGTCATTGTCATCAATCCTTTTGCTGGTCTTATAGAGAAGCAGAAAGCAAGTGAAACCGAGGTAGTGGAGGACGCAACCGTCTCTGTTGCCGTACAAGCACTCGAACCACGGAACTTGCAAAACGTAATCCAGGGAAATGGTAATGTAATCGATCCCAGTTCGATTGATGTCTATCCTGAGGTTGCCGGTACCCTTACCTCCCTTCTGGTAAAAGTCGGGGAACAGGTTGAAAAGGACCAGGTAATGGGAACTGTTGATCCATCCCGTGCTGGGATGGTGTATAAGGAGAGCGTCATTAAGGCGCCCGCCTCTGGAACAGTACTTGCACTTCCTTTCGTACAAGGAGCAGTGGTTACCGGACAGGCACCCATTGCTCGATTGGGTATGCTTGAAGAGTTGGAGGTTGTTATGTCCATCGCTGAGCGACATGTCGGTTCGGTGGGGATTGGTACCAAAGCCCGACTTTCGTTCAAGGCTTTTCCTGGAAAGATGTTCACTGGTACGGTAACCCGTCTTAGCCCGGTTCTCAATCCTGCGAGTAGAACCTTGGAGATTGGAATAACCGTGGATGACACCGAGAAACAGGTCAAGAGTGGCATGTTCCCGACCGTGGAACTCCTCACTGATTATCTTGAAAATGTATTGGTGGTTCCGCGTTCATCACTTCTCTATGCAGGTGCACAAAGCTATGTATATGTAGTTGACTCGAGTAATGTCGCACACAGGAGGAACGTGGAAATCGGTATGCAGGTATCGGATATGGTACAGATTGTCTCAGGATTGGAGATGGGTGATCATCTGGTCATTCAGGGTCAGAGCCTCCTCACCGATGGCGCTGCTGTGCGCATTGTCCAATAGGGGAGTATATTCATGAGTGTAACCAATACCGTTGTACGACGGCCGACGACCATCATTGTCATCTATATTTTGCTGACAGTGCTTGCGTTGGTTGTCTTTCCCAATCTTGCAGTAGAACTGTTTCCGGAGATGGACCTTCCCATGGTTATTGTCTACTCCTCCTACAGTGGTGCAAGCCCCGAGACCATGGAGAGCAGGGTCACCAAGCCCATTGAAAGTGCTGTTTCCAATGTCGGGGGAATAAAGACAATCAGTTCAACCTCATCTGAGGGGATAAGTATGGTGATGCTTGAATTCGCCTATGGAACTGACTTGGATAAGGCTAGCCAATCGATCAATGACAATCTCAACCTGGTTGCAGATTTCTTCCCCGACGATGCCAGTCAACCGACCATCTTCAAGCTAAATACCAACATGATGCCGGTGATGAATATCGCCCTTCGCAGTTCCAGTGGCAAGGACGCCAATGAGCTCAGGGCATTGATGGAGGATGTCATCCAGAACCAGATCGACCGGGTTGGTGGGGTTTCCAATACCTCGATCAATGGTGGTCAGGATGCCATTGTGCAGGTTGCTATCGACCAGAACAGGTTGGAGGCGTATGGGGTAACCCTGAGTCAGGTCTCCTTTGCCTTAAACCCTCAGAATGTACAGGTAGGTGCAGGCACCATGGTGGAGGGTGATCTCTCCTACTTGCTCAGGACCGATGCAGAGTTCTCATCGCTCGAAGAGATTGAGAATGTCATGATCATGAGTATCCCGAGCTATGACAATACCGGTAATATAACAGGATCGAGTGTTATCCGCCTCAAGGATTTGGCTACAGTCTCCTATGCATTCCGTGATGCAACCAGCCAGGTGTACATCAATGGGGAGCCAGGGGTATATCTCTCAGTTTCAAAGGAATCTGATGCCAATACGGTACAGGTTGCCAAGCGGGTCCATGCACTCATTGAGGATTTGAATCATTCATTACCTGATGATCTGAGTCTGGAAGTGATTGTAGATACCTCCACAATGGTTGAATCCACCATCAACGCAGTGTATGAATCACTGCTTTATGGAGTGATTCTGGTCATGGTCGTGCTTTTTATCTTCCTCAGGAGTTTCAAGTCTACCTTGATCATTGGCGTAGCAATACCAATCTCCATGCTCCTTACTGTACTTTCCATGTTCTTCTTAGGCTACTCGTTGAATCTGATGACTCTGACCGGGCTTATCCTTGGGCTGGGTATGACGGTAGACAGCTCCATCGTTGTTCTGGAAAATATCTTCCGCTATCGAGAAAGAGGAGCGAAGCTGCATGCAGCAGCAATCCTTGGTACCAAGGAGATGATTGTCTCAATTGTTGCATCCACCCTGACCACCGTGTGTGTATTTGTTCCGATGGTGCTGCTGAGAAGTAATCTTGAGATGCTTGGGGAGATGATTACCCCGATGGCGGGAACTATCATCATCAGTCTGCTTGCCTCTTTGATTGTCTCCATTACCTTGATTCCAGTACTCTCCAGCAGCTATGTGAAGATCTATACCCGTAAGCAAAAGCCGCTTCGCCTCCGTGTGCTACGCTTCATTGACGACAAGGCAGAGGATGCCTTCGAGGCTCTGGACCGAGGATACAAGCGAGTGCTCTCGCTTCTCATCGATTACCGCTGGCTTACACTGTTGCTGGTGGTGCTGATTATGGTTCTGACCTTCCAAGCCTATGGTGCGATGCATCAGAGTCTCTATCCTACCATGAGTGAAACATCAGTTACGGTGAGTGCTACACTCCCTGAGGGAACTACCCTTGAAACAACTGAGAGCCTTCTTCGTGATCTGGAAGCTCGGGCAAAGCAGGATATAGTCGGGTACAAGGACCTGATTGTGACCGTCGGTGGTGGTGGCATGTTCGGCGGGGGAGGAACCAGCAGTGGTTCCTTACAGATCTCCCTCTCCGATGAAGAGGGTGCTGACAGTATGCAAACTGTCCAGGAGAAGCTCCGACAGTACTTCCCACTCTATCCATCAGCCTCGTTCTCATTCAGCCAGATGTCCATGGGACTGGGGAATATCAACCCGGTTGATGTGGTGGTAAAAAGCGATAATCTGGACCTTGCAGTCGCCACTGCTGAGCAAATCCGTGACCTGATCGAAGAGAATCTTCCGGGAGTAACGGAGGTTCGCACCGACTTCACCAAGGGCTTGCCTGAATTCAGGGTGGTGATCGATCGCGAACGTGCCTATGCCTACAACCTTACCATGCAGAGTATTGCCAATGAGATAGGTTATAGTGTAAATGGGATTACTGCTACCCAGCTGAAGAGCGACGGGAGTGAGACGGATGTGGTGGTCATCCTTCAGGATGAGGACCGCTCCAGCGAGCTCGATCTTAGGCGTATCTTTGTACGCAATTCCATGGGTGAGAAGATCAGCTTGGATAATGTTGCCTCCATTGAGAGAGCCACAGGCCCTGTTTCCATCAATCGTGAGAATGAGATGCGTACGGTCCACGTGGTTGGTGGACTGCAAGGAAGTTATGCAGTAAGCCAGGCAGAAGAGGACATCAAGGCCTTGGTGGAAGAACAACTTCAGCCATCAGGTGATGTTTTTATTGAATATGGTGGTGATTTTGCTGACATGACAGAGATGTTCAGCCAAGTCTGGTTGATCTTGGTTCTCGCAATCGTCTTGGTGTTCGGGGTAATGGCATCCCTGTTTGAGTCATTCAGGAATCCCTTCATCGTCCTGCTCTCCATGCCACTTATGCTTATCGGCGTGGTTGGAATCTATCTGATAACCGGAGAGACCTTCAGCTTGATCAGTGCGATCGGCCTGATCATATTGGCTGGTATTGTGGTAAACAACAGTATCGTCTTGATCGAATACATCAATCTGCTGAGAAGGCGTGGACTAGATATTCGCTCTGCTTGTATTGAGGCAGGTGGAAATCGCCTAAAACCTATTCTCATGACCAGTTTGACCACCATCTTCGGAATGATTCCCCTTGCCTTCTTTGGAGGACAGGGAGCAGAGCAGATCCAGCCTATCGGGCAAACCATCATTGGAGGAATGACGATCAGTACGCTGATGACGATTTTCTTCACACCGGTACTTTATGCGCTCTTCAACAAAGATAAGAAGAAGCAGGACGTAGAGAGTATTGAAAAATATGCAGAGGGGGAGTGAGATGAGAAGAGTGGAAATCATAGCAGCCCAGGCAATCCTGGAAGATGTCTTGGAGGCACTTGAGCACTATGCTGTACCAATGCATTACACCATTATCCCTACTGCCCATGGAAAAGGAAACACCATCCCCAAGCTTGGGGATGATGTGTGGCCGGAAGAGAATTTTGTCTTGATCATGTACTGCGAGGACGCAACCCTGCAGAGCATTGAGATGGCCATACAGCTTGTGAAAAAGAAGTATGACCATGAAGGAATTGGTTACTTCGTAATCTGAGGAGGAGGTACCACCTCTGTCTCTACAGAACTGGCTGCTCCTGCCTTGGTGTAGACCAATTGGGTAGGGTAGGCAAACTCAATACCTTCTTCCTTGAATGCCTTGATGAGTTTGAGATAAATCTCCTGTTGCGTGTCCATGTAGCGAGCATAGTCATTGGTTGGAACGTAATAGACTGTCTCAAATTGAAGGGAGAAGTCTCCGAATGCAAAGAAGTGTGACCGATCACAGGTGACCCCTTCAATGGTCTGTACTGAGGCAATGATATCCTTGATGATGGTTGGGATCTTCTCCAGTTTCTCTGCTGGGGTCTCATAGAGTACCCCAATCTTGAAGACAACCCTACGCCTGAGCATCTGTTTGTAGTTGTGTATACGAGCAGATGTCAAGTCAGAGTTGGCGATAATCATCAACTCTCCGGAGAGTACCCTGATTCTAATTGATTTGATACCAATCCGTTCAACCACACCTGCCTTGTCACCAAAGACGATAAAGTCACCCAACTCAAAAGGTTTATCAAAGAAAATGACCAGGTAGCTGAAGAGGTCCCCGAGGATTCCTTGGGCGGCAATGGCAACGGCAATACCTCCAACGCCAAGGCCAGCAAGGGCAGTGGAGACATCGAGGCCGAGATTTGCCATCAGGAAGATGATACCGATGATCCAGAAAATGAATTTGACCAAGGACAGCAAGGGTCTGAGGTTTTTCTCCCGGTCATGGTTTGCCCAATCATGATCAAAGTATCGTGAGAATGCCAACTCAAGTGTTTTATTGAGAGAACGGACAATGATAAAGGTCATGATGATGGAAAAACTGATCTTTACGATTTTCTGGATCTGATCATCGAATGCCACCATTTCGACTGCTACAGTCAGCAATCCAAGGAAAGCCAAGGGAACTGCAATTTTCTGGAAGAACCGCATAAAATTCAGGTTTATGGTTTTTTTCCCTTCCTGAACTTTTTCTTCCATTTTACGGATTCGACGTTTAAGGATGATATTCACCAAGAATAAAATGAGTGAACCAACAACAATAACCGAAAGTGCTTTTAGATATTCCCATTCCAATAGTGTTTGCATACATTCCAGTATAGACAGATTTTCCCTGCCATACAAATGAAAAAGAAATCGCACTTTCTTGGGGAGCCCTTGTAGGGTATAATCACACTCAAACCAAGGAGTATGTGTGATGAAACTGCATGAGATACAGATGCGTGACCCTTTTGTGCTTTCCGATAATCAATCCATGAGCTATTACCTCTACGGGACAACCGACAAGGACCCTTGGAAAGCTCCTGGGGTTAGCTTCGAAGTGTACAGCAGTACTGACTTGCATGAGTGGGATGGCCCTTTTACGGTGTTTACCCCTCCAGAAGGTTTTTGGGGAACCCATAACTTCTGGGCTCCTGAGGTCCACACCTATCAGGGCAAGTACTATCTCTTTGCGACATTCACTGCCCCAGGACATTGTCGTGGTACCCATATCCTTGTCAGTGAATCTCCCATGGGTCCTTTTCTTCCTGTTTCAGATGAACCGGCAACACCGCTGGATTGGGAGTGCCTTGACGGCACCTTCTTTCTTGACGATACAGCACAGCCTTGGATTGTATTCTGCCATGAGTGGGTGCAGATCAATGACGGAGAGATATGTGCCAGGAAATTGAGCAGTGATCTCAGTACTCCTGTTGGGGATCCGGTACTGCTTTTCAGGGCTTCAGAGGCCTCTTGGCCGAAAGCACTTCCAAGAAGGGATGGGAGTGGGTTGGTGGATGCAAAAGTGACCGATGGCCCGTTCATGTATAGGAATAGCGATGGAACCCTGTTAATGCTTTGGTCCAGTGTTGCACCCTCTGGGTATGCGATGGGCTACGCAAGCAGCGAAAGTGGAACGATACGAGGTCCTTGGAAACAGCAAGCAATGCCGCTGGTCAGTAGTGACGGCGGTCATGGGATGATTTTCAAGACATTTAAAGGAAAACTCTTCCTTACCTATCATAGTCCTAACAAGACCCCGAATGAGAGGCCGTTCTTCGTACCACTTGCAGAGACAACCGGAGGTCTGGCATGCCGATAGAGAGAAAGCGACTGGTCCAGGAGATGAATCCCAAGGTACACGCTTGGGACCCCGATTCCTTCCTCTCTGTGGGAAATGGAAACCTTGCCTATACCGTCGACTGTACCGGGACACAGAGCCAGATTGCCCATACCAAAGGTAAGACCCCACTATGCACCATGTCCAGCTGGGGGTTGCACAACTACCCAGGAAAGGAAGAGAAGCACTACGATCGGCTCATCCTGAAGCAATATGAACATGCAGGCAGGACTGTCGGATATATGAGTGATGATACCGCCCAAGAGGAGCTTTTTCATGATCTCAGGGTGAATCCTCACCGATGCAATCTTGCTCATATTGGTTTGCAAGCAAGTGGTCCGTATGACATCAACAATGGTACATCCTTCACACAGGAACTGGATCTGTACAGTGGGGTTATTACCAGCGACTTTATTGTAGAAGATGAACCTGTACAGGTTCATACCCTCTGCCATCCAAGGCAAGACCAACTCTCCTTTCGCCTATCGTCTCCACTCTTCAAGAGAGGGAAATTACATCTTGTCTTACGCTTTCCCTATCCATCCCATGATATTACTGCCAGTGATTATACAAAACCTGAGAGTCACCAAAGTGTTTTGGTGGAGTATGGTGATGGCCGATATTGCATCAAGAGAACCGTTGATACAATGCAGTATGAGGTACATATACTGCTAAGCAAGCATGCCTGCCTTAGACAATCAGCAACACATGAGTTCATGATTACTGCTTCCCAAGAGATGCTGGAGGTTGGTGTGTTGTTCCAACATGGGCAGGAGAGGCAAGAAGTAGTGGACTTCAACCAAGCACTTGATGCTTGTACTCTTCACTGGGCTTCCTTCTGGCAGGATGGTGCTTTTATTGACCTTTCCTCCTCATCAGATCCAAGAGCACAAGAATTACAGCGAAGAGGGATCCTCTCACGCTATCTGCTTGCCATCCAGTGCAGCGGGAATACGCCTCCACCAGAGACTGGTCTTACCTGCAATAGCTGGTATGGCAAGTTCCATCTGGAGATGCACCTCCTTCATGCTGCACACTTTGCCCTTTATGGTCAGCCTCATCTGTTGGAGCGTTCTCTTTCCTACTATCTCGATATTCTCCCTGGGGCATATGAAAGGGCCAAAAGCCAAGGCTATCAGGGTGGGCGATGGCCCAAGATGACCGACCCAAGTGGAAATGACAGTCCCTCTGCCATTGGTACCTTGCTCTGTTGGCAACAGCCTCATCCGATATTCTACGGTTCTCTCCTACGCAAAACGCATCCAGAGTCAGACATGTTGCCCTCTTGGGTTCCAGTCATCAGGGCAACTGCTGACTTCATGGTGGACTATGTCATCTGGGATGAGAAGAGAAAATCTTACATCATTGGTCCTCCGGTAATTCCTGTACAGGAGAACCATGATCCTGAGCAAACCGTCAACCCGACCTTCGAGCTCTCCTATTGGAGATGGGCGCTCTCTGAGGCCATCGATTTCATGGAACAGTTTGAGCAACCGGTTGATCCCAAATGGAAGCATGTTTTGGACAATCTGGCCCCTCTCCCGATGAAAGATGGGCTCTATCTTGCACAAGAGAACTGCCCCGATACCTACACAGCCTATGCCTCCGACCATCCCTCCCTTCTGTTCAGTCTTGGTCTGCTCGACGGAAAGGATGTCGATCATAAGGTTATGGAACAATCCCTTATGAGCGTTATGGAGAAGTGGCAGCTCAATGAGCTATGGGGGTGGGACTTCCCCTTGATGGCCATGACTGCAGCAAGATTGGGAAAACCAGCATTGGCTCTTGACCTCTTGTTGATGGACTCACCGAAAAACACCTATACTGCCAATGGGCATAATGCCCAAAGACCGAAAGAAGACCTTCCCCTGTACCTTCCTGGTAATGGTGCACTCCTTCTTGCCCTTGCCCTGATGGCTGGAGGCTGGGAGGGAAGTGATACTCCGTATCCAGGTTTCCCAAAAGACGGGTGGATTGTACAGGCAGAAGGTCTGAAAACGTTTTGGTAGGAGTGGCATGAAAAGAGAAGTGGGACGCTTGGTACGTCTATCCATTGGTTTGTTTGCCTATGCAGTTGGTATTGTACTGACGATGCAGGCACATATAGGCTACAGCCCATGGGATGTGTTCCATGCCGGACTGTCAGCCCTGTTTTCCATGAAGATAGGCAGTATGACGATTATTGTTGGGCTCTTGCTTGGACTCATTGTGGTCCTGGGTGGTGAAAAGATTGGAGTGGGAACCATCAGCAATATGGTGGTCATTGGCCTTTTTATCAATGTCTTGCTGGATAGTGGACTGTTCCCAGAGCGTGCTCATCCTGCCCTCGGTGCGCTGCAGATGATCGGTGGGCTTTTTGTCATCTCCTTTGCATCCTATCTCTACATCTCCTCTGGCTATGGGGCGGGTCCACGTGACTCCCTGATGGTATTTCTCTCCAGAAAAAGTGGATGGTCAGCCGGTACCTGTCGTGGAATCCTGGAGATTGCAGTCTCCCTGGTTGGTTTTCTCCTTGGTGGCATGCTGGGATGGGGCACCCTTCTCAGTGCTGTCTTGATCGGGTTCTGCATCCAGATAACTTTCAGTGTGCTACGCTTTGATCCAAAGAAAGTCCACCATGAAAATATGGTGGACAGTTACAAGAGAATGAAACGTTTTATTGTACGTGTAAGATAATCTTATTGCAGTTCAGTTGCCAACGTGTCTATCAAGGTAAGCAATTCTGAGAGATGCTCCTTGGTAAGGGTTGGGTTGAGTAGGGTGAACTTCAGATAGGTCTGATTCTTGTATACGGTCTGCCCGATCACCACTTGATGGTGGTGCAACAACTCCTTCCTGATACGCTTGTTCAATTCACAGCTACCAACGTGACGGAATACTACGCTGCTGAGCTCCGGTTCAATGGCAAGTGTGAATGATGGGTGCTCCAACAATGTTTTTGCGAGATAGGCGGCATTCTCTGTGCAGGTGTCGATGATCTTGCTATACCCATCTTTGCCCCTACACTGGAAGGCCATCCATACCTTCAAGGCATCCCCTCTGCGGGTGGTCTGCAAGCTCTTTCCCACCAGATTGGTATATCCTTCCTCTTCATCTTCCTCTCTGTTCAGATAGTCTGCATGAAGGGTGAATACAGAGAAGTGCTCCTTGTTTTTTACCAGGAGCGCTCCGCAGCTGATAGGGAGAAGAAACATCTTATGGAAATCGACGGTGATGGAATCACAGAGTGAAAGGTTCCCCAGTCTTGAGCGATAGGTCGGGGAAAGTTGTAGTCCACTTCCGTAGGCTGCATCAGCGTGGAGGAACATTCCCTCACGGTCACAGACTTCCCGCAATGCTCCAACTGGGTCGATGGAACCGTAGTCGGTTGTCCCGATGGTTGCCACCACACAGAAGGGCAGAAGGCCATCTTGCTTATCCGACTCGATCATCGCGTTGAGTTTCTCTACATCCATCCTGCATAGGTCATCAACGGGCACCTTACGTACAGCATTGTAGCCAAGGCCGAGCAGATGGGCACTCTTTTCCATGGAGAAGTGAGAGACTTCACTTGTGTAGAGCCTGAGCTTGTGGTAGGAGGGTGGAAGACCTTCCTTTTTTACATCATGGCCAAGCTTTGTACTACAGTACCAGTCACGGGCCATGGTAATGGCACTCAGGTTCGATTGGCTTCCCCCGGAGGTGAATACACCATCACTCCCTTCTTTGTAGCCATAGAGTCTGCAAAGCTCGTTGACCACTGCTACCTCAACCTCGGTTGCAACTGGACTCTGGTCCCAGCTATCCATCGACTGGTTGAAGGTTGCGATGATCAACTCACTGGCAATTGACTCCAAGAGAGCAGGGCTATGCAGGTGAGCCATGTAATTTGGTGACCAGGTCCTGAGAAAGTGGGGGAGAATTGTCTCTTTCACCTGTTCCAGGAGTGCTTCCCAACCAATTCCAAGGGATGGAAGCAGGGAGAACTGTGCAAGTGCTTGTTGTAAAGCTTCTACCGAAGCGCCTTGGTAGGCTCCCTGATCACTCACCGAGGCAGTAATCGCCTCGATGGTATCAGTTAACACATGCTTATACTGATCTTTCTTTTCCTTCTCTGGTCCGAGAAAGTAAGGAAGGTTAGTTGGATTTTGTGACATCTGCATCTACCTTGCGTATTGCTTGCTCGGTGATTTTGAGCATGGTTTCAATCTCTTCATGAGTGACATTCAGTGCACAGAGGCAACGCATGACTGATCCATGTCTGCCGCCTTTTTCCATGATAAGGCGATTCTTGAAACACTCCTGCTGCACACGAGTTGCGATATCCCCACTGCAGGGGAGAGAACCAAGTTGGTCCTTCTTTCCTTTTGGGTCTACAAACTCGATGCCGAGCATCAAACCTTTTGCACGAATGTCTCCAATGATGGAAACCTCTTGCTTGAGCTTCAGTAAAGCTTTTTCAAGATGGGCTCCTTTCTCCTGTACTTCAGTGAGGAAGGCAGGATCGCTGACTCGGTTCATGACTACTGTACCAGCTGCCATGGCGATTTGGTTTCCCCTGAAGGTGCCTGCATGTGCTCCTGGTTGCCAGGCATCGAGCTTCTCATGGTAGATTACCACAGCCATCGGTTGGCTCCCTCCAATTGCCTTGGAAGTGAGAATAACATCGGGTGTGATACCGGCATACTCGAATGCAAAGAACTTGCCTGAACGACCGACTCCGCACTGGATTTCATCGACGATCATGGGGATTCCGAGTTCCTCGGTAACCCTCCTGACAGTCTGCAGGAATTTTATAGGAGCGGGGATGACGCCACCCTCACCCTGGATAGGTTCAAGAATCACTGCTGCCGGTCTGGTGATTCCACTCTCCGGGTCCTTGAGCGTGCGCTCAAAGTAGGCACAAGCTGCATCTACTCCGGCTTCACCTCCAAGGCCAAACGGGCAGCGGTAGGAGTACGGGTAGGGGAAGAAGTGTACGTCACTCATAAGGCCGTTGACGTTTGTTTTGGCATTCAGGTTGCCTGTAAGTGCAAGGGCACCGTGACCCATTCCATGGTATCCACCACCGAATGCAATAACGGAGGAGCGACCGGTGGCAGTCTTGCAGAGCTTTATAGCGGCATCCACTGCATCGGTTCCGCTCGGACTGCAAAACTGGAGTTTTCCATGTTGCCTGAGTTCTTCAGGAAGCAAGGAGAGGAGGGTATGAACGAAGGTATCCTTGACTGGGGTGGTAAGATCGAGTGAGTGCAGTGGTGCACCACTTTGGAGAAGGTCGATCATGGTCTGTGTGATTTCACTGTCGTTGTGACCGAGGGCCAGGGTGCCAGCGCCGCAGAGGAAATCAAGATAGGTGTTTCCTTCTACATCGGTTACTACAGAACCTTTTGCCTTCTTGATGGCAATGGGGAATTTTCTGGGATATGTGCGAGCGTTTGATTCTGTTTGATTCTGTCGGTCAAGATAGAATTGGTTGGTATTTTCAGTCATTACCGGTTTCCTTCTATTTCATGATGGGGTATGTACTAAATGTAGTATTTAGTCCTTTTCTATGAAGTGTGGTACATCCCTTCACAAGAAGGGGAAGCGTGAAAAGCACGCGTACTATGTGTATAGAACGCGCAAGAATGGATACTATCAATTTCTGGTGTATTTTACTAGTAATAGTCGGACAATTGTACGGAATTTTGCTGGATATTTCCCGTAGGTACGTATATGCGGAAAAAATTATAAGAAATAATTGGCTAAGCTCTTTACATTGCTAGAATATTGGTGTATTAGATAGCTAGTACAGTAAACAACTAGGAGGCGTGCATGGAACAAGCAATGCAAGAGAACGCGCTTGCCGTCCAGGACGGACAAGAGGTCGTAGTGCACATGCAGAATATTGGTTTCTCATATGCTCAGAACCGTCTATTCAACCATCTTGATCTGGAGATCAGGAGAGGGAATATTTATGGGTTGCTGGGGAAGAATGGGGCAGGGAAGACTACATTGCTGAAGATTCTCAGCGGGCAGCTCTTCATCGAAGAAGGTGAGACAAAGGTGTTGGGGGAGAATCCCCAGAAGAGGACTCCGTCCTTGTTGAGTGAGATATTCTATCTTCCTGAAGAGTTTCCTCTGCCGAAGATGAAAGCAAGCGAGTATCTCGCGATGCGTTCACCGTTTTATCCCAAATTCGACCATGAGAAGTTTAATCAGTATTGCACTGAGTTCGATATTGATCTGAATCAGCGTCTCGATCAGATGTCTCTGGGACAGAAAAAAAAGGTATTGCTCTCTTTTGGGCTTGCCACCAACACTGCTCTCCTGATTTTGGACGAGCCAACGAATGGACTCGATATTCCGAGCAAGCGGCAGTTCAGACAGACGGTTGCATCAGCCATGACCGAGCAGAGAACGTTCATCATCTCAACTCACCAGGTACGTGATATGGAAAATCTGATCGACCCGATCATCATCCTGCATGATGGCAAGGTGATATTCAACGATACGGTAGAATCGGTGAATGAGAAGTATGTTCTCTCCCTCACCACAGAACAGCCTAAGGCTGACGAGGGTATGTACACCGAGAAGGTGCTTGGAGGCTGGATGGTACTGAGTGAACGTACTGATGACAGGGAAGGAAAGCCCTTAGACCTGGAGACATTGTTCAATGTAATCGTTGAGCAATCGAAGGGTAGTGCAGGAGGTGTGAGATGAATCGGTTTTCTGCGTTAGTGAAACGAGAGGTAAAGACCAGTCAGAAGGACTTGTTTGCCTACGGGCTGGTAATTGTTCTTGTGATGTTTGCATCGGAGACGCTGCAGAGTGTCTTTGCCCGGTATGCTGGGGTGCCGTTCCCAGCTGAATCTTACAACGAGATGTTCCCTTCTTTCCTCTTGCTTGGGGGATTGATCATCAGCAGCCTGATGTTCAGTGAGGATATGTTCGGCAAGGATACACAGCATGATTGGTTGATGCTTCCTGCAACGAACCTTGAGAAGTTCCTATCAAAGGCTCTGTTGATGATCGTGGCGTATCCGATAGCACTTCTCGTATTGTTCTTTCTCATTAGTGTAGTGACTGAGCCTATCCAGTTGATCATCTTCGGGAATCCGATGGCGATGTTCAATCCATTCAGGGATGGTGATTTCGGTATCCTGCTTGCCCAGTACTGGGTCTGGACCTCTGTGTTCCTTCTTGGTGGTACGTACTTCAGGAAGGCCCATTTTATCAAGACCGTGTTGGCAATAGGTGTGATCGCTCTGGTCCTCGGAGGGCTTGGCCTGTTGTTCACCAGAATTGTGTTTGCGATTAAATTTGGTTCCTCATTGCAGGTATTCGATGCAATGTTCTATCTCAGTCCAGTAAATTTGAGCAGGACGTTGAGTCCATTGAAGGTCTTCAGCATCATCACCCAAATATTCTACTATGCTGTGTTGCCGATCTTCTGTCTGGTAACCGCGTTCTTCAGGGTTGAGGAGGTCCAAGCCACCGATGCAGTTTAATACACATTCTCCAATCTATATGCAAATTGCCGAGTATATTCATGACTTGATCCTCAGCAATGTCTGGGAGGATGGTCAGAGAATTCCCTCGGTACGCGATATGGCAATGGAACTGGAGGTGAATCCCAATACCGTTATCAGGACATACTCACTTCTTCAGGAAGAGGGTACGCTTGAGAACCAACGAGGGATTGGGTATTTCACCGCAAAGGATGCAAGGACGCTGGTCCTGCAGAAACGACGTGAACATTTCCTCAAGCGGGAGCTACCCTCCCTTTTTGAAACCATGGAGCGTTTGGGTCTGACCATGAATGATTTACAACAGTATGCTGACAATAAGGAGAAGGACGATGAAATCGAGCCACAAAAAGAGTAATAGGATGTTGATAGGAGCAGGGATCTTTTTGGTTGTCTATCTCCTAGCCAGTGTGATCTTTGGGTCATTTCTTATTGACCGGTTCTCAACCCAGGAGTTGCCGAATAGAAATGTCACCCATGTGACAGTCTGGCGAAATTGGTAAACAAGACCTATATGTATATTGGAGGGTCGGATTATCCGACCCTCCTTTCACGCTATCCAATGAAGTTCAAACAAACTGGCTGCTCCACAATAATCCGATGATTGCATAATCCACACAGTCCTGTCCTGCGGTTGATAGGGTAGCTGGTAATTGAGTTGCTGCTGCCGTTTGCAACCACGAGATGAGCAC
Source organism: uncultured Sphaerochaeta sp. (assembly GCF_963677075.1). Lineage (NCBI taxonomy): Bacteria > Pseudomonadati > Spirochaetota > Spirochaetia > Spirochaetales > Sphaerochaetaceae > Sphaerochaeta > uncultured Sphaerochaeta sp. The sequence continues at coordinate 2,501,435 of NZ_OY781873.1, read as the reverse complement.
CGGAAGGCGAGAAGGTAAAATTTCGGGGTTCCTTTTCTGTCTTGCAGTGGCCTATGAAACGCAATGTTCCATTCTTGTTTTCACAACGGTAGATTGCAATGCTGTCGTGTCCCCGATTGGAACAGTAGAGAAAGCGATACTTTTCATCAAAATGGATGTCAGCCACGGTGTTTTCTTTTTTGTACCCAGGTTCTAACGTGCTGATTCGTTGTATCAGGACTGGTTGATTGGAAAGTCTGTATACTAAAACTTCAGATGAGAGTTCACTGGCTACGTAGAGAAACTTCTCATCCTTTGATAGTTCAAGGTGTCTGGGGCCACTTCCTGGTGGGGTAATGATAGTTCCTTTCTCTGCCATATCACTTTGATACCAAAGAACTCTGTCCAGTCCCAGGTCGGCTACAAAGAATGAGCTTCCATCCTTGGTGAATCTGCTGCTGTGGATATGGGATCGTTCTTGGCGGGTAGGGTGGGTTCCCTTGCCAGTGAAGGATTTCTGGAAAAGTAAGGTAGGTGTCTCCAATACAGAGAAGATGGTAAGCACTCCGTCTGCATAGTTGGAAACGATAAGCATCGAATGATCGGGGCTGAGTGAGAGATGGCAGGGCGATCCCCCTCCGGTTGGAAGGGTGTAGAGTAGTTTGCATGTATGGTTCGGATACACTTGGATGGCGTAAACGTGTCCGTCTGTTTCTGTCTCACTGACGCTGTAGAGAATTTTTCTCTCAGAATCAAAACACTGGAAGGTAGGTTGTTCTATTTTCATGGAACCTGAGTGATAGGTCATAATTCCCATTCGTTCATCAAAGAGAAAGCAGTTCAGCCCCTCCACAGAATCAGAGACCCTGCTTCCTATTACCAGTGTTTCCATGATCAACCCCTTTTATTTATATGAATATACCGAGTGTAGTATATATATAATTAATTATCTACATCACTCTCCCACATAAAACCAAAATACCCACTGGACAGCAAGAGATTATTTCCGTATTATAGTCAAAGTAATTCGGGCGCGTAACTCAGCGGGAGAGTGCTACCTTCACACGGTAGAAGTCGTTGGTTCAAACCCAATCGCGCCCATAAAGGACCAGTCTTCGGACTGGTTTTTTGCTGTATTAGGTGATGGCATAAGTGTATGCAAGTGCTACCGTGTGAAGGAAGAAGCTTATCCTAAATTCAAAAAGGCTCATGAGATTTTTCTAAGTAAAAGTGATTGTATTACACAATCAAGCTTCGGTTCATACGGGGAATACGTTGATAGAATGAATCTGGAAGAAAATGCTAGACATATTCTCGCTGTGTAGGCTCTTTATTTGTAACAATAAGTTTCAAGATATTTGATAAATAGCATCTATCAGCACAAATTTCCATGCTATACTGGCGGACAGTGATAATAATTGATTTTGGAGTTGTTATGCTTAAATACTTGCAAAAAACTCTAAATCTAAGATACACATCTTCTCTTGGTATACCTTATTTGATCTGCTTGCTTGAAGAATTGAATCATTTAGATTATGAGGAAAGGTGTAGTTTTCTAAAAATGTTAGGCTCATATACAGCCACATATCCTTATCCGACCGATGAACTTGATACACTTTATAAGCTCATTGGTCCTCTTCCTAATACATGTTTATCCTTTGCTGAATCGATATTTGATTTTGATATTGAAGAGTACAACTGCATAAAAATCGGGAAAAAATTAGAGCATAAGTTATTCGCTGATATCAGACCAGAACTTAAATCTGCAATCTATACACGTTTGATTACACATAATTCAATTCCAAAGTTTTTTGAACCCTATGTAGTTGAAGCTCTTATCCCAGGAAATTTTGAAACATACTCAGTTATTAATCAGTCAATATTTGTTACTTTGTTAAAAAGTTCAATCCGAAGGGAACAATTGAAGGATCAATCCTTAGGGGGAGCTCTTGCAGCACAGCTACAAGAGCAAATCAATAAACTAAAATTGCAATACAACTATCCCCTATTGCCCATAGAGATTGATAAGAGAGATCTGGAATTAATTAAAGTAATTACTGCTAGTCTCATAACTGGTGCTATACGAAACAATGATATGCATGATTTCATTTCAAAATTGGGAGAAGGAGGACTGCTTTTCATAAGCTGTTTACTATTTGCTAGGGAACATGAAAAAGAATCGAATAGAGATTTTTGGAAGGAGTACTTTCATTGGCTAAAAATCGATCATTCTCCATATATAAAAATTTCTCAGAACAAGATATATGAACAAATAAGGCAATTTTGGGAAGCTAATAACATAATCCATATTTATTCAAAAAATCGTAATATCCAGTACGTACTTACGTTTCGAATGCATTCAATTGTTGCAAATAGACCGCTCTCAAAACACTTGATTACAAGATTCCTAATAAAAATAATAAATAGCAATGGAACAATTTTTCATGATAACGATGACCAGAAAAAATTATTAGTTGATTCTCTTACTGAATATGCATTGCCTATAATTGAAGAAGATAGTGATGAAAACCCAGTAAATGCATTCCTTCAACTTCCAAGAGAGACAGCTCAAGCATTTTACTATTCCTTTGACCAGGTAGTCCATTTCATAGCACCAGTATATGATTACATGGAACGAAGGCTAGTAGATATCACGAATGATAATCAAACTTCCTATTCCAGAGAAATTGAGTTTCCTCAATTTCTTGAATTATCAGTAGAAGAAGCGCTGCAAGAAACTTCCGTTGAAGAAATCAAGAGTGTTAGAAAAATACTAGGCAACCAACTAAGAGGGCCGGTTACAATAGCTTTGGATACGTTTAAAAAACAGTTTCATTACTTGGTACCTGTTTATTCATTTATTGATTTATCAGAGCATTCATCTATCACTTTCTCACTCATTGATTCTGATGAAGTTATTTTTCAGAAAAAGCACCTAGAGTATGACTCTATAGGGTCTGCAGTATATGCAAAACAGTTTGCGATTCCTTGTGACAAATACAGGAGTACATTAGTATTTCAGTTTAGTAATGAAGAAAAGGTACTTGCTAAGGGCAAGGTTGTGTTAGGTGTGATATTTAATGCTGATGGAGATTTGATCCACTTCCCTTGCAAAACTGAACAGCCGGTTTATTGCGTTGCCAAGGAAGATTCAATTGATGCTGATAATCTAGAAAGGGTTAGATTGAATATTCTGGAGGATTTTTCTCTATGGGAAACCTATTTATCAGAGGATTGTCCAATATTGATCAATAACATTTTGTACAGCTTGGGTTCTAATCATAATAAACAAAGGGCTGGACTCATATATAAACGTGACGTATATCGTCAAACTCATTTCTCGAGTGACAAGACGTTGTATCCAATAATTGGTGAATATCCAGAAATTTTCCTACGCCATCATTCAAGTATACCTATTAAAAACGAATTTACATTTATTCTCGATGGAATCGAGATTCCATTTACAGTTGTATCAAGCCACTTGCTAGAAGATGGGACGGGTGAGTCATATTATCGATTTAAGATTGATTCTTCTGTGATGTTACCCAGTGCAAAGCTGGTTCATTTTCGGTTATTTTCCTCGGCAGATCACACTGACTACATATCAGAGACCTGGTTTTGTCTGAAGAACTTACAAATCCAATATTCAAGAGCTTTGTACTATGGTACGAAAAATGCTGAGATAGTCTATCTTTCTTTTGATGGTAAGGATGTGTTGTTTCAAAGCCATAATTACTTTTTTCCCAATTCTCTATTGAAATATAAAATCGATTTGGATAATGAAAAGGATAACAGATTGATTCTAACTCCTCCGATGATAACAGTGACAGCAGGGGGAGAGTCACTGTTCCAAAAAGAGTTATGGTATGAGGATCTTGTAGAACATGGAGGGATAGCTGTCAGTGCTCCTACTGAAGTAACAAACCTCTCTCTAATAACTGTAGATAGCAATAATCATGTAACTCATCGTTTGAAAAGGCGTGGTGAAATCTATAATGCTGAATATCTATCTCAACTACCTGAGACAGAAGAAGATTTTGTTACTCTATATCTTCAAGGACATATACACAAGGAAAAAGTGGTTAAGCCAATTTGTAAGATTTATTACAGAGTAACAAAGAAGCAAGAAAAGAAAGAGGTCTTCTTCTTTATGTCTCAATCTGACAATTTCCGTTTCAGTAAAGTTAAACCAGGGTTAGTAGTTCATTTATCCTATTTCTGTAGCAGGAACAAAGACTATGATCTAAGGATACGTAAGAAAGATCAGCCTCCTATTATCATATCAGGAAAACTAAATACGGAAGGGGATTTCTCTCATTATCAGAAGGAAAACATTGAGAAGGGCACATACTTAATTACAGTGTATGAAACAAGAGTAAATACAATTACAGGAAAGTCAACTGAAAGAAAAGTATGTTCAAATGAGATAATCTATAATTCCGGTAAATCCGTTGAACCCAGAGATGATATAACGGGTTTCATTAGTCCCTCAAATTACCTGGCAGATATGCAATGGCATACTATACAACTTCTCTTTTCTGTTAAAAGAACGTTTAAAGGTAATGATTGTATCTACACACCGCATACCGTCTTGAGATCTTTCTTTATTGAGACTGATTGTAAGCTCTCAGTTGGTGAAAGCTTCTCATCTCGAGGATTTTTCTATGATAGGTACGGGAAAAGGATTGATCTTGATCATGGTGAGTTGTTCTCAGTTACTGTTAAGAAAAAGCAAAGAGACGGGAAAATGGTATTGCTGATAAGAGATCGAAACCATAAGCCGCTTCGAGTAGGTGCACAAAGTGGTTTTGTGAACCCGATTAGTACATCTAGGTTCGAGCATGAATACGAATGTATTTTCTTTCTCGGTCAGACGGTTTACTTGGAAAGGAGCGAAGGATGAGGTTTAATCCGATTGATACAGCGAAGAAAATAAATGAGAGCTACAGGGATTATATGAAGAGTACTTTCTTCATTAATGATGAAAAATTTAGAGATGAATACTTTGCAGAGTTAGATAAGCTTAATTTTGCAAGTGGTCCATACTTGGAGTGTGTAGATGCATTTACCCAAGGCAAGAGTCTCCAGGAACTGGTAGCAGAAGGATTATTATCTCCTTCATTTAAAGATCTTCTAAAGGGAGATAGAGTTCAATATGAAAGACCTCTTTTCCTACATCAGGAGCAAGCAATTCGAGTTGCAGATAATGATAAGAATATGGTAGTAACCACCGGTACTGGGTCAGGCAAGACTGAATGCTTTCTTTATCCTATTCTTAACCATATCTTGAAACAGGATAGTGCTGGGACATTAAAACCTGGCGTTCAGGTATTGTTGTTATATCCAATGAATGCTCTCGCAAATGACCAGATGCAACGTCTACGCGAAATTCTTCGAGATTATCCATCAATTACATTTGGGGCATATACAGGAGAGACTGAAAGCGAAGATGCTGCAGCCATTAGACAGTATCAGTCTCTCCATTCTGGTGAAAAACCACTGAAGAATGAGCGAGTATCTAGAAGGCAAATGAAGGAAAGTCCTCCGCATATCTTGGTGACCAACTATGCGATGCTTGAGTATCTGTTAATCAGACCAACGGACAATGTCTTTTTTGATAACCAAGGTTTCAACTCAAATTGGAAGTATTTAGTCCTCGATGAAGCACATGTATATGCAGGTGCTTCGGGTATGGAGGTATCCATTCTGCTGCGTAGGTTGATTCACAGACTTCCAAATTCTGATAACATCCGCTTTATACTTACCAGTGCCACCCTTGGTGATGCAAGGAAGAATAAAGAAATTTTACAATTTGCATCCTCACTCTGTGCAGGAAGGCCTTTTGATGTTGATGCAATAATCAGAGCCTCTCGTAGAACAATGGAATTTGAATCAAGTTTCACGGGCAATGAAGAGTTGTACAAAACTATTGCCGATATTATAACAAGAGAACAAACACAGCTCGTGCCAAATAACGTCAATAATAAGCTGCAGTTACTAGACTGCTTGAGTAAAATTCAAGAGGGAAAGAAATGGATTAAAGATGAGTCATCCTTTCAAGAAGCACTCTATGATTTATTCTGTCATGATACACTATATAGTGAGATAAGGAAGCATATTGTACATGGAGCTAAAAGCCTCCAAGATATGATAAATGCCTGTTCAGTCTCAGAGAATGCTCTGTTGAATTTTATTCAAATAGCAAACTTTGCGGTTAAAAATCATGGGAAACTACTGGATGCAAGGTACCATCACTTTGTCAGGACCTTAGAGGGAGCCTATGTTTCCTTCTTCCCTGAGAAAACCCTATCACTGGTTCCCAGAAAAACTGTACGTATTGGAGAAAAGGATTATCGATGCTTCAAGTTGTCTGTTTGCCAGTTTTGTGGTGAAATGTATTTTGAAGGTACAATTTCAGATGATCAATATTTCATTCAGCAAGAAGGTGAAAGAAAGCAATTTTTCATGGTGATTAAACCAGACTTCTTGGATTTTACCGACGATGATGATAAGAACATTAGAAAAACCATTGAAAAACGGAAAAACGCCTATCGTTTATGTACCAGTTGTGGAAAAATTGGTAGTTACGAAAGTGTTTCCCCATGTTCCTGTAATCAAGAAAGTAACATTTTTTTATATCTTTGTCGAACAAATGAGAATGATGGAATTCTTCACACCTGTTATAATTGTAGGACTACTAATCCCAAAGGATCAATCTTGCGGGGATTCTATCTGGGGCAGGATGCATCTGCTGCAGTTGTAGGGGAGACTCTCTATGAATCTATTCCTGAAACGATTACAAAACAAAGAAAAGTAAATACTAAGGGAACAAGTAACCCTTTCAAGAGAAGTGTTGTTGAAGATGAGCCAAAGAAAACACGTAGATTATTACTGTTTTCTGATAGTAGACAAGAAGCAGCATATTTTGCTTCATATTTTCAATATACCTATGATGTTATCCTTAATCGAAGGTTGATCATGCGGTCCGCAAGGACTCTTATGGATAGATACCATGATGATTATGAAAAAGGTATACCGCTACTCCATCTAATAGAAGAAATGCGTTCAAATTACTCGGAAGTATTTGGAAAGAGTATGAGTCCTGCTTTGATTACGAAAGAAGTATATAAGGCAGTTATCGGTGAACTAAAAGATCTTTCAAGAAACAGCTTGCATAGTATAGGTTGGATAGATTATCAAATCGATGAGAATCTGCAATTATCTCAGGCATACAACCATGATGGTTTTTCTCTGACAGTAATAGAATTGAATAGCTTAATTTACTTTTTCCTTGAATATTGCATGCATCATGGTGCTTTGCAGTTGCCGGAAATTGTTAAGTTTGATGAAGAAGATTGGAGTGCATTTGATTTTAGCAAGAAAGAGCCATTTATCCAAAAAAAACATTCAGGAGCAGGATATTCTGAAGGAAATCTAAGAGCATTTGTACCTGCCACCCAAAATGCTTTAACTGAGTTCATGGGAAGAGTTTTTCTAGAAAGTGTTGATAAACATAAAGAATTTCTGTCTCTTATTTTTGATCAATATCTCACCGATGATGAATTCAAAATACTTATACCCAAACTAGGCAAAAGGACATACTTTAAAATCAATCCAAAGAACATTAGAATTATTATACAAGGGTATCATTCTATAACGCATTATCGCTGCTCAACTTGTGGACGAATAACCACATTAAATATCAATGGGAATTGTCCATCATATCGGTGTGATGGCCATCTGGAGTTATATGATTTTAATTCAAGCAAGACAAAAGAGTATTTTATTAATCAATATGGAACTGATGCTCCTCTAATACCACTAACCATAAAGGAGCATACAGCGCAGTTGAGCAAATCTGTTGCCCAAGAGTACCAACACCAATTTATTGAAGGGAAAATCAATATTCTTAGTTGTTCTACAACTTTTGAGATGGGTGTTGATGTGGGTGAATTGGAAACTGTATTTATGAAAAATGTACCGCCTAGACCTTCCAATTATATTCAGAGAGCAGGTAGAGCGGGCAGGCGTTTGAATTCTGTTGCATTCTCATTAACATTTTGCAAATTAGGCCCCCATGATTTCTATTATTTCAAGCAGCCAACAGATATGATCAACGGTACAATAACACCACCGGCCTTCAAGATAGACAATCCCAAAATTGTGAAGCGTCATGTCTTTGCAGTTTTACTATCATATTATTGGCGTCAGTACTTTGCTGATAAGAAACAGATTCAAGATTTCTTATCGAAGGCTCCTCTGAAAATAATTGATGAATCTCTTAAAAAAATTCCAGAGTCGATTATGCAGTATCTCTACAAAGTAGTACCAACATCACTAACAAGTGATATTGAGGATTTTATTAATGAGTATAAAGATGAGTTATTGCCCAAAGTTTCAGCGATGTACCAATCTGATGTTGATGGATATTCTAAGGCTCGAGAGGAAGAGGATTCCAAGATTGGTGAGAACAAGAAATATAAGCTTTTAGAGTGGTTAAGGAGAGTTGAGCAAACATATCAACAAGAACAGATTCTGTCTTTCTACTCTAGAAATAATTTGATTCCTAAGTATGGATTTCCTGTCGATACGGTTACCTTGTTTACTGAAGCGAATTCTCGTGGATATCGAAGTGATACTTCCAAACTATCCTTACAGAGAGATTTGACACAGGCAATAAGTGAATATGCTCCCGAATCTGAGGTTGTTGCTGATGGTTATATGTTTACGAGCCGTTTTATAAAACCCCCTGTTAAGCAGGAAACCACGTGGAGGCAATATCTAGTTTTACTTTGTAACAATCCATCTTGCAATAAAGTTAAAGTAGAGAAATATGTTGGGCAAGACATTAAAAATAAAATTGAATGTCCCGTTTGCAGTTCACATTCAATTCTACCACAAATCATGCTAGTTCCCGAATATGGTTTTATCATAGATCAGATGGTTGATAAAGTTACTACTAAGCGACCAATGAAGACTCATAGAACTGAGTTCTATTATCTCGGCGAATTTGATGATAAGCGTGCAAATACTGCAAAACAGTATAAAATGAATGATATACAGGTTTCAGTCATCTCTTCCACTGATGACGAGTTGCTTGTTATGAATAAAAGTGAATTCCTTGTTTGTCAAACGTGCGGATATGCAAAATTAAGTCATGGAAAACCAATTGAATATCAATCTCACGATAATCCACGAGGGTATCCTTGTAACGATAATCAATTGGTAAGGCGGTCGCTTGGACATAAGTTCAAGACTGATGTTGCTTTGTTATCAATCAATAGGACAATGGGAAGAGATGAGTCACTCACAATTCTGTATGCATTGCTAGAAGGGTGTAGTAAATACTTTGACATAGAAAGAGATGATATTGATGGATGTATTTCCTACCAGAGTTATGCAGCAGAAGGAGGAAATATTGGTACTACTTTTGTATTGTTTGATTCAGTCCCAGGTGGTGCTGGGAACGTAAAAAGAATTTATGATTCTGATCAAAGTGATTTTATAGGTTTCTTGCAAAAAGCTTTTGACAGAGTGAATAACTGTAATTGTGGAAATGAAGGAGATACCGTTTGCTATAGTTGTCTTTGTAATTTCAGGAATCAGCACTATCAAGAGAATATGCAACGTAGATATGCCGTTGAGTTCTTAGGAAAACTATTGGAATAGATAGGTTATGGCTGAAAGTACTTCAACGATGGTGCCAATTATGAACCTTATAGATGGATTATTTGGTCATGGCTGTATGGAAATAATTGGAAGAAAAGGAAAGGACCCTTAGATGATCAAAACGTTAAGACTGCGAAATTATAAATGCTTCTTAGATAGCACTATTTCCTTTAGAAAACAAACAATTCTTGTAGGTAAAAACAATGCTGGTAAATCTACGTTGATAGAAGCCTTACGATTAATATCGGCAGCCGGGAAAAGAAGTCTGAACTCGCATTTTTCAAAGCCCTTGGGAATGTACGATCTACCTATAGATTATGAAGGTATAAAAATTGATACTGATAAATTGAAAATAGATTTGCGAAATGCAATTTATTTTTATGATGAAACTATAGCAACCATTGAAGGCTGGTTTAGTGATAATTCGAAAATTATTGTGTATATATCAACCGATATTGCCTTTGCAACCTTTTTTGATAAGGTTGGCGATCATATTTGGAAGAAAGCGAACATTCAAAAATGCGATTTTAGCAAGATATCAATTATGCCTCAAATAGGTCCCATTAGGGAAAATGAAAAAATATTGTTAAAACAAACAATTGTGAACGATATGGAGACATACTTATCATCAAGACATTTTAGAAATGAAATTAACTATCTCAAAAAAGATAAATACAATGACTTAAAAATGCTTGCTGAAGACACATGGGCGGGATTACGAATTTTAGGACTTGAAATGAATGGGGAGTTTCTTTCTTTATTGATTCAAGATGATAACTTCCCATGTGAAATAGGCCTTATGGGAAGTGGTATACAAATCTGGCTTCAGATTATCTGGTTTCTTTGTAAATCAAAAAATGCCAATACGATGATATTTGATGAACCTGATATTTATATGCATCCGGATCTTCAAATTAAACTATACGAAATCTTGCAAAAATCTAAAGCCCAGATAATCATTGCCACACATTCAGTTGAGATTATTTCACAAACGGAGCCCCGATATATTGCTTCCATAGACAAAGACACAAGAAAGATTGTATATGCAAATGATGGTGATGCCGTACAAAAAATTGTTGAAGAGATTGGAGGTATCTCTAATCTTTCACTTATCAGAATCGGACAATTTAAAAAATGCTTATTTGTGGAAGGGAAAGATTTAAAGATACTTGCTCCAATTGCAAAGAAGTTGTATCCAAAAGCAGAACAAGCAATAGATTTATTACCACAGGTGAAGTTAGAAGGGAAAAGCCAATTAGCAGAGGCGTATGGAGTTGCAAAACTGTTTTATTCTGAGACTAGAGGAAAAATGAATTGTTTCTGTATACTTGATCGTGATTATGACACTGAAGAAAAATGTGAAAAAACATTATTGACAGCAAAAGATAATTATCTTCAATTAATCATCTGGAAGCGTAAAGAAATTGAAAATTATCTCTTAATTCCTCAAGCCATATTCAGAGCTATCAAGTCAGAAAGTAAAAACTTTGTAGACTTCGAGATTCAATTTTTAGAAATCATCGAATCTTATAAAAATTATATGCTTGATCAATATAGTGAATACGTGTACGAAGAAGACCGGTCATTGGCACACTCTACATGCAATAAAATGGCAAGAGAAAGACTAAAAAGGGAATGGACCACAATAGATAATAAAATTCAAATAATTCCTGGTAAGGATGCTCTTAAAAAGATTAGGGAAATGATTAAAAAGCGTTATAACTCACCATGCTCCAATTTAGATATTATTAGGCAAATCACTTCAGATGAAATTTCGGATGATATCAAGACTGCTTTAGCTAAAATCTATGGTGCGTAGAAAACTGATAAAACCCACTTACTGATTGATAAATTTCCAAGAGCAACTCCTTCAGATAATGATTTTTGTCCTCTTTAATGCACATATTTAAGGTTTTTTCAGGTTTTTCTTTGATTTGGGTATGAGCAAGGGTATAATAGCTGTTAGTATTGATACCAAACCAATGCGAACTTGTGTGGCTGCTGAAGATATGTGCTTGAAAAGGGGGATGAGCCTATGGTTGCATCCCTTCTTGTTGGTAGCCCATGAAAGGAAAGGTGCTCATGCCTCAAGATAGTCCATACATCATGTCATTCTCCATAGGTGGATTGTGCTTGCTTGAATCCAAGGTCATTGCAAAGGCCTATACTTCCAGTAATGACTGGAATGAGACCAAAGATTTGGTTATACGTGAGAATTTGTTGCAGGCACGTGTTATCAGCTCCGCACAGAGAATGCTTGGAGAAGTCATCCCTCGCTTACGTTTGCTCTCTGAAAAGGAACTGTCACTGTTCAGGACTTCTGCAGATCAAGACCAGCGTCATCTCCTTTGGCTGGCAATCTGCAGAAGACATGCGTTCATCGCTGATTTTTATGTACAAGTTGTACATGAACGGTACCTGAGCCTGAAGGAGAAAGTAGGGACAGATGAATTCAATCTTTTTTGGGAACAGAAAGCTGTCGACCACCCCGAAGTGAATCGGATCAGTGACCTTACCAAGATTAAGCTACGCTCAGTACTCTTCAAGATGATGCGTGAGGCTGGACTGATAACCAAGGACAACTACATCAATACTGTTATGCTTAGTCCTTTGGTCCAAAATATGATACTGATGAACAATCCCAACGAAATGCGTTGGTTCACTACCATAGACAACAAGGGGAGACGAGTATGATTCCCGATCTTGAGAACAAACCATTGCCTGTACGCTTTGAACATCTGGTGAAAACCATGTCTGGTAATCGATTTCTGGCAATGGAAGGGGTGGGAAACGAAGTACCGTTTTTTATCTGTCCCTTCCACCCAGAGGAAACAGAGGCAATGTATCAGGCAATCGACAATCTTACGATTCAACTGAAGCACCGTGGGGTTCAGGTTGTTCGCATCAATATCTATGATCTTTGTATTGATCTGCTGAAGCGGGAAGAAGGTTTGTGGGAACAAGTGATAGAGAATGAAGCGGAGTATCCAAAGGATCTTCTCCTGGAACAATTCCAACTGCTCTTTGATGCAGAATCCCATCTAGCCCCGGCAATCAATGAAAAGCTACATGACCGATCGTATGATGTGTTGTTTCTGGAAGGTGTTGGGGAAGTATATCCATATGTGAGAACCCATGCACTTCTGGAAAACCTGGCAAGACACCTTTATACCAAACCACTGGTAATGTTCTTCCCAGGGCACTACAAACAGACGCTCCATGGTGGGGCAGCATTAAGGCTTTTTGAAATGCTACCGGATGATAAATATTATCGAGCAATGAACATATACCGATATGAACCGTAAGGGAGTGGATGATGAACATACAAGAAATCTTTTTGAAACCTGTAGACAGACATATAGACGGGGTGATCAAGGCTGATGATAATCGCAGCCTCCTTACGGAGATAGAGGAATACGTCATTACTGATGAAGTGCGAAAAGCATTGGACAAGTTTCTTAATCAGTATCTTGATAGCAAGGTAGTCAATGGTGTTTGGATTTCAGGATTCTTTGGTTCAGGTAAATCCCATCTTTTGAAAATGCTAGCTCTGCTTTTAGAGAATCGAGTGGTAGAAGGCCACCATGCGCTTGATTTGTTTCTCCCAAAAACTAACACTGATGCAATTTTCAAGAGTAATCTGGACAAAGCATGCAAAATTCCTTCCAAAAGCATCTTGTTCAACATTGCCCAGAAAGCGAATATCGTGAACAAGGACCATTCTGATGCACTGCTCAGTACGTTCATCAAGGTATTTGATGAGATGTGCGGTTACTTCGGTAAACAAGGGTACATCGCCCAGTTCGAGCGAGATCTGGACAACAATGGTTCCTACGAGGCCTTCAAGGAGGCATATAAGACCATCGCCAAGAAAGACTGGCTTACAGGTAGGGAACGACCTCTCTTTGAATCTGGGAACATTTCAAAGGCCTATGCACAAACAACAGGTGCCAGTGAGCAGGAAGCAAGTAAGATTCTGGAAAAGTATCGCACGCATCACCAGATGTCCATCGAGGATTTTGCTGATCTGGTTAACCAGTATATCGAGAAACAAGACAAGAACTTTCGCCTGAATTTCTTTGTGGATGAAGTTGGGCAGTACATTGCCAATAATGTGCGGTTGATGACAGATTTGCAGACCATTGCTGAAAGTCTTGCTACCCGTTGTAAGGGCAGAGCTTGGATTATTGTTACCGCTCAGCAGGATATGGATTCCATCCTTGGTGAGATGACAAAACAAGCAGGGAATGACTTTTCCAAGATACAGGGAAGGTTCAAATGCAAGGTGAATCTCTCCAGCGCAAACGTTGATGAAGTGATCAGGCTACGATTGCTGGCAAAGAACAACAAGGGGAAAGATATGCTCGATTCCCTGTACGGGGTGCAGCAGAACAATCTCAAGACGCTCTTTGATCTTCCCGATGGTGCCAAGAAATACAGAAACTTCAAGGATCGAGAGCATTTTGTCAGTTCCTATCCATTCATTCCCTATCAGTTTACCTTGTTCCAGTCAGCGATCCAGAATCTTTCCAAGCATGATGCGTTTACCGGTCAGTATCAATCGGTAGGGGAGCGATCCATGTTGGAGGTATTCCAAGATGTCGTAAAGCGGATCGCCACGCAAGATGTTGGCAAGCTGGCTACCTTCAACTTGATGTTCGAAGGTGTGCGCGAAGTCATAAAGTCCCAAGTTCTCTGGGGAGTAACCCAGTCAGAACAACAGATGGATGACGAGTTCACCAAGAAGGTTCTCAAGGTGCTCTTCCTGGTGAAGTATGTAAAGGAGTTCCAGTCAACTCCCAGAAATCTGACGGTTCTCCTGATAGAGCGTTTTGACCAGGATCTTATTGCCCTAAGAAAACAGGTTGACCAGGCATTAAGCACGCTTGAACAACAGACATACATCAAACGCAATGAGGATATCTATGAGTATCTCACGGATAAAGAGCGGGATATTGAAGAAGATATCAAACAGACTGATGTTGACCCTCAAGCAATCAACGAGCAGATATCCAATGTCTTCTTTACTTCTGCTCTGGGAATGAGCAAGATTAAGTATGAGAGAAACGGACAGGATTTTCCCTTTACCAAGCGATTGGACAACCAATCCTTTGGCAAGGAGTATGAGCTTGGTATCCATATCATTACAGAAAGCCAAGCCAAGGAATCCTTGAGGGCAATGAGCTTGCAGAGAGATGATCTTGTCGTCTTGATCCCTGACGATGACCGATTTTACAAGGACAATAGACTATATCTTCAGACTGAAACATACGTGAGACAGAATAGTGCCAATGGAAGGACACCAGAGGAAATTGCCATAGTCACCGACAAAAGCCATCAGAACCAGGCGCGGTTTGAACAGATAAAGAGACAGGCTGCAGAATTGTTGGGGAACGCCCAGATGTTTGTTGCTGGCGATGATGTTCCGACCCAGGTATCGGACAGGAAAGTAAGGATCTCAAATGGATTCCAAAAACTTATAGAGAAAGTATATCCAAACTTGGAAATGCTGGGTGAGGCTCGCTACGATGAGAAGGATATCCCCAAGCATCTGAAGGCAGGGAAGGATGCTCTTGGTGACCTGCTCATCCAGATGTCTGCACCAGAGAGTGAGATTCTCTCTTTCATTGCAAGAAACAAGGTTGATGGAATACGTACTACGTTTAGTTCACTACTGAATACGTTTGAGAAGAAGCCCAATGGTTGGTCCTATGCATCAATTCTCTGCATGGTTGCACGTTTGTATGGTTTGGCTAAAATTGAGGTCTCGCTTGACAACAAGTTGTTGGATGAATCCTCCTTTGAGAGATCTATCAGGAATGGGACGTACCATAGTCGGATTATCGTTCAACCCGTTCTGGAGATTAGTGCTACAAAGATCAAGCGAATGAAAACAGTATATGCTGATGCATTCCATAAGCCGGTGAGCACAAATGAGGCAAAATCTCTTGCAACTGAGTTCAGCAAGGCTGTAGAACAGAAACATTTTGAACTGCAGAGATACATGGAACGTATCGACAGGTTTCCGTTCCTCGAACAGCTTAAGCCTGCAGTTGATCTATTGAGAAGGCTGCAGAACAAAACCTATGATTGGTATTATTCCAACCTTGATCAATTCGAGGTAGAACTGCCTGATACAATTGACCATGTTGTAGATCCAATACTTTCCTTCATGAATGGATCACAGAAAGCCATCTATGAAGATGCAAGAAAATTTCTCATCGATCAGCAGTATAACTTGCCCTATGTTGGAGGCGAGGAGATAGAGAGGCTCAAGGATATTCTTGGTGATAAGAACTGTTTCCGTGGTAACCATATGATCACCGCCAAGGAGCTAGTTGGTATTCTCTCGGACAAGGTTGAGAGAAAACTGACTGAGTTAAGGCAGGAAAAAGAACAACAGCTTGAAACTTATAGAAAGAAGCTGGAAAACATTGAGGGATATGCACAACTTTCTCAGGATAGAATTGATTTTGTTGAAAGAGAGCTAACATCTATTCAGAAGCAAATCCAGTCAATCACGCAGATCTCAATGATCAATGATAGGTTCAGCAGGTTTGAGTCCTATGATTTTCTTGAGTTAGCTTCCAAGATTAAAGACTGGGGAGAAGTTGATGAGACACCTCCGAAATATAAAGAGTCAAAGGACGCGCAAACTGAATCTGAAACTCCTCCGGTACATACACCGCCAGTATTTAATAGGAAGTCGATTACCATCTCGACCTTGAAACCGCGATACAGCAAAACATTCCTTGAGAGTCAGACGGATGTAGAAGAGTATGTGCAGGCATTCAAAGCTGCGTTGCTAGCTGAACTCGAGAAAGGCAACAGCCTTCTTGTAAATTAGTCAGGAGAAAAGAGACACTATATGGATACTACTGCGTTAAAGAATTTTGCCCAGAAAGCACGTGTTGATCTGATACATCAGGTTGGAGCTCAATTGAAACTTGTGCTTGCCTCCGACAGTTTAGCCCGTAGGGAAGAAGATAAAGCTGTACGCGAGCTGGAAGCTCGAATAGAGCGAAAAGGAAAAGAGGTGGTTGTTGAGGAAGTAGCCTATACCTGGTTCAATCGATTCTGTGCGCTACGATTCATGGATGTGAACCGCTACAGCACTGTTGGTGTAGTCTCTCCATCAGATGCCCAGACACAGCCTGAGATTCTCTCAGATGCAAAGATGGGTGTCTTTGATGAGAACGTGGTATCGAATAAAACCAAGGAGAAGGTCCTGGATCTTCTCTCTGGGAGACTTAAGAGCAAGGATGCTCAAGGTGAGGCGTATCGCCTTCTCCTGGTCTCTTACTGCAACCACTTGAACAGAACAATTCCTTACTTGTTTGAACGCATCACCGACTATACAGAGTTGCTTTTGCCCACCAATCTGCTTGCGGTAAATTCCATTCTTGCCGAGTGCAGGGATGCGATGACAGAAGAAGCCTGTAAGGATGTTGAGGTTATTGGTTGGCTCTATCAGTACTACATCAGTGAAAAGAAAGATGACGTCTTCAAGAACTTCAAGAAGGGAAAGAAGGCAGGGCCTAGAGAAATTCCTGCGGCCACCCAGCTCTTCACCCCGCATTGGATCGTTCGTTACCTGGTTGAGAACTCCCTCGGAAGGCTTTGGATGCTCAACCATCCAAGGTCGAACCTCATTGCAAAGATGGAGTACTACATCAAACCGGAGCAAGAAGAGAGTGATTTCCTACGAATAAGCAAACCAGAAGAGATCAAGGTATGTGACCCTGCTTGTGGTTCTGGTCATATGCTGACCTATGCCTTCGATCTTCTCTACTCCATTTATGAGGAACAGGGATATGATCCTGCTTCCATTCCTTCTCTTATTCTCACGAATAATCTCTATGGTATTGAGATTGATGAACGAGCAGGAGAACTTGCTGCATTTGCCCTCACCATGAAAGCTCGTCAGAAGAGCAGACGATTCTTCAGTAATCCAACAGAGCCCCAGATCTGTGTGCTGAAGAATGTGAAGATTGAGCCAGAGAACCTCAAGGAGTATGTGAAGCATGTAGGAATTGATCTCTTCTCTGAGGACGTATTAGCAACCCTCAATCAGTTTGAGGAAGCAGATAACTTCGGCTCCCTCATCATTCCAGCAACCAACAATGTAGGAGAAGTGCTTCAGGCTCTCTCGCAAAAAAATATGGAAGGAGAGATGTTCCTCTCTGAGACACATGAGCAAATCATGACGGCACTAACACAAGCAGACTATCTGAGTCGGAAATATCACGTAGTAGTAGCCAACCCACCATATATGGGTGGGGGGAATATGAATGGCAAGTTATCGGATTTTGCCAAGAAGCAATATCCGAATAGTAAGTCTGATATGTGTACAATGTTTATTGAAAGAAACCTCAAAATAGTAGTCAATCGAGGCAATATTGCCATGATTACCATGCAGAGTTGGATGTTCCTTTCCTCCTATGAGAAGCTAAGAGAAAAGCTGATAAAAGAATCTACAATTACATCAATGGCTCATCTAGGGGCTAGAGCGTTCGATAGTATTGGTGGTGAGGTTGTCTCTACTACTGCCTTCGTCATTGCGAATTACTACAGAAAAGGTTTTGCAGGGACATATATTAGACTTGTAGATGGAAGTTCAGAGAAAGAAAAGCAACAAATTTTTAAAGAGGTGTTAAAGCATGATTGAATTTATGCAAGAAGAAGATAAATTAATACTGTCATACCAACCTGAACATCGAGATGTATCTTGGATTGATTCTAGATTTGAAACAAACGATGAAGTTATTATTAAAAAGTGTTTTTCATTTTCATTGGACAAATTATATACAAAATTTGAAGATAGCAATTCAGAAATAAGATTGTTTGTTATTGGGAGGCTGTATAATGACTATTTTGAGATAGATAAAGAAGTTTTAGGAATAGAAAATGATTTGCTCCTTTCAAAGGACATAAATATCAACATAAAGTCATTTGTTGCTACAGGTGATATCTCAATATTTCGACGTATAGATCAATTAGTTAAAGAGCCCATAGTTATTGGTGGCAGCAGAGATGATGCTATTCCCTATATTGATTTCAGAAAACTTCTGAAATTATTTCCGACAAAAACAACATTAACTCACTTTGCAAATGCAAGAATAACTGGATTGCTGAAAGATTACTTTGAGACTATAACCGATGCTCAAGTAAAATTTGAAGAACATTTATCACGAATGGGAAAGTTAGCAGAGAACATTAAGGCTAATAGTTGTTCTCAGACATCAATTATTAGCGAACCAATTAGAAAGTATGAACTAGAAAAATATGAATACCTTCTTCAAGAAATGGAGTTGATGTTAAAAAATTACGAAGCATATACAGAGCAAGATTGGCAGGAAAAAATTCTTCAAATTATCCTTCTCATATTTCCTAAATACTCGTATGTGTTAAAAGAACTGAAAGTTAAGGACTACTGCACTAAAAGTGATAAACCTGTAAATAGAAAAATAGATATTGCATTGATAGATTTTGATGGAAATCTTGACATCATTGAAATTAAAAAGCCTTTTCCCTCGGCTATTTTATCAGGAAAACCCTCTTACAGAGATAACTATATTCCCAGAAGAGACCTTTTAGGTTCTGTTATGCAAGTTGAGAAATATATCTTGTACTTACAGAAATGGGGAAAGAAGGGAGAAATTGAAACCCTTATAGCTGCACAGAAAAAAATTCCTAAATGCTCAAAAATAAGTATAACAAACCCAAAGGGCATGATAATTATAGGAAGAAATATTGGTTTTTCTAGTAAGCAGAAACTTGATTTTGAAGTTATCAGAAGGAAGTATTCAAATATAGTTGATATAATTACATATGATGATTTGATTCAAAGGTTGAAAAACATCATCACTAGATTTGAGGTAACTGATGAAAAAAATAAATAAATATTTATACAGGGTAACTGCAGATGATTTCCAGAAGATACCAGGGAGTCCGATCGCGTATTGGGTGAGTGATAAGATATTTACAATTTTCCAAAATTGCATACAATTAAAAACCTTTTCGAAGGGCTCAACTGGATTGCAAACGAGTAACAGTGATAAGTTTCTTAGATTCTGGCAAGAAATTAATAAATCTTCAATTCATGTAAAATGGATGCCATTTGCAAAAGGTGGAGGATATAGAAAATGGTATGGTAATGTTGAGCATCTGGTTAATTGGGATGATAACGGAAAAGATGTAAAAACCTATGTGGCAAAAAAATATCCATACCTTAAAGGCAATTATGGATTAGTTGTTAAAAATGAGAATACATATTTCTTAAAAGGTGTTTTGACATCAAGAATAACTTCTGGAAAACTTGCATTTCGTATAAAAGCAAGCAATGAAATCTATTCAGATGCATGTACAGCAATATTTCCGAATGATTCTGACTTCTTTTTATCACTTTTATCTTCTAAGTTGCTTCGAATTATTGAGGATCTAAATCCGACTATTAATTTTCAAGCTAGCGATATTGAAAAATTCCCAATATTGACTCACGCTTTAAAGCTGCCAATATCAGATACAGTAAATATTTGTTTAAGTATCTCACAATCCGATTGGGACTCCTATGAAACCTCCTGGGACTTCACTTCTCTTCCCTTGCTTGATGCTTCCTATCGTGGTGATACTCTTGCTTCCACGTATTCAAATCTCCGAGCTCATTGGAACGATTTGACTTTGGAAATGCAACGACTTGAGGAAGAGAATAACCGCATCTTCATCGAAGCCTATGGCCTTGAAGATGAACTGACTCCAGATGTCCCTCTCAAGGAGATTACCCTCACCTGCAATCCCTATTACCGGTACGGTGATAACAAGAGCGATTCTGAACTGGAAGAGCTGCTACTTGCCGATACCATGAAGGAACTCATCTCCTATGCGGTTGGATGCATGTTTGGTCGATATTCTCTTGATAAGCCCGGTTTGATCCTAGCCAACCAGGGAGAAACCTACGAGGATTATTGTAGGCTCGTCCCCGGCTCTTCCTTTCCTGCAGATGAGGATAACGCTATTCCTGTCTTGGATGGCGACTGGTTCAGTGATGACATTGTTATGCGTTTCAGGAAGTTCTTGCGTGTTGCCTTTGGTGAAGAGAAGTACGAAGAGAACCTGCGCTTTGTGGAAAAAGCTCTTGGAAAGGATCTCAGGCAGTACTTCCTCAAGGACTTCTACAATGACCATGTGAGACGTTACAAGAAACGACCGATATACTGGATGTTCAGCTCTCCTGATGGCAGTTTTAATGTACTCATCTATATGCATCGGTACAGACCCGATACTGCAAGTATCGTGCTCAATGAGTATCTCCGTGAATACCAAGTTAAACTCTCTTCCTATATGGAAAGTTTAAGAAGGAAGGAAGGAAATCCTGATCTGAGCAAGGGAGAGAAGACCAAGGCGTTGAAGGAGCTCGACAAGTTGCGTAAGACGCAAGATATCCTTGCAACCTATGAGAGAGATGTACTCTTCCCCTTGGCAAACCAGAGGATAGAGATCGATCTTGATGACGGGGTGAAAGTCAACTATCCAAAGTTTGGTACAGCCTTGAAGAAAGTGCCTGGCCTGGAAGCGAAGGAGTAGGGGATATGGATCAGAGAAGTATAGCAAGCCTAGCCAAGCTCTTTGAACAGTATCGTATTGTGTTCTGGTATGACGATAAGAAAACCCTCAGGGACGACTATGAAGCACTTGAGATGGATGGTGTCACCAAGCTGGAGCTTGCCAATAATGAGTTCTCCTTGAAATATCGTTTGCTTAGGGAAGAGACAAAGAAAAAATTCCTTGTCTACCATGAGGGCCCTAGGCCAGATGACGAGGATAATTGGTTGCTTGATATTCTCCTCTACCAGGGAGAGTTCCACACGGACCAAGCGGCAATCATGCTCTCTGACCTTGGACTCGAACCCAGGTTCCTCTCCCTGATCAACACACACCACACATTCTTTGACAATAAAGTTCGAGTACAGCAGTTGAAGAGACTGCTTTCAGATGATGAGTCCATCCAGCAGTTCCCGGGAAAGCTTCTCGCTGTCTGTACAGGGAATGACAATCCCCAGTTTGAGTATTCCTTGATGGCTCTGCTTACAGAAGCCTCTTGGGAGAAGGATGAGAAATTCAATCTGATCCAACGTTGCAATCTCACTGAATACTTATGGAGTGAAGTAAAGCGACGGTATGGATATGCCCCTGAAAAGCCTGGACTGACTGATTTCGCTTTTGAACTCTTCTCATCAGACTTTGCAGCCCAGACAGGAGGAGAGCCAAGTCTCTCATTGCAGGGTGGGGTGTTTCTACGCCACTGGAAGGACAGCAAAGCATATAGTTCCAGCTATATCTGGTACTCTTCTCAGTGTGAGATGGAACTGAATGTCCCCTCGAAACTTGCATCAATGGATTTCAGGTTGGTGCTTGAAAGTGATCTGTTCAAGGCGATAGACAAACATTGCATCAGGGGAATTCTTGAGGAAGTTACCAATAGAACCGTGAATGAAGAGAAGGTAGCACAATGGATCAGGACAAGAAGAGTCTCGCAGTGGTATGAGAATGAATTCCAACACCACTATGAGGCGCTGGGCTGTGCCTCCAAGTTCTTTACTGCAATCCAGAACATTGAGATTTCCATCCAGACAGTCTCAGACGGGGTTAGATTGTACAGTGGGGCATGGAAGGATGTTGACCAACTCTATCGCCTGTATCTCTACCATGTAGGCAAAGCTGATGCAGCATCACTTTTCTCAGGACTCTCAGAGACCATTGAAAACCATTACAACAACACCTATCTTATGCCGTTGAACAACGCATGGAGTGAAGCAATCGAGAGAACGGGTAAGTGGGATGCCTCTCCCTACCAACTCCAAAGCAATTTCTATAATCACTACATTAAACCGGTGGTAGAGAAAGACAATAAAATCTGTGTCATCATTTCTGATGGTATGCGCTACGAGGTGGCTGACCAGCTTATGTCTCTTATCAATGCAATGGACAAACACTCTGCAGACATTGAGCCGATGCTCTCCCTTTTGCCTTCCTATACACAACTGGGAATGGCAGCATTATTGCCACATACGAAACTTTCATTCCAGGGAGATGGTTCTGTTGTGCTTGCTGATGGAGTTTCGACGGTGGGACAGACAAATAGGGAGAAGATCCTTCGGGGAGCCCTCGGAGGCAAGGCTGTCGTATTTGATGCCGAGACATTGCTCAATGCAAAGAGTGAAGAGTTCCGTAACGTAGTACGAGAAAACCAGGTCTTATATGTCTACCACAATGTGATTGATAAGATCGGGGACAGTCGCGATTCCGAGGAACGGGTTTTCTCGGCTACTGCTGATGCACTGGAAGAGTTGCTCAGGTTGGTCAAGAAACTTACCTCTGCAAATGCTTACAACCTTATAGTGACGGCTGACCATGGGTTCCTCTACCAGAACAGTGCTCTTGATGACAGTGATTTTGTGAGCCAGCCTGTCCCTGATGCAGGAGCTTTCCTTACTGACCGTCGATTCCTGGTAGGGCATGGCTTGGAAGAACATCCCTCGATGCTCACATTTCAGGCAAAGGATTTGCATCTGAGTGGTGATTGTGTGGTACAGGTACCAAGGGGTATCAACAGGATGAGGATGAAGGGATCTGGGAGTAGGTATGTACATGGAGGAGCAAGCCTCCAGGAAGTGGTGGTACCAGTGATCAAGGTGAACAAGGGAAGACAGGCAGATACGACCTACGTTGATGTTGATGTGTTAAAAGGATCAAGCAACAAGATTACCAGTGGACAGCTGAGTGTAACGTTCTATCAGAGGCAAGCAATCTCTGACAAGGTAAAACCACTAAGAATTCGTGCAGGTATCTATACTTCTGATGATATACTGATCAGCGATAGCAAAGAGCTTACCTTTGACTTTACTTCAGAGAATGCTCGTGATCGAGAGTTGAAATCAAGGTTTATGTTCGGCAATTCAGCAGAAGCAATGAGAAGCCAACAGGTTGAGTTGCGACTGGAAGTTCCAATTGAGAATACAAACAAGTGGAAGCCTTACGCAACGTATATGTATGTAATTCAGAGACAGTTTGTGACTGATTTCTAGGGACGGAGGATGCTCGATGAATGAACTTGATAAGAAAATAAACGAATGTTTTGCTGGACTTGTGGTCAGAAAGGATCTGGTCAAGGAAGTCAAAGGCAATGCAATTGTTCCTACCTTCGTCCTGGAGTATCTCCTTGGGCAGTACTGTGCTTCCGATGATGATGACACCATCAGAAGTGGTATTGATATGGTGAAGAGCATCCTTGCCGAACACTATGTGCACCGCAATGAAGCAAACCTCACTCGTTCCCTTATCAAGGAGCGGGGTCATCACAAGGTGATCGACAAAATTCAGGTGTCACTGAATGACAAGAAGGATGTCTATGAGGCTGAATTCTCCAACCTTGGCCTGAAGGAGGTCTTGGTTGACTCTGATACCATCAAGGCTCACCCCAAGCTGTTGGTAAACGGGGTGTGGTGTATCGCAGATCTTGAGTATGAACCATCAGAGGATAAGAAGGTCTCCCCTTGGATCCTCGATACTCTTAAACCCATCCAGCTCTCAAGTTTTGACATGAACCTCTACCTGGAACAGCGAAAGAAGTTTTCATCAGAAGAGTGGATGGATCTTCTGATGCAGAGCATCGGCTTCAACCCAGAGCATTTCAGCAATCGAGGGAAGTTGCTCCAATTGGTGAGACTTATCCCTTTCTGCGAGCGCAACTATAATTTGATTGAACTAGGACCAAAAGGAACCGGTAAGAGTCATATCTACTCAGAGTTTTCCCCGCATGGCATGCTCCTTTCCGGGGGAGAGGTAACCGTACCAAAGTTGTTCGTGAACAACAGTAACGGAAGGATAGGATTGGTAGGGTACTGGGATGCAGTTGCCTTTGATGAGTTTGCAGGTAAGTCTAAACGAGTCGATAAAGCGCTTGTCGATATCCTGAAGGGATATATGGCGAACAAGACCTTCAGTCGTGGTATAGAGACCCTTGGGGCGGAGGCTTCCCTGGCATTCGTGGGCAATACGCAGCACAACGTCCCCTTTATGCTTAAGCATACAGACCTTTTTGATGAGCTTCCCGACAAATATCGAGACTCTGCGTTCCTTGACCGCCTCTACTATTACATACCTGGCTGGGAGGTGGAGATTATTCGGGGTGAAATGTTCTCGAGTGGATATGGCTTTGTCGTTGATTACCTTGCAGAAGTTCTGCGTTCATTCAGGGACGTCGATTTCTCAGATCGGATTGGTAAATATTTCACGGTATCCTCGGATATCTCCACACGTGACAGGGATGCCATTCGAAAAACCTTCTCCGGGCTCATGAAGATTCTCCATCCAACAGGGGAGGCTTCAAAAGAGGAAGCTGAGGAGATTCTCAAGTTTGCATTGGAGGGAAGGAAACGAGTGAAGGATCAGATGATCCGAATTGATCATACCTTTCCCCAGGTACATTTTGGGTATAAGGACAATGCATCTGGAAAGGATTTTACGGTTACCACGCTTGAAGAACGGGAATACCCAAGACACTACTATCAAAACATTGAATTGGAAGACCAGGTTGTTCCTAAAGAGGTTCCCGAAGCAAAGGCAGAAACCGTCCCTGAAATGGTCATAGAAGAGCCTGTAGCAAATGTTGCAGAAAAGAAAGAAGAAGGACTCAAGGAACACCAAGAAGTCTATGAGGAAGGTCAGAAAGGTGTCTCCTATGATCTGTTGTTTGGCCCTTATTTAGCCGGAGCTTCAGAGATAACTGTTACAGATCCCTATATCAGGGCTTACTTCCAAATAAGGAATATGATGGAGTTCCTTGAAACCGTAGCAAGGTTCAAGGCTCCTGAAGATGAAGTAGAGGTTCGACTGATCACCTGTCCCGATGATTTCAACAGCGCGCAGCAACAAGATAATTTGGACAGACTCAGTGAGGCCATGCAAACAGTAGGCATTGATTTCTCTTGGGAGTACGACGTCAAGGGAACCATACATGCCAGGCACATTGTCACTGATACAGGTTGGAAGATTGATATCGATAGAGGCCTGGATATCTTCCAGAAGTTTGACATGAACGATGGACTGGCTATCACTAATAGAATGCAAGAATACAGGCAGTGCAAGCGGTTTGAGGTGACGTATAGAGAAACCGGAAAATGAGATGTCTTCTGGTTTTTATTGCTTATCTTTCTCAGTATAGGGAGATTTCGTATGAGTATTGCATTAATCGATCATTCAACTCTAAGCTCAGTGCAAAGAGTATTAGGACAAATTGAAGTAAAAGATAAGTCTTCCATCGATGGAGACCTCAGTGCTTTTGAACAATTTATTTATGCACTTCTATTCTATAATGATTGGATTGCACTTGATGATTATATAATTGAATACTCAGAAAATCGAAAGAAAGAATTCTCGTTTATTGATTTCATAGATCCTAATGATTACAACGGAAACGAAATATCACAAAAGTCTCTGGAAAAGGCTAACCAATTTTATCCTAGAATTGAAGGAGGCGAATTCGCAGATGAAGCTTTTCGTGAGTTCTTCCAGATTCTTGATATAAATATTAGATGTACATGGGATATTTCAAATAGTTTGTATTATCTAACATTAAAAATGTTAGGAGACGCGGGGGGGTATGAGTTTAAAAAATATGGTGAAATTTGCCATCTCATTTTTTCAGAATTGACAGAATTAAGAAAATCAGGGCATAGGAGAGACACCTCATGCACGTATATTGATAGATATGGGACACAAATCAACCCTACAAATTATAAGATACCAAATGCCAAACATGGAAATGGTGAAACGAATGGTATAAGTAGTGGGCTATATGGTTTCATTGCAGCAATAAATTGGATAAGTTTCAAATCAATCTATTACACATCCTTTGCAGAATATCTTAAAGCTGATAGTTTAATTCATCCCATTAGGCAAAACTTTCAGATGTATTATCTTGGGAAGATAAAGCAATTTGGGCATAACTATATTGAAGGTATTCTTCATCATTTCGATAAACGAGTAAGTGAAGAAATTGATTTAGTAAACGCGCAACAAAATAGTAATATAATTTCTGTGAGCATACCAAATTTCCTGACTTATATAATTGCCAAAACGAATGATCCTTCTGAAATAATTTCATATGCTTTAGAGTTGAGAGAAACCCAAGAATTTGTTCAAGCAAGAGAACAATTGGGTGTTATACAAAATTATTTCGACCAGGGTAAAAATCTATTAGCAAATAAGGAAAAAGTGAAAATTGAGGAATCACTTAGTTCAACTTTTAATGAGATCCGACGCACCTATTATGTTCCAGTGAATACAGGGGATAACACCTCAAAATTAATTACAAATATTAATACAGCTGGGAGTGTGTTTGGTCTCCCAAATATTAGTCAGATAATTGACCAAAGCAAAGTTCCAAACATTGTTTCTAGACTTATGAACCGAAAGTCCTTTTCGGTTATTTATAGAAATTTGTCAAAAGAGTTGCTTCAGGTTCAGAGCCTCGGAAAGTATTATGATCTGTTGACACAGAAAGTTTGCGTTAATGACCAATTAAGGACATATAATCCGAAAGCGGAATCTCCTGTTTACCAAGACTCTCATTCTAGTTGGAAAAGTCCGATGTGAGTTATAAATAGTTCAATATAAATAACATTTATAAGATTAGTAGAATGTTTATTCAATGATTCAAGACTTCATTCTCTAGAATGGTATGGAGTCCTCTTTTGCGTGATCATCAGTTCCGTCAGAGAATGAATAACTTAGGTTAAATCTTGATTTGTTCTTGTATAACCAATTGGCACCCTCTTGAGTAATTTTTAAAACTCTATAAGAATTATTATTCCAGTCGCTATCTTCTCCTGTTATAATAAATCGTTTGGAAAGCAGCTCATTGACTGCTATGTTCACCGCAAGATTGTTGTATCCAATCTTATTCATCCTTTCAGTCACTTCTCCATATACAACAGCACCTTCGAAAGAATTCACTAGTTCTCCGACAACTCCAATTAAATTATGTGCTTCATCCGATATTTCTTTTTCGGATAGAATGCCACTGATACTATCAGGTTTTGCAAGTATCTCTTTCATAGACATCAAACTCACTAATCGAGCAGTGACTTCTTTCTCCAATTTTATAAAATCACTCTTTGATGATGTTTTGTAAGTGACTACTGATCTATGTTGTATATCAAAAGGGAATTTGTCTTGTCTCTCATCTGAACATACAAGAACAATTTTTTTCTTATATGCTATGGCCAAACCTACCTCAAACCATACATTAGGGTTGTTTAATGAAATATCAGCAAATACAATTGCACATTCTCTCAACTCCGCGTCAATATCCTCTATAGGAATTTGAGTAGAAAAATCTTTATCTACCCTATATGGCTTAAGGCCTGCTTTCTCAATAGCAGGACAAAAAGAATCAATATATCTATTATCAAATTTACCATTGTCAAAAGGTTGAATGACAAAACACCTATTTAAATCCATCTCAAAAACTCCTTGCTAACCTTAAATACTGAAATACTAGTCTAAAAATTGTGATCTTTATATACGTAGTAATCTATCAAAACAAAAAACTACATCTTAAGATTGAAGTCCAATATCTTTTAATTTGAATAGAGGGACTAAATCCAATCTCGGTAGTCAATTCATCGATAAATTCCTGAGATAATACACTAACTTCACCTTCAAATAACTCCATAGCATCAATACTTTTCTTAATACTACAGTCATTAGAATTTAAAATAAAATTGCCTGAGATCTCGGTATCATCAATTAGAAAACCATTTTCTGCAGCGTCTTTGGCTTCTCTGTAAAAAACCTGTCTATCCGATGCCATCGATGAGTTGATATCTTCACCAGATAAGGATTTGAACAAAGCATAGTTAACTATTGATGGGTTCTTGCAAATGATTCCTCTTAGCTCATCTACAATAGACTCATATTTTTCTCTCTCTGTAGATAATTCTTTTTTCAACTCCGATACATCAATTTTATCTTTTAAATTTTCTAATCCTTTTATATAGGTTTTAAGTTGGGTGATTTCATTCTCATATTCTTCGATAGTTGCAAGAGTTTCATCTTTAAACTTTCTAAGTTCTTTGACCTCAGATATTGAAACATTCTCATCAAAATGGCATGTGCTAATTAAACTTGGAATTTTTGTAATAAACTGATTAACCTTTGCATCAATTCGAGGTAGTTTGGGATGATCAATGCCAAGATATGTGACAAGATTATCTATCATATCAAGTAGTGCTTGTTTTTCACTAATTCTAGTAAGTTGTGTTCTAGTAAGGACTCCTTTAATATCATCATATCCTAAAGGATCTAAGAGTAATGGAAAAATTCTTTGCGTTAATGCCCAAGCAGCTCCTAATTCACATAAACAGAAGGAACTTGAATAATAATTCCTACTTAAAAATGCAACTACCGCTAGTGGGGTTGTGGTAATTTCTTTTTTTATATATTCAACAAAATCTAAACCATTCGGAATTCCCAATCCATCAATTGAGGAACAAAAAATTTCGTCGTCTCTAATTTCTAATATTTTTAATAAATCAACAAAAGCATCAACTAAGTCTTTATCTTTATCTGCATGACTAATAAATATTTTTCTTGCCATAACTAATCCACCTCAAGCTGACGATTTAATGATCTATTCCAATAAAACTTACTATAAGTTACTCGCTGAACAACTGCAAGATAATAATACTATACGCGATTTTCCATCAAAATATTTGGAATTGAAATTCAGTATAATTTGTGAAATTTATTTCAAGACTTTTATAAAGACTATTTTGAGAATGTAAATCAAAATGGTTTGGGGTATGCAAAAGGGTATGCAACATACCCCTTTATGAGGAGTTACTTAGAGCAGCAAAGAGAAAGTTTAAGAAATTATGTGTTTACTAAATCATTGGATAGTAGTACTCTAGAGTAAAATAAAGCTGTACGTAGCCAGATTTCTGACATACCTATTTATTCAAATATGCACCTTCACACGGTAGAAGTCGTTGGTTCAAACTCAATCGCGCCCATAAAGGACCAGTCTTCGGACTGGTTTTTTGCTTTAACTGGGTGATGGTATAAGTGTATGCAAGTGTTACCGTGTGAAGGTAGAAGAGTAGATCAGATAAATATGAATACCCTCATGTTTTCTCTACTTGATGTCCAGTTCTTGCTGTTTGTTTTCTCTACTTGATGTCCAGTTCTTGCTGTTTGTTTTCTCTCCACTATGCGAAAACTACTCTACGGTATCGGCAATAAACAGCCTATTATATACAGCTTCAAAGTGTTCAATTTCTTCGGTAGTTAACTGTAGGAATTCCTTTTCACGTGCCCGTTTTGATAGCTTTCCCTCATTCTGTGAAATGAAACTATATAAGAGAAAGACCATAGAATCAGGCATTTCAACAGAATCCTGTACCGTTTCTCTGAACCGATCATAATTCATTAGGAATTGTGTCTCTTTCGGGAGATCTTGTTCAATCGTTTGCTGCACACAATGATATAGAAACTCCGCATAGGGGGTTGCATCAAAGTATCGGTAGTAGTCTATTGTCGAATTCAGGACACGTACATTGTGATCTTCTGTAGGTTCCCACCGTATGAACGGGAGAATGCTTTGTGAGTAATTTTTCAGGACGGAAGCATATTCCTCTATTCGAAGTAGCATTGCACTTGAAATAGGAAATATCATTCCTGGGGGATTGTACCCATACTTTGCAAGAATATGATGAATGAGATATCGATGAATCCTTCCATTTCCATCAGAGAATGGATGGATAATCACAAACCCGAAAGCAATCGCAGCTGCGGCAACAATTGGATCAATTTGATGGAAAACTCTATTGTTATATGCAATAAGGCCTGAAATTAAAGAGTCTATATCTTCATATCTTGCACTTATATGTTCAACTATGGGTGTTCCTGTTTCTCTATCATGTTCGCCAATGAAACCACCATCGTCTCTGAACCCTATCTTCACAAAACCTCTAGAGCCTATCACAATATGTTGGAGACGTATCAGTTCCTCTTTACTCAAAGGTGATTTCCCTGCTTCTCTCAACGCATTGCCCAATCGCTGGATCCTATCATGCGAAGGTGACTCATTTTCTATGGAAAAACTTGCTTTGGATTCTTTAAGTAGCAAGAATGCTGCAGCACGTGCTACGACATCCTTTGGGAAATCTGAAATGACTTGAAGAGCTTTACGTTTAAGGTCAATCATGAGAACTTCTTCAAGTTCTTCAGTTTTCCTGATCATCGGACAAAAATCAGGAGTCCCTAGAAGATTGTTCACAACACGATGTCTCTTGGATCTTTCTCCTTCTATGGTGACTTGCTGTTTGGGATTGACAACCAATACATAATTACCTTTCTTGATATCTGGGATATCAAGGAATGTACCCATGAGCCATTCATAGAGAAACCAAATCCGTCTGCTGTATGAACCGGTAATCGTATCCAGAATGATGGTTTCAATCGTTCGTCTATCGATTACCTCAAACAGTTTTTTCAATATGCATAAATCTATTCCTTCATATTTTAAAGCGAATTCAAGATGACCCATGAGTGTTTCTTCCGGTCGATGTCTAGGCGTCAGCAAGTGCCACTCTGTACTTTTTAGAATACGATGTTTCGATCCAATTGCCATTTTCAGTCGGGGAAAGGGTGCAGGAAGTTGATATGCATCAATAAGAGCCACATACCCAACAGGGATTGCCTCCTCAGGCAGTAAGAATCCATGAAAAACGGTTACAGGTCCTGAAAAATTATTATCCATGCTATATTCTCCTGAATAATTAATATAGTAATGGGTAATTCGTGAATTGTACATATGATTTATGAAAAGTGATTATGCATTGATTGTTGTGGATGAAAAACAGATTGTGCTACATAGCGAAGGTTTGTTTGCCGATAGATGGTAGTCATCGGTTCAAACCCAATCGTGCCCATAAAGAACCAGTCTTCAGCCTGGGTTTTTGATTTTTCTGGAAGATGGTATGTATGTGCAAGTGCAAGAGTGTGGTAGTAGGAGTAAGTTGGGACAGCTACTGTCTGCGTATGGAGCTATTAGATAGCAAACGATATCTTAAGAATGGTTCTGAAATTCTAATTCCTCAAGTGGACAGTAATCCGCGACGGCTAACGCCAAGAGAATGCGCGAGATTGCCGAGTTTACTGAGGATTCAAAATACCTGTTTCTGATACTCAAGTATAGGAGCTATACAATAAATCAATTTTTATCTCCTTGGTTCAGCAATCTCAGAAAAAATTATTGATACACTGGGATATATGGGAAACAGTAATAAACAAAAGATAATTCATTATATTCTTATACCTTACCATTTCATTGCTTCCCTAAATATCATGGCCTATACTAAAAGCGATAATTGAAAAGGGGACAAACATGAAGCAGCATACACTCCCGATTAGCATTAAGGATGGAGAAGTAAGTTTACTCAGCAGGATTCCACTTACAACCAATGATTACAACGAGGATTGGATTCAGAACTTATGCTTCAATCATCCTGAAATGTTGCCTATAACAGAAATCGAACAGACCTTCAGTGATATGGTTCCTATCTGTAGAGAGCTCTCAGGTCCGTCTGGAAGCATGGATTTGGTGTATGTAAACGAATATGGATTTATTGCAATTGGAGAATGCAAGCTTTGGAGGAACCCTGAAGCTCGAAGAAAAGTCATTGGGCAAATACTCGAATATGCCAAGGATTTGAGTATTTGGAACTATGAACAGTTTGAGAAAGCTTGCCTGAAAGCAAGAAAGGATCCTCATAAAAAAAGTCTTTATGACATAGTAAATGAAAACGGTACTAACGAATTGGATGAAGCTTCCTTTGTGGATGCAGTTCAAAGAAACCTACAACGAGGGAGATTTGTACTCTTGGTCATCGGAGATGGTATTCGTGAGAACATGGAAGGGTTGTCTGATTTCATCCAGCGGTATGGAAATTTGAATTTCACACTCTCTTTAGTAGAACTGCCGGTTTATATTATTCCCTCCTCTGGCCAGATTATCATAACTCCAAGAATTATTGCCAAGACAAAGGAAATTGAACGAATCATCTATCAAATCTCTGATGGGACAAATGATGGGAAGAGGGGAGTAGTTGGCGAAGAAGAAAGCAAGACCATTACAGAAAAAGTATTCTTTGAACGATTGGAAAAGAATATTGGGAATCAATCATCTGTTAGAGTCCAACGCTTTATCAAAAGGCTTGGGAATGAATTGGATGTATACCCTGTAGTGGGAAGAGGAAAGAAGCTTTCTTTGAATCTTAAGTCCAATGATGAGACATATAATTTTGCATCCCTCCAAGAGACTGGAGAGGTCTGGTTTTTCGGGATAGTGAATAAAACCAGTGAATTAGGGCACCCAGAGATTGGAAGAGAGTATTTAGAGAGGCTAGCTACCATTGTCGGAGGCTATCTGGATGATTCTGTTTCAACATTCAGTTGGGGTGTCAGACAAAAGAACAGAAAATACTTCAATGTGAAAACATACCTAGAGCATGAGACTGAATGGATAACTCTGATAAGAGAAACCATTAATAGACTGCGAGATGCTGAGGGCTATTGATAGGGTAATCTCGTCGTAGTTTTTGAATTGTTCATAGTAATACACCATTTATATATCATCGTTCGATAGCACAATTTCTGTGTTATACTTTATTTATCACTTAAAGCAAAAGTTTAAGGAGCCTTGATATCATGAGGTCTATAAAAAGGACACCTTTCTTGTTAGTTTTCGTGCTCTCAATAATTTTAATCTCTCAAGTGTTTGCCAGTGGTACTAATGAAGAAGCCTATATCAAGATTGGTTCAAGCAGTGATGATATGCAGGCTGTCATGAAGGCTCATTCACTGATCATTAAGAACATAAATCAAAATCTTGAATCATATTTTAAAGAAGCTGATAAGTATTATAATTACTACACAGAACAATTCACCCAAGAGTCTCAAAGAATCAGTACTATGAATCCTGAACTATGGGAAACTGATGCACAGCTTGAAGAAAGAAAAGTAGAAGAATTAGAACAGCTTTCTGACAAAATAAACAAAGAGTATCAACAGAAAATTTATGACTTGGCAGACCCCTATCAGAATGAATTTGAGGTCTTATATGAACAACTGGAAATAAACGAAGAAAATCTTGGGAAACCCAAGTACATTGACATTCCACCTGGTGAAGACATTGAATATGATACCTACCTTAGAAATGAACGATTATGGCCAATCAAGCTAAGTATTTCTAACAAACTGATTCCTAAAACAAGTATTACAATCGTGGTAGATTTTTTAGCTCCTAATCATACAGAAGATGCTGTGCGTTCAGCAATCATTGAGTTTGATGAATCACGTAGAAAAGAAGCTCTTTCAGCAAGAGTGGGGTGGCACATAGTCCCCGACCATACTTACCCAGATTATTTGACAACTATTGTAAAACGATATCTAATAGTGGTCGATTCAATCCATATGTTAAAAGATGAAAAGATTCTTTATGCAAGAATACTCGATACCCCAATAATTCTTCACAGTTTCATGGTAGATGAAGATCTTAATTTTGAGCCAATAAAAATTGATGATTCGTCAAGTGGTATTACTTCATATACAACCAGAGAAAACATAAAGCATGATTTGAGATCAAGAAACGCTCCTGTCTTATTAACAGATAGTTCTGGTTACATCTCCCATATTGATGAAGAGAACAGGATGATTGGTAATTTCCCTACCGCCTTATTAACTCCTTCTGCAGGAAACGTTGTGTTCCGCATTTCCAATGGTGCAGAGCCCGAGTCACTCGACCCAGCTCTTATCCAGGGAGTTCCCGAACATAGAATTTTCGAGGCTCTTTTCGAAGGCTTGGTAGCAATCGATCCTGCGACTGCTCTTGCTGTTCCTGGCGTTGCTGAAAGCTGGGAAGTCAATGAAGATGGCACTCAGTACACCTTCACCCTTCGTGAAGATGCAGTTTGGTCTGATGGCGTTGCCATCACCGCCGACGATGTTGTCTACAGCTGGTTGAGACTGCTTGATCCCGCAACTGCAGGACCATATGCATGGTTCCCTTGCATGTTCCTTCAGGGTGCAACAGAGTTCAACGCTGGAGAGGCTGGTCCTGAGGCAGTGGGAATCCGCGCTCTTGACGAAAGAACCTTCCAGATGGACCTCATCGGTCCCCTCCCGTATGCAATTGATGCACTGACCCACTACAGTTTCTCAATCGTTCCCAAGCACGCCATCGAAGAGTTTGGCGACAAGTGGACAAGTCCTGAGAACTTTGTAGGTAATGGTCCGTTCGTGCTCACTGAGAGAATTCCCCAGACCTCCCTTACCGCCACCAAGAGTGACACGTACTGGGACAAGGAGAATGTAGCACTTGACAAGGTCATCTTCTACTCCTCTGACAGTGACACCACCAACTACAACATGTACCTCAATGGTGAGATTGACTGGGCAACCAACGTACCGAATGACCAGCTCTCTGCTGCTCAGATGCGTTCTGACTTCCAGTCTTCCCCACAGCTTTCCACCTACTACTATGTCTTCCAGAACGAAGTAGCTCCTTTCGACAACCCCGATGTCCGCCGCGCGCTGTCATTGGCCATCGACCGCGAAGCACTTGTTGAAGGTGTAACCAGAGCTGGACAGATTCCTGCATGGGGTATCGTACCTCCGATGGCTGGCTATGATGCTCTTGAGTTCCCCCACGACAACATGGATGACATGATTGCCGAGGCACAGGATCTCTTGGCTAGAGCTGGCTACCCCAACGGTGCTGGATTCCCGACCTCAACCATTCTGTACAATACCAATGAAGGTCACAGGCAGATTGCTGAGTTCTTGCAGCAGGAATGGAAGGACAATCTTGGCATCAACGTCGTTCTTGAGAACCAGGAATGGCAGACCTATCTTGCAAACCGTAACGAAGGCAACTTCGAGATTGCACGTGCAGGATGGGTAGGTGACTACCAGGATCCAAATACCTTCCTCGACATGTTCATCACCGGTGCCGGTATGAATGGTGGTAGGTATGAGAACGAAATCTATGACCTGTTGATCAATGAAGCAGCCAGAATGCCCGCAGGCGAAGATCGCTTCGGTGTTCTCAAGACCGCTGAAGATATCATGATCAACAAGGATATGGGTATCATGCCTTTCTACTACTATGTAGCAATCAACATGATTGATACTGACAAGTGGGGCGGCTGGCATCCAAATACCATGGATTACCATCCGGTTAAAGATATTTATTTGAAATGAATCAAGCATATCATCAAAGAAAATTGGATTAAAAGAGGTTTATAATGGAAGATCTATTTGCTCTGTGTGAAAAATTTAAAAAGGAATGGCCACTTTCCAAAGTTCAGAATATGACACTGGAAGAATATACTAAGACTAAATCCGATAAAGAAAAGGAAGAACCAGACTCCTTTACGTATTGGATTGAGGCGAAGTTGCAGGACTGTGGTTCTATATGGGGGGGATCCTCTTTTAAATTTGGGATATATTCAAGATCCGATAAGACAGAGAAAATTGATGGTCGTGGATTAAAATATACACAAAAATATGCTTGGTATAAGAAATATGGCGAAACACATGAAGAAGCATTCGTAAATGTTAAAAATAATGTTGTCAAAATTATTGAAGCAGTAAGTCGTGATGACCTATCGGCTATTGACGATATAGATTTAGGAGTAGCCTATAAATGGAAAATTGCTTTTCATTATCAGCCTGATTTTAAGAATCCTATAATAATTGGGATTTTTAATCCCCAAGTCTTAAAGTTTTTAAACAATAATGTGGAATTAAATATATCTGAATATCATAAGGCCTTGACTAGAAGAAAAGGAAATGAAGATGTCTTTACTTATGCTAGAAACCTCTGGTCAGACTATCAGAGGAGTTTAGTTCCAGAGATTATTGATTCTTCTGAAAACAGAATGGAAAACTTGAATACAATTTACTTTGGTCCTCCAGGAACTGGGAAAACATTCAAAGTTTTACAATTTCTTGAAAAGCTAGATGAAACATACGTGCAGAATTTGTCTCCCAATGATCGAGATAGTATTAATATTCCTCTAGGAGATGCCGTTGTTTGGCATTTAGCCCCCGGACGTGGAGGTAGACTTTGGAATAAACTCTCACAAGGCAACCGAATTGGATATGAATGGTGTGGCAATAATCTCGGAGACTTACGTAATCTAACGTTCAATAATGGACATAGATCAATAATTAAGCGGTTTTCTGAAGTGAAGGAGGGTGACTATTTTGCAATTATACGTGGATATGAACTTTTTGGGTTAGCCAAAGCATTGCACGATTATGATTACTCACGGGCGATTCATACTGATTTTCCATTCCAGACAGTCGAGGTTGAATGGATTCGAATATTCAGCCAGCCAATTCTTCTAAATGCAACGCAAACTATGGCTTTTTGCAGACTCAACAATGGTACGAGATGGGATTCTTTCATCCAAGGTTTAGCTGAAAATGGAATAGTCATGACTAAAAATCCAGAAAGTGAAATGACAGCTGAAGATATCCTTGAAAGAAAACATGATTATGAAATAGTGACTTTCCATCAATCGTATAGTTACGAAGACTTTATTGAAGGGATTAAGCCTGTACTGTCTGAAGAGGGCGACTCAGAGGATAATAGTATAAGTTATCATATTGAGAAGGGTATATTCTTATTAGCATGTGATCGAGCGGCACAAAAAGCCGGATACAGTGATCTTCAATCTGCGCTTGAAACTACAAAAGCAGAAAGAAAGATCAAATTCAATCAGGCAGCACCTCATTATGTTGTAATAGACGAAATTAATAGGGGAAACATTGCAAATATTTTTGGTGAACTTATTACATTGATTGAATCCGATAAACGTCTTGGAGGTGATCATGAAGTAATTGCAAAACTACCGTATTCGAAATCATATTTCAGTGTACCAGCAAATCTATTTATTATCGGAACAATGAATACAGCTGATAGGAGTATAGAAACTCTTGATTCAGCGTTAAGACGACGGTTTACTTTTAAAGCAACCTATCCAAATATTGAAGTAATCATTCAACCTGATGATCTCGAGATAGATCTTAGAAAATTATTAACAGCTCTAAATGAAAGAATTACCCAAGTATTAGATATGGATCATACCATTGGTCATGCTTCATTCTGTGAATTACATAATGCTCCGGATTCATTAGAGGCTCTTGTTAAAATATTGGATAATAAGATTGTGCCACAACTTCAGGAATATCTATTCAATAATCCAGAAAAACTCAAACAGATTCTTGGACCAAAAATTGTGCGCGAGAAAAAATATACTTACCATCCATTTGAAGGTCCAGAAAATAGTCTTCAGGAATATGAAGTCATGTGCTTTGAATCTATCTTGATGGAAAGCGATAAGTCAGTTATTGAGGTCTTGAAGAGTCTATATGAATAGTAAACAAGGTAGTAATCTATCAACGATTTGTGTATATGAGCATGATATTCTAGCACTTTCCGAAATTTCTGACTCCATATTCAATTCATTGTGTTACTTTCATGATTATGTTGATGATAGGTATTTTTCCATTGGATATAAAAAAATAAAGTTCAATCAGTACGTAGGGATATTCTCAATAGATCAGATAACAATAGAAGTCCTTCCAAAGGTGAATAAGAATGTATCTACAGAGCCCAAAGATGAGGTAATATCAAAAAAGGTTCTCTTACAGATGTTGGAGATTAATGGGTACATTACTGCTCAAACTAGATCCCGAGCATTTCATTCCATGGGAAAGAGTTCTCTCCGTTATGTTTTGTTCTATCAATTCTTATCAAGTCTCGAAGATTTAATCAATCAAGGTTTATGCAAAAGATATTGTTCGGTCGAGGCAAATGTAAATACGCTTAAGGGTCGTCTTCTGTTTGCGAAAAATTTGCAAAAAAATTCTTTACGACCCAGTCAGTGGTGGACAAACCATACGGTCTATACTATTGATCATCAATTAAATGGGATATTGAAAGCTGCACTTATGGTTCTTCATGATGTATGTCCCTATGAATTACACCAACGTTTAAAAAATGTTGAAAATTATTTTTATGAGATATCTCCCTACTTTCCAAATGAAAATTATCTTAAGCGAATAGAATTCAATCGGCAGACTGCTCGATATAAAATTCCAATACTTCTTGCATGCAGTATTCTTCAAAATAAAGGCCCCACAATGAACTATGGTAAGCCCCTTCTCTTTGCATTAATGTTTGATATGAACCAATTATTTGAAAGAGTGGTTTTCAAACTGTTCAAAGAAATTACTTATATGAAAGACCCCTTTATTGAAGTGATACGAAAAGAGAAAAGAACCTTCTTTAGTGGAACAAACCTGTATCCAGATATCGTGGTAAGGAATAGTCATAAAACTTTTGTAATGGATACCAAGTGGAAAATTATTGATGATGTACCTAATATTCATGATGTAAGGCAGATGTTTACGTATAATCTATATTTCAATTCTCGCAGAGCGCTACTTCTTTATCCTAACTCAACAGATTCAAGTGATAGTGTGATAAAATGGAATGAATTTTTGGTTCCTGATGCTTTACCAGATTATAAGCATGAATTCGGATTTGTAAAAATTAAAATGGTTGATGAAAATGGTTTGTTGACAAATAAGTACTTGCAATCAATTGTAGATATACTTTTTGACTAACTAGAAATTTCTATAATTTGTGAGAATCATATTAATTGGTAAGGAACTACAGGATATGAAACCGGAAGAAGCAATGAATTTACTTGGGGCATTACCATGCACAGAAGAGGACAAGAGAAGAGCACGAATTGGTAATATCAAGCTTCTAGGTATAGTAATAAAGGGTATGAAGAAAAAAGATTTTATATCAGATAAAGAAAAGTCCACAATTAATTTTTACTTATATGAGAATTTGGAGCATATTAAGAACAATGATTTTGATATAAGCGAATTTGCATCTTACATTCTGGCAGTTATGTATTATATTCTTCATTTAGTACCATTTGTTCTAATTTACTTGGTGGCAATTCTTCTTGAAAAGCAGATTGGTTCATTTGGGAAGGGATTGTGGTATTTTATTAGCATTGCAAGTTATTTATATTTACTTTTCACAAAATTTAATGATGATAATTTTATTCTTCAAATTAAAAAGCTATTCCAACGATTCTATATACATAAACTTAAAAAATTGGAGGAAAATGCTACAAAATTAGAAGGTAACGATTCCTGATTAATGAATAAGCACATCGTTAAAATACATTTTCCTGTTTCTATTGAGATTTCCTTGTTGCAAACCACCATATTGAATATTCATACGATGAGAAAAGTGTAAAATTTGATAGTTACAATTTGTATTACCTATACATTTAGGTGATAATAATCACTGGGGGTGTCTAAAATGAAAAAAATCTGTACAAATTTGATATTCATCTTTATTTCATTGATTTTACTTAATAGTTGTGATGGCCATATTTTTTTACAATCAGATAGTACGCTTTCTAGTGTTAGAAATTGGGCAAACTACAAATCTTTTGGTATAGGATCTATAGGAATAGGTAATAGAACAACCACTTCAGATTCTGGTTTCAATCTAGTAGGTTTTAAAGAAAATGGCTCAATCGAAGTATTGTCATATGATGATGAATCAGGTAATAGAGTCAAAAAAACGCTATATGTAGTTGCGTTCGTTGATTATGATAGGTTTGCATTTGCTGTTTTTTCTCAAGATCCACAGAGTACTGTTCTCACAAATGAAGATCTTCACTATATAGTAGCTCTTGGTGGTGAGTATTTTGGTAATGCTGATACATATCTTATTGATAAGCACACAGGCAACTTATATTTATTGGACGATAGAGTAGGAACCTTTCAGGTTACCGAAGGCAATGCATGGGAAATAGCGGAAAATTTTTATGCAATGGACTATACAGCTTATACTGGGACTGTTGGTCTAAAAAAATTCAAAATTGACAGCAATGGTCAACTTGTTATTGAGACACTTCCTGGGTGGGAGAAATATAGTGAGATCAAGATGGATCGGTACCAAAACACTTATTATAAATTCAATGGTGTTACATATGTACTCTCTTCCAATGGTCGTTTAAGTGTCGTACCTGTTGAAAATGGAAAAGGTTTACACTTGGGCTTTAATGGAATCATGTATTTTGGAAATTCTACTGGTATGGATACTTCTCAAGCGACAATTAAAGAGTATGACTATTCGGGCAATCTTGTGAATTCTACTTTTGTGCCACAAGGACTTAGTTTGCCAGAATTATCAAGAACTGTCTCTCCTTTTATTCGTTCAGATCTTAATGAAATTTATTGGCAATCAGGTACTTTGGTTTGGGTTCATTTCACCGATTCAGATAAGCTTGTTTACAAGCTAGATAAATTTACTTCACCTACAAAAGAAAATATTGCACTATGTGGCGATTATCTAGTTTGGTTGAATAATGCAAAAATTCAAACTCTAAATTTGGTAACAGAAGTTGCAAGCGAAATTGATATGGCAAATGGTAGCAATTCAGTATATGTTGAAGAATTATTAAAAGGGGGTGATGGGAAAGTATATTTCTATGGCCAAGACCAACAAAGAAACAAAATTGAAGGTTTGTTGACTCCTGAACTAGATTACACTTTTTCAGCTACTCCATACACACAATCTAAAAATTCAATAGTCTACATATCTCCGATTTTATGATGTAACTAATTAACTCAGTTATAACAAAATTATTGGGTATGCAAAAGGGTTTGCAACATACCCCTTTATGAGGAGTAACTTAGATTAGCATAAAGAAAGTATAAGGTATTAATTGTTTACTAAATCACTGAATAGTAGTACTCTAGAGTAAATTAAAGCTGTTCGTAGCCAGATTTCTGACATGCCTATTTATAAGAATATACACCTTCACACGGTAGAAGTCGTTGGTTCAAACCCAATCGCGCTCATTAGCAAATCTCTTATTTTTCGTTCATATGAAAGCCATCCTCTAGGAAAAAGAGAATGGCTTTTTATTATTCTTTTTACTAATATACGGAGATTGCAACCAATACTTGTAATCTCCGTAATCATAGGATACAATCTTCCTATGATCGTACGAAAAATTGAACCAGTGATAAGGCGCTTAATGGGCGAGTATCCCGCTGTGACCATATTCGGCCCCCGCCAATGTGGCAAAACCACGTTGGCGCTTTCCCTGTACCCCGGTTTCTCTCACGCGAACCTCGAGGACTTGCAGACTCGCAAGCTTGCTGAGGAAGATCCGTACGAATTTTTCATTCGGTATCCTGAACCTGTTATAATCGATGAGATCCAAAGGGTCCCATCGTTGCTAAGCCTTGTACAGGTCCGCATAGATGAACGCAAGGAGATGGGACAATATATCATCACGGGAAGTCAGCAGATACGTTTGCAGAATACGGTCTCGCAATCTCTTGCCGGACGCACTGCTGTAGTCAACCTGCTACCTTTGTCGCTGGATGAGTTGGCAAATGCAGGTATTACCATGGACCGCGATCAGCAACTGGTCTCTGGATTCATGCCTTATCTCTTCCAAGCTCCTGGGAGGACCCCATCCGACTACTACCGGAGCTACCTTACCACCTACGTGGAGAGGGATGTCGCATCGGTGGGAGCTGTCCATGACCTCTCGCGTTTCCTTGCTTTTCTTACACTTCTTGCGGGGAGGTGTGGCCAGTTGGTCAACAACTCGGCCTTGAGTGGCGAAGTTGGAGTCAGTAGCACGACAATAGGTTCCTGGCTTTCTATTCTTGAGGCATCGCATCTGGTGTATATCCTTAGGCCCTGGTTCACATCCCGCACCAGCCAAATTGTAAAGACCCCAAAGATCTATTTCTGTGATGTCGGGTTTGCTGCGCATCTTCTAGGTATCAACACTCCTGCCCAGATGAATAGGGATCCTCTTATGGGCAATCTTTTTGAGAATATGATTGTTATGGAGGCGGTGAAAGCGCGCTACAACGCAGGTAAGAGCAACCAGCTTTACTTTTTCAGGAATAGCAACGGACTGGAAGTGGACCTCTTGGTCGGGCAACAGAGGAAGCTTATTCCTTACGAGATTAAGAGCGGCAGAACTATGGATAGCAAGCACACGCTGAACCTAAAGAAGTTCATTTCCAAGTATCCTGATGATATCGCGGAAAACGGCGGTGTCATATATAGTGGGGAGTCAGTCGAGAGGTTCAAGGGGTATACATATCGCAATTTCCATGACTGTGCTCCGTTATTCGAGGATAACGACCCCTCTTTTACTT
The DNA here is from genome assembly GCF_963677075.1 of uncultured Sphaerochaeta sp. NCBI lineage: Bacteria > Pseudomonadati > Spirochaetota > Spirochaetia > Spirochaetales > Sphaerochaetaceae > Sphaerochaeta > uncultured Sphaerochaeta sp. Next base: position 2,458,427 of record NZ_OY781873.1, on the reverse strand, counting down.
TATCCTTCTAGTGACCATATTGTGTTATGTCAAGAGAAAATCCGTTAAAAGAAATCTTCACCCCCACCAGTCTTCAGCCTGGCTTTTGCTTTTTCTAGGTGATGGTATGTGTTTTGGTGCTAGACTCTTGCTGAGTGGGTTATTTATTTATCGGCTAGAGATAATGGATATCACAGGGATATTTATAGCAATATATGCAATGAGGAGCATCGATAGGATAATTTTTTCTGATGTGATGAACCTTACGGGCTTCCAAAATTCCTTGTTGATCAAATATCGGTGCCGCAACACTCCATAGGCAAAGAGCAGAATGAATCCTGCTAACAGAAAATACCCTTGGAGGATCAAAAAGTCTTCATAAAATAAGCCTATGAATTCCACGAGCATCTTTCCCATGATGAAGATCAGTATCCATGAACCATAGGTGTTCAATTCATTATCTCGTTGAGAGCGGCGTATGCTCTTTGAGAGAATCAGGAAGGCTGCAAGAGTAAGGCTGTTGATGACGAGTATGCGTATGCTCAGGAGAAAAGTCTTCTCTGCTTCGAGTCCTCGAAGCACCGGGATAATTTGTGGAATGTTGTTGTAAAGGACCACATTGAGTACTAAAAGAATAATAGATAGAACGCTAGCTCCAATAGCAAGTTTTCTCATGATCCCTCTCTAATCTCCCGTGTACGGGATTCGAACAAATTCTACGACACATCATCGAACACAACCTTCGTGCTGATAGTTCAAACTCAAAAGTACTCAAGAATATGTTTTCAAGCAACGCTTAACCCCACTGGTTGTGGTAATTTGGCCTACATATGGTATCGCCTCGTCGGTGAGCTGCGTGTAGCCACTCTGGCTGCACGATCGCTTGGGCTTGTAGGGCATGAGGGGGGGTACTCCTACGGGCAAAAAGAAAGCTCGGGAGGAATTCCCGAGCTCACGATTGGACTTGTCTGAGTGTACAGTAGCGTGCAAGACGAACTGAGCACAACTGTTATTTTCTGATAATTTAACGATTGGTTGCATGGCTAATTACTCGAGCACAGCTTGTTGCATCTTTATTAACGACAGCTACTGGGTCCCCCCGTCTTAAAATGAAAACTACAGAAGTATATTTCTTTTAAGGAGAAACAATCCTTTGGTATTGGTGATTGGTATTCAAATACCATCAAGGTATTCTCTCTATGTATTAGAGCATACTGTTTTCTCTCCTGCCAAGTGGGGAAGGCAGTAGACGATATTACTAATTAGTAGTATATTAGAAATATGAAGAACAAAAAGTCGTATGGAGCCGATAATGATTTGAATTTGAAAGCCTTGGTAACACTTTCACGATGTTTCCAATCGGTGAGGCGACGCGAGATGAGGACCATCAAGCAGGTAGGTCTAACAGCAGCCCAGTTCGGAGTGCTTGAGATTCTCTACCATAAAGGAAATCTTCGTATTGGGGAGATTCTTGAAGGTACGCTCTCCACTGGCGGAAATATGACGGTGGTCATTGAGAATTTGGAGAAGACTGGTTTTATAGTGAGATACCCCGATCCCCAGGATGGAAGGGCGAGTCTCATACGTATAACCGAAAAGGGCTTTAACCTGGTGGAAACCATGTTTCCCGGCCATGTAGCGAATATCGGTGGTATTTTCAGTGTATTGAGTACAGAAGAGAAACAACAGCTTGTTGAGCTGCTGAAGAAGCTTGGTTCTTCCAATGGATGACCAAGAGAATAGAACGATTAATTATTAGGAGTTTTGATATGGCTAAGGTAAATTTGGCAATAGTATTTTATAGTATGGGTGGTTCGAACTATCAGATGGCAAAGTGGGCTGCCGAGGCGGCTAAGGAAGCTGGCGCTGAAGTGAAGCTGTTGAAGGTTGCGGAGCTTGCTCCTCAGTCCACGATAGAGGAGAATCCCGCTTGGAAGGCTACCGTGGAGGGAACAAAGGATATTCCTGTTGCCACAGTGGATGATCTTGATTGGGCCGATGCCATCATTTTCAGTACTCCAACCCGATTCGGAGTCATGGCGTCTCAGATGAAGCAATTCCTCGATACAACAGGTGGACTTTGGGCTCAAGGTAAAACTGTAAACAAGGTGGTCAGCGCAATGTCTTCGGCACAGAATCCTCATGGTGGGCAAGAGGCTACCATCCTTTCCCTCTACACGGTCATGTACCATTGGGGTGCTCTGGTAGCAGCTCCCGGTTATACAGATCCGGTATTATTTGCTGCTGGTGGAAATCCCTATGGGACTTCCGCTACCATCGGTCAGGATGGGAAGATTGTCGGTGATATTGAACCTGCGGTCAAACATCAGGCCAAGAGAACTGTCTCCGTGGCACAGGCGTTCAAGAGCGGTAGATAGAAAGAGTCATATGGTTCATTATCCTGCAAGAAGAGGGTAGTGTATGATAGATAAGGTACCGTACCCATATGGGCAACAAAGAAGACAAAACCTTCTGCCCCTTGGGTCGGTACTTTTTTAAATGTCGGTATTCTGAGAACTGTCTACGGTGTATCCCTGCTACGTGGAAGAGGCTCTCCATTCTAGCCAAGAAGGGAAGTTTTTTTTGTTACTTACGTAAGATTCCAAACCTGCGTGTTTACGTTTGGAAAAAAATCTTCGATAAAGTGTTGGATTTATCTACTTCAGGAAACGTATAAGCAAGCAATAAGTCTCTCGTGTCTACTTGGAAAAATCGAATCAATAAAAATTCACTTTCTGTGTAAACTTTTCTTGACTGGTATCACCATATAAAGCAAAATCGTTGACAATCCATCAAATATCGTAAGAAATTGAAAGTTTTTCATAAGATAACTAACCTTTTCTCTCCTTTCTCGAGATTTGGCTTGAATGCGTAAGATATCTTACCAAACTCAATAGAATACCTCATGTACTTCTGACATACCCGACCTTAGGATTTTATTACTAGATGCGGCGTTGCCGCAAAAAAACAATCTATTTTTATGATTCCTTAAAAGGAGGGACACATGAAAAAAACTCTAGGCATTTTATTGGTTCTGGTAATACTGGGATCGGGCGCTCTGTTCGCCGCTGGTGTGCAAGAATCTGGTCTAACTAAGGTTGGTATTGTAAATCTACCACCAGAAGAATCCGGATATCGTCAGGCTAATGTTGAAGACATGAATGCTGTATTCTCAGAAGCAAACGGCTATGACGCAAAACAGACCAACACCATGGACAACAGCGAGCAGATCGCTGCAGCAAAAGGCTACATCCGAGACGGAGTGGACTACCTTTTGATCTCAGCAGCAAACGCTTCTGGATGGGATGACACCTTGAAGTCCGCAAAGGATGCTGGAATTCAGGTAATTCTCTTTGACCGTGCAATTGACACCGACCCTTCCAATTACCAGGCCGCTATTCTCTCTGACATGGCCTATGAAGGTGAAAAGGCAGTGGAATGGGTATTGGGACTTGATCTTGATGAGATCAACCTGATCCTTATTCGCGGACAGATGGGTTCTGCAGCAGAAATTGGCCGAAGTGCAGCAGTACTGGACGCAGCAAAAGCAGGCAAACTCAACATAGTTGCCGATGGAACCGGTGGAGACAGCTGGAGCCTTGAAGAAGCCCGTAAAGTTGTTGAAGCAGCAATTGCCGCAGGCAAGGATTTCAACGTCATCTACGCTCAGAACGATGGTATGGCACAAGGTGCCGTGCAGGCTCTTGAAGCAGCTGGAATCAGCCATGGTAAGGGTGGAAAGGTCAAGGTTATTGGATTTGACTTCAACCGCTTTGCACTCAGAAACGTACAGGCTGGTTACTGGGATGCTGACATGCAATGTAACCCACGTCAGGCAGCTCAGATTTCAGAATGGATCAAGAGTGGAAAGATGCCCAGTGACATAGTCTACCAGGAAGAGTTGCTCTTAACTACTGATACGATTACCGATGAACTCATCGAGAAATGGGGAATCAATGCCGATCCAGGTAAAGGCGTAATCACAAGGTAAGTATTTGTAATCACAACAAAGTAGTATTTGCAGTGCGGTGCGTAGAAATGATTCTACATGCCGCACCGCAATTAGCTCGTACCGTATCAGTAAAAGGAGAACTTTGATTGTTGTCAGAAACCATACTTGAAATGAAGGATATCAGCAAATCATTTCCTGGTGTCAAAGCTCTGGATTGCGTAGACTTCAAGCTCCGAAAAGGTGAAATCCATGCACTCATGGGCGAAAACGGGGCGGGCAAATCTACACTCATTAAAGTCATTACCGGAGTCTATGAAAAAGACGCCGGCTTGATTACCTTACAGGGAGAACCTATTCACTTTAAAGCCCCTGAAGAAGCACAAAACAAGGGAATAGGTACCGTCTATCAGGAAATAATGCTGTGTCCCAATTTGACTGTTGCTGAAAATATGTTTATCGGCCGTAGTCACAGCCCATTCGTTAATTGGAAGCAGATGAATGAAAAGGCAGCCCAGTTGCTCGATTCCCTGGGAATCCCCGCAAGTCCAGTCCAGGAACTTGCAAGCTGTTCAATTGCCGTACAGCAAATGATTGCCATCGCGCGAGCAGTGGATATGGACTGTAAGATTCTCATACTTGATGAGCCAACATCCTCCCTTGACGAAGACGAGGTACATAAGCTCTTTGCGCTCATGCGTGAGCTGAAAGAGCGGGGAGTGGGCATCATCTTTATCACACACTTTCTCGAACAGGTGTACGAAGTCAGTGACAGGATCACGGTACTTCGCAACGGAAAGCTGGTTGGTGAATATGAAACAACCTCGCTCTCCCAAATCGAGCTCATCTCAAAGATGCTGGGTAATGTACTCGAGGATGTTACGAAACTAAAAAAACATGAACCGATCGTATCTGATACTTCCATCCCTGTCTTTGAAGGAAAAAAACTTTCAAGTTCCGCAGGGGTTAGACCCTTCAACTTTGCCATACAAAAAGGTGAGGTGAACGGGTTTGCAGGCCTGCTCGGCTCCGGACGCAGCGAAAGTGTCCGTGCCATATTCGCCGCAGACAAGGTTACTGGTGGTGAAGTAAAGATGAAAGGCAAGAGGGTGAAGATCAAGACACCCCTGCACGCAATAAAACATGGAATAGGCTATTTGCCTGAAGATCGCAAGGGCGATGGCATTGTCGAAGACCTGTCGGTACGAGACAATATCATACTCACCCTGCAGGTCCTAAATGGCTTCTTCAAACCAATTCCCAAAAAGCAGGCGGAGCTATTTGCCGATGAGTATATCAAGAAGTTGAATATCAAGACTCCAACCTCCAATACTCCGATCAAATCACTTTCTGGAGGGAATCAGCAGAAAGTCATACTGGCCCGCTGGTTGCTCACCAATCCAGAGTATTTGATTCTGGATGAACCAACCCGTGGTATTGATGTTGGAACCAAGGTTGAGATCCAGAAACTGGTCCTCAATCTCGCATCCAAAGGGATGAGCCTGACATTCATCTCTTCAGAAATTGAGGAGATGCTTCGAACCTGTTCCCGATTGATAGTCATGAAAGACCGCGAAATAGTCGGGGAACTCAGGGGAACTGATTTGACGGAGAACGATGTTATGAACGTAATAGCACAGGGGGGAAAGAACAAATGAGCAATATGAAGAAGAACATTTCTCACCTCGTACTTCCTCTCTCGGTGATGGCACTTCTCATTGTTATCAATCTGATAAAGGGTGCAGATTATTTTGCCATCAGCATGGTCAACGGAGCATTCTACGGGAATATACCGAATATCCTGTTCGGTGCCTCTGAGTTGGTCATTCTTTCCATAGGCATGACGCTGGTTACTGCAGCCTCACGAGGGCAAGATATCAGCATTGGGGTAAGTGCAACCATCACTTCAGCCGTATTTGTGCAGTATGTCCTCCAAGCCAGTGAAGTCACCCTGGTTACCATATTCATCGGTTTCCTCTTGAGTTGTCTTATGGGCTTGGTCCTTGGAGCCTTCAACGGTACCCTGGTTTCGGTATTCAAGGTTCAGCCAATGGTTGCTTCCCTTATACTCTTTACCGGTGGCCGGTCCATAGCTTTCATGATTGATGGGAAACTCTCTCCCATTCTGGCTAATGATATATCGAATAAAATAGGTACGGTAATACCAGGCGTACCAGTGCAGACAGCAATAATCCTCACTGCTGTTTTTATTGCTATCGTGGCAGTGGTATTCAAGACCACAAACCTGAGACTCTATGTAGAGACTGTAGGAATAAACCCGAACGCGGCGCGTCTGAACGGTATCAACCCGAAGAAAATCATATTCCTGACCTTCTTGATCATGGGAATATGTACTGCGGTTGCCGGTTTTATTGCTGTGAACAAGGCAGGACGGCACGACAGCGTCAACTTGCTTAAACTGATCATGATGGATGCGATTCTTGCCGTGGCTATCGGTGGAAACTCTTTGGGTGGTGGAAAGTTTAGCATTACCGGTTCCATAATTGGTGCCTATACGATAGAGATGTTGAACAGGACCCTGCTCAGGCTGGAGATAGACCCATCGATGATCAAGGTCTTCAAGGCTGTTTTCATTATTATTCTTATGGTGGTTGCCTCTCCGGTGGTCAGGGCTTTCATGAGCAAGAATCTGGATAAGTTCCGTACATGGAGACTCTCTTCAAGCCAACAAAAGGGACATATCTCCACCACAAATATTGCCGGGAAGCAGGGGGAATAGGATGGCATCTGTGAACGTAATCAAACAAAAAGCAAGACTATCAAATTCAAATATTCTGTTTCTAATAGCTGCGGTCATCTTTGTACTGATGTACCTGTTTGCAATCATCACCTTTCCCAATAGTTTTCTGCAATTTCAGACATTTTTCGATTTATTCAACCTCAATGCACCACTGATCATCATGACCCTCGGCTTATGTATCGTCATGATCGGAGGAGGCATCGATATCTCGATCGGATCGGTGACCGGATTGGTGACAATGGCCTGTGCAGTCTTCCTGGAATCCAGGATGGGGAGTATTGGGGGAGCCATCCTTGTAGCTCTGGGTATCGGTATTGCATTTGGAATTCTGCAAGGATACCTTATCGCCTATCTTGAGATCCAACCATTTATCATTACGCTCTCTGGGTTGTTCTTGGCACAAGGCCTCCTGACTACACTCCATAAGGATCCGATCAATGTAACCATGCCTGCATTCGTGAGTTTAAGGGATTTTGATATCGTGATTGCATGGCTAGGTACCAGAAACAGGCTGGGGGTTTTTATTCCGTGTGAAATAAAACCAGGTACGCTGATCTTTATTGTCCTTCTCGTCATTCTTGCATCCCTTATGAAGTGGTCCCGTTTTGGGCGGAATGTCTACGCCGTCGGTGGAAACACCCATAGCGCCATGATGCTCGGCATCAATGTTAAGAGGACAATATTCATCACCTATGTGATTAGTGGATTGACAGCCGGTATTGCAGGCTTTGTCTACATCATGACAACAGGAGCCGGCAATGTCGGTAATGCTGCAGGAGCAGAAATGAAAGCAATAGCATCGGCTATCATAGGTGGTACATTGCTTAATGGTGGGGTAGGGAACCTGCTTGGGGCTCCAATAGGTACATTGACCCTTTTGATCATTAATGAGCTGATACGAGCAGCGGGGGTTCAATCCAACTGGCAAGCTATGGTAAGCGGACTCCTCTTGTATTTCTTCATTGTGCTGCAAAGCGTAATCATGTCGCTCCGTGACAGGAGGAAATTCAGCATAGCTCTTCCGCCTTGGCTACGACTTTCAGGGAAAGAACAGATTGAGGGGCAAAGAGAGCAGTAACAGCAGAAGAGTTGCTAGGTCTTCGGATGGTAATCATTTGTTTTCCCCCAAAGAATTGTTTCGGAGGGGGAAAGTGTCAGTTATTTCGATCCTCTTCTAACGCTTCTGCATCCATCAATAGAAACAGCTCCCTCGCAAAATCACATTTGAACGGTACTGATGGCTCATCTTGGTGAGTTCGCAAATTCTTGAGAAGGTTGTAGTTGATAGCTATAGGCATGTCCCCTTTGGTATAGCTTCCTCCGATGAAAGCCTTGAATAAAGGCATGTACTCATTGCTATGTGTGGGTGTGGTGAAGTGATTCCTACTGACACATGATGTCCACCATCTCTGCATCTCCGATTGATCAAGATGCATGGAAAGAAAATCTTCAAAGTTCATATGAGAAAAAAGGAAATCTGGGATGTCGATGGGTTTTCTCCGATAATTATCCATGTCTGCATTATCGTTGCGTTGATACCTGTCCCAATCCACCCAGATATAGATAGTTGTATTTCTATTATCCTTCCTTACTTCCCTAAATTTTTTCACAACCGAGGCAAACTGGCCTCCATTCGAAGGACGCGGTATAAAATGCAGTGGTATATCTTCTTCTTCAAGATACCGGTTCAGCTCCTGGATATAGGCTTTCTCTGAAGCTCCCTCACACACGATGATTATGTTACGGTTTCTTCTATACATTAATGAACCTTCTGCCCTATATATATGAATGAGGGATTCCAGAAAAGGTTCCATCAAGATATTGTTTCCTAAAGTTTGTCACGTTTCTCACCCCTTCAAAGTCAGAGACCCGCTTGAAAACAGTCCCTTTCTTCAATGTCTTGGTAACGATACCAATCTCTGATACACGCATCATGTCTTGTTCCATGATATCTGTATTGTGCGTGGTGAAAATCAGTTGTGCGTTTGATATGTTGTATCTTTTATCTTTGAACATCCTCACAATTTCTGCAAACAAGTAGGGGTGGAGAGAGTTTCCCAGCTCATCGATTACAAGAAGGTTTCCTTTTCTTAGTGCAGTGATTACTATACCGAGCAGACACGCAACTCGCTGAGTACCCAAAGATTCATCCTTAAAATTGAACTGAACCTCATTGCCAAAGATATCTTCGTGATACGAATTGATCTCAGTTGCCGTAATTATTTTATTTGAGATGTTGAATTCATACTGACTTGCAGGAAAGGAACTAACTTCTTTTCCAATTTCGTCCTTCTTGTACTCCATGCGAGTGATATCGATATCCAGTTTTCGTAGTATGGTGACAATATCTTTAAAAGCTTTTTGTGGATCCATACCTGAGTCGGTATTCGTCAGTCTGTCCAGTCCATAAGAAAATGGAAAATCGTTGCTTGGATATACCTCAACGTTATTGGTGATGAATCCATATGCAACTGTCATGGAGTCGTTCAGGCCAGCATAGTTCTTCCCCACTACAGAGAGGAAAGGAGTCCTGAACTGTTGTTTTTGATCTAAGCATTCAACTGAAAATATGGTATCAAGCTTCTTTGATGGATATACATCGGTTGCGATGGCTGTGAAAGACCTATTCCTGTTATCAATAGAAAAGACAACTTCGTTATTCTTTACCAGTCTCTCGGTAACAATTGCCTCTCCGTTCACTTCCAAGGAATAAAGAAATTTCTTGTCTTCCTTGAGAAATTCGAGTGCAAATGAGGTGATATTATCTTGGGGATGCAATTTGTTGGTGGAGATAATCTCCGGATTATAACGGTTTTTTATAATCCCGACAAACGAAGCGAGCGCCTTTATAATATTGGATTTTCCTGATGCGTTCGCACCATATATTGCCAGACACGGGATGGTCCGTATGTCAATCTCTTCGAGAAATGGTAAGAGTTCCATCTGCATATATCCATTTGGTGCCTTCCTCTCCGCGTATGACATTGGGAGAGTGAGGTCCAGGATAGATCTATAATTTTTTATTTGAAAAGATATAATCATAATTACCGAAACTCCTTTAGGGGACTGTTTACAGTATCATGTAACCACATCGGTATGTCAAGATAAACAAAAAATATGTTTATCTTGATTTATCATTGAGATAGTAATCTATACATCTTCACCAATATTTTTTGGAACAAATGATAGATATAGGAATAACAAAGGCAGTTATACAGAAGTAGTTGGTCTGATCCCATTTTAATATGGCAATTCTTAGAGAAGTGAAGGCTAAAGAGACCCCTCATCTTCAATTCTGGCATTTTCCTCCGGATCTGAATTCCCGGGGGGAGATGCCTGTATGTTTCTTGAAAATGAAACTGAAATAATGGGGATCTCCAAATCCTACTTCATATGCGATGTCTGCGCTTCTGAGCGCTGTCGTCAGCAACAGGTCTTTCGATTTATTGATACGGACCCGTGTAAGATATTCAATGAAGGTCTCCCCGGTCTCCTGGGAAAAGATGGTACTGAAATGGTTTGGACTCACGTTTACGATTGATGCCACTGAATGCAAGGAAATATCCTGATCGGCAAAATGAAGGTTGATATGCTGCTTTGCCTTCTGGATCATTTCATAATACTTTCCTGCCGATTTGGACTCCCTGAAATCGATGAACGTATCCAGGATCAATTTCACCCCTTCACAGAACGTCTCTTTTGAACTTGCAATCTCTGAAAGTTGCGTTTTCTGTGACAACCATGGAATAACATCCTGGGAAACACCGCCCAATTCATCAATGATCTTTGATATAGCAACCATCAGATCATAGAGAAGGTAATACCCTATGAGCGTAGTCTCGAATGGGTGGTCTCCGATCATGGTAATATACTGGGCGATGATCTCATCAACACCAGATTTCTTCACATATTTCAGCCTCTCCGAGATGGGGCTCCCGTCAAGTTTCAAGAAATCAATTTCAGAAAAGGCATTCAGGTCATGCGTTCCGATGATCAGTTTCTGACCAGTCTTGACAGAGAAATTCACAGCTTGTTCAGCTTCGGCGAATGATTGGGAGAGGCTCCCGATCCGTTCAACCAACGAGCCTAACCCAATAGCGACCATACAGTCAGTGTTTCGCTCAACTTCATATTTTATCGCCTGTCCTAGGGTATAGGCAGTCTCTTCGAGTGATTCGGAAACAAACTGCTTCAACAGTAGGATGAATGAATCCCTGCTTTGTGAAAAGCATAATACCTCTTCCTGATTGTCTATAAGGCTGTTTATGTGGAGCTTGGCGGTGATCAGTTCAGAATAGTTCTCACAAGAGGTGGAAAGCTTGATGATCGCCACAAGGTATCCATGAGCGATAAGGTCAATGCCCATATCACCAGCTTTTTCAAGTGCATCCTCTGTCTTGACAATTCCAGTTACCAGGTCACAGAGCCAGCGTTCCCTGATCAGGTCCGAATTGGACTGGGCCTGCAGTTTCAGATTTTCTATACTAGAAAGATGCCGTTTTTCTTGTTCAATCCTATCCACCAGTTTGTTGAGTGTAGAGAGTATATCTGAGGCGGAAATAGGTTTAAGTATGTATTCGTCGACACCGATTGATATGGCCTCTTGTGCGTACTGAAATTCATCATGACCCGAAATTATAACAATTTTTATCCATGGCAGAATCTTTTTGATAATTCTGGAAAGGCTCAGTCCATCAACAAACGGCATTCTGATATCAGTAATCAGTATGTCCGGTTTCACATCCTTCATAATGGACAGAGCCATCTCTCCATCTGATGCTTCACCGACGAGAATAAAAGGGCCTGTCCCCGACTGTATACTGTTTCTCAGTCCCTCACGTACTACTATCTCATCCTCAGCAATAAAAACCTTATACATTGAATCCAACCTCTGGAACACTGAAATACACGGTAGTGCCCTTCTTGTACCGACTAGTTATTTCCAGCTTCGTACTTGTATCATAATACAGCTCTAGTCTCTTGTTGACATTATACAGTCCATACACATTGTTCAGATCCTCGGGGTCAGCCGAACCATTGATCTGTTCCATGATGTTCACAAGTTTCTCTTCCGTCATCCCGATACCATTGTCTTCAACGGAAAAACAGAGCCGATTGTTTTTGCGCCAACCCTTCACCGTCAAGAAGCCTCGACCTCTCTTGTTCTTGATCCCATGGTACAATGCATTTTCAACAAGTGGTTGGAGCACCAGTTTCAAGATCTGACAGTCTGCCATCTCGGGTGAGTATTCAATATCATAATCCAGAATATCCCTGTATCGGATTTTCTGAATCGTCAGATAACTTTTGACATGCTCAAACTCCTCGCGGACCGTAAGGAAGTCTTTACCCTTGTTCAGAGAGATCCTGAAAAAACTGGAAAAAGCGCGGGTAATATCGATCACCTGATCATTCTTCTTCTCCTCGGCAAGCCAGACGATTGTATCAAATGTGTTATAGAGAAAATGCGGTGTTATCTGGGCCTGCAAGGCTTTCATCTCTGATTTCTGCAGGTTTTGTTGTTCCCGAACATTCTCTGCGATCAAGGCTTGAATTTTTACAGCCATGACATTCAGGTTGTCGGTCAGCCCGTCAAGCTCACTTACTTGGGGGAGTTGTACCCTGGCAGTGAAATCTCCCTCAGCAATCTTCTTTGACAAGTTCTCAAGCCTTGTGATTGGAGTATTGATACTGGTTGTCACTGAACGCTGGGTAAAGACAGCGAAGATTGTAACAAACAGTACCGTGAAAATCTGAATGACAGTGAGTATGAACGTAATACGCTTGTGATGCTCGTTTGTGATTGTTGCTGATTCAATAACACGAACAATGAAATCCTGCAGGATGTCTGATATTAGGGCAGAAACCCCTCTGATTTCATCGAGGCTCTCTTCATTTTCACTGACCAGGGAGTGGTTTGCCATCTGGTTCCCCAGCCGGTCAACATTTCGCTTGAGCGTATCGACCGCACGCCCGGCAACCTCAAGCATCTGGCGGTTCTCCCGCTCCTCAGTCGTTCGCATGATGTCATCCAGGCTCTCATTGATCCCATCTATGATGGCATACTGGTTGCCTTCATCGAATTTCTTGTTTCCTGCAACGATATCCCAAATCTCGTTGGAGATATCCTCCTTTACCGTCTGGTTGAGGCTGTTTGCCTTGCTGACATTGGTTATGATCAGGTCATAGCGAGTCATCTGGACAACAAATGAAAAGACCGTGATAACAGGAGGAGTGATCATCAGAAGGATGATTATCACATAGGAGATCTTAATTCTCTCTTTTATGCTTCTGCTTTTAAACACAGAAAAAATCTTATCAACAATAGAAATATTATTTTTCATGCTAGTACCCACGAGGTTCAATGAGGGAGAGGTCATCGGTTTCATAGAATACCTCTTCATGTACATATTGCAGGCGAGGAATGCTTTCACCAGCTGCCAGTTTTTCAGCCAGCTTGATGATTTCAGGGCCGGTTTTTGGGTTGCACTCGATAACACAATTAACCTTACCTTCGCGAAGAGCATCAATGGCTGCCTGTTGTGCATCAATGGTGATAATGACGATGTCAGTACCTGGAATAATTCCTCTCTCTTCCATTGCCTCGATAGCTCCAAGGGTCATTCCATCATTGTGGGAATAAATAACATCGATATCGTCATGCATATCGAGAAATTCAACAGCGAGTTCGTATCCCTTTGAACGAAGGAAATCACCAGATTTGCTATACACAATCTTGAACTCAGGGTGCTCTTCTAAGACTTCCCTGAAGCCTTCAGCTCTTCCGAGTGCTACCGAGGAACCTTCTGTGCCGAATAATTCTACTATATTGATATTGTCCCCGGTTTTGTCGAAACGCTCACGTTCGTTTTTGAATTTATCCAATAGAAATAACCCAGCATTTCTGCCTTCTTTCAGGCTATCGGTTCCAATAAATCCTGCATATAAGGATGGATCTGCAACATCGATTTTCCGGTCAGTAACCAAAACAGGAATCCCGGCATCACGGGCTTCTTGCAGTACATTATCCCAGCCATCGGTTACGATCGGTACAAAGACGATTACATCAACTTGATATGCAATAAAGGAACGCAATGCCTTTATCTGGTTCTCCTGTTTTTGTTCAGCATTGTCATACACCAGCTGCACCCCTCGTTCTGCTGCTGCTTCCTGTACTGAGCGGGTGTTACAAGTTCTCCAGGCGCTTTCAGCACCTATCTGCGAAAATCCAACGATAATACCTTCCTCATCGATGGTTTGAGAACGTTTCTCTTCTTGAGCACCGCATCCGACCAAAAAACTTATGATGATGAGAGAAATGATGATAAGGAGTTGCTTACTGATTTGCTTATTGTTATGAAACATTAAAAGAACCTTTATACGTGAGTGTTACCCTATTATACATTCACTACATAAGAATTAACAAGGAAAATAGGGGAGGTGTAGGCTCCCCTGCAGGTATACTTATGGACAACAAATGTAAGTATGTTACTTCATTAGCGGTGGAGTAGAATGTTTATCAGGTTCTCAAACAGAACCTCATCAACAATGTGTTCTCCTTTTCGTAATAGCACTCCTTTCCTCATCAAGATAATCAAGATATTAGAAGAAGTTGGCACTCTTTCCCCAGTCATAATCAACTTCTTTCAGTTGTTCACGGGAAAGCATAGGGTAGAAGATGATTTTCTTGCCTCTGGCAAGATAGAATCCATTATCAATGATTTGATAGGAAAACTTGGTATCAAAGGATCGATCCACAGTCTTGGTGATTTTATCCTTATTGCTCTGGATAGTGGCAATACAATCCTTCAGATGATCAAGATCCCGTTCATACATGCTTCCAATATTGCCGGTATCCTCTTTCTCATTGAAGTCAATGATGCGAATATCATTGAATATTATCGCAGGAACAGTAATCTTCTTTGTTCTGTCATTGATGATATAATCCGCCAACATATGTGGCTCCAACGAACTGACAACAAGTGGATGTACAGGACAGTGTTCTTTATAAAGTCCATACCCTCTCCAATTGTCAGGCGTGGTATACGGGGCAGCTTCCAAGCAAAGCGTAGAACCATCCTTGTTAACCAGGTAGATGTTCTTATACTGTTCAAGAGGAATATGCTCAATCACCCGGTATATCGACAAATAGAGCGAATGCTTCACTTCTCCGCTTGCATGCGTCACACATTTCTCTTTTGCATAGTCCCAATCGAAGTAATCACCAAACCCACCCTCGACCTCAGCAAACATGAGCCGTTCGGCAGAGCCTTTCTTTGATCCTCTTGCCATATATGCTCCAAACGGTTTTGGTTCCAACTGACTACAAATAAGAGCTTCAATTGGGGAGAAAACAACATAGTAATAATTCATACGTACACTCCTATTGGTTAATTCATGAGAAGTGAAAACAAGTTATACTTACTAAAAATTGAAACAGCAATTAAGGAAACGATTGCCATGATTTTAATCAGAATATCTAGAGATGGGCCGACTGTATCCTTGAGGGGATCTCCAACGGTATCTCCTACCACAGCAGCTTTATGAGCATCGGAACCTTTGCCACCGAAGTGCCCATTTTCCACGTATTTCTTGCCATTATCCCATGCTCCTCCTGCATTTGCTGTATACAGAGCAAGCATGACAGAAGAGAGTGTTGTTCCAATCAATAGCCCCCCAACAAATTCGGCGCCAAAGAGGAATCCGGTAAAAAGGGGAGTGAGAACGGCAATAAGAGCAGGACTCTTCATTTCAGATAGAGCACCCGCACTGCTTATGCTGATACACGTCTTATAATCAGGAAGACTTGTTCCTAAGATAATGCCAGGATCTGCCTTGAACTGTCTTCTGACCTCTTGGACCATCTTTCGTGCAGCATTTGCAACGGCTCTTATCAATATTCCACTAAATAGATAGGGAAGTGCTCCCCCAACCAAGGCACCAACGAGCGTAAGAGGATTCACCATATTCAAAATCATAGCCGCACCATGTACAGCATGTTCACCGGCTTGTGCATATAAGTACGAAGAAAAGAGAGAAAGAGCGGCAAGGGTTGCAGAACCGATAGCAAATCCTTTACCAATCGCTGCTGTGGTATTTCCCACAGCATCCAACTCATCTGTAATGCCACGAACATCAGGATGCAGTTTTGCCATCTCACTGATACCACCAGCGTTGTCAGCGATCGGTCCGTACGTATCAACAGACACGGTAACCGTTACAAAGCTGAGCATGCCGATAGCAGCCATGGCTACGCCATACAGACCAGCTGTAATATTTGCAGCAATAATTGCAACTCCTAGGATGATAACCGGACCAATTACAGAAATCATACCAACACTCATTCCTTCGGTGATGGTAAGGGCTGCGCCTTCCGCGCTACTTGCTGCTATCTTCTGTGTTGGCTTGAAATCATAACTGGTATAGTACTCAGCGATTTGCCCAATCACAATGCCACTAACAATACCAAGAACAGCGCATACCCAAGGAGAAAATGCACCGAGCGCAAATCCTATGGTATGCAAGTCTTCGCCGGTAAATACGAAGTATGAGATAAACCCAGAAGAAATTATGGTTAATCCTGCGCCGACAAATGTTGCAGCATTCAGTTCCTTATGTGGGTTGGAGGACACTTTCTTTACGAGTAAATAAAGAATTCCCACCATTGAAGAGATAATACCAACAGCAGCAACAAGGAGGGGGACATAGATAAGTTTAGCAACAAGACTGGCATCTATCCCTCCCCGAGAAAAATAGATATATGCAGCAAGTATCATTGCTGATACCAATGCTCCTACATAACTTTCCAGCAAGTCAGAACCCAGACCAGCCACATCTCCAACATTGTCTCCAACGTTATCAGCAATAGTTGCTGGGTTTCTTGGATCATCTTCAGGTATTCCTGCTTCAGTTTTTCCGACTAAGTCAGCTCCCATATCAGCAGCCTTCGTATAGATTCCACCTCCAACACGGTTAAACATAGCAATGATAGAACAACCTAAAGCATAGGCACTTATGGTCATCGTGAAGGGAATATCACTAATACCAAGCCAGTTGGTATGGAATCTAAGATTTTCAGGAGCGACCTGTTTTAAAAGAACCCCGAATACCAGATAGACAATGGCTAGTCCAAGAAGGGCAAAACCCCCAACAGAGAGTCCCATAACAGACCCCCCTCTAAAAGCCACACGTAATGTTTTCCCCAAATTTCTCGTATTACGAGCTTCATTAGAGACGCGTACATTACTGATTGTCGCGATATTCATTCCAATCCATCCTGCACTGGCACTCATTAAAGCTCCAAAGACAAAAGCTATGGCACTACTGGGAGATACGACAATACCCAGTAAGATCGCAATGAGAACTACTACTTTTACAATAACGGAGTATTCAAGCACCAAGAAAGCTTTTGCCCCTTCCTGAATAGCAGCAGCAATTTGCTGCATCTCTGGTGTTCCTGAATCCTTTTTTTTCACCCCATAATAGTTGATCGCGGCAAAGGCTAATGCAGCAATAGCTGCGATGACAACAAATCCAATCATATAACATCCTCTTTGAAATTAGTGTAATCCATAATGCACGAGATATCAAAGAAGATTATGTACGGTATTGTTACGATAGCAAAGAACAATTTCATGTGGCAGAGAAATCAATGACATACAATTTCCTCTTGATAAAGATATCCATCCGACGCTTGCATATTTAGATTTTCTTATAGGCTTACTGTGTCTATAACCAGTCAGAACCACTCACATTTCTTTCAGTAGATCCTCCGATGAAAGATCAATAAGCCATCCATGGACAGATGGACTCCAGGGGCGAGTGTAGGTTATTCCATCGTACGTCTCTGCTATAAGATTCAAGGAGCTGTCGGGATATGTGCTCAACCAGCTGAGAACCCAAGCGAACGACTCTGGGACAATGGCTTGTGTATCTCCACTTCGCCAGATGATATCACCCAACACGTCTAAACCGTTATCTTGGAGTGCGTCCATCTCATCGGTAATCATGTAGAGATGCCATATATCTTCACCAGTACGATTCCGGGCAAGGAGAGTAGCATAGCCATAAGGGGCTTCTGGCAATGGCTCTGATCTGAAGTTCTCATTGGTCAGTTCAATACTCCAGCCATCATCATGAGGTGACCAAAGCAAGTGGTATTCCTCATTATCCAGATCGAGACCAACAAGATGTAATGGTTCATCGCTATCAGAAGCCAATAATTCATTTAGATGGGAGAACTGAGAGAGAGTGATATATGTACTTTCTCCGGCATACAGGATGCTGTCCTCTAGCAGATCCTCTCCGAATGCATATACATCATAGTATTCATCAGTGGCAAGATAGAGGTACCAAATATCAAAGTTGGTATTGTTCTCCACATACAGCTCATATGTATCAAGGGAGACATCATACTGGAGGTTTGCGATAGTCAATTCAATATTCCAGATATCTGTAGTGGGAAACCACAGTCTTTTATATATGTCACCATCGGTATCTTCTGCAAGAATTTCAACCCTGCCATATGTATCAAACGGTAACTGATCGGCTATCCAGGGAACATCATCAGTTGCTATGTGAACGATACGTGTTGGAAGGAGTACCATATCACCTAAGAGATTGGTACTCGCAATTTCATCATTATCAGTGGGATCAATGACATAGAGTGCACTAAGGGGGTACTCCGTCCCATTCGTGATAAGAAAATAGTCTCCTTGTGAGGGAGGGATTGTTACATCATCAAAAGAGAAGGTGAGTTCATCTTCAGTAATCTCGATATTCCATGAATCGGTTTCTGGCAACCATGAGAAGCTATACCGATCTCCATCGATGTCGATTGCATTGACTGAGTATGATTCTTTTCCTTGTTGCTCTAAGGCTTGTTGTAATAACGGAAACTTGAATAGTGCAATTCTCTGTTGACCGTGGTGAATCAGAGCCTCCGGTTCTAACAGATTATCCATCTGGTCATTTGAGCGGTACATGCTCTCATTGAATATATCAAGCTGTACCAGTGTGTAGCCGGTTTCATTGCTTACAATAAGATACTCGCCGTAACGTGGAACATCTCCATAGTGAAAAACTCGCTTGGGTTTTATCAATTGTGCAATCGAATTTTGTTGTTCATCAGGTGCATCCAGTGCAGCAATTGGTGTCTCTGTTTCAGGTGAAGTAGTAGAAAGATCCTCAATTGAAATGGGGAAGACAACCTCACTTTCTATTTCATGCATAGGCTCGGCTGTAGTGGAAGTAGCACAGGATACCAACAGGAGTAGCATGCCAAGTACCAGTATGATCACTGTATGAAATGTATCTCTTTGCATAGCTTCATTCCTTTTCCCAAATGGGAAGTATTACCGCAATAGCTATGATATAACTATCATCCTGGAATGAGAGAATGGCAAGAGTAGGGGAGGGCTGAATGAAATAAATTGTGTGCTAGAAAGTGATAATATGAGAAATTGGCTGTTATGCAGTTCGGGGTTGTTGGTTTCTTTTCATAGCAGAGCATAGTTCTCTATATACGTAAACTATAAAACACATTCAATCTCGAAAACAGGATAATCATCATTGCTGAGATGCTTTACAGGAATCTGTTTTGCTGTGTGTCTTGAAGTAGTAATGCTGCTGGAATATTCAATTCCTCATGAAGCCTTCTCATCATAGAAAGACTGAGAGGTCGTTTTCTGTTCAAAATTTCAGACACTTTGCTCTGACTACCAATAATGGGAACGAGATCTTTTCTGGACAGTTCTTGTTGATCCATTACAAACAAAATTGCATCGATTGGACGCATGAAATACTAGGATTGAGATTCATTATCTATCAATCAAAGAACCACTACCACAACAAGACCGTCAGCTAGGTAATACTACCTGTATACCGACGGTCTTGGATAGGTGATTTAGTTGGTTGAAAGAATCAATCAGAAAACAGATCAGTGTACATGACCATGTTCAATTTCTTCCTCTGTAGCCTCACGGACATCTTCGATTTGAACATCGAAATGGAGGGTCACTCCAGCAAGAGGGTGGTTTGCATCCAATGTAATGGTGTCATCCACAACCTCTTTAATGGTCAATAGTTGTACTTGACCATCTTCTCTCTGGGCCTGAACAGTCATCCCCACCTTGACTTCAGTTCCCTCAGCAAACTGGTTCTTGGAAACTGCAATAGTCTGGGAAGGATCATATTCACCATACCCTTCCTTGGGTTCGACGGTTACTGATACTTTGTCTCCCTTTTCTTTACCGTGAAGTTCTTTCTCCAGCCCTGGAATGATCATCCCGGAACCGACGATGAAAGAAAGCGGTTCACGGTTTTCTGAACTATCAAGAACTGTTCCCTGGTCGTTTTTCAATGTGTAGTTCATACTCACTACATGCTTGTCAGAAATCTGCATAAAAATAGCCACCTTACAAATAGATTACAACCTGTTATTCCTCTCATGAAACAAAAGCCAGAGGTGGTATTACCACCATGACGTGATTCTATAAAAACAACCTTCGATATAATTCAAATTAAATGGATGTATATAGGAGATAAAAGATTGTATTTTTAGAAGCTACTAAAAATATCAATAATCGGAAAGGGGATGGTGAACTTTTTTCCTAATAGCAGCATAGAGAGAAGAGGTGGAAGTGTACAAGTAACCATAGGTATTTCAGCGCAGCCTTCCATGTATTAGGTTCACATCGATGCATTTTTTTCATCGCATGGCAACGCGTTTCTGTTCATACATCCTACTGTCGGCTACCTTGAAGAGTTCATCACTGGTAGTTCCATCCTTAGGATAGTGAACATTCCCAAAGCTTATAGATAGGTTCAGGTCAACAGAATCAATGGTTATTGGCTCTGTAACGGCCTCTACAAGCTGTTGTAATTTTTGCGTAAGGTTGTTACCTGATTTTTGGCAAGTAAGGAGGAGGATGAATTCATCCCCTCCGTAACGGATAGCTGAATCCCCATCAGCCAGTCGTTCTCTTATTACCTTGCCGATATGTTGTAACACTTCATCCCCAAACATGTGTCCATACTTATCGTTGAGTTTCTTGAATCCATTGACATCCAATACTGAAAGACACAGAGAGGTACCTTTGGTGGTTGCATCCTTGAGCGCAGCATCAAATTGTTCGGTCATCCATAACCGATTGTTCAGTCCCGTAAGCACGTCGGTACGAGCTGCGTCAAAGAGTGCCTGTCTCCCCTTGATGTTGATAATGAGAATAAATCCATATGACCATCCGATAGCCCATGGGACAAGCGTGAAAAAGATTATGGGGGTCAGCACCTGATTGGGATCGTTCAGGAAATTGCTGTTACGCACAGAGAACAGCCATCGAAAGAAGAAGGCAACAAACATCAGGGCGAATGTGACTGCAATGATTATATAGACAATACGTTCAAGCCCTTTCACCTTCCAAAGCAGGACCACAATAGTCAAGGCAAGGACAATCATCATGAGAAGATCATTGATCATATATCGCCCTCTTGCATTATGTAGGTTCAAGAGAGTCGAAAGAAGATAGCCTATTCCATAGAGAATCTCAAAAGGAACGCGTACAGAGTCTAGAGGATGAAGACCCTTGAACCTGATGGCTCACTCGAAGATGAGCAGTGGTGTGGTAATTGTTGCAATATTGTTCAGCACAATGGCCATACTGCCAAGCGTTGGCTCGAGCCACATGGGAAAGAATCCTAATGTGGTCAGTAGTGCTCCAACTGCCCAAAGGCTGGTGCCCTGTAATGTAGGGTATAATCGCCAGATGAAAATCATCATGACGGAAGTGAGAATTCCAACTGTACCCTGAGACCATCGCTCCATTGGGATTGACCATACAAGACTACAGCACAGAAAGCCCGTCCTTTGTAGGAGGGCGGGCTTCCAAACTTTGTCTTAGTCTCTTATCTGTTAAGAGTATCTGTTGCTGTACCTTCTGCAAGCTCTGCAGCTACCGCAAACGTCTCACTGAGGGTAGGGTGAGGGTGGATACTGAGGGCAATATCCTCGGCAACGGTACCCATCTCCAAGGCAATTACCGCCTCAGAGATAAGCTCACCTGCATTCTTTCCACAGATCCCAGCTCCCAGCAAACGTCCTGTCTTCTCGTCAAAGAGTGCCTTGCTGACTCCCTCTGCTGCGACAGCACTGAGTGCCCTACCGTTTGCCATCCAAGGGAAAGACCCCTTCTTGTAGGCTATTCCCTTCTCCTTGGCCTCATTTTCACTTAGCCCAACCCATGCTACTTCAGGGCTGGTATAAGCGACGGAGGGAACTCCCATGGGAGTAAAGGCTGAGGCTTGTCCTGAAGCTACCTCGGCGGCCACCTTGCCCTGGTGACTGCTCTTATGGGCGAGCATCGGATCGCCCACAACGTCTCCAATGGCGAAGATGTGAGGAACATTGGTCCTAAGCTTCTTGTCCACCTCAATCCAACCACGACCAGTTGTCTTGATACTCGTATTCTCAATTGCTATTCGGTCGGAATTGACTTTTCTTCCCACTGCCACCAGAACAGCATCAGCATCGATGGTAGAGGGAGCCTTATCCCCAGCTAGGTGGAGCGTAAGTGCATCCTTCTTTGCTTCTACCTTTTCCACCTTTGTGGATGTGTAGATGGCTTCATACTGCTTCTTGATCTTCTTCATCAAAGGCTGCTTGAGATCTCTGTCAGCCGGGGGGATCAAGGAATCCATCATCTCGATGGTGGTTATCTTTGATCCAAGTGCGTGGTACATGGTAGCCACCTCCAGCCCAATGATTCCTCCCCCTATGATAGCGAGACGATCGGGGATGTGCGTGAGCTCCAAGGCTTTGGTAGAATCCCAGATACGTTCATCTGCATAAGGAATACCGGGGATCTGTACCGACCTGGACCCAACCGCTATGATCAGGTCCTCAAAGGTAAGCTTCAGCTCTTCCTTCTCAGTCACTACCTTCAGTTCATTATCAGAAAGGAAGGACCCTTCACCAACAATACGTTCAACCTTACGAGCCTTGCACAGTGAATCCAACCCGGAGGTAAGGGTTTTGATAACCGAATCCCTATGGGATCTGATCTTCTCCAGGTCAAAGGAAGGCTTACCGAAGGAGACCCCAAGGGGAGCCAGCTTCTCAGCCTCTTCGATCACTTCTGCAATGTGCAGCAATGTCTTGGAAGGAATGCAACCTACATTCAGACATACACCTCCCAGTACTGCACTCTTCTCAATGATGGTAACCTTCCTACCTAAATCAGCGGCACGGAATGCCGCACTATACCCACCGGGTCCTCCTCCGAGGACCAAAAGGTCTGTTTTCTTCTCTTGCATCTGTACCAACCTCCTTAGAGTAGTACTCGTCGCAAATCGCCCAACAGGGATGCGAGATACGTAGTAAAGCGAACTCCAGCAGCACCATCAATGACCCGATGGTCATAGGCTACTGAGAAGGGTAGAACGTCTCGGGGCGTAAACTCCTTGCCATTCCAAACCGGCTTCTTTGCAAGTCTTGAGACTCCAAGTATTGCAACCTGTGGTGGATTGATCAGGGGAGTGAATCCAGTACCCCCGATCCCTCCAAGGCTTGAGATACTGAACGATCCTCCTGAGAGGTCCTCTGGTTTCAGCTTCCTGTCCCGGGCTCGCTGGCTGATGCTTGCAAGCTCCCTTGCAATCTCTGTAACGCTCTTCTTGTCTGCATCCTTCAGGACCGGTACGATCAATCCCTCTGGGGTGTCGACCGCAATACCAATATGGTAGTAGTGCTTGAAAATCAACTCACCACTGTCCTCATCAAATGAAGCATTCATCTCTGGGAATTTCTTCAATGCAGCGACTACCGCCTTTACGATGAAGGGGAGGATGCTGATGCTTACCGGGTCTTCACTTCTCTTCATCTCCTCCTTGATCGTTCTCCTCAATGCTTCAAGTTCAGTGACATCGGCCTCATCGTACTGGGTGACATGGGGGATGATCTGCCAGCTTTTCTGCAGGTGTGGTCCCGATATTTTCTGGATACGGGTAAGTTTCTTGCGCTCAATCTCCCCATACTTTGAAAAGTCTTCCAGCTCAATCTTGCCGAAGGAAGCCGGAGTTCCACCACCACCGCTCAGTGCCTTTTTCACCAAAGCCTGTACATCTTCATGCAGGATACGACCATTGGGCCCGCTCCCTTTTACCTTAGCGAGATCAACCCCGAGTTCCCTTGCATATTTGCGAAGTGAAGGGGTTGCATGGTATACAGCCCCAGGAGCCTGTTCATTGACAAGATCCGGTTTTACTTCTTGTTGAACTTGCTGTTTCGGCTGTTCAGGCTTAGGTGCTTCTATGGCTTCTTCAACCTTCTTTTCTTCCTTTTTTTCTTCTGGTTGTTCTTTTTTAGGCTCTTCCTCAGTACTCTTCTTCTCTTGTTCTTCTTCACCTTCACCTTCAGCTTCGATTTCAATCTCAGCTACCGGAGAGTCCTTGGAAACAGCATCTCCCTCTTTGACCAGAACCTTTGTTATGGTTCCTGCAAAGGGAGAGGGAATGTCAATGACAGCCTTCTCACTTTCAAGCGCTACTACTGAGTCATCGACCGCGATAACATCACCAACCTTGATGTAAACATCAATGATTGGTACATCAGAGAAATCCCCGATATCTGGTACTAGAATTTGTTTTGTTGCCATACTGTATCTCTCCTTAACTCAGTAATGGATTGGGCTTGTCGACATCGATAGCATACTTCTTGATCGCTTCGCTCACTTTCTTGGCAGGAATGGTACCTTCATCGGCAAGACCTTTCAGCGCTGCAACAGCGATGTAGTACCTGTCAACCTCAAAGAAGGTCCTCAGTGCATGTCTAAAATCGGATCTGCCAAATCCATCTGTGCCGAGGATAGTGACCTTGGAATTGGGAATAAGCCTCCTGATCTGCTCAGGATATGCCCTGAGATAGTCGGTGCTTATCACCACTGGACCATCGTGTCCTTCCATGACCTTGGTCAGATACGGAACCTTTGCCTTTCCTTCGGGGTGGGTGAGGTTGTATCGTTCAGCCTCGACACCGTCACGGTGCAATTCATTGACCCCGAGAATACTCCAAATGTCCGATTCCACTCCAAAGTCCTCCGACAGGAGCTCAGCCGCTTCAATGACTTCTCGTAGTATTGTTCCGCTTCCCATCAACTGTACGACAGGATTCTTGTTCTTCTTTGCTTTCTTGAAGAGATAGGCACCCTTCTTGATCCCTTCCTCAGCACCCTTGGGCATCTCTGGATGAGTATAGTTCTCATTCATCAGCGTAATGTAGTAGAAGATGTTCTCATCATCCTCATACATTCGCTTCATTCCATCCTGGATGATCACAGCAAGCTCATAGGAGAAAGTCGGGTCATAGGCCTGACATGTGGGGTGGGTGGAAGCCAAGAGCAATCCATGCCCGTCCTCATGTTGCAATCCTTCCCCGTTCAGGGTGGTTCTCCCTGCAGTAGCTCCCATCAGGAAGCCCTTTGCACGACTGTCTCCTGCGGCATAGATGAAGTCACCGACTCGTTGGAAACCGAAAATGGAATAGAAAATAAAGAAGGGAATCATCGAGACCTGGTGGTTTGCATAACTTGTGGCTGCTGCTATCCATGAGGACATCGCTCCGGCCTCAGAGATTCCTTCTTCGAGAATCTGTCCTTTCTTATCTTCGCGATACCACAGGAATGACTCCTTATCCACTGGTTCATAGAGCTGGCCATCCGGTGCATAAATACCAATTTGTCTGAAGAGGCCCTCCATGCCGAAGGTGCGTGCTTCATCAGAGACAATGGGGACAATCCTCTCCCCGATGTTCTTGTCCTTAACCAGCTTGGTAAGCAGGCGGACAAATGCCATGGTAGTGGAAAGTTCTCTCTCTCCAGTGGAGGCATACATATCCTCAAAGCTCTTGGTTGTGGGGACCGTCAGTTTTTCGCCATCCTTATGGCGGTAGGGAACAGGTCCTCCCATTATCTCACGTCGCCTAGCAAGGAATTTACCTTCTTTGCTCTCAGGATCCGGTTTGATAAACACCATACTCTTTGCCTGTTCATCATCAATGGGTACATGGAAATGGTCCCTGAAGGCGAGAAGATCGCTCTCTTCCATGTGTTTCAGGTTATGAGCACCCATAGCACCCTCTCCGCTGCCCATACCAAAGCCCTTGATGGTCTTGAACAGAATGACCGTGGGGGCTCCTTTGTGGTTTGTTGCTGCATGGAATGCCTGGTAGATCTTCCTGGGGTCATGGCCGCCACGGCTTAACTGCCAGAGATCCTTATCCGTCATCCCTTCAACAAGCGATTCAAGGTACTCATCTCCAGAGAAGAGTTTTTCTCTCAGATATGCTGGGCCTCTAGCTTGCAGGGTCTGGAACTCACCATCAACCATGGTTGCCAGTTTCTGCAGGAGAATACCCTTGGTATCCTTCTCAAGGATTGAGTCCCATTCAGTTCCCCAGATAACCTTGATGACATTCCACCCAGCACCTCTGAACTTTCCTTCAAGTTCCTGTATTATCTTTCCATTACCACGAACCGGTCCATCGAGACGTTGCAGGTTGCAGTTAACCACAAAGATAAGGTTATCGAGCTTCTCCCTGGAAGCAAGCGAGAGCGCTGAAAGCGATTCTGGCTCATCAGACTCTCCGTCTCCCATAAAGACCCAGACCTTCCTGTCTCCACTGTTCTTCAAGCCCCTGTCTTCCATATACTTCATGAATCGTGCCTGATAGATAGCCATCGAAGGACCAAGGCCCATCGAAACGGTTGGGAACTGCCAGAATTCCGGCATCAGGTAGGGGTGTGGATAGGAAGAGAGTCCCTTGCCCTCTGTCTCCTGTCTGAAATGTTCCAGTTGTTCTTCGCTCAGTCGTCCTTCTATATAGGCCCGGGCATACATACCAGGAGAGGAGTGACCTTGGAAGTAGATCATATCAGCGCCGTGTTCGGACTCTGGTCCCTTGAAGAACCAATTGAAGCCTACTTCATACATTGCTGAAGAGGATGAGTAGCTGGCGATATGCCCGCCCAATCCTTTTCCATCTTCATTTGCTTTGGCTACCATTACCATGGCATTCCATCGAACAAATGCTGATACATTTCGTGCAATAAGCGATTCTTCCGGTGGAATGACCGCATTGCTGTCTAGGTTTGTTGTATTGATATAGGGGCTAATAACCCCAGGGGATGTGGTAACACCTTTGTTACGTGCAACTTGGGTAAGTTCTGAAAGCAAATAATCAGTTTTCTGATCGCCTTCATGCTCTATGACACCCTCTAGCGACTCCAGCCAATCTTTCGTCTCTGCAGGGTCTGGATCATGAAAAATCTTTTTACTCATACTTTTCCTCCGATAGTGAGTGTACGTACTTACAATATTCTTCAAATAAAAAATAACGTCTGTATGTCTTTAAAATATACTACCGGAATAGTAGAAATTCAACCTGAGAATGCATGAGATACAGGAAAAGAGAAAATTCTGGGGTAAGGAAAGTGTAGGCATACTATAGATTTGTAGATATGTAGTATAAAATAGAGTTTTTTGCAATCAAATAGGAGTAATGATAAAAAAGATACCTACTCCAGAAGCGAAGTGCTGATAAAAATTTTATGAATAGTTGTACCACCTTGAGTACACGAACTGAAGCATATCTGGATCAATAGAGGATTGATATGGTTTGCACGGAAGAGCATAAAAGATGGAAAAGGGCTACCGAAAATTATTTAGCTTTCTTCTTCTCCATCTTCTCCTGCTTTTTCTCTTTTGCAGTCTTTAGCGGTTTTTTCTTCTCTGTTTTCTTTGCATCATGTGATTTTGCCATATCTTTTACCCCCAACTTTGTACGAAATCGTCTGAATCATAGTCATAGTATGGGTGAAGAGCAATCACCGGGGTAAGGATTTCTGGAAATACTGTCTTGTATCAATACTAAAGGCTACCGTTGACTAAGCCGTGTATGTTTTGAAGAATCTTATAGCCACTTCTTGGACTGATCAATCCTGTTTCAGATAGAGCATTGCACTCAATGGAATCAGCGATAGAGAATCTCGCAAATCATCTTGAGGCGGATACCAACGAATTTACAAAAAACCATCTCATTAAGCTGGAAGGCTAATTTACACCCCTCAAGATAACTCAGTCTTTACCATATAATGCAACCCTAGATAAGACACCAATTCGGGTGTATGCTGAAGTCAAGACGGATTGGTAAGGATTATCAGATGAGTACTCTGTACGTAGAACTTCTTGGTTCACCCAGGTTCAGCGTAGACTCTCGGAAGATATCCTTCGCTCGGAGAAGATCAAAAGCTCTTTTGGGCTATCTTGTGTGTACTGAAAGAAGAGCTACGAGGGAAGAGCTGGCTGATTTGTTCTGGCCAGATAGCAATGCTTCCCGAGCGATGGGGTCTTTGCGTACAATCCTGTCTGAAATACATACATGCTTACAGGGGGCTTTCTTGCTCTCTGACGGGGATGTTTTGTACCTCGATACTACTCATATCAGTTGTGACCTCCTTGCATTTAGAAGCATCCTGGAGAGTGGGCCAGACCTACCAGCCATGCGTAAAGCTGTCGGACTTTGGAAGGGTGGGTTCCTGAAGGGATTCACTATCAGCTCATCCCCAGGATTCTCTGCGTGGCAAATACAGGAAGAACAGAATGTGTTTTACGAGTATAAGCAACTGCTACGCTCGTTGTATGAAGCCGAGATCAAACAGGGTGATTACCTCTCTGCATTGAATCATGCCCGAAAATATTTGCATCTCGATACCTTCGACGAGGAAGGTCATAGGGCTGTAATCTACATACACGCATTAAGGGGAGAGAGGAAACTTGCATTGCAGCAGTACGATACCTGCAGAACTATCATGTGGGATGAGTTCGAGTCCGAAGTTGAAGATGAAACACGAGCCCTTGTGCAACGAATTAAAAATGGAGAAATTCGAAAAGACGGTATATCCATCATGGATAATACCCATGCTCCAAGACTGGCAATACTTCCCTTATACAGAATTGATATAGAGAATCATGAGGTGCTGCTTTTTCTCAATATGGTGATGGAGGCATTGGAAGACTACTTTGCAGTGGTGCCACATCTGAGAATCATCTCCAGAACCTCAACCTTGGCCTATAAGGATTCTGGTAAGCGGTTGTCACTCATAGCCGCAGAGCTTCAGGCC
This sequence comes from uncultured Sphaerochaeta sp., assembly GCF_963677075.1. NCBI lineage: Bacteria > Pseudomonadati > Spirochaetota > Spirochaetia > Spirochaetales > Sphaerochaetaceae > Sphaerochaeta > uncultured Sphaerochaeta sp. The sequence continues at coordinate 2,429,566 of NZ_OY781873.1, read as the reverse complement.
GATTACATTATTGAAGGATTCTGTCGTGGAGATGAGACCTCCCTGATGATTGAGGCAAGGCTCTTGCAGACAAAACCGGATGAGGTAACTGCAATAAAGACCATAACCCTCTCTCCACATACAGATAACCCGGCTGTTGCTGCCCGATATATCGGAGATGCCATCAATATGCATTTTTCCCCAAACGCTACAATCGAAACACCAAAAGCGGGAAAAGTAGTCCAACAACAAAGCAATGTTCATGTCTCTATGTTCAGCAGCAAGTTAAAGCTGCAGGCAAAACACCTCTTGAGGATTGATGAGGAAGGAGTCTGCCTGAAAGCCGTTGCATTATTTAGGGAGGCTGTACGAATAGATCCTTCTGATGCGGAAGCATGGGCAGGGATTGGCTCAGCATTGTTAGCCTACAGTGATAAAGGGATTTGTTTCCCTAACCGTACAGACAAGTTACAGGAAGCCGAGAAAGTGGCGAGAAAAGCACTTGAAATTGATGAAGAGGAACCAACAGCGTTAACCATCCTTGGAACCATTGCAGTGCAGAAAGATTGGAATTTCGATAGGGCAGAGGAGCTCTTTCAAAAGTCTTTACAGCTTAGGCCGAACAATACCAGAACGCTGCGAGATTATGCGGAACTCTGCATTATGACCGGCCGCTATGAGGAAGCCCGCAGATTGTCTGAATACGTCAATGCCTTGGATCCTGTAAATCATCATAATTTCAAGATCCGTTTCTGGTTGCATCTTGTTTTCCACGAATTCCAGATGGCTGAAGATGTGGTACGACAACACTTCCTTCTCTATCCCGATCCTCCACTGGATCAAATATTGCATGCGCATATTCATTTGATCCGCGGGAATATTGATGCTGCCATGAGATGCTTTGAGGATATAGACCCTACTAAGGAGATGCCCCTCTCATGGAATCATGCATTGCTTGTTGGAATGGGATACAGTCTTGCAAAAAAAGGGAGAACTAGCGAAGCCTTTGCCATTATTGAGCAGTTACAACAGAATAAGTCGGGTACCGTATATCCTTACATACCAATCGCCCAGATCTTTATCGGTTTAGGAGAGTATGATTCAGCACTGGATTGGGTAGAAATTGCGGTAGAAGCCCATGACCCTGGTCTTTTTTTCTTGGCAGTGAATCCACTGTTCTTTCCATTGAACAATCATGCTCGAATGGAGAAGATTGTTAAAAAACCAAGATAGTTCTTGTAAATTTGTAATTGTAACGTTTCCTGTAACGGTATCTGTAGCATCTCTGAGATGCCTGGTCTGTAAGATGCATATATCTACAGTATGGATCAGGAGGTTCGAGTATGAACAAACCAAGAAACTACAAGGTATTTCTTACAATTTTCTTGCTGGTCTCTTCATTGTGCTTCGTTTCTGGGGCAGTGCTAAACTCAGAGCAGGCAGTTGCCTGTTTGTGCGGGGCCCCCTCCGCGCTCCCTGAGGAAGATGTTGCTGTTTCTCTTCCAGATGGATTTTTTTCTCAGTATGAAGCCAAGCATGGCTATGTATATGCACCGGATGACAACATGCTACCTAATAAGGTAGGGGAGGCTTTCCTCTATAAGGATCAGCATGATGCCTTGGGCGAGATGGTGATAGCCTTAAACCAGATGGAAAGGGAATCACCCTATGTGTATTCAACAGATGGTACCATCAAGGTGACCATGGATGGGCAGGAACAAATACTGTCCATGGATACCGTAGACTATGTATGTGATGCAGGAGACAATGACATCTGCTATCGTCTCTCCTGTACACCGGAGTCGGGATGTAAAGACAGCATAAATCAGGTGTATGCACTCTGCTACAGCTGCAAGGAAAATCAATCAGTATTGGTTGGTACCCTTTCATATTTCAATGAAGCAGGTACCATTGAGGAATCATATCCCTTCTTTATAACGGGAAGGAATGCTTTTGAGGCCGAACGCCATCTTCAGAAAAAGATTACCGTTGCCACAGCATATTGAGCCAGATGTTCATAGGCATACTATGGAGAATGCATAGTCTCCAAGTCCCGATAAGGTATTACCTTGTTGGGACTTTTTCATGGGCAGAACCGTCTTCTATGAAAAGATCTAAGAGACCTATAACGTTTTCCAATACTTAATTTAAGATGGCTTTAAGGCTGTTTAGCTGTAAATATACTGTAGCTTTATTGGTTCTGATTCTAGATGGTTTTTGTATCTTGAACCAATACAAGTACTGCTAACGACCTTTTTGTACATTTGTAGGCTTTCGAATTGTTGACTTCTGGAATTTTTGACATTCTAATATTTCTAGGTGCCGGTGCCAGTCCTGCTTGGATATGATCATCACACCCCCGCACTTTAAGAAATGCGCTTGTGAAAATCTGGATGAACCATAAAAAGGGGCCTGTCATGTCAAGTTGCAAAGCAGGGAGATTCTTTGTTGTTTTTATCGTCGTTGTAGTATGGATGCTTGCTGGGTGTGAAATTGCGATAGATGAGCCCTCTACAGGTCGTGTTGTTGGTAAGGCGATATTCTTAAACAATGATTCACATGAAGATATCATAGTTTCCTTGGAAATTCTGGAAAAAGGGATAACCGGCAATGTTTCCAAGGCAATCAATGGTGTTACATCTGATGCAGATTCTCGATCTTTAACAGCTCAAACAAAAACCAATGCCAATGGTGAGTTTAGTTTTGAATTGGTTCCGGAAGGCTCGTATACTCTCTACGCTTCTTCAAAAGATTCAAAAGAGCAAGCTGTACATACTTCCCTGCAGGTAGTGAAAGGAAGAACCGTGACCGCCCCAGATTTGCAACTCACTGCGGTTGGAGATATCCAGGGAAAGATTATTCTTGATGGTACTGAAACAGGAAACATTGGCTTCATTGTTTTTATTGCCGGTACGTCCTATATGGCGATTACTAATGATAATGGAGATTTTACCATCTCATCAGTTCCCTCAGGAGATGAGTATGCAATTATTATCATGCGTGGTACTGATACCTACCAGTGGTCAGAGACTATAGAAATTGAAGCTGGGAAGATTACACAGCTGGGGGCAAAGAATCTGGTCAGTGAAGACTTCCCAGGAATTGTTTCCATCAGTTGGAAAGGAGAGCTCACGGCTCACCCAAGTAGCCCACAGTTGAACTGGGCATACTACAACCGCACAGATAAGGTTTCCTATATTTATGATGGCAGTGCATGGCAAGTACTTGCTCGTGATGGGTGGGTGGGACCTACAGGTCCAACTGGTCCTACGGGGCCCACTGGGGAACCTGGCTCAAATTCCCGACCTAATTATACCTAGGTCTCCTCGCCTTCCTGTTCATCATCATCTATAGCCTTGTTGAGCTCCTCGACATTCATTGTCTCTCCCTTCCAATGGTACTCTATCTTCAGGAGGTCGAAGACCAGCCTCTGTGCCTTGGTCGGCACCGTCCACAGGTCCTTGTAGGTGCCGGTGAAGTGGATTCTGGAATAGGTTGCCACCTTGCTCAGCATGTCCTTCAGGTCCCAGTACTTCCTGTCCCTGGGCTTGATGGCCGAGACCTTGCCTCTCAGCTCATTGAGCAGGATGAGGGTGATGAAGTTGACGAACAGCCTCCCTTTCATGGTTTTCTCACCATGGACATTGAGCCTGTTGCAGTCCAACAGGTTCTTCATGTCGTCGAAGTGGAACTCGATGTCACACCTGCGGTTGTAGTGTCCCAGGGCCTTCGATGCATCTTTCTCCGCATTGGTGAGGATGATCCAGAACCCGCTGTAGCCGTTGATGTAGGCATTGACGGCCTGTTCGTTCAGGCTGACTTTCCTTCCCCTCTTGGGGGTCTCCTTGACAGTGAAGTAGGTGTCGTACAGGTTCTTGTGCTTCTCGAAGGTATCCCCGCTTGCAAGCTCCTCCTCACACTTTCTCAGCTTGAGCATCAGCGATGCGATGTCCTGCTCCTTCCTGACGGGGTCGAAGTAGACATGCCTCCAGGTCCTGCCGTAGGACTCGGTCTTGTAGTCGGTGAGGCCATAGATGTAGGACTTGTCGTCCTCGGGATTGCGGATGATGTTGGCGGGTCTCCGGATTGAGTCCCTGACCTTGTCGATCAATTCTTTCTGCCACTTGAGGCTGGAGGGTACGGGGATGGTGAACTTTTGCCCCTTCCCTGCTATGTTCCTGAGGTTCGCCTCGCTGTAGAACCCCCGGTCCCCCACCAGGTTGATGTCCTTCACATCGAGCTTTTCCAGGCTGCCCAGCACATGGGCAAGCACGATGGAGTCCGCCATGCTTCCGGGCAGCTCCGAATACCAGAGAGGGACGTTCGACGAGTGTGCACTGAGCAGTCCTAGATTGATCTGTCTCAGGTTCTCGTGGTCCCGGTTGTACCCTCGTTCCACATAGGTATTGTTTTTCCCATAGGACGAAATCGAGGTTATATCGAACAACAGTGCCTTTTTCTTCGCCTGCTTGTTGATCCAAAGCTTGAAGAAGGTGTTGCGCCTGTCATCGGACAGGGAGGCAAGCAGCTCGCTGATGCGCTGCGAGCAAAGGGCCCTGCCGTTGAAGCCGCGGTCATTCAGCCAGTCCTCGGCTCTGCTGAGGGCCTTTCCCTCGCAGACGCTGTACCTTGCAAGCTGGAGGATGGCATCGGCGTCATCGCTTCCGAATGCTTCCTTGAGTACCCCCTTGATGCCGACGTCCTTGACCACCTTGTCCAGGATGAGGTTCTGTCCCATCAGGGTGGTTTTCGAGACAAGCGGATTCTCGGCCTTGACGGCGTCCTCCCTGGCCAAGTAGAAATCGTTGTATATCTCGCTTCCGTCAGGCCCGAGGCGGCCGATACACTTGCGCTTGTGCTCGCCGCGCTTCTTCTCGCTGTTCCAGAAGGCCTGGTCCTCGTAAAGGTAGGTGACACCGTTCTTCTTGTTGGTGACACGGATGATTTTCATCGGTTTTGCATTGGCATCTTTCATAGATACAATTATATCTATGTTTGATGCTTTTGTCACGTACTTTCTGCCATTATCTGCAACTATTTAAAAGAATTATTCAAATCCTAGTTACAACTGAGACGGGAATTTGAGAACCTGGGGTCTCCATCATTTGGCAGGGAGAACTCACAACTCACCCGGGTAGCCCACAGTTCAACTGGGCATATTACAATCTCACAGAAGGGAAATCGTATATTTATGATGGAACAATCTGGCAGGTACTTGCCCAGGATGGAAATGATGGCATAGACGGTGAGGATGGGAAAACCGCCGTTTGGATTAAATATGACAGTAATCAGGGTGAAAGTGGAACTGCCCCAGATATTGAGTATCTCTACGCAGGAGATTCAACAACGATCAAAAACAATACAGGTAATCTGGCAAGGACTGGCTATATCTTCTCCGGTTGGAATACTGAGGCAGATGGAGAAGGGGTTGACTATACCATTGGATCCTCTCTCATTTTGGAAGAAAGTAGAACACTCTATGCAAAATGGACTGTGACAGTTGGCGGTCCTGGTCAAGCTGGAGGAATCATTTTCTATGATGATGAATCTGATGGTATTGATAATAATCCAGGGTTTCGTTATTTAGAAGCAGCTCCTGCTGATTGGAACACTATGGGTGAAAATACTACTTATATCTTTGGTTATTATCGCGCGACTTGGGATGGAGAAAATCTGTCTGTTGGTACTTCTACAAACATAGGAGCAGGAATGTCGAATACCATAGGATTAGTAGAAAAAATGGGGGATATAATCTTTGATAATCCTAGCGGAACATCGACTAAAACCTCATTATACGCTGCAAAGATATGTACCGATTATCAACTGGAGAATGAGGGTGTAACCTATGACGATTGGTTTTTACCTTCGAGGGAAGAGCTGGCTCTCATGTATTGGAATCTTAAGCAACATAATCTTGGAGGATTTTCAGACGCCAATTATTGGAGTTCAACAGAGAAAAATGCACTTTACGCAGCTTTCTTCGATTTTAATGGTGGACAAAATTATGATGGATACCGCTACTCCGATTTTAGAGTAAGACCAATACGCGCTTACTGATTAATCCCTTTGATGGACCTGTTGTAATAGCATTTACATCGTATGCAAGCGAATTCTCTGGTCCCTCACTTGCTTGCTTTACTACATTTGAGTACCTTTAACTTGTAACCAATAAAAAACTTATATTGGTAATAAGGAAGGAAGCGTATGAACAGAGAACAACTTAGCCGTATGGTAACTGGAAAAGGTTTTATCGCTGCTTTGGACCAGAGTGGAGGCAGTACACCCAAAGCACTGTTGCACTATGGAATCCCTGAAGATGCCTATGCAACGGATAAAGAAATGTTCGATCTTGTACATGCAATGCGCACCAGAATCATTACGAGCCCCGCTTTTACCGATGCCCATATTCTGGGGGCTATTCTGTTTGAAGACACCATGGACCGGACCATTGAAGGAATGCCAACGGCTGCATACCTTTGGAAAACCAAGAGAATAGTCCCATTCCTGAAAGTGGACAAAGGTCTTGCAGAACTCTCTGAAGGAGTTCAGTTGATGAAACCTATGCCAGACCTTGAACCACTGCTAGAGAAAGCAGTCGAGCAGGGGATTTTTGGCACCAAAATGCGTTCAGTCATCAAGGAATCCAATCCAAAGGGAATCAGGAAGATAGTCGAACAGCAGTTTGAAAATGCCAAGATCATATTGAAAGCAGGTTTGGTTCCGATCATTGAACCCGAGGTCGACATCCACAGTATGGACAAGCAAGCATCAGAGAAGATACTGAAGGCTGAGATGACAAGACAGCTTGAACACCTCAATGAAGAGGATCGGGTCATGCTGAAGCTCTCCATACCTACCGAACCAAACTTCTATGCTGAACTGCAGAAAGAGAAACACATGGTTCGTGTGGTGGCTCTCTCTGGAGGGTATCCTCGCAATAAGGCTAATAAACTCCTTGCAAAGAACCATGGACTTATCGCCAGCTTCTCAAGAGCCCTCGCGCAAGATCTGCATGTTACGCAGAGTGACGAGGAGTTCAACAAGCTACTTGAAACTTCAATACGAGAAATCTACGAGGCTTCCATTACCTAATGATATATGCTCCTTACTGATGAGAAATGGATATTGTGAGGAGATACTCTTTCTGGCTAGAAGCTTATAGAAGTAAACAACGGTGGCACTGCCACCGTTGAATTGCCTATGCATACGCCCTAGAAAGCTCTCACCGGCCGAACCTTCAAGGAATCCATTTTGGAACTCACGTACTGAGATCCATCATCGAAATTAAGATAATATGCATAGCTGTTGCTTCCATCTTTCCATTCAGTAGATGACCAATACAGATCTCTGGCAAACCCTCCCAAACCTTCCTTATGTACCTTGCTGTAGATTTCAACCAATTCTGCGTGTGAAGGCAGAAACCAATCATTGAATCCACCATAGGAAAGACTCTCACAAGCTTGCGCGGCGTATTCATTTCCAGAAGTAGTGTTCGCATAGGTACGTACAATTTTCCCAGTATAGTCTTCACCCCTACCGATTTCATCATCAACATCAAATACGCCTGCAGTCATCTCGTTGTTTGGAGCCCACATTTTAGTCATTTCGGCGCCTTGGGGAGCAAGCTCAAGATATCGCCATCCATTGCTGAATTCACCCTTGTCATAGAAGATTATTCCTCCGGCTGGACCATTCATGCCAACAGTATAGGAAGATGCGGTGCGCTGTGCGGGTACGGTTGTTGTAGCTGGTGAACTTTGTTCTCCAGATGAGATTTTCGTACCTATCCAGAGATAGTCGGTATATGCATCAACCACCATCTTTCCCTCGAATGCATCACCACTGGGGGTAAAAACAAGATTGAACGTACCTTCAATTCCCATGGAGGAAAAGGTTCCAGAGAACGTATTGTTGGAGAAGTTACCTTGCACCTCACCCATCGGATATTCTCCTGTTACCGATGATCCTCTCTGGGTAAGTGTCATTTTCCCAAAATTGGTATCATACACTCCCGCTATGGAACCTGACTGTACAGGTATCTCCGTTTTAAATTGGTTGTTGAATGCAATTACATCATCCTTGTTGCTGATCCAATGCCGCTCCAAGACCAGCTGATCACCATCGAGTGTGAGGAGAAGCTTAGTCCCATTAGAATCATACGTACCCTCAAAGGTGACATAATCCCCTTGTGGACCTTCTACAAATAGGGTGATGTTCTTGCCATTTGTGGTCCAGTATCCCTCAGCAATTTCACCATCGAAGAACAGGATTAATGACGTATCGGCACCGAACACAAAGCCAGAGTTGTCTTCATTCACATCGATCCAACCACCATAATACAGATCAAATTCATCAGTATCGACCTGCGTAGTTCCCGTATCCGTACTCACCTGGCGTGATGAGCCAGTCCTTACCCCCGTCCAAGGAAGTGAATCTGGGTTGCTCGCATTTGGTTCGATTGAACCAGTATTCTCATATCCACTGAAGCTTTTTGCATCGGGCGAAAATTTCAATATCATTCTGCCTCGTGTCCAAGGACTTTCCCAGGTTCCTTCCAGCGTATTCCCCGTAAGTGTGCCTGCAATTATCCCATTTGGGTATGTACCAGATACATACTCTCCTCGTTGTTCCAGAACAATCTCCCCCCAGTTGTCACTGTAGTAGGTGCCGCTCACAGATAATGGAGTAGTTTGCTTGGATTCAGTTTCAGGTTGCTTGTTGGTTACCCCTTGTTGGGGTGGGGCATTCCCACTGATTTTCGTACCATTCCATACATGGCTCTCCCCTTGGTACAACATCTCTCCTTGAAAACCACTGCCGTCAGAAGCGAAGGTAAAGCGGATATCAGCCGTTGTTCCAAGTGAGTAGATTTGCCCAGTAAGTTCGTAACCGGACATTTGTCCCGTAAGTGTGCTCTGAGGATAACTTCCCGTTACTGTACTTCCATTTTGGGATAAAGTCAGTTCACCTAAGCTTGTCCTATAAACTCCAGTGGCATTGAACGCTGAGGATGATCCTGTACTGGATGATGTGGTAGCAGTAGACTTTTCTGCTATTGGAGGTGACACAAGTTCCTGTGTTTTTGTTTCTTGGCCGGGTAGTGATCCCGTCCTTGTTCCACTCCAAGGACGAGCATCAGGATTATCAGGGCTAGGTTCTAGGTTGCCCATGCTCTCATAGCCATTAAAGCTGCTTGCATCAGAGGAAAATTTCAGTCGCATCCTTCCAGCTACCCAAGGTCCTGTCCACCTTCCTTCCAACGTATTTCCAGTGAATGTTCCCTCTATCGTACCATTTGGGAATGTTCCCGTAACCTGATTATCTTTTTGTATAAAAACAATTTCACCCCAGTTTTCACTGAAGTATGTTCCGCTAATATTGCCATCAAGTTCACTGCCTGTATTGTTCTCCTCTTGAGCGGAGGCCATTTCACCAGTGCCTCCTGTGCCGTACAGTAACTCATTCATAAATTCTTCTGTGACTATACAGCTTGTGAAGAATAAAACGATGATCCCGATCACCCCAAGTGCACATACTAGTTTCGTTTTATTTTTTGTTTTCATACACAATTTTCTTCATAATATATGTCATAAGTCAATCTTTTGAGATACCGATTTTTATAATGTTGCGAATAATTATTACTAGCAATCCACAAGTTGATCTGTTCTACCAACATCAGAGAACACCAATGGCCACCTATTGCTCATTGGAGATCTTCGCAAACATGAGGAATGCTGTTTTAAAGAAATCAACGAGCATTCTCCTCCTTTGTTCTTCTTTTCAATGAAAAGATGATGTATCTAGTACCTGAAATCATCCTAATTACAACTAAATACGTAGCTGTTTATTCCATTTCTCATACATTTTTCCGATAGGATCAGCCATCACTGAGCGATATCCTTTCTACCATCATACGTGAATAGGAGAATATTATGGTAGGGAAGAAGTATAGGCTTTGGATAATAGGATTGCTTTTGGTTTGCGTCTTGTTTATAACCTCCTGTTTAACAGGGCCCCGTGCGGTTCGCTTGGAGCTTCCAAAGCCTAAGGAGGTGAATGCCACACAGGCTTTTGTTCATGCAACAGTAATTCCCATGACTGAGCCTGACAAGATTATCGAGAATGCAGTGGTAATCGTAGAAGATAAAAAGATTGTATATGTGGGTACTGATTATGAAAGAATCCCTGCATCTGCAGATCGTATCGACTGTACCGGCAAGTGGATAGTTCCGGGCCTGGCGGATGCGCATGTGCATCTCCTTTTCAATGCCTTGGATCCCTTGCTGTTCTTGGCAAATGGGGTGACTTCAGTTCGCAATATGGCGTCCTTTACTGATGCCGGTCGGGATGATGCAAGGTTTGCCTTCAGTGACCATCTGGAATTCCGGGACTCGGTTCGAAAAGGAGAAGTGCTTTCACCTTGGGTGTACCAAGCAAGCCCCATTCATGAAGCGAGAACGGGCAAATACTTTGATAAGTCGCTCTACTTGGACACAAAGACGGCCAACGAAGGGGTGGATGCTGTCCGGAGGGCTAATGAGAAAGGATTTGAATATTTCAAAGTGTACAATAAGCTTCCCTCAAGCGCATTCTACAGTATTGCAAAAGAGGCCAAGAAGTTGGGTTTTCCTGTGGTAGGGCATGTTCCTCATGAGGTAGGAATTGAAGAGGTAGTCGATGGTTCCTTGATGCACTCCATTGAACATCTGACCGGTTATATCAACCCATTTGGCACATTCAAGATAGAACCCGAAATACTTGATGAAATTGCAAACCGTACTGCCGAGGCAGGAATTTGGAATATCCCTACATTGGAAGTCTGGAGGAATATCGTTGCTCCCGAACATATTGATGCCATTGATGCTGATCCCTGGACACGCTATATATCTCCGTCAAATCGGGCATTCTGGTCTGCATCAGTAGAATCATTTTCCAAGCTCATACAGAAAAACGTGGAGGGGTACTCTGTATTGCCCTCTGATCACATGGAAGATTTTGCTTTGATCGTGGAGGCACTTATCAGGGCAAACGCTCCTATTGCAGCGGGGACGGACAGTGGAACCCTGAACGTAGTTGCAGGTTCTTCACTGCACAAGGAATTGGAAAGATTGGTTGCGTTGGGCATGACCACCTGGGAGGCAATTGCTGCTTCCACGGTACGGGCTTCTGAATGCTTTGAAAAATCAGATGAATTCGGAACAGTACAGGCAGGTCGGCGCTCTGATCTATTGGTCTTAAACAGTAATCCACTTGAGGACATTAACAATCTGAGGGATATCAATCTTGTTGTTGTACAAGGTGTGCCTTATAGGCAGTCTAAATTGGTGGGAATGCTTGATCAATTGGTAGAAAAGAATAGTCACTAACAATATATAAGGAAGTAAATGAAGTATGACTAAGAATGTAAGAATCGGGTTGTTGGTTTTGGTGGTTCTATGTGGTGGAAGCGTGGTATTTGCATCGCAAACAGTGTTTGAAGGTTCTAGCCCCACATGTTCATTTGTGAATTATCTCCATGTGGGAGGGGGAGAAGCATTCATCGAAGATGAAATGGCCATTTTACTTGATGTATCCTATGGGTTTAGACTCTCACCCAGTTTATCTCTTGGTGCTTTCATTGCCGTCAATCCATTATCCAATTTTGCCCACGCAGATTTAGGGTTGTCTATCGCGAATACCGACGCAGCGTATGCAATGATGTCGGGAATGGAGATGTTGTTCACATTCTCTCCTGATAGTCTGGTCCACCCCATCATGCGCTTGGCAGTTGGAGGGATCTCAGTTGGGTATCTTGAGGATGTTGACGGTAAGGAGGGGTATGATGTCGCATTCTCCCATCGATCTGCTTTTGCTTCCGTATCTGCTGGCCTTGAGCTGAATATAACCACATATATGCAACTAGCACTGCGCGGAGGATGGCAATTTGCTGCAAACGAGGAGGTTATGGGAATAGCACAATATGGACTAAGTGGTCCAGAAATTTCCTTGTATGCACGGATGGTCTGGGAAACTGCTATCAACAAACAATAGCCTGATAGGTACTGAGGGGATCACCATTACATGGATATTCCTATTATAGTAATGGTGGTCCCTGTTTGTACAATAACCGAAAATCAAAAATTCAGGGTGGCAATGCCCTATGTTCTGAATTACAATGACCATTCACAAACAATTATTAACAAGCATTTGGAGTCTTTGGTGATTAAGCATTCATATGTGTCTCATTGTTCTATAAAGTCAGCAATCAATATTGCTCTCGTTGCATTACTACTTCTCTCTATTGGTCTTGTCTTTATGTCATGTTCGCTTGAACAAGGATCGGCCCACATGATACCTATATTCAGAAGTGCATTACCATTTGAGCGTTCTATTCGTTCCTCTGCTTCTGATTATTCCTTTGCCATTCCTCCTATCGAGGGTTGGAAAACAGAAGTGGTTCCCACTGGTACCAGTGCTATTGATATCGAAATCTTTGGTACTACAGTTCCTTGTACCATTGAAGAGGGTAATAATTATGTACGATTTACTGGGGCAAATGAAAACATTGATCTAGATTTCACAGTATTTGCTAATGGTAAATTCTCATATACGGGAACTATGTTGTTTACTAAATCAGATAATACCGTACTTGTGGTGGAATCATCACTTGAAGATGGTGAGATCAGTGGGGATTTCATTTCTGGAACAAGCGGAATTGCAAGGGCTTGGGAGGTGACTTCTTCAAGTGATGACAACGATACAGGAACTGCAAGGCTGTTGTCTCTCACCTACGATGTACATGTTGAAAATGGCACACCTTCCTTTACCACTAACACAATTGATCATACTGATAAGCCTTCGTGGTATGTAGCACCCAGTGAAATTGACCATAGCAAATGGGAAGAGAAGAAATTGCTCTTTGATGAAGAGTTCCCTTCAAGCTCTGAGACTCCAGAAGAAGTGACATACACCTTCAACAACGGAGTGTGGGAGTAGCGTAGTCTGCTCTGTGGATGATTGGCTCTATCCGGAAAGGATTCCTTAGGTTTAGAACGACCAGGAAATACCAATCGTTGGGGCCATCGCTATGAGAATCACATATATAAACGATGCTGTGGAAGGCCAGTCGTCTTCAGGAATGGGCTCTTCATAGGTATCTCTGAAAACAAGTGGGAGCAGAAAATCAAAATTCAACTCCCAATGCTTCTCTGGAAATTTCCAGGCATATTGAAGAACTGGGCCAACCCCTACCATGTACTCGTCATCGTACAAATCAAGGTAACTAAGCATCCCCACACCTCCATACAATACATGTCGTTCGGTTGGTGTGATCTTGGTAGAGATGATGGCTTTCCCTATGATTTGATTCTGTTCTACCATCTGCAGCCCCTCTTGTTTGAGGGGTGCACGCAAGTATTCCAAGGTGAATACATGCAAGGCAAGTTCGCTACGCAGGTTCTGATGTTCAAACTGTCCAACAATACCCGTAGTACCAGGCAACCCAAGTTCTATTCCCAAGGAAGTCTGTACAGAGAATACAGACTGGAGAATGAAAAGGAGCAGAATACCTGAGCAGAGTATTTGCTTGTATCTATTCATCTCATCACTGCTCCTTGATAGCTGATGTTCTATGCATGAGATTCAGTACCAGCCAAGCAAGTAATATAGAGTCAATATTGAAAACCAATCAAATTACCTAAAAGTATATTGCATACAGTGAAAGAATTAAAGCTCCATGCCTTTGCCCCCAAAGAGGGGTAGTGTATGCATAGTTTCTATCATGAAAGTATGCACATATCACGTTTTTGCATGAAAATGGAACACTCTCGCTATCATGATCGTAAATAGATACCACGGTATAAGCGAAAGCAGGCTGAATACCATTCCCACAGCTCCGAAGTTTGATGGGATGATCATAAGAAAAGCGGAGATGAAACCAACGATTGCAATACTGGATTTGAATAAGTGACTTTTTAGCATGGCCGATGAAATAAGGAAAAGGGTAATTCCATTCAAAATATAATAGATATCGAATGCAGTCCCTTTCCAAGCAAGCAGCAACCCCTGAACCGAGGCAAAGAAAACCTCGTCAGGGAGGTTGGTCCTCCCTCCCCAGTATTCTTTACTGAGAAAGAACATTTCCACTGCCTTGTTGGATGCAAAATATGAGGCGATTCCCAGTAACCCTAAAAGGGTGGCAAGTATCATAAGGGTTGGATGTTCTTCCACCAATAGTAAGAAAAGAGCTACGTATATGATGGCTAGGATAATGTTATTGATGATGTATAAGCCGTCGAAATGAATAACGCCCAAGACCCAACTCATTTTGAATAGTTCCAACCATCCCAGTACGGTAGTAGGGTGGGGTGAAAGCACAAATATCAGAATTTGTATCGGGATGAGGACCAACATGGCAAGACAGGCCCAGAAGGAAACCCTATAAAAGCTATGTTGTTGTAAAGGAGCTGTATTCATTGGTTATACCTTTTTTGATGTATACTATCTAAGACATAACTGTAGAGCATGCTTGTCTGGAATGGAATCTGACAGCACCAGTAAAATGAATTAATTATTGATATCGTTTGACTAGGGATATTGTCATGTACGATTACGCCTTGAGCATGCTGTGAGCTACCCAACAGATAGAAAAGTACCTAAGAATATGGTGTAGGTAACCGAATTTGAATATTTTCAAAATAATAAAAGGAAAGTACTTGTTTAAAACATATCATACGTTATATAACAAACGTTATAAAAAGGAGAGCATATGCCACCAAAGGTAAGAATATCAGAACAAGCTATTGTGGATGCTGCAATCCAGATTATTCGGGACGAGGGTGAAGGGGCGTTGCATGCTCGCTCACTCGCCAAGGCACTTGGATGTTCCGTACAGCCGATATTTCATAACTTCCCCTCGATGGAGCATCTCAGAGAGGCTGTGTATCAAAAGGTTGATTCCCTTTTCGAGGAGCAGTTGCTCCAAGGCTTGGAAAAAAACGCAATACCTTTTCTTGGAATGGGGCTCTCATATATTGATTTCGCTAGGAGAGAGAAGCACCTGTTCAGGTTATTGTTCATGTCGGATGGATTTCGAGGAAAACAAGTCATTGACCTGGCCTCGGATGATGCAAATAAACCGATCATAAGCATTATCTCGCAAATGACGCAACTTACAGAGAAGCAATCAGAACAGATATTCCTGGGTATTTGGCTCATGGTGCATGGCATTGCCTCAATGCTGGCAACAAATGAGTGCAGTCTTGAAGATGCACAGATTTCCCAGCTTTTAAAGCATACGTTTACAGGTTTGAAAAATGAATACAGTAAAGAAGGAACATGAAATGAACGAAGGTAAAGACAAAACGGTAGTACGGCGCGCACTTCTCTGGATATTGGTCTATATCGTATTGGTGAATATCGGGGATGAAATTGGGAGACAAACAGGCATGGGAAGTCTCATCACTGCATTGATACTGGTCGGTTTTTCGGGAGTGCTACTGAAAACCCATCATCTGCAGGACCTCTTACTACGATTGCCAGAGCGAAATATCTACGCAAGTGTATGGTATTTTATACCACTCCTGATACTTGCACTCATCCAGTGGTTTGTAGGACTGGAAGCTACCTTGGGTCTTTCGGATATCCTGATTGCAGCTTTATTGATGATGGCGGTAGGGTTTATAGAGGAAGTGCTCTTTCGTGGATTGCTGTTTCTGGCAATCGAGAAGAATTCCACTACTAAAAGGGCAATCATCATAAGTGGTGTTACCTTTGGTTTTGGCCATATAGTAAACTTGCTTAGGGGCTACAGCAGTCCTGAACTACTCTCCCAGATAGCAGTAGCAATAGCTGTAGGAATACTGCTTGCTCTTCTCGTGGCAAAAACGCGAAGCATTATTCCTGGTGCAATTTTCCAT
The DNA here is from genome assembly GCF_963677075.1 of uncultured Sphaerochaeta sp. Classification (NCBI taxonomy): domain Bacteria; kingdom Pseudomonadati; phylum Spirochaetota; class Spirochaetia; order Spirochaetales; family Sphaerochaetaceae; genus Sphaerochaeta; species uncultured Sphaerochaeta sp. The sequence continues at coordinate 2,413,691 of NZ_OY781873.1, read as the reverse complement.
GCCCTGTTCAATTTCAGTGGAACGGTGACCAGCCAGGATGCAGAATTGCAAGCAATGCTGCTCGCCCCCATCCTTGTTATTTCTGTTCTCTACAGTATTATTATCAGCCGTAAATCATTAAAGGGTGTGGTAGTAGCTGGATGATTGGAACCTGTGGAGCATTCATTTAATAGGTTTGTACAATCATTGCTTAATTGATCTAGGTATCATATAATGCAACCAAAGTTACTGTAATGGAGGTTGCAATAATGAAGTTTTTCGGAAGGGACTATGAGCTCGATATCCTCAACACTATATACATGCAGTGCAAATCCTCATATGGAAAGATTACGGTAATTACCGGACGAAGGCGAATAGGGAAGACGCTTCTTGCAAAAGAATACGCAAAAGACAAGGATTCTGTGTATCTGTTTACAAGTAGGAAAACGGAGAAAATGTTGTGTGAGGAGTATCTTCCATTATATGAACAATTGACTGGGGAGCCTTATATCGGAAGTGTTGAACGATTCTCTGAGATTTTTGAATTATTCATGAAATATGGAATCACTAAACCATTTGTTCTTATTGTTGATGAGTTCCAGGAGTATGCACACATAAACCCAAGTGTTTTTTCGGAGATCCAGAATATCTGGGATTCTTATAAATTCAGGACACATGTGCACATTCTTTTTATTGGATCAATATATTCCATGAAGGTTAACATCTTTCAGAACGAGAAAGAACCTCTCTTTGGAAGAGCAGATAGAATCCTCTATCTAAAACATTTTTCAATATTCACTGTAAAAGAAGTTCTTGAAGTGTACGATGCATATACTGTTAATAACTTGTTTATATACTACCTCATTACTGGGGGAGTTCCACGATATATAGAGATACTTCTTGAAAATAAATGCTTTACACAGGAAATGGTACTTGAGTACATACTGAGTAAAGATTCCTTTTTCTTAGAGGAAGGAAAAAATCTCCTTATCCAGGAATTCGGGAAAGAGTATGGAATCTATTTTTCAATACTTGAGTTGATTGCTTCTGGAAAAACATCAAGGCAAGAAATCGAGTCGGTAATTACCAAAAGTATTGGTGGACACCTCCAACGTCTTGAGGATGAATATGATATAGTTAGAAAAGTACGTCCCATTGGCGCCAAGAAAGATTCAAGAAATCAGAAGTACCAGATCAAAGACCATTTCATGAGATTCTGGTTTAGATTTATATACAAGAATTTTTCTCAAATCGAGAATGAGCGATTCACCTATGTAATGAAACTGATACATCGAGATCTGCCTACCTATTCAAGACATACACTTGAGCGTCTATTCCTTGATATCTATTCTCGATCTTCAGACTATTCTGTCATTGGCATCTATTGGGAACGGGGTAATAAAAATGAAATAGACCTCGTAGCGATTGATGATTTCCATCTAACGATGAGCATTGCAGAAATTAAACTCAACAAAGAGAAGATCAGCATACAAAAGCTACAGAAAAAAGTAGAGGGATTATTGAAACCCTATAGTAACTATGCAATACAGTATGAGGCTCTATCAATGGAAGACATTGAGGGTAAAATGGAGGAATATGCAAATCTCTCCTAGCTCAATTGGTATCCACTTGGTCTCCCATGAAGAGCCTCTATCTGTCAGATAGGAAAAATCAGTATCTGAATATCGCTGCAACACCAGTAGTGCTTGGCATTATATCCTTCCGAATGACAAGCACATCTCCTTTTCGCATCAAGGTTAATTCAGCAATATCATCCAGGAGGTCATCAAATGCTGGGTCTTTTATGTCTCCGTATTCCACCTCTCCAGTCGCTCGGTTGATCTTTCCTGGTACTATGTTGCTTTCCTCAATAAGTAAGGTCGCAATTCGACCATTGAAGGCTGCTTTTGCTATCACTTTGACATCAGATGAGCCCAAAGCTTCGGCTTCTGCAATTTTATAGGATTCAGCTACCTTCTGTATCTTCTTCTCATTGATCGGTTTGATAATCTCCAAGGCCTTGGCCTTTAGCGTATCCTTGTCCAATGAATCATAGGCGTTTTCAATACCCTCATCCAATACATACGGATTATTGCTGAGGTTCTTGAAAAGGGAAAGAAATTCTGGAAGGGAGACAACAATGAGTGGTAACTTGGATGGTTTTGAGTAGTGGTCGAGTATGAACCGGTCGACATACCTGAAATACTTTTCGGTATCATTGTCTCTCTCCTGCTTTGCATCTCCGTGTCCATGATACATGGTATGGCTTCCAGTCCCACCATACGAGCCATGAGACAGATAGGAATCTGTCAGTTGGTCCCCTAGCACCTCTTCCAATGTACGCGGTGTACCAGAGGGCAGGGTGACTTGTGAGAATCCATTACGGTCACCTTGATAGAGCGTGAAATGAGTGCTGCTCAACCCTAATAATTGATAGCTTTCCGTTGACTGGAACGCTTTGATCAAAGGCTTTATGTGAAAACTGTCTGCTACCGTGGCAAATTCCTTAACAGGTATCTGCAGATTATACACTACACACCTGTTCTTGCTTGCAAGGACAGCAATGCCCTCTGATGTGTTGTTCCAGAATGGGGCATCCTCTTCAAGTTCATGGAACGGCTCCATGATTTGGGTGACAATATCTTTCTTATAATTCTGATTCAGTGATGTTGCTACTGTTCGAAGTAGATTCTTGAATACAATAGGATCCTGTTTGTTTTCCGGAAAGCGTCTATGCGTTGGTTGATAGAGCGAGACAAAGGGACCTTCATCTTGGTACAATACTTCATCTGGAAAACGCTGTGCAATTTCATATGCCATGCTTTTCTCCTTTTACATTCGTAGTACGTCGCATCCGTCAATATTTTTAACTATAATATACAAAATAAATTACGAATCGTAAACCAGAGAAACAAGTCCCTATGAAACAAAAAAAAAGAGCGCGAACACCCAGATCAGTACTGGTATTTCGCGCTAGGTTGTATCAATACAGGTATTGATAAGCTACTTGGTAAGCATTCTCACTTCTGCAATTGCACTATGCTTGCCAATACGATGAGATGCAGTACGACTTGCTCTATCCAGGAAAACCAGTCAGAACCTCTGAAACCACCAAAGTCAATGGTCAGGATGTCCAGGATGACAATCAGGGCAAGCCAGAATACCAGGATAATGGTCAGTGCGAGTTTGCCGAACTTCTCTGGGATCCCTTTCATGAAGAACTGGGCGACAAGGAAGATACCGCAGAGCAATTCAAGTGCGGAGAGAATGTAAAGTAGGAGTTCCCGGTCTCCTCCAAACATGTTGGAGAGCTCACGGGAGAGCTGACTTCCAGCCCCTGAAGCAGTAGAAAATCCCATTAATCCCATTGCTATGAACAAGAGGGCAATAAGCAATTGCTGTATCTTTGTTGTTGCGAGTACTCCGAGTGTGTCCTTTGGATTCTTAGCCATATACCGACTCCTTATCGTTACTACGATTTGTTTTGTATTAGTGTAGTCCCCCAGAAGGTAATCGTAAAGGGGAGGATGACCTTGGTTTTCATGGTGTACTGATAATACATACGAATACAGCTACAATCAGATAGGATGTAACTGACTATCTAGCAATAAAAAGATTTCTTGACCTGAGAAGGGCTTGTGGTATACTTGGATAGTGAGTGAGTACTCACTCACTATTGAGAGAATGCAAGGATATACTATGGGAGAAACAGAACGTAAACTCACCAAACCAACGTTTGACAATCTCTCTGAAGAGAAGAAACTCATGATTCTACGGACAGCAATCAGTGAGTTTGCTTGTCAGGGATTTGACCATGCGAACATCAATACCATTGCTGAGAAAGCAGGAATTAGTGTTGGCTCCTTATACAAGTATTTTGGGTCTAAGCAAGACCTTTTTCTTGTGACTATACATCAAGGAACTGAGGTGCTGAAGACCATCTTGCAGGCAATTGTACCTTCCGATTTATCCTTTGAAGAGAAGTGTAGGGAATTGGTCAAGGCAATCCAGAAAACCAGTAGAGAACAACAGGAACTGATACGTCTTTACAGTGAACTGACCTCAGTGGGAAACAGTGAACTTGTAAGGCAACTCTCCTATGAGATCGAATCCATCTCCGCCGAGATGTATACTGAGCTGGTAAAGGAAGGCCAGAGAACGGGTGAGATTAGAAGGGATATTGACCCTACGATGGCAGCCTTTCTTATGGACAACCTCTTCATCTCGCTCCAGTTCTCCTATTCCAGTGAGTACTACCAACAACGCTTCAATATTTTTTTGGGGGACGATATCAATGACCGGGATGCTTTTGTCCTGAATCAGACGGTACGATTCCTCTGCGCTGCCCTGAAAGGGTGATGATCCTTGCATAAGGAGGAATGATAAAAAGTCAGTAGGTGGTTACTGAGGCTCTGTCTGAAGGGTGTATCATTATAGATACAAGGTTGGAAGACAGAGTAGGTGCAAGTTCGACATGTTTGATGGTCGTAAGAGGCCGATTAGGAGAATGAAGAGTTTGTACCGAATCATTCAATGGTCACCGTCAGCGATGGCGGATAGGCCGGATAGGAGATTGGACGGAATCACCGAACGGAAGCTGTCTTGCCGACCAAAGCACAAGGAGGCCTTGAGATGGGCAACAAGCAGCGAGAAGAGAAGATTGAACAGTTGAGCGTAGGGGTCGACCTGCACAAGAGCCAGCTCACCATCTGTGTGATGGGAGAGGACGGGGAGCTGTTGGAGGAAGGGATGTACCGGACCACGACGGAGGGCTACCAGGCATTTGTGCAGAGGATGCATGAGTGGGAGGACGAGCGGGGATGCTCGGTCGCCATGGCGGTGGAGACCACCGGCAATGCACGGTACTTCAAGAACCGGATGGAAGGCGAGGGGTTCTCCGTGGTTGTGGTGAACACCAACAAGTTCAAGGTGATCAGCCAGAGCACCAAGAAGAACGACAGAGGGGATGCTGCAACGCTGGCCTACTACCTGGGCAAGGACATGCTGCCGGAAAGCCACCTGGCGGACCAGAGCAGCGAGGAGCTCAGGAGGATGATCAAGTGCAGGAGCCTTTTGGTGAGCAGCACGGTGAAGATGAAGAACCAGATCCACGGGATGCTGCTCGGCTACGGGATCACGACCAAGGCAGCCCAGCTGCAGAGCAATAAAAAGCGGCAGGCCCTGGTTAAAGATCTCGCGGATCAAGGTTTTACAGAGGCCGCCGCATCACTCGAGGTGATACTTGGCATTATAGAAGGTGTGCAGGAGCAAATCAAGGTCCTGGAGAAGCGCCTTCGGGAGATGACCAGGGACGACGAGGATGTGCAGCTGCTGATGACCATCCCGGGTGTCGGGTTCCTGACGGCCAGCGCGATCGCCGCCTACACCAAGGACCTGGACAAGAGGTTCTGCGGGGATTTCAAGCGATTCGCCTCGTACGTGTGCATCGTGCCCTCGGTGCACAACTCCAACGAGACGGTGCACATGGGCAGGATAACCAAGCACGGCCCGCAGGAGCTGAGAACAGCACTCGTGCAGGCCACAATGGGCATGATACGGCTCTCCAAGATAACCGGTGAATGGAGGCTGATGACCGATTACCGGGCAATGAAGACGGGCAAGGGTTCCGGCAAGTCAATCATTGCAACGACCAGGAAATTGGCGAGAATCATCTTTGCCATGCTCCACAACAGGGAACCGTTCAATCCAGCCTTGATGGTGAGGAACAAGTGTCTGTTCACCGTCGAGGAGGTCATAGGGGCTTGACTTGACAGCTCCTATAGTAAAACAAACAAAGGTTAGCAGTTTCCTGACTTTACTGTTGACTTTTTATAGGAGTGACCATGAACGAAACAACATACCTGCTCTCCTATGATGTTGGAACCACGGGAATGAAAACCTGCTTGTTCTCCACTGATGGTCACTTGAGGCTTGTTGCTTCCGCTCTCGAAACATATCCTCTGTATCTCTTGGAAGACGGAGGAGCAGAACAGAATCCTGAGGATTGGTGGAAGGCGATGGTAAGCACGACTGGTGAGATTCTCTCTGGGTCTGCAATCGATCCTGCAGACATAAAGGGAATCTCCTTTTGTTCCCAGATGCAGGGCTTGGTGCTTGTGGATAGAGAAGGAAATGCACTGAGGAATGCATTCAGCTACCTGGACCAACGTGCAACCGAAGAGTTGCAAAAAGGGATGGCGCATGGTTTGCAGATTGCAGGAGCGAATATCTGGAAGCTTCTTGTCTCTCTGTCCATCACAAAGGCGGTTGCAACCAGTGTGAAAGACCCGGTTTGGAAATATCACTGGGTAAGGAACCATGAGCCGGAACTGTTTTCACGCATCTACAAGTGGCTGGATGTGAAGGAGTACCTGATAGCGAAGCTGACAGGTTCGTTTATCATGACTGAAGACTCAGCGTTTGCAACTCTCTTGTTTGATACAAAAAGACGCTCCTGGAGCAAGGCAATGTGCAGGATGCTCAAGGTTAACCCAGATCATTTGCCTCATATCATACAATCGACGAAGCAGGCTGGAACAATGAAAGAGCAGGCAGCGAGCGTGCTTGGGTTGCTGCCTGGCACTCCGGTCTTCGGTGGGGGAGGCGATGCTGCTTCAATCGGTCTGGGTTCTGGTGCCACCAACCCAGGGGATACCCATATATACATGGGTACCTCAGGGTGGCTCTCTACTGTGGTTGAAAAGAGCATGGTCGACCCTGCATCAAAAACTGCAGCAATCGTGAGCGCACTTCCTGGGCGATTTACCTATTTCTCTGAACTCGAGACAGCCGGAAAATGTCTTGAATGGGTAAAGGACCATCTTGCACTGGATGAGATCAACCTGTATTTGGAGAAGAAACTGATAACAGATTCTCCTGAGGCTATTGCCAAAAACCTCTATGACTATATGGCTTCGGTAATCGAAACGGTACCTCCTGGAAGCAATGGAGTGATCTTCACCCCATGGTTGCACGGGAATCGATGTCCATTTGAGGACAGCAAAGCCCGGGGAATGTTCTTCAATTTGCGCCTTGAAACAGGAAAGACAGAGATGATCAGAGCAGTTACCGAAGGGGTTTGCATGCATATGCGCTGGTTCCTGGAAGTACAGGAGAGAAAAGTCAAGACATCTTCGGTTATCCGGTTTGTTGGGGGAGGGGCTCTCTCTCCCGTTACCTGCCAGATTCTCAGTGACATCTTGGGAAGGCGGATACAGAGTATTGAGAACCCGCAGAATGTAGGAGCGATGGGAGCTGCCATTATTGCAGGACTTGGTCTCGGGATTTATCAGAGTGAGAAAGAGGCAACAGATGCAATCCCAAAGGGGAGGGTATATGAACCGAGGATAGAGAGCCAGAGAGTGTATGAACGTAATTACAAGGTGTATACACAACTCTATAGATCCAACAAGAAGCACTTTGCTGCCTTGAATGCATAGGGAAAGGAAGATTCATGGAACAAAACAACAATACTGCGATGACCGGAAAACAGAATCTCATCCAATTTGGGAAGTTCGTACTCTTCTCCATCAGTGCGGGAGTCATTCAGGTATTGGTCTTTACGCTCCTGGAGGAAGTGTTTCATCTCCAGTATTGGCCCAGTTATCTTACCGCCCTCATTGCAAGTGTACTCTACAACTTCACAGTGAATCGGCGTTTTACGTTCAAGAGTGCAAACAATATCCCCAAGGCCATGACCCAGCTGGGAATCTATTATCTGATTTTTACCCCACTCTCAACATGGTGGGGCGATGCCTTGGTTGGCCTTGGTATCTCTGACTACCTTGTCCTTGGCGGTACGATGGTGGTCAACCTGATCTCAGAGTTCTGTGTCAATCGATTCATCATCTACAGAACTTCCATGAATACCCGTGTAAAACCGGCAAAAACACCATCCATCTAGGAGGAATGATATGGATACCCGATTTGCAATCTCAACCTACCCTGATGCAGCAGAAATCTCTAAGAAACTTGATGCATTGATCAAGAGCCCCATCTACAGTATTTCCAGAGAGGCCTTGGCACACTACGAGAGAAATTATTTTGATGAATCTTGCCCTCTTTCAAAAACTATGATAGGAAAGGCCAAGGACTACATCCCAGGTGGAGTACAACACAATCTTGCCTTCAATCATCCCTTCCCATTGGTGATGAATAAGGCAGAAGGAGCATATCTGTATGACATCGATGGGCACAGGTATTTCGACTTTCTGCAAGCAGGAGGTCCTACGGTTCTTGGTTCCAATCCCCCATCTGTTAGGGAGAAGGTTGTAGAACTCCTGCAAGACGGTGGTCCGTCTACAGGTCTCTTCCACGAGTATGAGTATAAGCTTGCAAAAAAGATATGTGAAAGCATTCCCAGCGTTGAGATGTTCAGGATGTTCAACTCAGGTTCAGAAGCGTGTATGGCAGCAATAAGGGTTGCCAGGCTCGCTACTGGTCGGAAGAACATCATCAAGATGGGGGGTGCATACCACGGTTGGAGTGACCAACTTGCCTATGGAATACGACTGCCGGGCACAAAGGGGATGCAGGCTCATGGAGTACCTTCCTATCTCTTCAAGCACACCCAGGAATTCTTTCCCAACAACCTTGATGCCTTGGAGCGGACCTTGCGTTTGAACAAACTCAGGGGAGGCACCGCTGCAGTCTTTATTGAACCGGTAGGACCAGAGAGTGGTACCAGGCCACTGGACAAGAACTTCAATAAGGAAGTGGAGAGGCTCTGTCATGCCTACCATGCTTTGCTGGTATTTGATGAGGTGGTAACCGGTTTCAGGATTGGCATGGCAGGAGCCCAGGGATATTTTGGAGTTTCCCCTGATCTTACGGTATTTGGGAAGGTCATCGCAGGGGGGTATCCTGGTGCTGGTGGGCTTGGAGGGAAACAGGACTATATGAAATATCTTGCTGCAGGGATACAGACCGGAGACAAGATTCACAAGGCCCTGGTTGGGGGTACGATGGCCGCAACACCCCTGAGCTGTGTTGCCGGGTACTATACCTTGGAGGAGATAGACAAGAGTAATGCCTGCCAGAGGGCCGGCCTCATGGGGGACCGACTTACCAAAGGACTGCAATCACTTATAGAAAAGCATTCTCTTCCATTTGTGGCATTCAACCAAGGTTCCATCTGTCATCTGGAGACGGTAGGCACCATGCACTTTTCCGTCAATTGGAAGAAACCGTGGACAATCCCCCACGTTATTGCAGAAACTTCAAAACGAAAGAAAGAGATGGAGTATATGGGTGCAGCCTACATGGCCGAAGGGTTGGTAACGTTGGCGGGAAGCAGACTCTACACCAGTGCAGCGTATACTGAAGAAATGATTGACGAGTCACTGAAAGCCTTCGACCGGGTATTTTCCCAGATTGAGTGTATCAAGGATTGACGTATGGAACTTCAGGAAGCAAAACAGGCGGTACTGGAAGCAACGAAAAAATTGGTTGCCTCGCAATTGGTTGCAAGAACATGGGGAAATATCAGTTGCAGGGTAGGGAGTAATCATTTCCTTATCACCCCCAGCGGTAAGTCCTATGAGCACCTGACGGAGGACCAATTGGTATTGGTCTCGCTGGAGGGACTAGCGTATACAGGCTCTCTGAAACCTTCCTCCGAGAAAGGAATCCATGCCTTGGTCTATAGAAAACATCCCCATGTAAACTGTGTCATACATACTCATCAGGAGATGGCTTCTCTGATGAGTCTGGTTGGCAATGACCTATCCATTAGTGATGAGTGGAGAGAATTGCTTGGAGAGACCATACCCACCTCACGATACGGATTACCAGGTACAAAGGCTTTGAGGAATCGGGTAGGAAAGGTTCTTGAGAACTGTGCAAGCCCTGCAGTCCTGATGGCTAACCATGGTGCGCTTTGTTTTGGATCCAGTCCGCAAGAGGCTTTCAGTATTGCTGAAGCCTTGGAAGGGTTATGCAAGGATCAGGTCTTCAATCTCGCCCCACTTCTTTCCTCTTTCGATGGGGAAGTGCATATACGTACTTTTGCTAAGAGAGATGGTGAGGAAGTGACGTATACAAGCAATGAATTTCCTTCATTGCAGGCAATGGCGAATTTGATAATGAAGAGTAAGAAGGATTGCATCTCTATCCTCTTACTTACCTCCCAGGAGGTTCTGGAGGTAAGCAAGAGAGGTAAAAATCTGAACGCGTATCTCGACGATTTCGCACAGATAGCCGGCCCTTCAGTACACATATACCAACAGAATCGAATAGGATCCTTACACCTCAAGCATCGTGATGCAATGCTTATTGAAGGAGTTGGTGCACTTTGTATGGGCAGCAGTGAGTCAGAGGCTCTTGCGGTTGCAACACTGGTCCAAAAGAACAGCAAAGCTGCATTGCTTAAACTCTCCTGTGCGCAGGTGAAGCCACTTCCATATCTGGATACCCATCTGATGCGTTATGTGTACAAGAAGAAGTATGCGAAGCTTGCCTGTTCATCCAATAATCGTTAGAGGTAGCACATCATAAACATATTTGTACGTAATTACTAATAGATACAATATAGTTATTTTGTCCTCTAGCGAATAAAATTGGGACAATTTACGCCTATTGACAGATATCCTGTATTGGTTTTCAATCAGAGCAGAATTATGATTATGCTAGTAGCTATATATAAGGAGCTTTGATATCAAACAGAAAAAACCATCTACCAAACGTAAACTTGACTTTGACATCCATCCCGTGGTGTTCTTCACCTCCGCTTCCCTTATCATAGGATTTGTCATTGTTTCGGTATTCTTCAACGAGATGCTGGGGAATATATTCAACCCTCTTCTTAATGGGATTTCCACCAACGCTGGTTGGTTTTTCACGCTTTCAGTGAACATTATCCTGCTGTTCGTACTCTATTTGATGTTCAGCCGTTATGGGGATATACGACTGGGGGGGGATGACGCCGAACCAGATTTCAGTACCCTCAGCTGGTTTGCCATGCTCTTCTCTGCTGGAATGGGAATAGGCTTGCTCTTCTACGGTGTAGCCGAACCAATGTTCCATTTCATGGTTCCCCCGGTTCCTGCTGATTCTGCGGCCGAAGCTGCACAGAATGCCATGAAGTATACATTCCTCCACTGGGGTCTGCATCCATGGGCAATTTACGCACTGGTTGCGCTTGCCTTGGCTTTCTTCAGTTTCAATAAGGGCCAACCGCTGTCCATCAGATCAATTTTCTATCCAATTCTTGGTGAGAAGATCAACGGGGGATGGGGTAATCTAATCGATATCCTGGCAACCATCGCTACGTTGTTTGGTGTTGCCACCTCCCTCGGATTTGGTGTACAGCAGATCAATGCAGGACTGAATCACCTCACCGGTCTCGAGCAGAGCCCTCTTGTGCAGCTGTTTCTTATAGCAGGGATTACCACGATTGCAACAATCTCAGTAGTCAGGGGACTTGATGCTGGTATCAGAAAGCTCTCAGAGCTCAATATTTGGCTCGCCTTATCCCTATTGGTGTTTGTGTTCGTCTTTGGCCCCACGCTCTTTATTGCAAACGGGTTTGTCGAGAATATTGGTGCTTATCTCACTTCGTTCGCTGAGATAGCTACATGGAATGAAACATTTGAGAATGCATCCTGGCAGAATGACTGGACTGTCTTCTACTGGGCTTGGTGGATCGCTTGGTCTCCCTTTGTAGGCATGTTTATCGCTCGTGTCTCCAGGGGCAGGACCATCCGGGAATTCCTTATGGGAGTACTTTTGATCCCGACACTCGTTACCTTCTTGTGGATCACTGTATTTGGTAATTCTGCCCTCTATATTGACCTATTCAAGGGAGGTAATCTTGGCCAAGGGGTAACCGAGAATGTACCGCTTTCTCTCTTCCTTCTGTTGGAACATTTCCCGCTCTCTTCAGTTCTATCTGTTCTTGGGGTATTGGTTGTGGTGAGTTTCTTTGTCACCTCATCTGATTCCGGTTCCATGGTAATCGATATCATTACAGCTGGCGGTAATCCAGATCCACCAATTCCCCAGCGGCTTTTTTGGGCAATCCTGGAAGGTGTGGTGGCAGCTGCCCTGTTACTCAGTGGAGGCCTTGTTGCGCTCCAGTCAGCGGTCATTGCAACTGGGCTCCCCTTTGCGGTAGTCCTGCTTCTACTTACCTATAGCCTTAAGAAGGGCTTGAACGAGTATACCGGGGTGCAGACGTTCTCTGTGAAAACGGGAAAACTGAAGACCCGTCATTTCCAGATTGAGAGTGGAGAGGCTCCTCTTGTGAGATTCCATAAGAAATCCAAGAAAAAACAACAGGAGAAATCAGATGTTTAAACAGATCAGTCAAAAATATGCAGGTGGATGTTTTTTCTTGTTACGACAACAAGAAGATGTAGTAGTCTTCCTGGGAACGGCCTTTCTCGTACATGAACAGGGATACCTCCTTACTGCCACCTACTTGCTGGAAGAGAACTATGAGGGGTTGATGGTAGCTCGACCCAGCAATCCAGAGGCGTTCTCTCCACTCAGTCTTGATGTGGTCCAGGCAATCCCTGTGGAGGTTATCAAAGCCGATCATACAACCAATACTGCGCTGCTTCGCTTCACAAAGCCCCTAATCATCGATACTCCTGACCATATGGTAGGAAATGTCGAGTCCGTACAACTGGGTTCTTCGGTACTAGGATTTGGATTCCCTTTCGGACATGAGGACCTACAGAACCTTGCTGTACAGAGTGGAATTATTGCCTCTAAAGTTTCACTCAGGGATTCTGTGAATCTTTTTCTGTTCGACCGAGCCATGCATACTGGGATGGCAGGAGGTCCGCTGGTCAATTATGACGACGGAAGAGTCATTGGTATCATGATGGGCCTTTTTGTTCCAAAAGAAGAGGGTGGGGATTTTGTCAGGGGGTCCCTTCCAGGGTATGAATCAAGTTTCAGTTATGCCATCTCGATCGAGTATGGAAAGGCTATGCTTGAGGATTTGGGATTGACGTTACGATAGTTTGTGTTACTTTTTCAATTTTTTGGAATCTATGCACTGTTTGGTGATGCGATACTGAACAGTGCATATTTTGTCTATGAATGACAAAGAATGTGTTTGAAGGAGAGCAATCATCTTAAGGCAAACTGCTCCTTCATATACGCTATCCGTTGGCCTATGATCATCTGGGTATAGCTGCTTTCATAGTTCAGCTCAAACCCATGGACAGTCCCCTCTGTCTTCACCAGATTCACTTCAATACCGGTCTTTTGGAGTTTCTTTGCGTACTCGATTGCCTCATCCCTGAGACAATCGAACTCATTGACCTCAATATAGGTATTTGGCAATCCCTCCAATGAGATAATCTCATTTGGGGAGGCGTATGAACCCTTTTTCCCTGCAAGGTAGAGTTTCCACATCTTGGCATTGAGCTTTGCGTTCCAGATAGGGGTATCAACATATTGCTGCATGGAATCAGTGGATAACCTTGCATCAAGGACCGGATAGATAAGCATCTGGAACTGTGGCATCTGCTGTGAGCGATCCCTGATCAAATGTGTCAATCCAGAGGCCAGTGCACCTCCAGCACTATCCCCGTAGATAGCGATACGACCAGGATCGATGGAGAGTTCCTTTGCATGTTGAGTAGTCCATTGATAGACTGAAAAGCAGTCTTCCAGTCCGTAAGGGTATGGATACCTTGGTGCCAATCGATAATCAGCCATGACTACTTTGCAAGAGCATCCGAGAGCAAAATCAATGATCA